>DATGFC010000108.1:0-227301 GCA_035309485.1 Candidatus Sulfotelmatobacter sp.
CTGCAGGAGCCGGACTCGAAGGTTTGCCATTTGCTTCTCCTGTACCGACTACAGCCAGCGGGAGGTCAGGGTGATCATGGCAAATTGTTAACGCCAGTTGTAAAGAAATTCTTAGAGTAACTGGCGGAGAGGGAGGGATTCGAACCCCCGATACCCGTTAAGGTATGTCCGCTTTCGAGGCGGATCGTTTCAACCACTCACGCACCTCTCCGCGACAAAAACGACCTGTCAGCCATCAGCTTTCAGCAGATCCTCGCTCGGAATGAGAAAGTTCAGAGTTACTCTGCTAGCGACGGCTCTTAAAGAACGTTTGCAGTACTTCCTGGCTGCGTCCGGCTAAGACTCCGCTGCGAACCTCGATCTTGTGGTTCAGATGCGGATGGTTCAGTACCTGCATCACGGAATGCACCGCTCCGGCCTTCGGATCGTCGGAGCCGTAGACCAGGCGTTTGATGCGGGCATGCACCATGGCGCCGGCGCACATGGCGCACGGTTCAATTGTAGCAAACAGCTCGCAGCCTCCCAGACGGTGGTTACCAAGGGCTTTACCGGCCTCGCGCAGGGCGATAATCTCTGCGTGGGCGGTGGGATCGGAGTCCTTGATGTTGCGATTCCATCCGCGGCCTACGATATTTCCATTGCAGACGACGACGGCGCCTACTGGCACTTCTCCGACTTCGAGCGCCCGCTGCGCGCAGCGCAGGGCCTCTTCCATCCAGAGTTCGTCAGAGGCGGGATCGTCGCTCGGTGTCGGTCGCAGGTCGCTAGTCATTCGATCACAATTGTAGCGGCGAGATCACAGCAGCGGGCGGGTTTCCATTGAGCGCAGGGTCTTGCGCCATCTGACTCGATCAGATCACGCGTAATACAGTCCGCACGACTTCCGGAACCACTGCGTGGATCACCACCGGAACCACGATCTGTGCGATCGGGTAGGCGAGTGCCACGGCGGGCACGACGAGAAGGATCCAGACTTTCGTCGGCAAATTTGTGAAGTAGGCCTTCATAACGTCCTCTTACTATTAAATACGGCGGTGCGGCCGAAAAAGTTCCGGCGTGGCATTAGTTTTACCCACGATAGCGACGTTGCCACCATAACAGCGGCCCGGTCAGGGCAAGCAAGGGCAAGGAAAGACTGAAGATGGCCGCCAGGATGCGGGTCGGCCATCCTCCAACGTCACCGGTGTGAATCTCGCGATTGAGTCGGGTGACATAATCGACAGCCCCAGGCGCGCGAGTTTGCGAGCGAAAGGATTTTGCCGGAGTAGGGATCGAGAAAAATGCGAGTTCGCCCCGCCGGCGTGCGGTCCTCGGGATACTTCAGAATCACAAGCGCCGGGCTCGCTGGGCTGTCCGGCAGTGCGACAGTTGTGGCGCGCGCTCCGGGTACGGCTTCCTTAGCCAGCAACAGCAGCTGCGTTGGTTCGAGAGGCGCAACTCCGGGAGCAGGTTTTGCCGGATGGGGATCGGACAGCTCAGACGGCATGTGGCTTATTCGTTTGGCCAATCGGCCCGCAGCATCTTCCCAGTGCACCACGATCCCGGTCAGAGAAAATGCGAGCAGAAAAAGCGATGACATGATTCCGATCGTGCTGTGCAGGTCGTATTGAAATTTCGGCCCTGAGCTTTGAAGGCTGACACCGAATATTTTGCTGCGCCACCACAGAATCAATCCAGAGATGGACAAAAAGAGGAGAAATATGGCACCCCAGGCGACGATGGCTGAGCCGACGTTTCCGGCAAGGAGATGCGTGTGAAATCCGTGCAACTTGCGCGCAAAGCGATTGTTATCCCAAACTCCCAGTGCCTTTCCGCTGTATTGGTCGACGGCGAGATCAAGGCCGTTGCCCGATGCCGGCTCAAGATAAGCGCTGTAAGCCGTGTCGTCGCTTTCAGAGATGCCAAAATCCAGCACCCGATAGCCCGGATACTGGCGCTCGAGCGCGGTCTTCAATTCGGTGAGCGAAAGCATCGTGCCAGTAGGAGTAACCCGGACAAGTTTGGGATTCAGCGCCTGGTCGATCTGGGTTTCAAAGACGAGCAGGGCGCCAGATCCACCGATCAATACCAGAAGAACCGCTGCCACCAGCCCGACCCACAGATGCACGTTCAAAATTAGTTTACGGAAGGTGGACGTGCTCGCCATGTGATAAGGCTCCGCCATCGTTTGAACCCCAACGATGGAATGAACTCTAATGTTGTTCTTGTAATGTAAGACTGCTTCACCGCTTTGGACGTTTGGAAAAAGAAATCGTCAAGCGGATGTTGGCAAGCGCGCGCCGGGCCGACTTTGGGGAGTTGGCCGTTAATGGTATCCTAACCCCGTTATGGGGATGCCGAGCCTGCTCCGCAAAGTCTTCCTGATCGACCTTCTGCAGGGGTTGAAGGTCACGTTCCGCTATCAGGATCCTAAAGAAATTTACACCGAGCAATATCCGCTCGAGAGGCCACAGGTGGCAGAACGCTACCGCGGAGCGCCGCGTCTGAACGTGAACCCCGATACCGACGAGACCATGTGCATTGCCTGCGACCTGTGCGCCCTCGCATGCCCGGAGCATCTGATTGTGGTCTCCAGCGAACGCAATGAGAAGACCCGCCGCAAAGAACTCACCAATTTCACCTACGATCTGAGCCGCTGTATGTTCTGCGGATTGTGTGAGGACGCGTGCCCCACCGACGCGCTCGAGCTCACGCAGGATTTCGAGCTGGCCAGCTACACCCGGCAAGGATGGATCTGGGATCGTCCTACGTTGGAAAAAGGCCCTGAGCCTACTCAGTATCGCCGCTAAGAAACTCTCGCCGCTTCATTATCTCCAGCAGCTTTGTCTACGGCATTGACCGGATAGCCGCGTCGCGATTGCAGTTTGAGACTAGGAAAAACGCCAATCGGAATCCTCACGCTTGCACGATAGTAGTGGTGTTTCCGAGCGGGAGGATTCCTAATGACATTCCGGTTTATTTCTTTGCTTATCCTGCTGGCTTGCGCCACTTGGGGAGTCGCGCAGAGTCGCCCGGCGGCTCCGCCCCCGACGGCCGCACCAGCTTCGCCTGCAACCGCCGCGACGCCCTCCGCCGCGCCAACGACAGCGGCTCCTGCGACGGCACCTAACGCTACCCCGCAAGCGACGATTGGGCCTCCAACGCCGATCACGACAAAGGCGGCGGGACCTGATGCAACGACTACGCCGCAAGCGCCAACGCCGGGGACAAATCCGCAAACCACCCCGACGACTGCGAACCCAGCGCCAAACGGCAATGTTCCGGCGGCTGCGCTTCCCAGTAGGACGCCATGCGTGCCGGCGTCGGCACAAAACGGAGCGAACGCGAATGCAGGATCGCCCGCGGCGAACTCTAGTACTACGAACTCCAGCAATGCAAACTCCGAGAACGTAAATTCGTCTTCAAGCGCGCCGACGACATCGCCCGCCAATGCGCCTTCCGGTTCATCGCCGTCCGCATCCGGAGCGAATCCATCGAACATGAGTTGCCCTCCGGGCACGGTGCTGAGTGTGCCGCCCGCTTCCTCGCCTCAATCTATGCAGTGAAAGTTCATGCCGGAAATCAAGCGTGCGGGCTGACGAACAGCCCGCATTGCTTTGTTGAACGCGCGAACTAGTTGTTTGGGGAGGCCAGTTTCCTCTCGGGCAGGAAGTACAGCGCGGGAATCAGTGCAAACACGAAAAACGATAAATAGATCGAAACGTAGGCGAGCGGAACGGAACCGAGATAAAGAAAGAACGACAGCCCGTTCTTGCGCTGAACGGCGCGATGATAGTCGGCCATCTCGAAGTTGTCTGATTCCTGCCGCACTAGTTCGGTTCGCAGCAGGTAAAACGCGCTGGAACAGAGTGTGAGATCCAGCCCATACAAGGCCACAGCCATCGGCTGACGATAGTTCTTGCCAACGAAGTCGGTAACGAAGGGAACCAGCGACATCCAAAACAACAGGTTCAGGTTCGACCACAGTAGTCGAGCGGTGACCTGGCGGACAGCGTGAATCAAGTGGTGATGATTCACCCACATAATGGCCACGATCAGAAAGCTCAGTCCGTAGCTGATGAATACGGGCGCTACTTTCAGCAGCGCAGGCCACGTGGGCTGCGAGGGCGCACGCAGTTCCAGCACCATGATGGTGACGATGATCGCGATTACGCCGTCGCTGAAGGCTTCGAGACGGCTGGTCGTCATTGCTCCATGGGGCATGGCGGAAATTTATCACGGAGCCGGGGGATTGCTGATGGCAGACTTGAGATTGCAGATTTCAAACATGAGGTGATAGCTAGCCGTATCCCGCGATTCATAATCTGCAGTCTTAGGATCGCAAATCTGCAAAGCCTCACGCTGGCTGTTGCTGGGTCATGCAGTGCATTGCGCCCAGGCCCCAGATGAAGTCTCCTGAGTAAATGGGTACGATTTCGCGGGTGGGGAAAAGGCGGGCTAGCGTATCGAGTGCGATGCGATCGTTGGGCCGATTGAAGACCGGAGCGAGCACCAGCCCGTTCGCGATGTAGAAATTCGCATAGCTGGCGGGAAGGCGGCGGCCTTCGAACATGACCGGTTCCGGCATGGGGAGTTCGATGACGGTGAGTTGTTTTCCGTCCTGATCGCGGGCAGCCTGCAGGCGGCGCAGGTTGGCGCGTAGCGGGGCGTGGTTCACATCTTTGGTGTTGGGCTCGACCATCGCGACCACGGTGTTTTTCCAGACGAAGCGGGCAAGGTCGTCGATGTGACCGTGAGTATCGTCGCCGTAAATCCCGCGTCCCAGCCAGATGGTGTGCGGCGCGCCCAGGTAGTCGGCGAACGCTTTTTCGTAGTGAACCCGCGCCATATGCGGATTGCGTTGTTGTTCCTGGCTCAGCAGGCATTCTTCGCTAGTCATGATGGTTCCGGCGCCATTGACGTCGATTGAGCCCCCTTCCAGCACAACACGCTTGCCCAGCGACTCCGGTCGGATTTCCTGCGCATGAGAGGTTTTGCACATCAGGCTTCCGATTTTCTCGTCGTGCCGCCAGTTGGAATACTTCGCCCAGCCATTAAAGCGGAACTTGAGGGCGAGCGTGGCCTCAGGGTCTGAAGCCCGGAGTTTTTTCTTACGCCCGACAGCACCAGCAGAGCCGCGCTTTTCCGCTTCTGGGTGCATAAGGGCGGCACGCAAGCGGTGCCAAATAGGCTGTTCCCGGCTGGGAACGGCCGTCGTTCTCTTCAGGAAGATGCAGCCCGAATCGCGCAGCCAGACGCGGTTGGTGGGCCAACGATGGAAGCGGATATTGTCAGAGAGGGCATCGGCGCGCTGCAGGATCCGGCGTGCATGGCCAGCCTCAGCGGCATTTTTTACGATCAATTCGACGCGCTCGTGCTTCGCCAGATTCCGAATGATTTCGGCATACACCCAGGGAATGGGCTCGAACTTCTTCGGCCAGTCGCCTTCATAATGAGGCCACGCAAGCCAGGTGGCCGCGTGGGGTTCCCACTCGGCGGGCATGCGGTAGCCGAGGGCAGCAGGCACGGGCGGTACAACTCTTAAAGCTTTCTTTGAGGGTCTGGGCACGTTGAGCTCTAGTCCAGCAAGCGGCTGGTGATAGGCGCATAGCTGTCGATGCGGCGATCGCGCAGGAACGGCCAATTGCGACGGATGTCCTCAAGCGCTTTTAAGTCGACATCGCCGACCAGAATTTCTTCGCGGTCATGAGACGCTTCCGCGAGGACGCGGCCAAAAGGATCGCAGAAAAACGATGCGCCCCAGAATTCGAGCCCCTGGCCAGGCGCCGATTTTCCACGCACGTTGCCCGTTTCGAATCCGACGCGATTGACCACGGCCACATAGACTCCGTTGGCAATCGCGTGCGCGCGCTGAATCGTGCGCCAAGCGTCGTGCTGGGCCACTCCAAACTCCGCCTTCTCCGCGGGATGCCAGCCAATCGCCGTCGGATAGAACAACACCTGCGCTCCCTGCAATGCGGTGAGACGGGCGCCTTCGGGATACCACTGGTCCCAGCAGACTAGCGTGCCCAGGCGTCCGGCGCTGGTATCGAGGGCACGGAAGCCGAGATCGCCGGGAGTGAAATAGAACTTCTCATAGTACAGGGGATCGTCGGGGATATGCATCTTGCGATAAAGCCCGCGCAGCGTGCCGTCGCTGTCGAAGATAGCGGCGGTGTTGTGATAGACGCCGGCAGCGCGTTTTTCGAAGAGTGATGCGATCAGGACAACGCCATTGCTGCGCGCCGCGGCCGAGAGCTTTTCACTGCCGGGGCCAGGAATGGGCTCTGCCAGGTCGAACAGCGCGTGATCTTCGCGCTGGCAAAAATATTGGGTCTGAAAAAGTTCCGGCAGGCAGACGACTTTCGCGCCGCGTCCGGCGGCTTCGGCCGTCCGGGCTAAAGCCTTTTCGAGATTCTGTTCCGGTTCCGGCCCGCAGGACATCTGGACCAGAGCCACGCGAAATTTTTCAGGGGGCAAGCTGACGAACCTCCGCGATTCAATATAGCAGGAAGCTAGCTTTCAGCTTTCAACGCTCGGCTGTCAGAAAGAAGTTGGCACAAATGGAATGTATCCATCTCCGCGGGCAAGGACGGCCCTACCTGGTCTGTTCTGGTCTGGAGTGCGCGGCGAAGGCTCGGGCCAAACGTGCATTCGAGGCGACCAATCTCTCCAGGCGCCGGGTGAGCTCCGCGGAGGGCATGGAGCGCAGAATGGCTTCGATCGCTGCTTCCGCGTGCAGCGATTCCGTTCGCACCAGATCGAGCAGGAATTCCAGGGCTGCATCCTGGCGGGTTAACGCGATCGCCGATAGCAAGACAGAGAGAAACCACGGATCGCGAGCTTTCTCGAAGCTTTCGCATAGAACTTGAAAGCCTTCCATCGAGTGGGTGCCCGCGATCGCCAGCGCCGCTTCAGCGGCAGCGTCATCACCGGAGGTTAAGAACTTTCGCACCCACGCAATCGCCGAAACGCCTTCGATGCGCAGTACGCCGCTGTAGCAGGCTCCCATCACTTCCGGTTCATCGTTGCCCAGAACGGCTCGTAGCCGAAGCAGCAATGCAGCAGAGGGCGACCCCAACTGCTCGATCGCGCGGATTACTTCGGCTCGAACGGCCTTGTCTTTGTCTGCCAGGAGTTCGACGAGGTGGCCAAGCAGATCAGTTTCAGCGACGCCGCGGCATTGAACCAGAGCGAATGCGCAGGTGGCGCGGAGGGTGCCGGCAGTGTCAGAGACGCCACCCCAAACCGGTTCCAGTTGGATGTGGCGCATGCCTCGCAGAAAGACCTCAGGCTCCTGATACTCCAAGGCTGCGAGGGCGCGGCTTATGGCATTTTTGCCCCAGCATTGGGGGTCGCTCTTTTCGGGCTTCTCAAAGAAGCGATCAAATGACGTCAGCAGGTCGGGGATCAGTTGCTCGACATGAAACTCGCGCACCAGGTCTGTAGCCTTGCCCACGATGAAGTTGTTGCGGTTTCCGAGGGCCTTGCGCAAAGGGGCGAGCCGCGCTTCCTCCGGCGATTGCCGAAGCGCCTCCAGTGCCGCGATTTGATCCTCAAAGGCTCGCTTACCGGGCATCGTTGCCAGTTTACGCGAGCCATTCAATTTCGAGGCGACTCGCCTGAACGCACGTCGTCCTCCTTCATGATCTGGAGGCTCACACGCCCTTTCAGCCCAAATCCGGCAGCATGGCATCTCTCCGAGGGGTTCCTGTAGAGTATTGAGTCGGGAAATTTGATCGCCGGCTTGGAGGCTTGCGTTGAAACAGGGCAATCATGGCAGTTCGCACGCGCAGCAGGGTCATGGGGGTGAAGGAAAAGACCGTGATCTGCACAATCCCATCGAGGATCGGCTAGTCCCGCTGGAGCCTCTCGATCTGTCCAAGGTCCGTTCCATCGACGGCCTGGTGCGCGCGATGGGCAAGACCGCTTTCACTGGCAGGCAATTGGGCGAAGCGGCCGATGTGCTCGAGGCTATGGCTCTCGACGAGGACGCTTTTGTCGTCATGACCCTGGCGGGCGCCATGACTGTGGCCAAGCAAGGGCTGATCATTACGGAATTGATCGATCGCGGTATCGTCAATGCGATCGTTTCGACCGGGGCGCTGATGGCGCACGGATTGGTCGAGGCCACCGGGCGCGCCCACTTCCGCGCTAATCCCGAAGTTTCCGACGAAGAGCTTTACGAGCAGGGGTACAACCGGGTTTACGACACTCTTGAGCCCGAGCAGAACCTCGACGATGTCGAGGAAGTGATGTCGGCGGTCCTGGAAGCCTGGGACCACAACGAGGTCATGTGCTCGTACAAGCTGAATCATGCGATCGGGGAGTATCTGGCCAGGAATGCGCAAGGACAACGGGGCATACTGAAGTCTGCCTTTGAAAAGGGCGTGCCGGTTTTCGTGCCTGCATTCAGCGATTCAGAGTTGGGCCTCGATACCGCCTTGAATAATCGCCTGCGCGAATCCACCGGCAGACACAAGATTCGGTTCGATCCGTTCGAAGATCTGGAGCACTTTGCCGCCACGTTGTTGCGGCAAAAAAAACTGGGAATCTTCACCATTGGCGGCGGAGTGCCGCGGAACTGGTCGCAGCAATTCGGACCCTTTATCGAACTGCGGCACCGCAGGCTAGGCGAGAACGTGCCTTTGAAGCGCTACCACTACGGACTACGAATCTGTCCCGAGCCGGTATATTGGGGCGGATTGTCGGGCAGCCCTTATAGCGAGGCGATCTCGTGGGGCAAGTTCGTCCCGCCCTCGGAAGGCGGGAAATTTGGCGAAGTTTTCGTGGACGCCACCGTCGGGCTACCTCTCATCGTGGCCGCCGTGATCGAAAGACTCGACAAGGCGAAAAAGGGCGGCACTCGGAAATCGGGAAGGACGGCCAGCAGGAAATAAAAAAGGCGTTTACGGCAGAAGCAATCTTTGGGCGAAATTCGTAACTACTCGGCGGGGAGTTCTGTTCCAGCCGAGTCTTCCGGCTGCTGAGTGCCGGATTTCATGCGGCGATACAGTGGAGCAAGCATTGTCTTTTCAATCACTTCTGACTCGGCTTGAAACCAATCCTGCAACTCACTCCCCTCAGTTTGCCCGCGCGATTCGTACAACTCCTGTGCGCGAGAGCGTACCTTCCGCTCAACCATCCGCATCATGAGGGCCTGTTGCTTCTTACGGCGTGTTTCGATGTCCAAAGCTGTCCCCAGTTCGTAAAATTGCGTATTACTTTCACTTCCATGATAACCCGAAAAGGTTAATGAAAGGTTACATTGGGGGGGCGCTGTGATTACTAAGGTGCCAAGCCCCGCGCGGTGTCGGCGGGGCGCACGCTGAGCTTGGATCTAATCGAAGATCAGGACCGCAGACGCGATAACGGTGGTCCAGAGGCCACGCTTGTCCCCGACGGCGGATTGAGTGACATTGGCCGTGCGGACAATCTTGTTCGACAAGCGATAGATCTGCTTCTTCTCGTCCCAAGAGCGGTCGGGGTCGAATTCCACGTTGAGCGTGGTAGCGAGCATCTCAGCCGCGAGTTCTTCGGCATATTCTCCGGCGGCATCTTCAGTCTCGCCGAAGGAATGGTGCTCGCTGAGATATCCGTAGGTATTGCGATCAGCCGGGATGGCGACACCGATCGAAGAAGCCAATAAACGGTGGGGTTCGCGAGTGGAGTTCTCGGCCACAACGGCGAACACGACCTCGCCGGGATGCAAGTACTTCACGCCTTCTTTGCGCGCCAGCAGCTTGCAGTTGGGCGGGAAGATGGAAGAGACGCGAACCAGATTCTGGGCAGCGATACCGGCGTCGCGCAACGCCAATTCAAACGATGTCAACCGCTCGCGGTGTTTCCCCACTCCCTTGGTAAAGAAAATCCGCTTCGGAACCATGTCTTTGCCCAATGCGTCCGTCCTCCGCAGAGAAAATTCAATGCGAGAATGCACAATCTAACACAATGGTTTGTAAAGGAAATATGAATTTCGGGGGTACCAATGAAAAAAGTCGTACCCAAGCCCGCGCTGCCGACGCTTGGCAGGCGAAACTGACCTCATACTCTGGACCTCAGACCTCGGCACTGCAGCGTGTTTTGGGCTGAAGGCCGAGGTCGCAGGTTTGAATCTACTTGGCCGGTTTGACCGAGCTCACCGCGATAGTGTTGTCCTTCTCGGTGCCGGTGACGGTGGCCTTGGCGCCAGCCTGCTTGTCGAGAGTGGCGAGTGCGTCTTTGTCGCTGGTTTCCAAGGTGTAGACCTTGTCGCCGACAACCAGCGCGTACTTGGATCCTTTGCCCACGCAGGCGCGCGTGCAGCCGGCATCATCGCCAGCCATGGCGTGCTTGGCGCCGCACATGGAGTCACTGACTGTGCCGGTAAAACTCTTGCCGCTGGCAGCGAAGGCGAGCGAAACCGCCAGTCCCGCAATCAGCAGAACGTTCATTCCAAAAAATCCAGCTTTGCGAGTTGGACTCGTCATTACAAATCTCCTTTTTCGGTGTGCGCTGGCGGCCGGGAAAAACCGGCGGCAGCCAGCAACTAAAAGATGCTCTTTCCGACGAGAAGTTACAAGCGCAGCGTATTTACCACAGGAACACAGAGGTGCACAGAGTGTTGATCCCCGTGGGCAACCTGTGATCCGCTCATTTCGGGGCTGCCTTGACTGAATAGATAAGGTCCACGTCGACCGTCTTATCGCGCAGGTTGGCGGTTACGTGCGAAGAAACGTCCCAGTCGAAGTTGCGGGGCAACAGTTTCTCCGCAGCGGGAAGATATTCGCTCAGGTACGTGGCGTCATATACCTCACCGGGGCGGATTTTCCAGGCATTCCGCAGCTTCGCAGTCAGGCTGTTGTCGAGCCCGCGGAATTCGAGATCCCCCATGTGATAGAGGTAGCCCTCTTTCACTTCCAGGTGAATGACGACGGTGCTGGTTGCGTCGTCATAGGTGGCGCTCGCCCCGATGCTTGCGGTGACGTAGCCATGCGATCCGTACAGTTTCTGGATGTCTTTCAGGTTGTCGTCCAGACGCACGGTATTGGCGGGCTGACCCGGTTGCGCGCGGACCATTGTCTGCAGCGTGTCCGCTGAGAATTCGTGATTACCGGTCCATTCGATGGCCTTGAGCTTGTACTGCTTGCCCGGTGTCACCGCAAAGTAAACGTCTACGATTGTCAGGTTGCGAATGCTCTCGTCACCTTGAGCCGAGGGCTGCTTCACGACTTTAGGCTCGGCCGCGCCGAAAGACGCTTTGAGGTATCCGCGCTCATGGTAGATGGGAAGAAGCTGATGCTGCACCAGAGCGTTCAGAACGCTGCGCGAGTACTCGCGATCGAACACGCGTTTCGAGACCGCCTTGAGCGCGGGAATTTCGTCCGGGCCTGCTCCTACGAATTCCACATTGCGGATCTGGATCACGACATCGCCAACTCGATAAACAATCGAATCCACCGGCCCATCGGACTTGCCGGCGCGCTCGTATTCCACGTGCCCGGGTATGGATCTTTCGACCAGCATGGCCTGCAGCACGTCAGAAATCTCGTCCGGTAGTTTGCCGGAAAGCGGCAATTCACCGTCGAACAGGGGGGCGTGCTCCTTGATTTGCCGAAGCAGTTCCTCGTCCGAGAACCAGACGAAGTCTTCGAACCGCACGGGAACGAACTTGTTGGCGTCGGTGACATGGAATTCGAGCTTGGTTCCTGCGGGCGAGTAGGAAAACGAATACGCCACGTCGGTAAAAACCCCGGTATCGCCGAGGCGCCGCGCCGCCTGCTTGAAGTCGTCGTCATTCACAGACGTTCCCAGTTGCAGGCCGCTGGCAGCGGCAATGGCCTCTTCGGAGAAGCGCTTGCTGCCCGTCACCTTGATGGCGATCAGCTTGCGGGCGGACGCCGGCATTTCCGAGATCGGCTTCTGGACGGACTGCCCCACCGAGGGCAGAGTGATCAGAGGAATGAACAGCAGTGTGGCAATCGCCTTCATCATCGAGTTGGGGTCTGCACTAATTCTTGCGTGGATTTGTGCTTTACCGCAATGTCAATGAAGGCCAAAGCGGCCCGGCTCAAAGCCTTGTCTTTGCGGAAGACCAGCGCCAGGTCGCGGCGGACCTGACCGTCGGCGAGCGGGAAGGCGGCGAGGACTTTGGCGCGCACGTCTTCCTCTACGTTGGAGCGGGCGATGAAGCCGATGCCGACATCGGCGGCTACGAAGCGCTTGAGCAGTTCGCTCGAATCAAGTTCCATGGTGAAGTTGGGTTTCAAACGGCGCTCGTGAAACAGTTGCTCGATGGCGTCGCGGGTGTGCCCTGCCTTGGGAACAATCAGGGGGAACTTGCTGGCATCGGCGATGGTGGCGGACTTCAGCTTTCCCAAAGGGTGGTGCGGCGGGGCAATCAGGATAAGCTCATCACGATGGATCAGGACGACGGTGAGCCGGCTGTCGGTCACGGGAAGGGAGACGACCCCGAAGTCGACCGAGTTGTCGATGATGGACTCGAGAACCTTAGCGTAGTCGGCGCGCTTGATGTTCACCGAGACATCGGGATACTGCTTCTTAAAGTCGGCAAAGACATAGGGCAGGATATGAAGGCAGGTGCCCTCGTTTGCCCCTACAATGATTTCCCCGCGCGGAACACGCTCCATCTCGGCGATGGAGACCAGCATGGCTTTGCGGGCATCGAGTGTTTCTTCTACGTACTTGAGAAAAGCTTTCCCGGCCGCGGTGAGCGACACCTTGCCGCCGGACCGGTCGAACAGCTTGGCGCCGACTTCCTCCTCGATCCCGCGAATCTGCGACGAAATCGCCGGCTGGGTGCGGAAACGCTTCTCCGCCGCCCGCGAGAACGAGGCGTGCCGCGCTACTTCGAGAAACGTTTCCAGCTGGTCGAAATCCATAGGAAGCTGTCAGCCATCAGCTTTCAGCCGTCAGCCTGGACAGTTCCACTTGCGGCCAACGGATCCGATCCCTATTTGGCTGAAAGCTGATAGCTGAGAGCTGACAGCTTAAGTATAAAGTCCGCTTTATCCCGGCCATAAAAACAATCGAATTGCCTGAGAAAACCGCAACCTCTAAACTCTCCGGTCCTGCATAATGCGACCGATTGTAGCAGCCGGAAAGCCGTCGTTGGTCGCTTCGCGACGCTTTGCATCGCTCGCTGGATTCCAACAAGGATCTTTATGGCTGACGCCAGCACCGTTCTCGATTTTGCCCGCAAGCACGACTGCAAGATTCTCGACCTGCGCTTCACCGACATTCCCGGCTTGTGGCACCACGTCTCTTATCCCATTGACCAACTCACAGAAGCCTCATTTGAAGAGGGCTTCGGCATTGATGGATCCTCCATTCGCGCCTGGGCCGGGATTCACGAGAGCGACATGCTGCTCAAGCCTGACGCGAACTTTCACCTGCTCGATCCTTTCACTGAAGCCCCCACGCTCGTGCTGGTCTGCGACGTAGTCGACCCTGTGACCAAGCAGAGTTACGACCGCGATCCCCGCTACATCGCGCGCAAGGCTGAGATGTATCTGGCATCGACCGGGATTGCCGATACCGCCTACTTCGGAGCAGAAGCCGAATTCTTCATTTTCGACAATGTTCGCTTCGATCAACGCGAGCAGTACGGCTTTTACTACATCGATGCTGAAGAAGGCCGCTGGAATTCGGGCAGGGAAGAGAACAATCTGGGCTACCGCCCACGCTATCGTGAAGGCTATTTCCCGGTCGCGCCTACCGACCACTATCAGGACCTGCGCTCAGAAATGGTGCTGACCATGCAAAGCTGCGGCATGGAGGTCGAGTGCCATCATCACGAAGTCGCCACCGGAGGCCAGACGGAAATTGATCTGAAGTATGACTCGCTGGTGCGCTCGGCCGACAAGATGTTGCTCTACAAGTACATCGTCAAGAACGTGGCCAACCGCAATGGCAAGACGGTCACCTTCATGCCCAAGCCTTTGTTCGGTGATAACGGCAATGGTATGCACACCCACCAGTCCTTGTGGAACCGAGGAGAGGCTCTGTTCGCGGGAGACGGTTATGCAGGGCTCTCGCAACTGGCCCTGTGGTATGTAGGAGGGCTAATCAAGCACGGCCCGGCGCTGTCGGCAATCATCGCCCCCACGACCAACTCCTACAAGCGGCTGGTGCCGGGATTCGAAGCGCCGGTAAGCTTGGCCTATTCCCGGCGCAATCGTTCGGCAGCTTGCCGCATCCCGATGTACTCGATCGCGCCGAAGTCTAAGCGCGTGGAATTTCGCCCGCCCGACCCAAGTTGTAACCCGTACATGGCGTTTGCGGCGATGCTGATGGCCGGTCTGGACGGCATCGAGAACAAGATGGATCCGGCTCCACCCCTGGACAAGGATATGTACGAATTGGATCCGGAAGAGGTCTCAAGCATTCCCTCCATGCCCGGTTCTCTGGAGGACGCCCTCGATGCCCTGCAGCGCGACCACGCTTTCCTGCTTAAAGGAGATGTCTTTACCGAGGAGTTATTGCGTACCTACGTCGATTACAAGCGCGCCAAAGAGGTGGATGCGATCCGCCTACGCCCCCATCCCTACGAGTTCGCCCTGTATTACGACATCTGAATCGGCCTGACACTCGAATCTGCTCACAAACCACTGACAGCGCTCGTCTAAGCCTCATAATAGCGTCCGTCCGATGGAACAATGGACGGCGCCAGTCCGTACTATCTTCTACTGATCGTGGGAGGCCCAATGCAGATCCTGGACGACATTCGTTACGCCATGAGGCAGTTTGCGCACGCGCCGGGCTTTACGGCTACGGCCGTATTGACACTGGCGTTGGGAATCGGCGCAACGACCGCGATTTTCACTCTCGTGCATGCCGTCTTGCTGCGATCTTTACCTGTAGCCAAGCCGAGCGAGCTCTATCGCGTTGGGGATATTGAAAACTGCTGCGTGAATGGCGGCATGCAGGATGATTGGTCCTTGTTTTCCTACGATAAGTACAAAACCTTCCGGGATAACACGCCGGGATTCAGTGAACTCGCAGCTTTCCAGGCCGGCCGAAGTCTGATTGGAGCGCGGCGCGCCGGCAGTAATCAATCCGCCCAGTCCCTTCTCATCCAATACGTTTCCGGAAACTACTTCAGCATGTTCGGCATTGGCGCCTACGCCGGGCGAGTGTTCACGCAGGCTGACGATCGGCCGGGAGCAGACCCGGTTGCCATAATGAGTTACAGAACCTGGCAGGAAAAGTACGGGAAGGATCTGTCCATAGTTGGATCGAGTTTCGTATTAAACGGGCACCCGTTTACCGTGATCGGAATCGCGCCACCCCGATTTTATGGCGACCGGATGGAAAACAGCCCGGCGTTCTGGCTCCCTTTGAATACTGAACCTCTGATTGACGGAACCAGCAACACCCTTCAGTTTCCCCAACAGGACTGGCTCGACCTGATTGGGCGAATCGCTCCGGGTGCCGATCCGAAGAAAATTGAGGCTCAGTTGCAAGTAGAACTCAAGCAGTGGCTCCTGAGTCCGGTGAGCAAACTGGAACAACGCGACCAAGGACTGGTGCCGAAACAAACCCTGCATCTCTCACCGGGCGGCGCCGGCGTGCAGATGATGCGCGATGAATATCAATCCGGCCTGCACCTGCTGATGTGGGTGACCGCCTTCGTGCTCCTGATCGCCTGCGCGAACGTGGCGAATCTCATGTTAGTTCGGGCCGCCAGCCGCCGCCAACATACCGCGCTGCGCACAGCTTTGGGCGCTACCCGGTCCCGGCACATCATGCAGGTATTGACCGAGAGTACGTTCCTGTCGCTGGTCGGCGGAATCGTGGGCATTGGGCTGGCATTCTGGTGCACTCGTCTCATCCTGAGGCTTGCTTTTCAATCGCAGCATGTGGCCATCAGCGCCACCCCTTCTATACCGGTGCTGGCCTTTACTTTCGCCGTTTCTCTGTTGACGGGAATTCTCTTCGGAGTCGCCCCGGCATGGCTGATGGCGCATGCCGATCCCGCCGACGCTCTGCGCGGAGCTTATCGTTCCACGCAGCATTCCGGCGGGTGGACGCAGAGGTCGCTGGTGGTGGCGCAGGCGGCGTTGTCCCTCGTTCTTCTGTGCGCCGCGGGCCTGCTGACGCAAAGCTTGCGCAACATGCAACATCAGCACTTCGGATTTCAGACCGCCAATCGATACATCTTCCATTTCGACCCCGACATGGCAGGATTCAAGCCAGATCAGTTGGCGCCGTTCTACCGCCAACTCCACGACAATCTCGCGGCAATCCCGGGCGTGAGTCAAGTCAGTTTTGCCCTTTACACCCCGATGGAGGGCAATAACTGGGGCGAGACGGTCTACATTGAGGGACAGCCCCTGCCTCCACCGGGTTCGGATCAGAACGATGCTTCCTGGGTGAGAGCCAGTGATGGATATTTCGAAAGTATCGGCACGAGGATTTTGCAGGGACGCGGCATCACCGACCAGGATACTGCCACATCGAACCGTGTAGCCGTGGTGAATCAGACGTTCGCCAAGCGCTTCTTCAAAGATGGCGGCGCGATCGGGAAGCATTTTGGGGACCTTGATCCCAAGTACGCCGCCAGTTTCGAGATTGTCGGAGTTACTGAGGACACGCAGTATTGGGAACCCACCAGTAAGATCCGCCCGATGTTTTTCTTGGCCCAAGCGCAGTGGCGGCCCCATGTGGCCAACGAGGATCCGCGGTTTCAGGCATTCGAGGATCGGTCGCACTTACTGAACTCGGCAGTTGTGGTGACCCGCGGCGCAGTGCCCGGATTGGAGCAGCAGGTCCGGCAGGCTTTGTCTCAGCTCAGTCCCGATCTCGCATTGATCGACTTCAAGAGTTTCGCCGAGCAGGTGGAAGCGAACTTCTCTCAAAGCGATATGCTGGCCAAGCTGACTTCACTATTTGGAGTGCTCGCTCTGGTGCTGGCTTCGGTAGGTCTCTACGGCGTTACCGCCTACTCTGTCGAACGGCGTACAAGTGAAATCGGAATCCGCATGGCGTTGGGAGCGGACCGTCTGAACGTCTTGAGGTTGGTTCTGCGAAGCGCGTTTCTGCAGATTCTCGCTGGGCTGCTGATCGGCATCCCGGCAACGATTCTGGCAGGCTATGCAATGGCCACACAGCTGTTTGGAGTCAAGCCTTACGCGCCAGGTATTCTGTTGATGACGACGCTGGTCTTAAGTCTGGCAGCCCTGATCGCGACATTGCTGCCGGCCCGAAAAGCCGCAACACTGGAGCCGATTCGCGCCCTGCGGACGGAATGAAAGCGGCTCGACAGCCGCATGGATCAGACTTTCAGGGACTTGTTGCCGACTCGAATCAGGTGGGCTCTAGACCGCAGTTCGGACCGAGCTTTCTTTCACCAGGCGCTGCACGAGGCGCATTCGCTTGCTGGGAAGCGAAGGATCTGCTAGCGGCAATGCGATTTCGCAGCCGCTCACCGAAAGCAGTTCGGCACCCATCGCGTCCAGCGCGGAATTGGAGCGTCCGAGAATCATGAGCAGGTACTTTTGGGCGATCGGCCGGTCAGCCGGATGGATCAAAGACCACCACCGCCGAACTGACTCCGCCACCTCGGCTTCACTTTTTTCTCCGACGACAAGGGCATCGATCAAACGGTAGACCTTGCTCTTGATCGCTTGATACGAAACGGATATCTCTTGGGGCATAGGGTTCCTGGGTCTCGCGGTACTTCCCTTAAAAGCAATCCGTCCACCAAAGTCCCAACCCACTGAGTTTGCAGAGTTTAGCATTATTTCGGCTAATACAAACGTATTATGAATGGAAGAATCTGAGTATGGGATATGGATTCTGGAAGAACGCGTTCGACATCCGGTTTCGGTCCGGTGTGAAGGTCAACGGCTCTTGTGCCCCGGAAACCGGGGAAGATCTCCATGCATGATCCAGCGTGCTCCGCAGCATAACCATGCAACACAGCCGGCGGGTTACAATGTGGCGCTCTGTCCCAACAGTCGAAGATTTCTGCTGACATCTACTCATTCCGATTGATCGGGGAAATCTGCTCGTTCCTGCAGCACCCCCTCGCGAACGGCTGATTCCTCGCCGCTTCGGGTTCGGAATGACAGGGCAACGCGGACTGACTGAATATCAGGGAGAGTACCTGGCTTGCGGCGTGCAAAAACTTCGGAGGCGAAATGAAAGTGTTGGCGTGGATGCTGGCGGTTCCAGTATTGATTTCACTTGCGGGAGCCCAGATCTCCCCTTCTCTCAACCGGCAAAGCCCTTCGCAAGAGCCCAGTTCGCAGAGGAGTTGGCACGCAGCCGATCCCGGGGACCGGATGTTTTTCCCTAGGGACATGTTCTGGGGGTGGGCACAATTCGACCTCTCCCCTCCGCATAACGAGATTGATCCCAACTTATGCGCCGGGAACGCCGGCCAGTACGGCGGAGCAAATGCCCCCTGCAGCATGTTCGCGCGCTACATGTTATCGGGAATCCTCGAGGTACGCCCGTTTGGCCGAGGCCCGCTGCGGCGTTTTATGGTGTACGGCGCGCCGACGTTTCTGTTTGGAAAAAACGTACCGCAATATCTCTACACCTGGTCGCCGGACGCGATTGGCATCGAGCATTCCTGGGGAGCGGGAATCTACTTGAATAAGGGATTCGAGTTCCGTGTGACCCAGCACTTCCTGTTTGACCGATTAGGAGCGCGCAACCGAAGTCTCGGAGTGGCCGACCTCGGCAATAACGGTCCGTGGGGCCGTTATATGAGCCTCGGGGTGCGTAAGACCTTCGGAACCAGGAGGTGGTAGCGACGCTGCTCTATGCGGTTGCCGGCATCCCGGGCCTGGTCAACTTTCGCACCAGCCAGATAATCAGCGCGACAAAGGCAGCTAACAGGACTATGGGTAATACGAAAATGAGGATCAGCCAAACCGAACCACTGAAGCTGCTGACGTCACCGCCTACGGTGGCCGAGGAATCGTGATAGAAACGGCCGCCGAACACTGCCACGTCACCGCCTACCTTTACGTTTTTTTCCAGCCGGATGTTTCCCCCAAAGGTAGAGATGTCGCCGCTGATTTCGCCTTGATCTTCCACGATGACGCTGCCGCCGAACGTAGTCACATCGCTGGTGACCTTACCGCGAACGTGCACACTACAGCCGAAGCAAGTGACGTCACCCGATTCCTCCCCCGTGCCGATCGTGATGTCGTGCCCGAATTGAGTTCGCTCGTGAGTGTTGTTGGCGAATGCTGCGCTGCAAAGTGCCTGAGCGATCAGCAACCCGATGAGCACTCGAAGCGGGGATTTGAGAGCTTGCATAGAACCTCCGGTGAAACCGTCGGCGAAGGGCGCCAAGGACATGCAGATTATCCCATACTGCACAACAATATGGTCATTTGCGCCGTTTGTGGTTGGGGTCACCATAGGAAGTGACCACGATCACCCTCGTTGGAAGTCAATCCGCATAGTCTGTGAGTTCGCCTTTGTGCCAGCAGATCACATAGTTGACGAAGTGATTATCTGTTGAGGAATACAACACACGGGTGCTTACCTCGGTCCGATTCTTTATAATTGTGGGTTTTCCGATCACAACTCAGATTTGCTTTATAGCGGAGGCCTTGCATGGCAGGCAGTTATAACGGTGTCGCGGTACCCGCCGACGGAAAGAAGATCAGCTATGCCGGTGGCAAGTACGACATTCCCGACAATCCGATTATTCCGTTCATCGAGGGCGACGGCACGGGACGCGACATTTGGAAAGCCTCGCTGCGTGTATTCAACGCCGCTGTCGAGAAAGCCTACAAGGGGAAACGGCGGGTCGCCTGGTACGAGGTTTTCGCCGGGGAAAAAGCCAAGGCAAAATTTGACAATTGGCTGCCGGACGATACAGTCGACGCGATCCGCGAATTTCGCGTCGCCATCAAAGGGCCACTGACCACTCCGGTCGGAGGCGGCATCCGGTCGCTCAACGTTGCTCTTCGCCAGATTCTCGATCTTTACGCATGCGTACGCCCGGTGAAGTATTACAAGGGCGTGCCCTCGCCGGTGAAACATCCCGAGCGCATGAATGTAGTGATCTTCCGCGAAAACACCGAAGACGTGTACGCGGGTATTGAGTGGGAGCAGGGAACCGCGGACTGCGCCCGCCTGATTGAATTCCTGAACAAAGACATGCTCAAGTCGGGCAAGAAGCAGATTCGTCTGGACTCTGGCGTGGGCATCAAGCCGATGTCTGTGAGCGGCACCAAGCGCCTGGTGCGGATGGCGATTCAACACGCGATTGAGAACCGCTTAAAAACTGTGACGCTTGTGCACAAGGGAAATATCCAGAAGTTCACCGAAGGCGCCTTCCGTAAGTGGGGATACGAACTCGCCACCGCGGAATTCCGCGGCCAGGTGGTGACCGAACGCGAGAGCTGGATTCTGGATAACCAGGACAAAACCCCGAATCTCACGATCGCGCAGAACGCGGAGATGATTGAGCCCGGCATGGAATTTGCGCCGCCCGCGTTTCGCCAAAGCGTGGAAAAAGAAGTGAAAGAGGTTCTCGATTCGATTGGGGCCACTCACGGCAACGGTGCGTGGAAGAAGAAGATCATGATCAATGACCGCATCGCCGACTCGATCTTCCAGCAGGTGGTCACGCGTGCGGATGAATATTCCGTCCTGGCCACGCCCAACTTGAATGGCGACTACATCTCCGACGCCTGCGCAGCACAGGTTGGCGGATTAGGCATCGCCCCCGGAGCGAACATTGGTGATGGCTATGCAATCTTTGAAGCCACGCACGGCACCGCGCCCAAATATGCCGATAAAGACGTGATCAATCCCGGCTCGGTAATTCTTTCCGGCGTGATGATGTTCCGCCATTTGGGTTGGAACGAAGCCGCCGACCTGATCGAGCAGAGCATGGAACGTACCATCGAGCAGATGAAAGTCACTTACGATTTTGAACGTCTCATGCCTGGCGCCACCAAGGTCAAGACGAGCGAATTTGCCGGATTTATGATCGAGAACATGGGGGCGGGAGTGCTGAGTACCGTATAGCTCTGGCCCGGTGCGGCTCCGTGATTGGGGAATTGCGTAATTTTGTAATTGGGTAATTGAAAACCCTCAACCATGGGGTGATTGCACAATTACGAAATTACTCAATTACCCAATTTCTCAATTTTGTTTGAAAGGACTCATCCATGCGTAAGAAAGTAACCATCGTCGGCTCGGGCAACGTAGGCGCGACCGCCGCTCACTGGATTGCCTCCAAAGAACTCGCCGATGTCGTCCTCATCGACATCATCGAAGGCGTGCCGCAGGGCAAGGGACTCGACTTGCTCGAGGCCATGCCCATCGAAAAACGCGATTCGTATATCACCGGAACCAACAGCTACCAAGACACAGCCAACTCCGACATCGTGGTGATTACGGCAGGCATTCCTCGCAAGCCCGGCATGAGCCGCGACGATCTGCTCAATACGAATTACAACATCATGAAAGCGGTGGTTGGCGAGGTAGTGAAAAATTCGCCGAACTGCATCCTGATCGTAGTTTCCAATCCTCTGGACGCGATGGCGCAGGCGGCTTACAAGCTCAGCGGATTTCCCCGCGAGCGCGTGATTGGAATGGCCGGCGTGCTCGATTCTGCCCGCTTTCGCGCTTTCATTGCCGATGAGCTGAAGGTCAGCGTCGAGAATGTAACCGCATTCGTTCTCGGGGGCCACGGAGACACCATGGTGCCTTTGCCCCGTTATTCCACAGTCGCCGGCATTCCGATCACAGAGTTGATGGAGAAGAGCCGCCTGGACGCGCTGGTGCAGCGTACGCGCGATGGCGGAGCCGAAATCGTGAAGTACCTCAAGACGGGCTCGGCATACTACGCGCCATCAGCGGCCGCAACCGAGATGGTCGAAGCTATCCTGAAAGACAAGAGGAAAATCCTGCCTTGTGCTGCCTACCTGCAAGGCGAGTACGGCATCAACGGACTCTACGTTGGTGTCCCCGTAAAGCTCGGAGCCAGGGGAATCGAGCAGATCATCGAAATCAAGCTGACAGCGGAAGAGAAAGCGGGGCTCGACAAGAGCGCCGCGGCGGTGAAGGAACTCTGCGCAGTGATCGGCGTGTAGCTACGATCGAGTGCCCCATTTCTCGTGTCGTTTGCGAGAAGTGGGGACCGCGGCCCTAGCTGAATGTTCCTAAAGCGGTTCCTCTTCCTCCTGCTCTTTATCCTTAAAATATTCATGGTCGGCCATGATCCGGCTGACCACGGCCCGCCGGATCTCCTCCAGGTCGTATCGCGAAAAGACCAGCACATCCGGAGCGTGCAGATATCTCCACGATTTGTCGTGCAGGATCTTCGCTAATCCCTGGGGAGTGGCCACAAAATACGACTGCCACCAGCTGTGATCGCTGTCGGGATCGTACAGTTCGACATGCAATTCATCGGCAAATACATCACGATCCGTGGGTCCGGGGATTGCGTCCGTCTTTTCGAAGAAGAATTTCTTGATGCGAATCTTCCCCAGAGCCGGATCAAAGGGCAGGGAAGCGGCAACTTCTTCGGCAGACGGAGGCCACAGCTTTGGCGTTGACCCGGGAAGTAAATCTGCCACATCGGGCGTGGGCACATCGGGGAACGCATCGTGGCTTCGCGCTCCGCCCAACCGCGAACTCCAACGGCCGAGAACCAGCAGTCCGCCACCGATTAGCGCTAACAGCAGCAGCTTGAGCGCGTCATCCGCAGCGGGGCCAGCGTAGAACATAACGAGAATTGTAGCGGCAGGCATGCCCGAAGAGTGGGCCGACCGAGGCAGCTCTTCCTCTGGACGATGCTGTTGCTGACGCCCGAACTTAATGATGGGAGAGTGCCTGTCTCATTGGCCGCTGCCGGATAAGGGCATTAGCTGGGGAGAGCCGCCTCCGTTGTCTGTCAACGTCAAACTCGCCGGGCGGGAGCCTTTTGCTGCCGGCGTGAAAGTCACGGTGAGCGAGCAGCTCGCGCCCGCGGCGACGCTGGGCAAGCAATTGCTGACTTGCGAATAATCTGCCGGATCTTTTCCAGTGATGGCGATCTGCTTGAAGTTAACAGCCGCGCCGCCAACATTGGTCAAAGTCACGGTTTGGGGCGAACTGGAGGTGCCGACAGAAACCGTGCCGAAGTTCAAGCTCGACGGCGATAGCTGGACCGCTGTTCCGACTCCCGTGAGCGAAATGGTTTGGGGGCTGTTACTGGCATTGTCAGTGATGGTGAGCGTGCCGTTCCGAGTGTTCGGAAGGGTAGGAATGAACGTGACTCTGATGAAGCAACTGTTTCCGGGATTGACCGTGGTCCCGCAAGTGTTGGCCTGAGTGAAGTCGCCACTGATGCTGAACGAATTGATGGTGAGCGTCTGGCTGCCGGAATTGGTGAGGGTAACCGATTGCGGAGCACTACTGGTCTGGAGGACGGTCGTCGGAAACGTCAGCTTTGTGGCAGACAGTGTCACGATAGGGCCTGCTGTGACGCCAGTGCCGGAGACCGAAATGGATTGCGGGCTGCCGGGTGCATTATCGGTGATGCTCAGGCTGGCGGCTTCGGGCGCGGCAAGCGTGGGAGTAAAGGTGAGGGTGATGGTGCAACTGGCCTGGGGAGCGAGGCTGTTGCTGCTGCACGTATCGGTCTCGGCGAAGTCGGAGGCATTGGTTCCGCTCAAGAGGAAGACTGGTGGGGTCAGGTCAACATTGCCAGTGTTGGTTAAAGTCACCGTTTGGGGCGAGCTGGTCGTTCCAATCTGCTGGTTTCCAAAGTTCACGCTGGAAAGCGAGAGGCTGACATTCGGACTGGGCGCGATCTTTGTAAGGAACGCATCGTACAGTCCATGTGATGAGCCCTGGAACGCCCCTGCCGTGGTGGGAAAATTGGTGGAAAGCGTGTAGCCGGTCACAAAAATATTTGGCGGAGACTGCGAATCCAGGGCTAAATTGTGGGTTGCCATGCCGAATTCCTCGGCTTGCCCTCCCAGGTAAGTTGAGTAAAGCAGCTTGGATAGTGTGGGATCGAACTCCGCAACGAAAGCGTCGTAGCTTCCTCCCAGAGTGCTCTGCACGGCACCACCGGTCACTGGAAGGTCGGTGGATAGAGTATTTCCCCTGATATATATATTGCCATTGTTGTCCAACGCCACGCTGGTGCCGCCATCGTCGTTTGCACCGCCGAGAAGCGTGGAGTACAGCAGCCCTGTGCCGGACGAATTCAGATTGGTTACAAAAGCGTCATGTCCGATGGCGCCGTCCAACGTGGTTTGATAGGCACCCGGAGTCGTTGGGAAATCCGTGACCAGAGTCAGTCCTGTCACGAGGGCGTTGCCGTTACTGTTCACCACCACACTGGTGCCGCAGGTGTAGCAGACTCGTTTCCCTTGGACACCGCTGCTTCCGCCCAGATAAGTGGAATAGATGAGGCTCTTGGCATCGGGTGATACTTTGGTGACAAAGGCTGCGACGGGGGCGTTCAGCGAGGTCTGAAAGGCGCCGACAGTGACTGGGAAGTCGGTGGATTGTGTGTAACCCGTTAAGAATGCATTTCCCGCCGTGTCGATGGCGATGGAATACGCCAGATCTGCTGAGGATCCACCCAAGTAGGAGGAGTAGATCAGGGCAGTCCCAGTCGGGTTCATTTCTGCCACGAACGCTTCCGACGTGCTTACGCAATTACAAGTTGGTTGGAAGACCCCTAAGGTTACTGGAAAATTCGTTGACTGAGTGCCGCCGGTGATGTAGGCATTGCCCGCGGAATCCACGACGATTGCATCAACCCTGTCGACTCCGCTGCCTCCAATATAAGTCGAGTAAATGAGTCCGGAACCTTCAGGGTTCAACTCGGTGATGAATCCATCAGCGCTAATACAGTGGCCGCTGCAGGCCGTCTGGAATGCTCCTGCAGTAACGGGAAAATCGTTGGAAAAAGTCTCTCCCGTGACATAAGCATCCCCTGCTGAGTCAACGAATAGACCATACTCATATTCATTCCCGCTCCCGCCCAAATATGTCGCGTAGAGGAGGGCGGTTCCGGATGCATTCAGTTTCAACACATAAGCATCATAGGTTCCGTTGGCACATCCACCGCCGCAACTGGTTTGAAGCGCTCCCGCTGTTGTGGGAAAGTCGATGGATGCAGTGTAGCCGGAAGCGTATACATCGCCGGCAGCGTCAACCACTACGTTGGTTCCATAGTCCTGATTACTTCCGCCGACGTAGGTCGAATAACTCAGGGTGGGATCAATTACCAGTGCCCGGCTTCGATCGTGGTGCTGCACCCAGAAACGCACGCGATGGTGATCGAGTATGTATTTGGCCTCTACCAAATGTCGGTGTGGCAAAGGTCCAGAAAATTGCGTCGAGTGCGTTTCTGTGTTGGCATCAATCTGGTACGCGATGGGCTTTCCGAAAGAGATTGTTCTTCCGGCTTTTTGAATCAGAAGATCGCCATTCTTGCCGACCTTGATATGATCTGCTCCATCAATGTTCATCTCGATCTGGCGTTCATCAGTATAAGGAGAAAGTACGAAGCTATACTCCAGCTTGCGATCTGAGCCGGAAAAAATCATGTCAATGCCGGGATAGATGCTGGGGTAACGAACGGCACGATAGGTGTGAACATCCGTTGTCCATTTCTTGGGATCATTTCCACGGATGTAGTTGATCCTTCCCGGGAGTTCGTCTCTTCCTTCGGGAGCTAATGTGCGCTTCGCTCCTACTTGGTTCATACCTAGAACAAGATTTCCTGCGGCATCGGAAAATCTGATCACTGCCCCAGACCGAGTCAGGAACAGAGAGTAACCTGGCCCCCGCGAAAGAAACTCCACTTCACTCGAGGTCTGGCCGGCATTGATTTCGAAACTCAGCGGGAGCTTGTTCAAATTTGGTGACGAAGAGGCTACGTGGTTCAACACCGAGTCAGCCTGATTCCCGGTCCCAGGTGTGCCCGCGGCGCAGGCTTTTTGGGAGTGGTTGCAAAGGACCGAAGCGCAAAACAGAAAGCCAATGACGAACCGGAAAAGCTTGAGCCTTCTCGGCGCTAGGTTAAGACTTCGATGCGACATGTTAGCCTCTTCGAATAATCCGTCTGACTGCCTTCAGCGCATTTAGCCGCGCAGTGACCGGCACATAAAAGTGATGGATGATCGGGATCCATCTGCAGAACCGGGCCAGCCGCCCGGGGAGGTTGTGGGTAGTCACACCGACGCTATCGACTACGGATTCGCGATTTGCCAGGCGGTCCCCCAATACCAATCGTTGTGTCCGATGGCGCCCTGGAGACAGGTGCCGTAGAGACTTCCGGTTTTGGTGTCTCGCCTGATCCCGCCGGTCGGGCCGCCGCCGCTGGTCTCATAGATGAAATTGAACAACGTGGATTCCGTCCAGGCCCCGCCGCTCACCGCTGGAGGAATTAACTTGAATACCGTTCCGCCCCCGGAAGCTTGCCCATTTAGGGCGCTTGTGGTGCCGTAGAGATTGTTATTCGTCGGGTTCCAAGTGAGTCCTCCCAGCGGATTCGCGCCCGAGCTCTTGCTGAAGACATAGAGGACGGTTTCAGTCCACGTTGAATTCCCGGGTGACAACTCGTACACAAGTCCATCATTAGCCGAACCGCCGTAGGTGGTCACTCCATAGAGGTTTCCGGATGCGTCGAAAACCAGATCGCCGACTGGGGTGCTACCGCTGCTTTTGGAGCCCCCGAAGGAAAACAGGACAGACTCGACTGCGGGATTACCATTAGCGGCAGGTACATACTTATAGACCGTCCCCTGGTTAAAGACGCCGCCCAGAGAGGTAACGCCATAGAGAAATCCCTTCGAGTCAAGAACAATCGGACCATTGGGCGTGCTGGCGTCACTGAGATTCCCGAAGGAATATAGAACGGATTCTGAATAGGTGATGCCGTCCTTCGTCGCAAGTTTGTAGAGAACGCCGCTGTCCCAAGTCCCGCCTTGCAGCGTTGTACCGTAGAGGGTTCCGTTCGGAGTCAAAGCCAGGGCCCCAGTTGTCGGAAGATGACCGTCGGACGTCTTGAAGTTGTAAATTGCCGATTCGGTCCAGGCGCCGCCTGTTACGGCAGGCGGAGTCAGCTTGTAGACGCCTCCGCAATTGCAGGTGGGATCGCCGCCGAAATAGAAGGTTCCGTAAAGGGCTCCGTTTTTGTCCTTGACCAGATCTGAAATCGGAACGAACCCGCCACCTCCATAGGGAACAAAGCTGTAGAGAATCGTCTGGTTCCAAGTCGCCCCGGACACCGCTGGAGGGGACAATTCATAAACCGTTCCGACACCGTAAGTGCCGCCGCCCCGGGTTGTGCCGTATAGGTTGCCCGCTCCATCTTCGATAAGACCGCCCTGGGGCCAGAAATCAGTCAACTTGTTGTATAGAAAAATGTTGCTCTCGGTTTGCGCGCTCGACAGAGGGCCGAGCGCGACAGTCATGATCATGAGCAGAAACGCGTTCTTAAGAGTAAATGTCCGAAAGCACATATCAGTCTCCTTGAACCAGGGCCGGCATCTGGCCGAAATATTTTTCGACTTGCTCATCCGACTCGCACTCTCATCTCCGACCCGCGCACGGACACAAGCCGAAGACGTCGAGTTCTGACGACGTCCCTACGTAGACCTTACCGTTGGCGACCATCGGAACCTGGAACTTAACCGCAGGCCCTGCGGCATCGCGGCCCGATGGTGCTTGGGCTGAGCTGTACAATTCCGTAAGATTGGTGGCGTCAAAAGCGTGCAGCACAACGGGCTGCATGGGCGGCTCTACGTCGGGCGAATCCGTTTGTTCCAATGCCCACACGATGCCGTTTGAAGTTCCATTGGCGGAAACCGCCGGCGAAGTTCCCGAGCCAAAAACGTGAGTGCTTGCCATAACGGGACCTGAACTTACTCCCGCAGAAGATACCGTGAAGGCGCGCAGAAAATCGTCATCTCCGCCGTTATAGATGTATTGCGTGGTTCCAGTGTTGAAGTAAGCGGGCGACTGTTCTGTGCCGCCGTCTGGCAGAGTCATTCGCGATATCTGACCGCCGGTGTGCCCCATATTGTCGCGATTGATGACATATCCGGCCAGTGTGGTGTCACATATCGCGTGTTGTTTGCCGGTCGTGAAGATGAGATTCGGAGTGGCTCCGCCTTGCGGCGGCAGGAGCAGTGGTCCCGCCGATCCGAAATCATGGCCATGGGAATAACGGCACGCCTGGTCGGCCGTCGTGAAGTAGTCGGTAAGAACGAGTGAGTAGGTTCCGGTTGAGGAATTCTGGGTCAACGTCAGCTTAACGAGGCTGTCGCCCCAGTTATTGATTCCATCCCAATAACCATCGCCACTGATTGCGTAGATGTTGCCATTGGGGTCCGCCACAACTCCTGCACCGGCACCCCAGATACCAGAGTGTCCATTACCTGCAATGCCCGGGAACTTGCTGCTGTGGTGTGTTCCGTCGTCCGTATAGAAAGCGCCAAGCAGGGTCAAAGCCACCGGGTCATAGGCCAGCACCCAACCGGAATCTCCCGCGAAACCCATTACGAGCACGCCTTGCGGGAATCCGGCTTCAGGTACCAATAGCATGCCGGGCCGGGACTGCTGATTTTGCGGTCCAAACAGGACTGACCCTCCGGCGAGGGCGCATCCCTTGGTTCCGTTAGTGGAACAGATCGTGGCTGGGCTGCCCGGCATTTCGGCGCCGCTGGTGATGTCGAGTGCGTGCAATCGAACCACCCAGTTGGTTGTCGTGCCAGAGGTCTCCTGGGTGCGCGCTACAACGTAGATCGTATTCGTTGCCAGATTAATGACCGGGGTCGAGGTAATTCCGACCACGGGAAATAACTGACACACGCCAGCGCCAATCGCGCAGGACACCGGCGTCACGCCTGCGGAAGGATTCAAGAAGTTCGCATGCCAGAGCGGGTTGGGATTCAGCGCGGCGCTGTCGGCGTCAAAGGCGTAAACGCTATCGTATTCGGTGGCCACGAAAACCACATTGTGCACGCCGCCTGAGGCCATCGTGAGATTCGACACGTACAGAGGCTCGGCGTAGATCTGGCCGTCCACGGGATAGCTGAAAACCTTTCCGAACGAACCGGCCGTCACATTCGTCGGAGTCAGAATCGTTTCCTGCAAATTCTGGGCCGTATGCTGGTTGTCATTCTGACGCGTGACAACATTCACCGCTCCAGTCGGCGATTGTCCTGCTTTCTGCGCGAAGCTCAACGTGGACACCAGAATCAAGACAGGGATCAGCATGCGGTGCATCGGAACCTCCAGACGATTAGCGATTCCCGGGGGGGAGCAGAGCCGTGGGATGTTGCGTCTGCTGTCAGAAACCAGCAGGGTGGCAAGTATATCGAAACCGAATTTTGCGTCAAGAAGAAACGTACTGATTACGAGTTGAAATGCATTCTCAAGCGGACTCAGAATGCAAGAAATTGCAAAGCTGATCATTGCGTCCAAGTCCCGCCTTCCGCCCTTCTCTCAGCCGAGTATGCAGGAACTTTCACCCTTGACTTTGCAGGCATCAACCTCAAGAATGAACGCACGATTCTGCGCAGTGTATTACGTCATGTAGTTGCCCCTTCGTTGCCGGCATTCGAAAGCGGAAACGTTATTTCGGAGCCGGATTTCCGCTGGCCGAGTTGCTTTTGGGGGATTCACGATTCCTGTTCGTCCAACTGCAAAGCCCAGGCGAAAAACTATTTCTTACGACCGGTCCGCTTCTGATTTTGAAGCTGCTTTGAAAGGGGCCCGGATGCTTTCATACCGTCTGACGAGCCGCCTGATAAGCCGCATCGTCCTGCTTCCCCTGGGTGCTTTTGCCTGCCTGCTTGTGCTGCCCCAAGCTTCCGGTCAAGTGAGCATTCTCACCGACAAGATGGACAACGCGCGCACCGGTCAGAACACTGCGGAAACCGTGCTCATCACCTCCAACGTGAATTCGACGCTATTCGGGAAGTTGTTCGCGTCCAACGTGGACGGTTACGTACAGGCACAGCCCCTCTACATGCACGGCCTCACGATTAATGGGGGCGTTCACAATGTCGTCTTTGTAGCGACTCTGAACAACAGCGTGTACGCCATTGATGCGGATACAGGCGTGCAATATTGGCATGTGAACTTTGGCACTCCTACTCCGCCCAACGCCGAAGGCTGTAACAACACCACTGGCATGAACCAGGTGGGAATTCTCAGCACGCCGGTGATCGATCCCAGCACCGACACAATGTATCTGACGGCGAAAACGTTCAATTCGACAACCCACATTGCTACTCACTCGCTGCACGCGCTGGACGTGACCACAGGCCTGGATAAGTTTGGCGGTCCAGTTGCGATTTCCGGGATTGTGGGATCGCAAATCTTTACCGGCCTCCCGTATTTGCAGCGGATGGGCGTGCTGCTCTTGAACGGCACGGTTTACCTGGGCTTTGGCTCCAACGGCTGCGACTACAACGCGCGGGGATGGCTTTTCGCTTACAGCGCGTCCACCCTGCAGCAACAGGCAGTGATGGTCACGCAGCCCGATCAAAGCTATGGCAGTTCTCTGTGGCAGGCCGGCGTGGCCCCAGCGACCGATGGGACCAACATCTATCTTTCGACGGCAAACGGTCTGTTCAACTACAGCGGATTTGATTACGGCGACAGCGTCTTGAAGCTCTCGATGCAAGCGGGAGAGTTCAAGGTCAATGACTCTTTCACGCCCTTCGACCAAGCCAACATGGCTGCCAATGACACCGACCTGGGCTCCGGCGGGGTTACACTTCTCCCTTATCAGTCCGGCAGCACCACTCCCAATCTGCTGGTTACATCCGGCAAGGACGCTGATATCTATCTGATTAACACCCTCAGCTTGGGAGGCTACAATCCCACCAGCAACGCGCAAATTGTGCAGTACCTGCCTGCTGCACTTGGTGGCGAGTTCTTCGGCAGTCCGCTCTATTGGAACAATACGGTCTACTTCCTGGCTCACCTGGATTATCTGAGGTCCTTTACGCTGGGCATCAACAGCAGCGGCAACAGCGTGCTCACTCCTGCCGCCACGAGCTATTCCAAGCTCACCACGATCGCGCTTCCTGTAATTTCATCAAACGGGACCAACAACGGAATCATCTGGTTGGTGCGCAACGTCGGCGGCGCTGCGTTAATGTCGGCTTACGATGCAACCCGCCTGTTCCTGCTCTATGACTCAGGCATGGTTGCCGGACGCGACACCTTGGGAACCGTCGCTCACTACGCCACTCCCATCGTAGCCAATGGCAAGGTTTACATGGGCACGCAAACCCAGTTAGTTGGCTACGGTCTGTTTCCCGAGATTAACTCGAACGGCGGAAGCAACCAGACCGGGAATGCGGGAAGCACGTTGCCCGTTCCCATCGCGATTGTTGCGATCGACCCTTACAGTGGAAATCCTCTTCCCAACGTGACGATAACGTTTAGCGATGGCGGCAAGGGTGGCACATTCAGCAGCGCGACGGCGGTCACCGACAGCAGCGGCAGGGCTTCGACTTTCTATACTCTGCCGACGACCCCGCAGACGGTGACCATCACCGCAACCAGCCCGCGTTACTCTACCGCGAATTTTATCGAGACTGGCGTAGTCGGCCCGGTAGCCAGCCTGGGTTTTGTCTCCGGGTCCAAGCAAATTGGAACGGTTGGAACCACCCTGCCGGTAGCCCTGGTCGTGAGGGCCAAAGATGCGGTAGGAAACCTTGTTCCGAATGTGTCGGTGACCTTTACCGATGGCAGCGGCGGCACGTTCTCGCCGAATCCCGCTATCACCGGGTCTAACGGACAGGCCAGCACCAGTTACACGCTGCCCGCCGTCGCCAAGTTTCTCACCGTGACCGCGTCGGTAGGCTTGATCAGTGCCAAAGTCAGCGAGCAATCCGTTGCTGGGCCGGCCACGAAGATCAACATCGTCCAGGGTAACAATCAGAGCGCGGGGGTAAATACCAAACTCCCGAAGAATTTGATTGTTTCTGTGGTCGATCAATACGGTAACGGAATATCCGGGCTCACAGTGGCCTTCACCGACAATGGCGCGGGCGGCGTGTTCTCCAATCCCAACCCGGTCACCAATAATCTCGGAGAGGCCTCAACCGCTTACACGACTCCTGGCCAGAGCGGAACCGTGATCATCGATGCTTCATACTCGACACTGGCTCCTGCGATGTTTACCGAGACGGTAAATTAGCTCTCAACATCGAGACCCCGTACGGCCGCGTTATAACCTTTGCGAGACAGTGCGGCAGGCGTGACTACCTTCATTTTGTGGAGCGCCGCGAACGGGCCGCCCAGAGCCTAAAGTCCTCAAGTCCTTGTCCTCTTGAGTAAAACGTTAAGGCGTTCGCCTTATTCCAATTTCGGCTTTATTGGTTTACTCTCTGGACAATCGTACTGGTTTTCAGAACCCTTCTTCGCGTCCTGTTCTACGAAGAGCGGGTTTGTAGTCCCAGCATCGGTATTACTTCTCTGGCCAAAACTCAAAGCTAATTAATTTTCCCGTCTCGGGGCGGTTACAAATGTCCAAGTTTTTGGCTGCAGCATGCGGTCTGTGCGCACTGCTATTCAGCTCGCATTTCTCTTTGGCCAGGCTTCGGTGAATGAAAGCCTGGAGACGGCATTCATCTGGGTTGACGGAACCAAGGGTTCGGACTCGAATAACGGCTCAAAAAGCAGCCCTCTGCAAACTATCGGCGCCGCCATCACTATGGCTCAGCAAAACAATCTCGCTGGAATCGGTACCCGCGTGACGATCAATCCGGGGACCTACCGCGAGACTCTCACCGTCACTCACACCAGCCAGAACACGGCGTTGCCCATTACGTTTCAAGCAGCGACCGCCGGCACAGTCATCATCAGCGGTTCCACACTTTACACCGGGTGGGTGAGTTACAGCGCAAATCGCAACATCTATACCAATAGTTGGCCCAACCAGTGGGGAACCTGTGCGCAACTCACCATCTGCCCCTACCAGCAGGACATCATGATGCGCCAGGAAATGGTCATCGTGAACGGGATACCATTGACCCAGGTGCTTTCTCTTGGGCAAATGCAGCAGGGCACATTCTTTGTAGACGAGAATGCCGCCCTCATCTACATCTGGCCACAAAATGGCACTCAGATAAGCACGGCAACGGTAGAGGTTCCATCGCAGCCCACCGTTCTGAGCGTCGAGGGCGGAACGAACCTCGTTTTCCGCGGATTAACCTTCCAATACGCCAACAGCTGCCGCGCCAGCGCTGCGGCTCAAGTCGAAGGCAATTCCAATAATATTCTGTTCGACAATGATAACTTTCAGTGGAATAACGCCCAGGGACTCAAAATTACAGGGGGCACTTTTTTCACCGTGCAAAATAGCACTGCACGCCATAATGGCGAAAGTGGATTTCAGGATGAACGGAATTTAAATGGATGGTGGCAATCGGATACAGCGTCCTATAACAACTGGCGAGGCGCTCAAGCCGGTTTCTATGGCTGCAACACAGCCGGCTATCATGCCTCTCTTGCTCACACCATCACGGTGAATAGCTTGACTTCCAGTTTCAACGAGACCTGGGGAATTCACTGGGACACCGACAACGCCAACATCACCGCCACCGGACTCAATGCAACCAGTAATTATCTGGCCGGCGCCTTCGCGGAAAAAGACGAGGGGCCAATCACCATCTCGAACAGTTATTTGTGTAATCAAAACAGCAGCGGTGGCCAGGGCGGACTGATGCTGCGGAACTCGGAGCAGATATCGATTTCGAACAGCGTGTTGCTGAATAACAGTCCCGCTCAGATCGAGGTGGTCGGACAGGCTGGGGGAATCGAGGTCACCAACTGGCAAACCGGTGTAACCTCGAATCTCATCACTCAAAACTTCACCAGTACCCGCAACGTCATCCAGGGAAATACCAGCACTCAGGGCGTGTTCAGCGATAGCTATTTAGGCAACTCCGATTGGACCAGTTTCGAGAACACGCTGGTCTCGTCCAACAACACCTGGTGGAATCCTTTGAACGCGCTGACCGAATTCATGGTGCCCACTCCTAAGAACAGATCCACGCTTAGCTTTGCAGGTGGCAAGGCCTGACCCTGGCCGATTTGACGTCGAAATTTGTATTGCCCCAGGGCAATCCGGGCGGAGCTTGCCAACTCACGCCGGCCGGCACGGATTTCTGGTTCACCATCAATAAACCTTCCGCCACAGTGAATCCCGGAGCCAGCACGTCGTTCACCTTGACCCTGATCCCCTTGAATTTCTCGACCACGGCAAATTTAACTCTCGATGGCATCTCCGAAGTTCCCGGTCTCTCGGCAACGTTGAGCGCAAGCTCGATCAATACTGCCGGATCTTCTACCCTCACGATCACGGCAGCATCAACTACAGCGCCCGGAACCTACTCGATCACCGTGATCGCCAACAGCGGCGTTATCACCCGTACCGTCACTACACAGCTGACGGTTAACTAACGCCGCATTGTCTCTGGCAGTCTTCGTGGCTTAGTCTCGCCGCATGTTAGATTTGAAAAGTTTTTTCCGGAGCCGTTGAAAAAGGTTGGCCACTAGTCATTGTTCGTTCGATCACGGGCTAATTGGCCACAAGCGACGACCAACGGCCCCCGGCTGGTTACTTTTGGAACCTCAAAATTATCTGTCCAGAGGAACAACTTCATGCACAGCTGAGGGTTATCACCCATATCAGTTTTGGGGCAAAAATCCGATTCGCTCAAAGGAGAAAAAGCGGATGTGCACCTCCCCTAAATCTGCTGTCAAGCGTCTGCTCTTGGGATTGCTCGGGTCTGCTGTTTCATTTTCCTTCATTGCCGGAATGGCCTCGTGCGGAGGATCGTCCGCATCGCCGAAAACAATTCCTGGCGGTGGAGGCGGTGGAGGTGGTGGCAGCCGCCAGGTCAATGACGTGCTGTTCGCGGCAGATTTCAAGGAATTGTCGACCTATCCAGCGGGCTGGTGTCCGACGGATTCCAAAAACAATGTCGCCGCAGTCAGCACCTTGAGAATCTGGGATAGCGGTATGAAGTGGCAGGATCTGGAGACCGCTGCCGGTGTGTACGACTGGAGCAACCTTGACTTCACGGTCAATACTCTGGCTACCAATCCCAACTGCCCCATGAAAATCATTTACACGGTTGGAGGCACTCCGCAATGGGCCTCAGTCTGCGCGGGACAGCCAGATCCCAGTCCCTGTCTCCCTGGACCGACCAGTTCCGGCTATGGCGGGGGGATCGAGTGCGCTCCCGGACACCTTTCCGGTCAGTACGATTATTCCTGCCTGCCCCCGTCCGATCTCAACCAGGATGGCACAGGTACCGACGCGCAATTTCAGGCCTTTATCGCCGCTCTCGCCGACAGGTATGCGGGGAAGATCGCATACTACGAAGTCTGGAATGAAGGTGACTCGCCGAATTATTGGTGTCCAGACCCCTCGTACAGCCCAGGAACTCCGGCAATTTGCACCGGTAGCGTCCCGAGATTGATCCGTATGGGATGGGATCTCTGGAACATCGTGCACTGTGCGGATCCCAATGCACAAGTTCTGAGCCCATCATTTCACGGGCCTACCGCGGTTCCGGGGGAATGGATGAACCAATATTCCGGCCTTAATTCCATCAATGCCCCCGCCGGTTCAGTTACCCTGCCTGCAAGCGGAAAGACGTGCACGTGGAATGCTGCCAGCGTGAAGGGCAGGCAAACCTTCGACATCACTAATTTCCATGGCCGGGGCGGAGGCATACAGACTACCGATCCGACGCAATTCCTGACTGTATATCAGCAGGCGGTTGGGGAAATTCAACGCGATAATTTGCCTACCCCGAACGGAGGCTTTTTCGACGACGAGAATGGCTATATCGGAACCGATCCCTCCAAAGGTGGAGTGCCTACTGTCTACGGCCAGGCGGCTTACGTGGCCATTTCTTATGTGCTGCGCGCCTCTGTAACCAACCCGGCCATCACGCTTTCCGCCTGGTACGCCTGGGACTATCCCACAGGAACATTACAGGGAACTGACGCCGGCCTTTCTTACGATGTTGTCGCTGGATGGCTCAGCGGCGCGACAGTAAGCAACTGCTCGATCTCGGGAACGATCTATTCTTGCCCAGGGACAACCTCGGCGGGAAAGACATTCACCATCATGTTTGACTCGAGTCTCAGCGGGACCTGCGATCCAGGGCCTTGTTCGCCGGGTTCCCCCCAGCCTATTCCGTCTGCCGCTTACAGCACCGCGACCGACGTCAACGGAAACACCAGTCCGGTTTCAGGAAGTGTGCAGGTAGGCTATTCGCCAGTTCTGCTGCAGTGACAGCGTCTGGCTGCGATCGAAAGTCCGTGGAAGGGAGCGCATGCTTTGGCGAGCCGAAATATGAGCAGCCCCGGCGCTCCCCTCGGAATCGACGCTATTTCACACTGAGGAGACACGCGGCCCCGCTTACGGCAGGCCATTGGCGTCCGTCAGGGTATAAGTATCCGCTGTCGGCTCGATCATCGCACTGCTCGAACCGCTCTGCCCGCCAAACGTAATCATTTCGTTTGAAGTCGAATCGTACACCGAACTGTGATACCGGCGGAGTTGCCCGCTCGCGGACTGAATCCAAGTCGCCATCCCTTGCTGCCCGTTCGCTCCCGACAGGATCCATACATCGTTAAAAAGATTGTTTCCGTCTATGCCGCCGTAGATCACCATCCGATTGTTCTGACTGTCATAGACTGCGCTGTGGCCTGTCCGGGGTCCGGGCCCCTGGTTCGACGGATTCAACTGCGTCCAGGCAGGAGTTCCCCCGCTGCCATTCGCATTCGACAGCAGCCAGATGTCTCCGAATGGAGCGGCACCCGCATCTCCGCCATACACAATCAACGTATTCGTCGTGGGATCGTAAATGCCTGTACTGGATTCCCGGGCGCTGGGCCTTGCGCCGGAAGGGGAGAGCTGTGTCCAAACGGGATGGCCGCTCACGTTGTTGGCGTTCTTCAAAATCCAGACATCGTTGTAGTACGTGGAGTTGCAGTCGTAGCCACCAAAAATGATCAGCGTATTGGTGCCCTCATCGTAGGCCGAGGCCTGTAATGTACGAACTGCAGGTAGCGTTCCCGACGGACTGACCTTGATCCAGTTCAGAGTTCCACCGGTAGTATTGGCATTCTCCAGGATGTGGTAATCGTTCACACAAGGTGCCGGGAAGCCCGTAGCGCCGCCGAACACCATCAAGCTATTGCTTGCGCTGTCGTATTCGCCAGTGTGGCCGAAACGCGGCGAGGGAGGGGTGCCTGAGAACCGGAGCAAGTTCCACGTGAGATTGGCCGAGCCGATGACGCCCGTAGCCTGCCAGTAATCGTTGAAGTTAATGTTCGTTCTGGCATGCTGTCCGCCGAAAACGAAGAGGCTGTTGCTGGGCGGATCGTAGAACAGCGACTGCGAGTAGCGGACCGCCGGCCCTCCAAGAATCCAGCGTATCGTCGTGCTGGAAATCCCGTTGCCCGCTGTCAACGTGAAGGCATGGGAATTGGTTTGCAATTTGCTCGTTGCACTCTTGCCCGCGAACACGTAAGTCTGGTTTTTAACGGGATTGTAAACTGCGCTGTGATATGCCACGCTTGGCGCCGTCCCCGACACCTTAATTTTCTGCCAGCTCGTACTGCCAATTCCATTGGGCGAGGTCAGGACCCAGCTATCAGTCAGCGTAATCGAGCCGTTGGTTCCTCCAAAAATCGTCATCCGGTTGTTTACGCTGTCATACGTTGCGGTCTGGCCGGTCCGGGATGGCGGTGGGGTACCGCTCGGCCGCAACTCTGTCCAGGCTGGGGTACCGCCCTTGCCGTTGGCATTCGAGAGCACCCAGGCGTCGCCGTAAAGGGTACTTCCGGTGTCCCCTCCATAAATTGTCAGAATATTGTTGTTCGAATCGTAGATGGCACTGGCGCTCTCGCGAGCCGATGGCGGTGTTCCAGAAGGTTCCAGTTGCGTCCAGGTAGGCGTTCCCGTAAGCCCGTTCGCGTTGCTCAAGATCCAGACGTCATTGAAATAACCGCTGGAGCAATCATTGCCTCCGAATACCATCATGGTATTGGTAGTCGGATCGTAGGCGCCCGCCGCGTAAACGCGGGACGCGGGAGAGGTCCCGGAGACGTTTTCCTGAACCCAGCTAGCGTTGCTCTTCTGTCCACTCGCGCCAAGAAGGATCCAGACATCGTTGCTGCAAGGCGCAGGCAGCTCCTGGGCCCCGCCGAAAATCGTCATCCGATCGTTGGTGGAGTCATAGGTAGCAACGTGCCCGTATCTTCCCGGCGGGAGTGTGCCCGTGGGCAGCAATTGCGTGAAATTATCGTTTTGGTTCGAAGATGTGTTCCCCAGCCAGACATCGTTGAGGTCGGTATTGGTATTCGTCTCTTGACCGCCGAAAATAATCATCCCGCCGGTCGCCGCATTGAATACGGCTGTATGCGAATGTCGCGAGGCCGGTCCTTCCAGCGTCCACACTTGTGCGCCGACCCCAACCTTGAAGACTGAAACTAGGGCGATCAAATAAAACAAGCTTTTCATGGGTGTCCGTTCGCCTGACTGAATGAGAACCGGTGATCGCACGGCGCCGTCAAGAAGAACGTTCCGCCGAAGACGCTGATCTCGTTGGTCGCGGGATTATAAGTGACGCGGGCAAATTCGCGGGTCGGCATGGCTAGATTTATCGACTACGTAAGAAAAGGACTCCGAGCAATTGCGCCGTCAGTCACCGGCCGCCGCGCGATGCAGAGGAAAGAACCGCACTAAGTCTGGGCGCCGCAATTTTGGGTGTCAAGATGAAGAAATTTGCATACGTGGTGATCCGCTCGCCATACTCCAATAAAAAGAACGGCACCGCCTTCGCGGTGCCGTGCTCTTCTTTGGCCATTAGCCGCCCGGTTAGGCCCGCTAACGGCTAAACTCCAGTCGCCCTACAGCGACCTCAGGAAATTCACCAGATCCTGCTGGTTCTTCGGGCTCAGGTTGTTGAAATTGGAAATGCTCTGATTGGCCTCCGAAGCCGGGTAGCTACCGTTGGCCGGGCTGTAGTGATCTTCAATCGCCGTCACGATGTTGTTGGTGCGGCCGTCGTGCATGAACCACAGCCGCTGCCCGATGCCCCACAAAGGCGCGGTGCGGAATTCATCCGGACCCGCGCTCCCTTGGGCCAGGCCGTCCGCCAAGCCGGAGCCCATGTGGTGCACGAGCAGATCGGAATAGAGATTAATCGTAATGTGCGAGAGTCCCGGACGCGAAGTCGCCGGCGTGGTGAATGAAGTCGTGTGGCAATAGACGCACCCCGCGTTGGTAAACTGCTGCTTGCCGTTCGAGGTCGAGGTCGTGGATTTCGCCGGGACCGGCGGCGCCATCCACTGCAGAAAGTATTCCGAGCGCGAGTAGTCCCCAGGGAAGAACTCGGTCAGAATTGTGGGATTGAAATTGGTTGACGTCTCAGGAACCGGATTCAGCACGCACCCCGGCGTCTGGTCCATTTCGTTGGGGAACACATCGTTGGTGACGCCCATCTCCACGTTGTACTGGTTGGCCGACATCAGCAATGTGGAGCGAACCTGCGCCTTCCAGCCGAAGCGCTGGATGCTGCCATCGTTGCCGCTGTAATTCGGATGTCCCGTAATTCCCAGAGTAGCCTTGGTCGTCAGGTTGGCATTCATGTTGGCGATAATGTCGCTATTGCGAATCACCTCGATTAAGCCATCGCCATAAGTCGGCGAAACCTGCCGCAAAACAAGATTATTTTGTGCAGCTGCTGTTGTGAAATCCGGCTGCGCAATGTTGCAACCCGCAGCATCACTGCGGCCCGCGATCGTGAACAGCTGGTGCACCGTCCCGTCGGGCGTTGTCGTTCCCGGCTGATTGATAAACCGCGCTTCCAGAATCGGGCCAGTCTGCGACTCGAAGAACGGCATCGTATTGGTCGCGCCGTTGTAGTTATAGACCGAGAACAATGGATTGTTCGGCGGGCTCGAACCACCCGCGGCCGGATATGCATGACACTGGGCGCAAGAGTTTCCGTTGAAGCGCGGCCCCAATCCGCCGTCCACCGGCGATGTGACCATCACATCGTGAACGCGGTTGAATTCCGTTGTGATGCTGGGCTCAATCTGCTGTTCGTTGGCACTCAGAGTTGATAGAAAGCTGCCGGCCGCCGCAGGCAGCGGACGAGGCCCATGATCGATCGCCGTTACGCCCGGAGGATTCGCCACATTCGTCCGCAAAGCTGGAACGATGGACGTCCGCCGCGATAAGGCGCGCTTGGGGAAATAGGCGGTTGCCACGGTACACACCGCCAGCAACAGAATCATCGGAAGAACTACCCGGCCCCACTTCCGCGGATTCGCAGGCACTTCATTGGTATTTTTCCAGAGTGACATAGCTTTCCCTTTGTTCCCCGAGTGTCTACAGCGAGCGCAGGAAATTGATCAGATCCTGCTGGTCCTGCTGATCCAGTGCGTTGAAGTTGTTGATCACCTGATTGGCTTCGGAGTTCGGATATATGCCGTTTCCCAGGCTGAAGTGATCCTCGACAGCCTGGACGATGTCCTGCGTCCGGCCATCGTGCATGAAGAAATACCGTTGTCCAATTCCCCACAAAGGCGCCGTGCGGAATTCATCTCCAACGGCGTTGCCTTGCGAAACGTTATCGGCGTCGCCCGGCCCCATGTGATGAACCAGCAAGTCGGAATACAGATTCGCCTGGACCTGGCTGAGTGCCGCGATCGATGCCTTAGGCGTCGTGAACGATTGTGTGTGGCACATGTTGCAGCCCACATTGATGAACTGCTGCAGCCCATTGCTGGTGCTCGAGTTCAGCGGCACCGGCGTCGGCGGCGCAAGGAAGCGCATGAATAGCGCGAACCGCTCCAGGTCGCCTGGGAAGTTCACTGGAAGTTTCGGAGCCTCGCCCGAGTCCATACGGTCGTCGGGCACTCCCTTCGTCTTGTTGGTCCCCGGCGGTACCGGGAACGGGGGCAGGCAGCTCGCAATTGATTCGTCGTTCTCGCTCGGGAACGCCTCATCGCTGACGCCTTCTTCCACCGTGTAGGCTTCACCGGAGAAGTAGACCAGCGACTTGTTCTGTGCCTTCCAACCGAAACGCGTGATCGTGCCGTCGTCGTCGCTGTAATTGGGGTGTCCCGTGATTCCCAGCGACTGCTTCAGCGTCTGGTTCGAGTTCATGTTGGCGACGATATCGCTCTCTTGAATCAACTCCATCAGTCCGTCGCCGTACGTCGGCGTCACTTGCCGGAAGATGATGTTGTTGGTCTGCTGTTGCGACTGAAAATCAGGCTGAACCATCGTCGTGCAACCCGGGGCGTCCGTTCGATTCGAAATCGTGAACATCTGATGGACACCGCCATCGGGCGTCACGCCATCCGACCGATACGGAAAGCGCGCCACAATCACGGGGCCCGTCGGCGTAATGAAGTAAGGCATGCTGTTGGTGGCGCCCTGCAGTTGGTAGATCCCGAACAGCGGGTTACTCGGTGGGCTCGATCCTCCTACCGCGGGATAGGAATGGCAGCTGTTGCAGGAATTCGAATTGAACCGTGGTCCCAGACCGACCGTTTTTACCAGCGGCCCGCCCGCCACGAAGTTCACCTCGGTGAAGATCTCGGTTAGACGGTGGGTGATCGCGCTCTGATTTTGGGTCAATGTCGAATAGAAGTTGCCGGCGTCGGCGGGCAGAGGCCGCGGTCCCGGATCCACCGCCAGCGGCGCTCCGTGTACCGTGGCTGGACGTGCAATCAAAGCCGCCACCGATGCTGCCAGCAGCAACCCGAGCGCAACATAGTAAAGGCTGTGTCGACGGGAAGACTTCCCCGAGCTTTCTTGGAGTGGAGTCATATCTGGTTTAAGCATGGGTTCCCAACCTATTTTCTTCACGACGACTCACAGTTTTGATTTGGCCGCTTGCCCCTGCGGCGATTCAAAGCGGAAGATTGTGGGGGGTGAACTTCCTGCCAGGCACTTGGCAACTCACCGTAAAGTAGTATCTTGTCTTGTGCGTGTCAATGAGAGGTTTGGCTCCGTGCAGAATTTTGCACACTGGTGTTATGGCGAACTTTTTCCACCTGCACGCAGCGCGAAACGCGGCTGGCGACCGCGGATCGAAATCTTACGCAAACTGGGGACTTTCGGTTCTGGCGAATCAGTACCTGGGGGTTCGAACTATAGCTTCTCGATCGTCACCTTCTTCAGCACCACATCCTTATTGGGACGGTCGTTGCGGCCGCGCGGCAGGGCGGTAATCTTGTTCACCACATCTTGGCCTTCCACCACCTCGCCGAATATGGTGTGCTTCCCCGTCAGCCAGGTGGTCGGCGCGACCGTGATGAAGAACTGGGAGCCATTCGTGTTTGGTCCGGCATTGGCCATGGCCAGCTTGCCGGGCTTATCGAATTTGTGCGGCGAGCCTTTCGTCTCGTCTTCAAACTGGTATCCCGGACCTCCCATTCCGGTGCCCTGCGGGTCTCCACCCTGAATCATGAAATCGGGAATCACGCGGTGAAAGATGGTTCCATCGTAGAGACGGTCTTTGGATTTCTTGCGTGTCGAAGGATGCGTCCACTCGCGCTTGCCCTCGGCGAGTTCGACAAAATTTGCGACAGTCTTGGGCGCGTCCTTTTCGAACAAGCGGCACACAATATTGCCTTCGCTGGTTTCCAATGTGGCATACATTCCAGGTTGACGAGTCATGATGTCCTTTCCAGATTATTCGTTAGTTGATAAGAAAATCGGTAGCGCCGGCATCCTGCCGGCTGTCGCGGCGGCGTCCTCGCCGCCGCACCCGACAATTGACAGCGCTGCTAGTTGGGTGTTGCCGCGGCCTTCGGCGTTGTCGCTGTTGGTTTTTTCGCCGTCGTTCCAGCCGGCTTTGCCGCAGCGCTCCGAACTCCGCGCTGAATCGCGATGTGATTGATCCGAATGGGACGGTATGGCCGGTCATTCGGATCCCGGCTCATCGCGGCAATCTGCTTCACCAGCGCAACTGAAGCATCATCACATTGTCCGAAAATCGTGTAGTGTCCATTGAGCGCGGTCGCCTGTGATCCGGTGAAGGGCACTTCGGTGATGAAGAATTGGGAAGTGTTGGTGCCGGGTCCGGCATTGGCGTAGGCCAGGCGTCCAGGCTTGTCAAAAACCAAATCAGGGGAGGTTTCATTCTTGAAGGGAGCCACCGGATCGGCGCCCGAACCCGTTCCCGCCGGATCTCCACCCTGAATCATGAACCCGGGGATCACGCGATGGAAAATGGTGCCGTCGTACAGCGGCACCCCGTGCTTGCTGGCCCCGCTGACCGGGTTCTTCCAGTCCTTGGTGCCGGAGGCGAGGCCGATAAAGTTTGCCACCCCGATCGGCGCTTTGTCGGGAAAAAGCGTGCAGGTCATCTTGCCCGCCGTGGTATCGATGACAGCGGTCGGCTTGGCGGTTGTTGTCGCGGGATGGGCTGTTGTGCTCGGCTTGGCCGCCGCCTGTCCAGCAGGCTTCGTTTGAGACCATGCCATTAAACTGCCCAATAAGATCACTCCCAAGATTGCGAAAGTGCTTCGCATAATGCTCCTAGAAACAGAGATGGATTGAGTGGGGCGCAACGTTGAATTGTACGACAAGCACCGCTATTTCGCGGGCTGAGCCTGCATCTCACGGCTCACGCGTTCCACCTCGCGAAAAACGCGCAGCAGATTTGCCCCGAGAATCTTGTGAATGTCCTGTGCGCTGTAGCCGCGATCGAGCAATGCTTGCGTGACCTTCGGCAGATCGGCAGCCGAGTCGATCCCTTGCGGTGTCGCGCCGCTCACCCCATCAAAGTCCGAACCCAGCCCAACATGATCGATGCCAGCCACCTTCGCAATGTGATCGATCTGGTCAACCAGCGATTTCAGCGGGGGCCGCGGGATCTTCGCCAGCCACTCGCGTTCGATGTGGTCCACTTGCATGTAATTGACGGGCTTGCCCTGGGACTTCTGTTCATCGACATACCTTTGGATCGCTTCGGCCTGATCTTTCGCCTGAGCTTCCGCCGCCTTGCGATAATTCTCGTCGTCGAACCCACTGTAAAAATTCACCTGCACGACCCCGCCATTCTTGGCTACTGCCTTCAGCATGTCATCAGTCATGTTGCGCGGCGCATTGACCAGCGCCCGCGCCGACGAATGCGATGCAATCACTGGAGCCTTGGTCGTGGCAATGGCATCCCAGAAAGTTTTGTCAGCCACATGAGAAATGTCGACCATCATGCCGAGACGGTTCATCTCGAGCACCACCTGCTTGCCGAAGTCGGTGAGCCCGTTGTGATGCTGGACCTTGGGATTGTCGATGTCGCCGGAAGAGTCCGCCCACTCGTTCGTGTTCGACCATGAAAGCGTCATGTAGCGGACGCCAAGCCGGTGATAGTCCCGCAACAACCGGATGTCGTTTTCAATCGAATGCCCGCCCTCAATTCCCATGCACGCCGCAAGTTTGTGCTCGCGGTGGGCACGCTCGATATCGGCAGTCGAAAACGCCATCATCATGCGGTCGGGATGGTGTGCCGCCTGCTCGTACACGGAATCGATCAGATCGAACGTGCGTTTCGCGTAATGACCCTGGTTGGTCTCGGGATCCACCCAAATGGAGAAAAATTCCGCGCCCATATTTCCGGCTCGCGCTTTGTCCAGACTGATGTGCCCCGGATCTTTGGGATCAGTCGAGCCGATGTCATATCCTTCGTCCACAAACCGCTGCGGCGTGTCGGCGTGCGTATCAATAATCAGAGCTGAGTTATGAATTTGCCGCGCCCGAGCGCTGGTCGGCGTCTCTTGCTGGGTTGAAGATTTCTCTGGCGCCTGCCCAACGGCGAACGAACAGACCAATGCCGCAAACAAAACACACTTAATTGTCATAGTTATCGCCCGATCGAGATGAGGGCAAGTTTTTGATTGTATAGCGTGCCGCGCAGCGAGACAAAACCCGATTTCCTTCGTGGACGTTCGTGCCCTTCGTGGTTAAAGCCCTTGCAACGCCTGCCCGACACAGACGTCCAAAGGCTGATCCGTATCAATCACGATTTTGGGGTAGGTGATTGTTTCGAACCGGGTCTTGACGTCGAGATAAAGCTGGTAGTCGCGATTGCCAGCCGGGTGATTGCCGGATTTTGCGTCCGCCTCAAGCCGTTGTCTTACGGTTTCGTCGGAGCAGATGCATTCCAGAATGTGCCACGGCCGGTGCAGGGAAGCGGCCGCGCTCAGCACATTTTCGATCTGATAACGCCGCGAAAACGGACGCCCATCTAGAAAGATTTTCAGCCCTGGATTCCGCGCTAAGAGATAGTCCGCAGTTTTCAGCATCAGATGCAGGCAGAAATCATCCTGCCGGGTGGAGTATTCGATCTCGCCGGGCAAAAAGACAGCATGCCGAACTTCGTCTTTGCTCAACACGCGGCCCGACGTTCGTCGAGCCAACTCGCGCGCAAGCGTGCTCTTGCCGGTGGCAGGCAACCCAGCCATAAGAACAATCATAAGTAGGGAATCGTAACGGATTTACTCAGAAGGGAGCCACTTCAGAAACTTTGAAACCCGGAGAACTTGAAACGGCTACTTGCCGCCCGCGCCCAAAGCCACCTCGGTAGACGGCTTCTCCTGCTCTGGTTTGTCCTGGTCCGGGCGATCGATCGGCACAATGCTCTGCGTGTCGCGCCACTCGGAATAGTGCCCGCTCACCATGATGTGGAAGCACCAGTGCCGGCGTTCTTCTTCCGGTTCCACCAGGCCGAGCGCCTTCATGTAGAACAGGTAGTGCTCCATCCAGCGAATCTGATCTTTGCTCAACCCGCGGCGCTGCAGGTCAACCGTCACGCCCGCCAGATGCGACGAAGCGGTGTCGCCATCCCACGGCGCGGCATTGCGATTATGCCGTCGCAATTTCCGTTGCACTTTCACCGTGCGCACCGCCGAGTTCACCTGAATCTGCTGGTGGAAGCGGTTGTAATAGGCCTGGCTGAGATCGTTGACAAAATCCAGTGTCCAGGGTCGGCAGAAGCGTCGCGAAGGATCAAGCCGCGGATCGAAGCGCAACATCTCTCCCGCCTCAATCTCTCGCAACGAGCCGTCAGCCTTTAACGCCTCGAGTTCCGTGTCATCTTGAATGCGCGGCAACTCCAGGCGGTCAATCTCGGCGTTTTGGATCAAGAGCGATTCGTGCGAGGGCCGGAACATCGGGTTCCAGCGCAGCCATCGGAAATGCCGCCGGTGCGGGTGCTGCAGCGTGGCATGGTGTACGGCAAACGCCGAACTCGGCATTCCTACACACACCAGCCCCAGCAACAGCAGCGATGCGATTTGAAGTTTGGCAGTGCGTCTCACGAAATGTCTTGCGCTCCTACAGCTGTTCCGGGCGAGGTGCCGCTATTCTAAGCGATGCTGTCAAGGGGACCAACCCGTTCCAGACCGCGATCCATTACTTGCGTACTCAGATCCTCGGTACTCCGGCATGGTTACCGTGCCGGTTACTGACAGCCTCGTAAGCACAGGCCCAACTGAATTGACGGCAGGTGACGGGCCACTTCTGAGCTTTTTTACGAGGCAGCCTATGTGGGCTGCCAGCTACGACTTGGCGCGACTTGGATGAGTCCCTTGTTCTTGCGGTTGTAGCAAAAATGACAAAAATCAGCGCCGGAAAACGTCACCCAGAGCCTGTTTCATGACTTGGCCGCCGACTTCGGAAATGGATTTCGTCAGCGGAATGTCCTTGGGACAAACCTCGACGCAGTTCTGCGCATAGCCGCATTCCTGGATGCCGCCGTCGCCCATCAGAGCCGCCAGCCGCTCGCGCTTCAGCGCTTTTCCCGTGGGATGCGTGTTAAATAACCGCACTTGCGAAATCGTCGCCGCGCCCACGAAGCCCGTGTCCTCGTTGAATTGCGGGCATGCCTCCATGCAGCAGCAGCACGAAATGCAGCGCGATAAAGGATAAGCGGCTTCCTGCTCCTCCGGAGACAACCGCGGGCCGGAGCCTAGATCATAAGTGCCATCGATCGGCACCCACGCCTTCACGACTTTAAGGTTTTCGAAGAGTACGCTGCGATCGGTGGCGAGGTCGCGCACGACCGGGAACTTCGAAAATGGCTCCAGCTTGATCGGCTGCTCGAGATTGTCGATCAGCGCCGAGCACGCCATGCGCGCCTTGCCGTTGATCAGCATGGCGCACGACCCGCAGACCTCTTCCAGGCAATTGGAGTCGTAGGTGATAGGCGTGGTCGCCTTGCCGTCGCGCGTTACCGGATCGGCGGCAATGTCCATCAGTGCCGAGATGACGTTCATGTTCGGCCGGTAGGGAACTGAGAACTCCTCCCAGTAGGACTTGGAGCTCGGAGTGAGTTGACGCTTGATTTTTATGATGACGGATTTGTTATTAGCCATGCTTTCTATCTCTATCCACGGGCCACGTAGCCCCGGACGCATTCGTCCGGGTAGGCAGCACTTCGCTACGCGGCGTGCGGACAAATGCATCCGCCGCTCCGTTTATCTCAGTACTTCCTCGCCCGTGGTGGAATCAGCGATACATCCACCGGCTCGAACTCAAACTTCGGCTCATCCGCGTCCGGAGCGAAATACGCCTTGGTCGTCTTCAGCCAATTCTTATCGTCGCGCTCGGGAAAATCCGGTTTATAGTGCGCCCCGCGCGATTCATCGCGCATGCGCGCTCCTTGCGCAATGACCCTTGCCAGTTGCAGCATGTTGTAAAGCTGGCGCGCGAAGACCACCGTCGTATTCGCCCACTGCGTGCGGTCGCTTAGGTTGATCTTTCGATAGCGCTCGAGAAACTCGACCAGCTTGGCGTCGGTCTGCTGCAGGTTCTTGTTGTAGCGGATGACCGTGCAATCCTTGGTCATCAACTCGCCAAGCTCGCGCCACAACTTGACCGGATTCTCGCTGCCTTCGTTTTTCATCAGCAGGGCATTATTCTCTTCCTGCTTTTTCTGCTCGGCCGCGAAATGCCCATTGCCGTCCGCCGAAGCCTGCAGCCCGCGCGCATAGTTCACCGCGTTGGGACCGGCAACGCCTCCGCCGAAAATGCACGACACCAGCGAATTCGCGCCCAAACGGTTGGCCCCGTGATACTGATACTCGCACTCGCCAGCCGCAAAAATTCCCGGGATATTCGTGGCCTGCTTGTAGTCCACCCACAACCCGCCCATGGTGTAGTGCATTCCGGGGAAAATCTTCATGGGCGTGTCGCGCGGATCGTCGCCCACAAACTTCTCGTAGATTTCGAGAATGCCTTCCAGCTTGCGGTCGAGAATCTTGCGGTCAATGTGCGTCAGGTCGAGATAGACCATCGGCTTGCCGTCGATGCCGAGGTTGTGCTCGTAAACGACCTTGAAGATGGCGCGGGTCGCCACATCCCGCGGCACCAGGTTGCCATACTTGGGATACCACTCCTCCAAAAAGTACCAGCGCTCGCTTTGCGGAATCGACTTGGGATCGCGCTTGTCGCCCGCAGTCTTCGGAACCCACACACGCCCGCCCTCGCCGCGCGCCGATTCCGACATCAGCCGCAGCTTGTCTTCGCCCGGAATCGACGTGGGATGAACTTGAATAAATTCGCCGTTCGCGTAAAAGCAGCCCTGCTGATACAGCGCCGACTGCGCCGACCCGGTGCAGACCACCGAGTTCGTTGACTTGCCGAAGATGGCGCCAATGCCGCCCGTCGCGATGATGATGGCGTCGGCAGGGAAGGTCCGCACCTCCATGGAGCGCAGGTCCATGGCGCAAATACCGCGGCAGACGCGGTTTCCATCGAGCACAGCCGACAGGAACTCCCAGTGCTCGTACTTTTTAACTTTTCCTTCCGATTCGTATCGCCGGACCTGTTCGTCCAGCGCGTAGAGTAACTGTTGGCCGGTGGTCGCCCCTGCAAATGCGGTGCGGTTATACAGCGTTCCGCCAAACCGGCGAAAGTCGAGCAATCCTTCTGGCGTGCGGTTGAAGGGCACGCCCATGCGGTCGAGCAGGTCAATGATGCCCGGTGCCGCTTCGCACATTTCCTTTACCGGAGGCTGGTTCGCGAGAAAATCTCCGCCATAGACCGTATCGTCAAAGTGCTTCCAGGTGGAGTCGCCTTCGCCTTTCAGATTCTTCGCCGCGTTGATGCCGCCTTGTGCACAAACCGAGTGCGAACGCTTGACTGGCACGATCGAGAACAGGTCAACCTGCCCGCCCATTTCGGCGATCTTGATGACCGCGGCCAATCCAGCCAGTCCGCCGCCGACCACAACAATTCTTGGAGCTGCTGCCATGATGTCCTTTATCGAACTTGCGTCATATTTCCATCATTGATCGTGCCCGACTCAAAGGGCTGCTGCGGATGCGAGCGGAACGAACTCAGGCTGGCCAATCCCACCGCGGCCAGGACCAAGAAGAACGCCAGACAGATCGTAAGAAACCGCCGCTGCGCCCGGTCGCCCGTCACGATGCCCCACTTCGCGCAGAATAGCCAAATTCCATAAGCGAAGTGCCAGGAGGCGGCGATCAGGCCGATTACGTAGAACAGGAAAAGCGGCGTCTGAAAGACTTCGTGCTGTACCTTGCCAAACGACAGGTCCGGCGTGACGTGCAAATCGGCCCCGGCGAACCGCATGGTGTACACGTGCCACAAGATGTAGATGAACGCGATGCCCCCCGTCCAACGCTGCAACGTATACATCCAGTTTCCTGTCCAGGGATACGAAACCGTGTTGGCCTCACCCCGATACCAGATGTAGAAGCCGTACAGTCCGTGGAACGCGATCGGCAGCCAGATGAAAAGTAACTCCAGGAAGAACACCAGAGGAAGATTGCCTAGAAACGTGACCTGCCGGGTGTAGGCAGCAGGCCCGTTCAGGCCGATGGCGGTCGCATTCGAAATCAGGATGTGTTCAAACAGGAATGCGCCGACGGGAACAATCCCGGTAAGAGAATGCAGTCTCCGCAAGAAAAACGATGTCCCCTGACCGGCGCGCAAGGGAGCTACACCGGGCGCGATATATTTCGACACCTCGGGAGCAGTAGAACTGGCTGACGCCACAGAAGCTCCTTATCAGTTCGGCGATGACAAAATAACCTTGTATTATCTTGCGCCGTTAGAAGTGAAGTCAAGGAAAGCGGCGCAAGAATTGTCACCACGCGCTACAAATTTTGCAGCGCGCTCTGGAGTTCCTTGAAGCGATGCACAATCAGATCAGCCCCAGCCGCAGTGAGCGACTTCGCAGCGAACGTGGTGGTGATCGCCACCGTGAAGCAGCCTGCCGCCTTTGCCGCCCCCACACCAGCGAGAGAATCTTCAACAATCCAGCAATCCGCCGCGTTCAAGGCGAGGTCGCGCATCGCAACCAGGAAAATCTCCGGGTCCGGCTTCGGACGTTCAAAGCGCGCGGTGTCCACCACGGACTCGAAGCACTCCCCGATTCCCAGGGATTGCAGCGCCGCCGCGCGATTGCGTGGGGTGGCCGAAGTTGCCAGCCCGAGCCGGTAATGATCCGAGGCCCAGCGCACGAAATCCGCTGCCCCGGCAATCGGCTGCAGCTCATGTTCAATCTTTTCGAACCACTGATGCTTGCGATGCAGCACCTCGGCAATTTCGTCCACCGACTTGCCCGCGAGCACTTCCTGAAACATGGTTGCATCGGGACGGCCTTTGTAGCTGTCGTAAGTCGCTGCCGGGAATTCAATTCCGAAGTCGCGGAACGCCAACTCTTTTGCTCGCTTATGCAGAGGCTCGGAGTCGACCAGAACCCCGTCCATGTCGAAAATCAGCGCCTTGGGATTTTTCAGTGATTCCACAGGTTGCTTAGATGATGCCCTGGGCAAATTGTTTCTCGCACCAATCCAGGAATTGTCTGAACGCTGCGCCGCGATGACTGTAGTTCGCTTTTTCTTCCGCACCCAATTCGGCAAATGTCTTCTGAATTTCGGGAAAGTAAAACAGAGGATCGTACCCGAACCCGTTGCTCCCGCGTGGTGCATCGAGGATAAGCCCCTCCGCCACTCCACGGAATGTCGATAACGTCTTCCCATCGCGCGCTGCAGCCAGCACGCACACAAATCTGCCAGTGCGCTTTCCTGGCGGGATGCCCCTCAACTCCCGCAGGAGCCGCGCATTATTCGCCTCGTCGTCGGTATTCTCGTCTGCGAGATGAGGTTGATCGGCCGCATAACGCGCAGAATGCACGCCCGGTGCTCCGTTGAGTGCATCCACCTCCAGGCCGGAGTCGTCAGCGACGACGATCTCCCCCGACGCATAACGGCTGTATTCCTCCGCCTTCTTGCGCGCGTTCTCTTCGAAGGTCAGCCCGTCTTCAACCACGGTGGGCAGCGAAGTAAAGTTGGGGATCCCGGCGATCTCGATGCCGTGGGGCCGCGCGGCACCCTCAAAGTCGCACAGTTTCCCTGGATTCGACGTCGCGATCAGGACCTTTCGCATCACCCTTTGTGTTCCTCTTTCCCCTTGTAGTTATCTTGGCAAATCGCGACCATTGCGGCGCCGTGCCGCCCAAACCAGGACGCCTAACGCAGCCACAATAGAAATCCATCCACCAACCGTTCGGTCCCATGTCCGCACGAACTTGATCTGCACGCGATTCGCTCCTGCCTCGACCGGAACCAGCATTTGTCCCGATCCTGCCCGCTCTGCGGTTTCCTCCACCCGTCCGTTGACCTCCACTCTCCATGCAGGATAAGGAAACAACCGCAACGCAAGTTGGTCCGGAGCCGACATCTCCGCGGTGAATGTCTTGGATTCCGCATCCCAGCGCAAGACGTGAATCGCGGCGCGCGCTGGCCCTTCCACTGTGACGTTTCGGGCATCCTTTTCGATCGCGGTGGGATCGGCTCCCAGCGGCGTGTATTCATCGGTACCCTCGTAACCCGCGCCGCTCTCCATGTTGTCCTGCATCTCGCGCAAATCGCCGGCATTGTCCCACCAGGGCGCCTGCATCCGATGCCAAACCATAAAAATAACGAAAAGGGACAGCGCGCATACCGCACCGCGCCACCACCAATTCCGCAGCCCGACCGCAACCAAGATCGTGAAAATCACGCTGAGGCATAACAGCCAGCGCCACGGGAATTGCATGAACTGCAGCTTGGGCAGGATTTTCCAAAATACTAGCGACACGGGAAACAACAGCACGGAACACGCCACAGCCCACACCGCCAAAGCGTTCCAGACCTGATTTTCCAAATGCCGCCGGACTCTGGTTGCGATGCCGGCGACAAAAATCATGGCGATTTCCAAAACCGCTACCCACGAGATCAGATGGTTGAACGCATCGTGATCCGGATCGCTGGTGTGAACAAATAGAAAGTTGTCCGAAGGCCTCGATCCGGGTGAAACAGCCTCGGCAATGTTGATCCACCTCTGTTCATAGATTGCAGGTAGCAGATAGGAGGCGACCAGGCAAGCACCCAATGCAACCGCTCCGCCAGCCACCAGTAAAAGCCGGGGAGAACGCCTTTGCCAGGCGAAGAAAACAATGAGCAGCGCCAAAGAGTAGTGAATCATCACCGCCGCTGGAGCGTTCGTCAGCCACGCCCCCGCCAAAACCAGCGCAAGAGGAACAACCGGCTTCTCCCCGTCCGCAGCCTTCATCACCTGCAACAGGAGCAATGGCACCAGGCAGGCAGCGAGTAACTCGGCAAAGGAGCTTCGCCAGTAGACGATCACAAGGTGATAAGGATTTACCGCGTAAAGAACGGCCGCGAAGATCGCGTCGCGCCGGTCGAGCCATCGCCGTGCCAGCACAAACATCGAAGCGCCCGCGGCGACAAGAACAATCCAGATGAATGCACTCGCGGCAATTGTCCACGGCAGAATGGCGCTGAGCGCTGCACCCAGGGTCCACGAAGCCGGCGGATAAAAGACAAATCGGGGCTCACCGTAACCGAAATGTGCCAGAGCCGCCCATCGCGGGTAGAAGATTCCGTGCTTCCACTGCCCTAAGACTTCCAGCCACGAATACAGATGAAACTCAACATCATGCCCAGACGGAGTGCCCAGAAAGAAGAACGGGATCTCCACCGCAAAGGCGGCAGCGCCGACAGCAATGAGAGGCGCCCAGAGCAAAGAACTGCGTCCGGGCTGCGACGATCGGGGTGCGTAAAGCGTAGTGACTTTGCCCAGAGACGTGGCCTCGTGCTCTTCAAAAAGTCGACTTCCCAAATCGAACCCAGTCTACATTTAACGGAGGTTTAATATCGCTCAAATCAGTGGTCAGTGGCCAGTGATCAGTGAAGAGCCTGTCCATCACTGCCCACTGCCCACTGCCCACTAGCCACTACCCTTTTGTGATTTTGCCCAGGCGAGCGAGTCTACGCGGATGCCACGTCTTCCGGATTCCGCTGGTGTTCCAGTTCGGCGAGAAATTCTTCTTGCTGCAGCGAGTCGCCGCGGCGCAAGAGTTCCAGCAGTGGATCTTCCAACTCTTCTCCAGATGACTTCTTGTCAGCGGGTTCAAACTGTGTGAGGTCAGCCACCAGCGCTCGCGGCGAGATGATCAACTCCGGCATCGCTTCGGGACTGTTGCGCAGAAAATCGATCACGTTACCGACCTGCGCCCGCTGCTCCTCTGTGCGGGAAGGGAATTCCACTCCCATCCCCAGTCCAGGGTGGACGACTCGCACCATTCCTTCGGTATGTACTTCAAGGTCTTTCGTCTTCAAACAGAAGTCGATCAGAGCGCGCTCGGGAAATGGCGCCTGGGTCTGAACATAACAGCCGCCCAGGCTGAGATCCGTAAGCTTGCAGTGAGGCACTGCCTCGGCATCCGAAGTGCCCATGCTTGCCGCAGCCGCCTTTAACCACGCCTTCAAACTCACCAGCACAGTTTCCGAGACATCCAGGAAATGGACACCGGTTTGTCCGTTGGGATTCGCCCATGCAACCTGGCCGTGAGCTTCTACTTCGACCGCGCCGTCCGGCAGCTGAAAATGGAACGCCAGCAACGCCCCTTGCACTTGGGGTTCCGCCGTCAGCACGTCCATTCCGGTTTCAGAAAGATCCAGCAGGATTCCATCCACCTTGCGATTATCTGGCAAGGTGATCTCGACGGGAGCCTGCACGGGAATGCGCACGGCGCGCCGCCGTTCACGGCTCAGCAGGGCGGCTGCAGGCTTCAATCCCGCCGCCGCAGCCTCTTCGGAAATCGGCTTGTAAAGGACAAAATGCGCCCCATCGCTCAGGATGGCGCGTACCTTGGCAGAATCGGCGACTAAGGCAACGCTCAGAGGATTGGTGCCCAGCTTGCGCGCTTCCTGCAGAACTCGTTCCGCAGTCTCCGGATTATCGAAATCGACGATCAGCGCGTCGAACTTCTGCTGATGAATCCGAGCCAGCGTGGTCTCGGGATCGCTCGAGCGATCCATCGCGATGTCGAAGCCGGACAAGACCCTTCCCAGTACGTCGGCGGCGACGTCGTCGCTCGATACCAGTAGCGCTTGCAGGTTCATAAATGAGTGGAAAAGACCGCTCGCGCCGGATTACGGCCACCGAGGTGCTGTCGGACGTGATCCCTTGGGAGCAGCCGCACTGCCGGAGCCCGCACCGGCCTTTGCTGCCATGCTGTCGGTTTGTCCAATCGCGTCATCTACTTCGGCCAGCACGACATTGTCTTCCTCGTCGCTCTCGGCCAACAGAGGAGCTACTTCCCGCAACTTTTCCGCCGCTTGCTGGAGCATCTCGATCTGCTTTCCCAGTTGGGCGTATTTTGCCTGCTTTTGCCGCAGGACCTCGTGGATATCTTTCATACATCCCCCTCTTCGCAATTTACGGAGCCCCCGGTCGGGGGTCAACGGTAATCCCGGATGTCGGATTACTGGGGTAATGGAAGCGGGTAACCGGTTCCCTAAATGAAGCAAATGCAACAAAAAGCCCCACCTTGCGGTGGGGCTCATATTCAGGAGCAGATGTGGCTTATGCTTTCCGCTTTCGCTTCAAAGCGCCAGCCAGACCGACCAAACCTGTGCCTAGCAGTGTCAAGCTGCCCGGTTCCGGAACCACGACATTGGTATCCCCGCTGGAGATCGTTGTCGATCCGTCGAAGAAGCCCTTGCCGGTATTGATGGTCAGTTGCACGGTTGCGCCCTGGGCCGACGACCCGTTGTACCACGTACCAGTAAGGGCGCCGGTCAGAGTGTAATTGTGAGTGCCGTTTCCGAGTGTAACCAGCGTCCAGGTTACAGGCCCTGAGAAACTCCCGGTGAAAATTGCGCCATTGGGAAGCCCCATGCTGCCATTGCCAGTGATCGTGAATGTTCCACCGGCAGCGAAGGTGCCGCCCATCTGCAGGTTTCCGCTGGTCAAAGCCCCAGTACTGAACGTGACTGTACCTAGGTTCCCGCTCACCAGCCCCAAATTTCCAAACCCGTTTACAACAATCAACGTCGAACCAGTCAGGCTCAGTCCCGAGTTATCACCCGACAGTGTGCCCCCACTATTGGTGAAATCCACGGAGCTGCTTGCAAATGCCGTAATCGGCAGCGCAAGAGCCAGAAGAGCCATGAACAGCAAACGCCTCATACACCTACCTCCTGAATATCCAACATTGCCAACTCGTGTTCAGCGGTTAAGCTGCTTTTGCGCGGGACACTCGATTCCTTGGCAGGAGCTACCCTGCACTCGAAATGCCAAAGGGGACTATACACTATAACCCTGTGAATAAACGTGATAGGAGGTACTACGCGACAATGGGAGGTTCCCATAGTGCAAACTGTTGCATAGTTGCAACATCTGCTTGCGCTATAGCGTTCAGCCTCATTGGGTTAGAGACATCCTCATGGTGTTTGCCCAACAATATGAGCCGCTTCTCAGGGTCCTCGAACGCAACTGGAATTTGTGGTCTAACCGCTCAAGGATGGAAGTTTCGCTGCCGAGCCCAGCAGAAAAATGGCCCCCACGAAAATGCTGTAGGCAGAGGTCGCCAGCGTAAGGGCGCGCAGCGCATTCGGACTTGCCAGCGTGGCGGAGAATAACCCCGCCGCCGAGGCGCACATGAGCGTGTTCATCGCCACCAGGCCCAGGATAAACATCAGCAATCCGGCCAACCCTGCTGCTGTTCCCCCCAGGTTCGCCGTCATTAGAAACAGCAGAATCTGGGTAGGTGTCTCGGCGCCCAATCCGTGAATCACTCCGACGATGAAGGTCGAGGATGTCCCGTAACCGTTCTTGAAAACTTGCGGTGCCTCCACGCGTGTACCGCCGAACAAGAGACTCAATCGCCAGTAGATCCACAAGGATCCGTTTAGCAGGAGCGTAATGCGCGTGCGCGGAGCATGGCTGTGAGTCCCGGGCCGAAAAAATGTTCCGAGGACATAGATCCCCAACAGCAACAAGGTGATGCCAACCAAGCGTTCCGCCCAGCGATCGCTCGCCGGGGGCAACGCGATGCGGAACACGACCGCCGCCGCACCCAATACGGCCACCGTCGTGGCGTGTCCCGCGACGTAGAGAAGCCCGTAGCGCATCGCATCTCGCCCTCGTGATTGCACGCTGCTGATGTCGGTAATCGCTGCAATGTGGTCGTAATCCAGACCGTGGCGAAACCCAAGCGCTGCCGCCGAAACCAACGCTAGGCGCAAATTAACCGGATCGATCATGCGGGGAAACTTCTCTCAGCGAAGTCGACGAAACCGTTCGCAGCCTTGACTGGACTTGTAGGCTAGCACACTCCCACCCAGAAAGTTTCCGGGCTAAGTCGCAACCTTCTTTGCTTTGGCAGGAAGAACGGGAAGTCCAATGGTTTCGCGCAATCGTCGCGACACAATCACCGATAGCGAATGATAAAAGCGAGAACCCAAATGCGGAAACAACTCAAACAACGAACTCATCGTCGGACGGTCCAGAAAAAAAGCCTCGACTTCGGTGCTGGCGATCACATCGGCAGTCGCCGGCAGTTCATCCAAATACGATATCTCACCAAAGATTTCGCCGGGACCAATCTCCCGAGGCGCTAACGGGGGTACTTGCACCGCGGCAGTCCCCTTAAGCAACACATACAGCCCATGCGTGCGCCGCCCCAGTTGCACGATCTGCTCTCCCGCCTTGAATTGCCTCCTGACTGCCTTGTCTGCAATCAACGCCCAATCATTGCCAGTCAGATAGACCAATCCGTTCTTATTCGAAGATACTGCACTCAGGTCTTGCTGCTGGCTTGTTTTCGACATTGGCGCGATAGCTCGGTCGCCGGAGGGCCCGGCGAAAATTTCACACAAACAACAGGGCTGACCCGAGATTAACAGAACCCCGCTCTCAGCGGAATCAGGCAGGGATCACTTCAGTCACATCAGAAGCTTCAACTTCTCGGGACGGGATTCATTCACGTTCGTTCCACTCACCTGGTTCATCAATCAGCGGCTTGGGGTCATTGATGACCTGGCAACACACCCCAGGTCCTATCCCTCCGAGTCAGACGATGCCTCGTTGTCTTCGTGCTTGCCATTTTTCCTCGACGGTACACCTCCATGCAACGTCGCATTTTCCGAACGGCATAATTGTTTTTAACTACCTTTCGTTCAGTCGGATACACCGGAAGGTAGAGATGACATGAAGGTGTATTGACTCCTCCGCTTGTCGGCACCAGACTCTTCGCCATGCTAACTGGGGAGACCGCTCTCAATGCGGTCTAGTTTTTCTCTAGCCGATTACATGAACCTCGGCGCCGGTTGCAGAGCAGCAGCCACGGTCTTCCTCGTCTGCTTTTGGAGGATGGATTTCTGCTAAGGAGTCAGAGATGACGTCACATGCGACCACCTCGATCGTGAACTCCACGCCCAACCACGCGTTTTGGCTGTGCACATGCCTGAGCCTTTGCTTTTTGCTGGTTTCAGCCCCGAATCTTCATGCCCAGGCGACCAGCGGCATCACCGGAACCGTAACCGACAGTACGGGCGCGGTGGTTCCGGGCGCCACAGTTACAGCGACCAACACCGCCACGGGAGTGTCTACCATCGGCCTTTCCCAGTCGAGTGGCGCATACATCATCGTCGACCTGATCCCCGGTAATTACACAGTCAAAGTTGAAAAGCAGGGATTTCAGAGCTTTGTGATCAACAGTGTGGCGGTAGAGCCCGGCGGCAAAAGATCGACGGTCAACGCTTCCCTTAAGGCTGGCGAAGTGCAGCAGGTCGTGGAGGTTAAGGCCGATGCAATCACGCTCGAAACCGAGCAGCCGCAATTAGCCACGACCATTGAACACGAGGTGGTCGAAGAGCTTCCCATGCAGATTGGTGGGGTGAACGGCGGTGTCGCGAACGTGGGACGACAGATCGACGATTACATCTTTCTGGCACCAGGGACGCAGGGCGGGGAGTTCAGCCATCGGATCAATGGCGGCGTGGACTTTGAAAACGAAGTGGTGTTCAACGGGGTGGCTGCGGTACAGGCAGAAACTCAGGGATTTCAGACCTTTATCAACCCGCCCTTCGAAATGGTGAGTGAGTTTTCCGTTCTGAGCTCTGTCTTCTCCGCGCAGTATGGTTTGGCTCAAGGCGTGGTTTCCTACCAATTTGCTTCCGGAACCAACAAGCTGCACGGCGACGCGTTTGAGATCATGCGCAATAGCTACTTCGACGCGCCCGGTGTGTCCAACTTTTATCCGGATGGAACTTGCTGCCAAACCCCGTTCCTCATCCAGCATAATTTCGGTTTCGCGCTGGGCGGCCCCGTATGGATCCCTCACGTTTATAACGGCAAGAATAAGACCTTTTGGCACGCAGATCTGGAGTGGTTTCGGCAAAACTCGGCACAAACCGGCTTCATGACAGTTCCCACCACGGCAGAGATCGGAGGCGATTTCAGCGGCCTGGTCGACGGGAACGGAGCACCAATCAACATTTACGTGCCCACCGCGTGGGCCAGCAATCCGGCTTTGATACCGCCAGGCTGTACCCCGCCCGTGGCGCCCGGTCAGCAATGGCCGGGGAATATGATTCCGAAGAGTTGTATCAGCGCTGCGTCAGCATTGGTCACGCCGCTGATTGCAGGTCCAAACGTACAAAATACGTTGAAGAACAATGCGACCTCGCTGGCCGGGATCGGTTTATTCCGGCAGCCGAACTGGGGTTTTTCGATTGATCACAATCTGACCGAGCGACAGAAGATTCATGGCTCCTTCTGGCGCGATAAGGAAACCACTCCCTCCTGTTGCGACAATAGTGCCTACTATCCGCTCAACAACCCCCTCACGGGACAAAACCCGCAACTCCGCCTCGGGACAGGACTGTTCCTCACCTACTCGAACAGCATCAGCGACCATCTCGTCATGACGGGTGGATTCGGCTGGATGGGTGAGATTAACAATCAGTTCAATCCCGATGTCAATAACCCATTCGCTGGCGTGGCGGGCAGCATCAGCTTTCCCCACATGACCTTCGGCAGCTCTGACCCGAACGCCGTGGAGCCCAGCGACTTAGGGCAGGCCCGAACTTTCTCGCTGAATCGCAAGCTCGGCATCAGTCTGGCAAACAACTGGCTTTGGGTGCACGGCAAGCACACCTTCAATATCGGCATGGAAGTGCATCGCGCCTATCAGGATGATCACGAGTGCCAGAACTGCGGCGGCAATGTCAGCTTTAGCAGCCAGACCACCAGTGATGGGACGAACATCGCTACAACTGGCAGCGCCTTCGCCAGCTTCCTGCTCGGCCAGGTCGATTCTGCCTCCCGCAACTTTGCGCCCGAGAGCCGCCTGCGCAATTTGGCGATTTCCCCGTACATTCAGGACAACATCAAGATTTCGCCCAAGCTGACCGTTGATGCAGGTTTGCGTTGGGATATCCTGCGGCCATTCACCGAAAACAACAACAACGTCGTTTACTTTAATCCCAGCATACCGAACCCCGGTGCCATAGATCCTGCCACTGGCCAACCGCTGATGGGTGCCGCGACCAAGTTCGGCAGTTGTACAGGTTGTGCCGGCTTCACTCATGGACCCGTGCAGTGGCTGCACTTCAGCCCTCGTCTTGGATTTACCTATGAGGTGAATCAGAAGATGGTGGTGTTGGGTGGGGTCGCCGTGAATACGCTGAATGGCGGAGCCTTCGAGTTCGGGGTAAACAAGGTGGCCAACAATTACGGTCAATGGTTAGTGGGCAATCTCCCAGCCAATGGAAACGGCAGTACTGTGCCCGGTTGGGGTGAATGGGACAACACTCCCGTCGCCAATCCTCCATCTCTCCCGTTCACTCCCACAATTGCCAATGCCAGCGGCAATGCTCTCCATCAATTTGTTCCCACGGCCAAGGCCCCGTACCAGGAGTCTTGGAACATCGGACTTCAACGACAGCTTCCGGGGAACATGTTCCTTTCTGTTTCGTATGTGGGCAACAGGGATATCCACCTGCCCTCGATGCTGAATCCCATCAATCAGCTGAATCCCACTCTGTTGAGCGCTCTATGTCCAGACCCGACCCCAGTCACAGATCCTAATGATCCGAACTATGGAAAGGCGACCAGCCCAACCTGCCTGTTGTCCTCGGATAACGTGATTGGCGGCGGACCTGGCACGGCGTGGACTTCTGGTCCCGCACAGGCTGCTCTTCAGGGACTCGGCCTCCCGTTAGCGCCCGCGCTCACCTGTCCGGCGACCAGCAACAACCCAGGCGCTCAGGGAGCCTACTACGCTCCTTATTCCACTTTCGTTTGTGACTGGGGTACCGGCGTGTCGGTACGGCAAGCCGTTCTTCCGTATCCGATGTATACCCCCAGCGGATCCTGTGGAGGTCTATGCAACAACTTCGATAACTTCGGGACCGCCTTCTATAACGCGCTCCAGGTCCAGGGGCAGAAGCGGTTCAGCAACGGTGTGAGTTTCCTGGTTTCTTACACCCTCTCGAAGACCATGTCGAATACCGATACCGGGTTTTCGACGTTCAACTGGGGCTCTTTGAATGGGTACAACCAGAAATCGGAGTGGACTATCGCCAGCAATGACCAAACGCATATTTTGACTTTCAGCGGCGTTTACGAACTACCCATCGGACCCCACAAAAAATACGCGAACTACAACAACATTGCCTCTCGAATGTTATTGGGCGGTTGGCAAATCAGCGGCGTCCTGAACTATGCCAGCGGTACTCCCCAGATGATCACCGCCAACTACAACCCCTATGGCAACGGCTTCAACCGCGCCAATATCGTGTCGGGACAATCGATTGATCTCAACTGGCGCAACTACTACAAATCACTCGGTCAGCAATCTCAATCTCCGACGGCATTCAACACGAGTGCATTTGGATTGCCCGGATACACCGGAGGCAATTCCCCACGCGAGGTCGCAGGGGTCCGCACCGCATTCTTTAAGAATGAGAGCGTCGCTCTCGCCAAGCATTTCCACTTCACCGAAGGCGTACAAGCCGAATTGAGGATGGAGTTCTTCAACATCCTCAACCGATTACAGGTTTGTGGCGCCGATTACAACATTGCTGACGGTCCATTGAATTTCGGAATCGTCAATCCCAATGGCAGTGGAGGCAGCAATCCCTGTCAGAACAACCGGCCTAGACAAGGCCAAGCCTTCTTCAAAATCAGTTTCTAAAACTGCGCGGCCCTCCCCGCTGCGTTGCCCCAACTGCAGGGGGAGACATAGCCGGACTGCACACCGGCGATGTCTCCCCATGCAGTCTTTATAATCTCTCTTCAGTGCCGCTCATGCGCCGTCCCCGGAAATCACTCCGCTCGATACCGATTCGTAGCCGTGGGATCGCGCCAACCTCGGTTTTAATTCTTGTGTCGATCGTTGTTCCAACGGCCGGCATCGCGGGTCCATCCGCGAATCAGGCGCAGCAGTCGCCGCCTCCAGAGGCTTCGCCTTCGACACGGCGCAACATGCCAGAACCGGTAACTGCTCCTCTTGATGAAGTTCGCTCGCTGCTGCAACGCGGACAGGTTGAGCGAGCCGAGGGCATTCTCCGCGATTACCTGAAGGAACACCCGAATTCCGCCGACGCCCATTTCCTCCTGGGATATGCCCTCTTCCGCAAAGTGCAGCTGGACGCTTCCTCAGAGGGAATTATTCGACCAACGACCTCGGAAGAGCAGAGATCGCGTGAACGATATGCCAAGCAATCTCTGGCAGAATTCACCGAAGGCGCAAAATATCAGGTTCCCGGCGCCTTCGATCTGAAGGTCGTTGCTCTCGATTATGTCTTGCTCAAAGACTACCCTGATGCCGACAAATGGCTGACCCGGTCGTTACAGAAAGATCCCAGCGATTCCGACGGCTGGTATTACCTCGGCAGGACGAAGTACAACGAAAATCGCTTCGACGAAGCCATCACCGCCTTCCAGCAATACTTGAAACTGGTTCCCAGAAGCACAAAAGGAGAAGACAACCTTGGCCTCTCGTACCAGGGCTTGGGCCGCACCGAGGAGGCGAAAACCGCCTACCGCACTGCGATTTCCTGGCAAGAACACGCGCTGATGCAGGATTCCGGGCCATTCATCAATTTAGGTGCGCTCTTGCTCGACGAAAATCGTCCTCAGGAAGCGATCTCCTATCTCGAACGGGCGGTGACGATCGCACCGCAGGACGCCCGCGCCCACGAGCAACTGGGAAAGGCTTACGAGCACATCACACAGTTTCCAAAAGCGCAGCGCGAATACGAAAAAGCGCTGGAATTAGATCCGCAGAATTCGCGCCTGCACTACATGCTCGGACACGTTTACCAGAAACAAGGTTTGACCGCGAAGGCGAAGCTGGAATTTGATCGTTCCGCCACCTTGAAGAAGGAAAATCCCGATCGCTAGCGCTCTTACTTTTGCTGCTGAGGCTCTTCTTTATCTTGCAAAACTTCCCGGGCGTGCTCGGCGCGATTGGCACGAGCAGTCTCTTCCAGCTTGCTGAAGATCCGCATCTCCGACTGCGCGTCCTGAGTCCGCCCTAACGCGCGATAACCTTGCGCCAAAAAGAAATGAATCGTGGGATCATCCGGTGTTGCTTGTTCAGCAGCCTGTAAATCCTTCACGCCTTCCTCGTTTCGTTTTAGTTTCAAGAGCGCTCGTCCACGATCCACTCGAGCCTGGGTCTGGTTGGGACACATGGCCAGCGCCTTGTCGACCGCGGCTAAGCCCTCTTCAAAGTTCATTCGCTGCGCGATGAGAATGTTGCCGATCTGGCCCTGGGCTTCACAGTTTCTGGGATCGTTCGCCAGTTCGCCCTCGAACTCCTTAATTGCCGCATCCCACTCTCCCAGACTCCAATACGCATTTCCCAGCCGGTAGTGAGTGCCCGCCTGCTGCGGGGCCATCTCCACCGCCTTCTTGTATTCGAGCACTGCTCCGTCGTAGTTCTTCATGCTTTCCATGATCTCGCCCGACATTTCATGTGCGAGCACGGAGTTCGGATCAATAGCGTTCATTTTCGACAGCGCCTGCTCCGAAAGCTGCATGTAGGTCTTGCCCAGCAGATACCATGTTTCCTGATCCTGCGGTTTGCGCCGGGACAGATTCTGCAGGTGCGCCGCTGCCGGTTCAAGTTCGCCAAGTTTGATCAGATCATTCGCCAGAAAAAGTTCGGCATTGTCGTCCTTGGGATTGGATCGCAACGCCGCCTCGAGCTTCGGCCGCGCTTCCTGATACTTTCCTGTTTCATACAGCGCGATGCCCAAAAGAGCCGAAGCCGAAGCCATCTTCGGATCCACCTTCAAGCCTTTCTCCAGGATGTCGGCCGCTTGCTGGAACTCTCGTTGCTGAAAGTAAAGAAGGCCCAGGTTGTTATAGGCTGCGCCCAGGCGGGGTGCGACCTTCAAGATCTCCTGGTACTTTGCGATGGCGCCGGCCTGATCGCCTCGAGCTTGCGCTTCCTTGGCTTCGGCGTACAAAGCCTCAACCTTGGAATCGGTCGCATTGGACTGCGCGGCAACACGAGAAGGGAAGAGGCTCACGCCCCGGATGAAGATGAAGATGAAGACACCTGCACGACACGCGCGCGAACCTAGGATTCCGCCGGAAAACCGCATATTGGCCGAATTGTACATGGTCTGAGCCGCGCCACGAACGCGCGAAAGGCTAGCCGGAAGTCCAGGTCCGCCGCAACGGATGTGCTTCTGTGTTGAAAACGACTTGCGTCAGATCCAGGGTATTTGGCGGCGCAAATAGCAAGTAGAGATATTTCAGAGTCTCAGCCAGGAAGAAGCTTTCCATCGAATCGCGCTTCTGCTTCGTCTCAACATTCTTCAGGGCCGCATAAGCAACCTCGGTGCGGCAGTACTTCACCAGGCTATCGAGGAATGTGTGTCCCATCTCGATATAGCGCGCATCCTTTGTAAAGTGACGCAGGTAGTAGGCCGACTCGATGATCTCCGGCCGCAAGGCATATCCGTTGTACGCAATCTTCATCCTGGAATAGTCCAACTCTTCCGGTTCGATCCCGAACGCCGTCCACATCTTGTAACAGGACTCTTCCAGTCGCCGTGCGCGCTCCAAGTCGCCGGACAGAGCGAGTTCACCGGGAAAGAACGCGTCCAGCGAGCCGAATATCGTCCCGGTACGCGCTCCCGTATTCATGTTGGCTTGCCCGTACCACAATCCGTTCGGAGAATCGTCCGCCAGATACTTGTTTATGGCCGCGATGCTGGTTCGCCACATCTGTTCGCAATCTTTATCGCCGAACAGTAACCAGCCCTTCAGCAGATACTCGTAATAAGAATCGATGCCGCCGCCGATGTGGCTCGTCACATCGGTCCAGGCGCCGCTCTTCACGTTGATGCCAGCGCCGACCAGCCCGATCTGCGAGCGCCGGTTATAAAGTTCCACCAGGGCCTTCTTCGCCTTCTCGTAATATATGGGCTTTCCCGTGAGCTTGCTCAACGTGCCAAACTCGAGCAACAGAGTTCCAATCTCCGCCGGATTCGTGTTCTCGTCCCGCACCGCGCCAGTCTTGAGATTCACGTTGACATACGGCATGCCGGTGGGAGAGCTGAACGCCGGAAGCAGGCGGTTTGCCAGATCCTCCGCCAACTGCAGCAGCGCTTTTTCGCTTGTCAGTTGATAGCTGCTCAATAACCCGCCCAGCAGGCGGATCGTGATCTCGAAGTTCTTGACGAAAATGTCTTGATTGAACGAAAGGCGATTGACAATGAGATCTTTCGCTTTCTTCGCCTCATCGTCGAGCCCCATCACGATCATCGTGTCCAGAGCGTCGACCGGCGTCATGCAGAGCGAGACGCTATGCCAGTCGTGATAGCTCTTGCTCAAAGGCTTTAGTTCATCGTGTCCCCATGCGTATTGCTTGTAGCCTGCCCAGGCGTGCAAGAACTCCTGCCGCACGCGCTTTGCCGTATCCTGATCCGCATTCCCGGGATCGCTGGATGGTGCAGCAGCTCTTGACTTGGAGCCCTGAAACCATGAAAGCGACGGCACTCTACGGAAAAAACCGCTGCCCGGCCACCATGCCAGGCTGGCCGCCGCGAGGAAATGACGCCGCGATAAAGCTGTTTTAGTTTTCAGCGGATCAGGCATGTGGGGCGTCGCGCAACCCATCTCGAGACTGAAAAGCCCTAGTCTTCGGACCGCCACACTCCTTTGTCAATGCATGCAAATGTCATATCGCTGCTCCCGTCTATGTAATTGATGGGACGGGAATTCAGCCGGATTATTCCCATACCGAAGACCGCCTCATGGAGAACCGGAACATTCTTGATAACGGTCATATTAACGTGCTACGCTCGCCGTAACTCTGGGGATATCACTCGGTCGCATATGGAAGGCCCCGCTCAATCCCACCGTACCCTCCGCTTTGGTGTTTTTGAGGTCGATTTTCGCGCGGCTGAGTTACACAAGTACGGAGTCCGCATCCGCCTTGAAGAGCAACCCTTCCACATATTGGCACTCTTGCTGGAACGTCCGGGCGACCTGGTCACCCGTGAGGAACTGCGCCAGAAATTGTGGTCTGCGGATACCTTCGTAGATTTCGACCGCAGCCTCAACAAGGCCATGAGCAAGTTGCGTCTGGCCCTCGGCGATTCCGCCGAGACTCCCCGCTACATCGAAACCCTGCATCGCCGCGGATACCGCTTCATCGCTCCCATTCAGCCCCAGCCCGCGGACAGCTCTGCGGTTGACGCCCCTGAATTGAAGCGAGGCCCCAGCCCTTCTCCATCAACATCTCCCGCGTCACCGGTCGCCGCGTATTTGGAGTCGGGTCTCACTTTGCGGCGCTGGCAGGTCATCGCTGCCATGGTTCTAATCCTGGTGGGTCTTGCCGCCCCTTATTACCTGCGCTCGCGGCAGGTGGTGAAGGCCGGAACCCCGACCAGTTCAGTCGTTCCTCGTCGCTCGGTCGCAGTCCTAGGCTTTACAAATCTGTCCGGGCGTCCCGAGCAATCCTGGGTCTCTACCGCGTTATCCGATTGGCTTACGACTGAACTCTCCGCCGGCGAACAACTGCGCACCATTCCGGCAGAAACCGTCGCCCGCATGCGGATGGAGCTTTCACTCCCGGATTCCGCCAGCCTGAGCAAGGAGAGCCTGGCGCGCATCGGCAGCAATCTGGGAACGGATCTGGTCGTGGTCGGCTCCTATGCGAGCTTGGGTAAAGATTCCGGAGGCCTGGTTCGCCTCGACCTTCGACTGCAGGATTGTCGTAGCGGAGAAACCATCGTTGCCACCTCCGAGACGGGGGCCGAAACCCGCCTCTTTGATCTGGTCGCACAAGCCGGCGAGACTCTGAGGAACCGGCTCGGCGTTCAGGCGGTTACCCGCAAAGAGGCGGCAGAAGTGGCGGTTGCCTTGCCGAAGAACCATGACGCGGCCCGCTTCTACTCCGAAGGTCTCGCGAAATTGCGCGTCTTCGATGCCCTCGGCGCGCGCGATCTATTTCTGAAGGCCATCGCGGAAGAGCCTGCTTTTGCTCTCTCCCACGCCAGTCTCGCCACAGCTTGGGCGACTCTAGGTTACGACGAGAACGCGCGCGACGAAGCCAAGCGGGCATTTGAGCTTTCCTCGAATCTGCCCCGAGCCGAGCGCCTGCTGGTCGAGGGGCGCTACTACGAAATGTCGAAGAACTGGGAGAAGGCCGCGGAGATCTACCGCGCCCTTTTTGCTTTCTTCCCCGACAGCTTGGATTACGGTATGGCGCTCTCTCACGCCCAAGTCAGCGGAGGAAAAGGAAGAGAGGCGCTCGATACCATTGAGGCTCTGAAGAAGCTTCCTCCTCCATTGGGCGATGATCCACGACTCGATTTGTCAGAAGCGCGAGCCGCGGAATCGTTGGGTGATTACAAGCGGGATGAAGCCTCTTGCCTGCGTGCCGCGCAGAAGGCGCAAGCGTTGGGCGCGTCCCTCTTATTTGCACAGGCCCGAGTCAATCAATCCTGGGCGTCGTTGAATCTCGGCAACTCCGATGAAGCCGTTCGGGCCGCCGCCGATGCCAAGCCGATCTTCGCCGCCGTCGGTGACCAGAGGGGCGTCGCCAGCGCGATCAACCTCAATGGCATAGCGCTCGAGTACAAAGGCGATTCTCTTGGGGCCAAGAAGATGTACGAGCAGTCCCTGCTCATCTCCCGCAAAATCGGAAACAAGCTGGGCGTCGCGAATGAACTCGATGACCTTGGCGATGTCCTGCTCGCCCTGGGAGACCTGCAGGGAGCCCGCGAAAAGTATGAGGATTCCTTGGCGGCGGATCAGGAGATCGCCAATCCGGATGGCGTCGCGTTGGCCAAAGGTGCCTTGGGCGTTGTTTTGCTCGCTATGGGAGATCATGCTGGCGCCAAGAAGGTGAGCCAGGAGTCTGTCGACCTGTGCCGCAGCATCGGCGACCGGGAGAAAACCGCAATTGCGCTCGCGGGATTAGGGGACATCCTGCGCGTGGAAGGCAGCCTGGATCAGGCTCGCAAATACGAATCGGAAGCCATTTCCATCTTCGATGAAATCGGCGACAAGCAGAGTTCTGCGCGTTTCCAGCTTGAACTTGCTGAACTCTCCCTCGACGAACACAAAGGTGCCGAGGCGGCGGCCATCGCGACCCGGGTATCCAGGGAATTCGCTCGTCAGCGTGCTATCCGCGACGAGTCGCTAGCCGAGGCCGTCCTCGCCCAGGCGTTACTCGCACAGGGAGATGTGCCTGCGGCAAAAGCGGCCATCGACCACGCCCTATCTCTTTTCGACAAGTACCACGACCGGCAGGTCGAGCTTCTGGTGGCGCTCACCGCTGCTCGCGTTCGAGCGGCTTCCGGCAGCGCACCGGACTTGGCCGCAGCGACGAATCGCCTGGAACAGGTTCTCGCCGAGTCCAACCGGACCGGCTTCCTTCGCTACACCTTCGAAGCCCGCCTGGCCCTGGGAGAAATCGAGTTGCAGTCCGGCAACCGCCTGAACGGCCGCCAGCACCTCGAATCCTTAATGAAGGACGCTAGCGCTAAGAACTTCGAACTCGTAGCCCGGGAAGCAGCCAGCGATCTGAAGCAGATCCCTCGACCGCAATAAGGCCTCTTGAACTACGATTTTGAAGTGACACGTGGAAGAGCGGCCCTTTAGGGCCGCGTTAACCGTCGGCGAATACCCGGCTTTAGCCCCCGTGTTTTCCCCTGTGTCCCTCCGTGCCCTCTGTGGTTCATGTCCTCTGAGCTGAATCCAGTTTCTCCGCTCCATACCGCCCCTCTGATCTTTGAACTGCCCGCACCGCAATTGTTCGCAAGAAGAATTGCGACTAAACGCTTTCCTCTCAATAGAGTTGCACGGAACACAAAGATAACACCCTGCCGCCTTGACATTGCCCTGTTACAAAGCCAACTATCCATCTTTCCCGTAAATTTATGAACCATAAATCTCCGGCTGTCTTGCCCTTTGCCCTCCTCGCCTTCTTGCTTGTACTTCCCAAGCTAAATGCATACAAACCAGTCCCCCGCCTGACCTCACGAAGGATCCCACTCTGTACGTGGTCGGATATGCTCACCTCGATACTGAATGGCGTTGGGAGTACCCCCAGGTCATCGACGAATACATTCGCAAGACCATGGAGGACAACTTCAAGCTCTTCGAGAAGTATCCTCACTATGTCTTTAATTTCAGCGGGGCAAACCGCTACCGCTTCATGAAGGAGTATTTCCCGGCCGACTACGAAAAGGTAAAGAAGTACGTCGCTTCCGGACAGTGGTTCCCGGCCGGATCTTCCATGGAAGAGGGCGACGTCAACGCGCCCAGCGCTGAAGCCATCATCCGGCAGATTTTGTATGGGAACCAGTGGTTCCGCAAGGAATTTGGCAAGGCCAGCGCTGAATACATGCTGCCGGACTGCTTCGGTTTCCCCGCCTCTCTTCCCACCATCCTCGCTCACTCCGGTGTGAAGGGATTCTCCACCCAGAAGCTGGTCTGGGGATCCTCAGCTCCCGTAGGCGGACCGGAATCTCGCGAGCGAACTCCAGAAGGAACCCCATTCAACGTAGGAGTCTGGGTCGGTCCCGATGGGGAGAGCGTGCTGGCAGGCCTCAATCCCGGAAGCTACGGTTCGAACATCGAGACCGATCTCAGCAAGCCTCTGCCTCCTCTGCCCTCCAATTCCGTCGTCGAAGATCTGCAGAAAAGAATCGGTGAGCTGCAAAGCAAGCTGCAGCAAGCCGAAAAAGGGGGTCAGGAACTGGATCAGGCTCAGGTTCAGGAGTTCATGAATCTGCGCAGCGAACAACGTGCTCTGGTGCAGGCACAACGCGACCGCGAGCAGCGCCGTTATCAGGACGACTGGGCTGCACGCGTGCTGCACAACGGCAAGGTCAGCGGGGTGTTCACCGATTACCACTATTACGGCACGGGAGACATTGGCGGAACTCCTGAGGAAGAATCGGTCAAACGCCTCGAAGCTATAGTCACCAAGGGGACGGTTGGGCTTCCGCCCGAAGGCCAGTTCCTCACCCGCAGGATGGAGCAGCACCACCCCGAGGGGCCCGCCGTGAAAGTCGGCGACGGCCCCGTGCATGTGATCTCTTCCACCGCGGAGCAGATGTTTCTCGATATCAAGCCTGCCGAAGAAGCCGGACTTCCGCGCTACACCGGCGAGATGGAATTGACCAATCACTCTGCTGGCTCCCTCACTTCGCAGGGTTATCAAAAGCGCTGGTTGAGGAAAGAAGAGATTCTTGCCGATGCCGCCGAGAAGGCCTCGATTGCCGCGCAATGGCTTGGCGCTCGTCCCTACCCGCAGCAGCGTCTGAATGATGCCTGGACGCTGGTTATGGGCGGCCATTTTCACGATATCGCCGCCGGAACCGCCACTCCGAGATCCTACGAGTTCGCCTGGAATGACGACGTCATCGCAATGAATCAGTTCGCTGTCGTCTTGAAGAACTCCACCGAAGCCGTTTCTGCCGGACTCAACACTCAGACCACAGGCGTGCCCGTCGTCGTCTTCAATTCCCTCAATATTCCACGCGAGGATCTCGTCGAAGCGAGCATCGATTTCCCCGGCGGCACTCCGAAAGCTGTTCGCGTCATGGGTCCCGACGGCAAAGAGGTTCCATCACAGATATCCCACGGCAAGGTTGTATTCTCGGCCACTGTTCCGTCTGTCGGCTACGCCGTTTACGATGTGCAACCCGCCGCGGATTCGACCGCTTCCTCCGCCCTCCGAGTCTCCCAGCAAGAACTGGAAAATCAGTATTACCGCGTCAAGCTCAACTCCGACGGCGATGTAGTAAGCATCTTCGACAAAGCCATCGGCAAAGAGCTTTTGTCCGCACCCGCGCGCCTGGCAATCTCCTACGACAATCCCCAGCAGTGGCCCGCTTGGAACATGGACTGGGACCAGGAACAGGCTCCGCCGAAGGCATACGTCTCCGGGCCGGCAAAAATTCGCGTGGTCGAGAGCGGTCCAGTTCGTGTCTCTGTGGAAGTTTCGCGCGAAACCGCCAGCTCGCGTTTCGTCCAGACCATCAGCCTCTCAGCCGGCGATGCGGGAAAGCGGGTGGAGTTCGGCAACGTGATCGACTGGAACACTCGTGAATCGAACGTCAAAGCCACGTTCCCGTTGACCGCCTCAAACGAGATGGCCACGTACAACTGGGACATCGGAACCATCGAGCGTCCTACCGCCCGCCCGAAGAAATTCGAAGTTCCGTCGCATCAATGGATCGATTTAACCGACGCCAGCGGCGCTTTCGGGGCCACCATCCTGACCGACTGCAAGAATGGATCCGACAAGCCCACCGACAACACCATCCGCCTGACCTTGATTCGCACTCCCGGCACCGCCGGCGGATACGCCGATCAAGGCACGCAAGACATTGGCCACCACGAATTCGTTTTCGGGATCGCGGGACACGCCGGCGGCTGGCGCGATGCGCAAACCGACTGGCAGGCCCAGCGCCTGAATTCTCCGCTCGTCGCTTTCCAGACCTTGAAGCATGCCGGTTCGCTGGGACGTAGATTCTCGTTGTTGAAGATCAATAATCCGCGGGTGCGCGTTCTGGCGTTGAAGAAGGCGGAAGAGGGTGATGAGATCATCCTTCGCGTTGTCGAACTTGACGGCAAGCCGCAACGCGATGTCCAGATTTCTTTTGCGGCGCCAATCACGGGCGCCCGCGAAGTGAACGGCCAGGAGCAGCCTCGCGGACCCGCCACGGTCAAAGCAGGAATTCTTCAAACTTCGTTTACCGCATACCAGCCTCGAACCTTCGCGCTCAAGCTCAGCGCATCGGCCACGAAGGTTGCCGGCGTGCGCTCCACGCCCGTGACGTTGAATTACGATGTCGCCACAACTACCAGTGACGGATCTCACTCCGATGCTGGGTTCGACGGCAAGGGCAATGCGCTGCCTGCCGAAATGCTTCCCCAGAAAATTGCCTTCAACGATGTCCTATTTCAGGTGGCGAATAAAGGCGGCGAGCCCAATGCCGTGATCGCGAAAGGGCAGGCCATCCATCTACCCGCTGGCCAGTACAACAGACTCTATCTTCTGGCGGCGTCAGCCGAAGGCGATCAAAAGGCCGCCTTTGAAGTCGGCAGCAAGAAGTTTGAACTGAATATTCAGGACTGGGGCGGATTCATTGGCCAGTGGGATGATCGTCAATGGAGTTCGCCGGACTACGCCCATGACAATTATGGAGACATGACAGGGCTGAAGCCCGGCTATATCAAGCGCGCCGATCTGGCCTGGTATTGCGATCACCACCACAATCCGGCGGGTGACAATGTGGCGTACTCCTATTCGTACCTGTTCGGGTATGCCGTGGACATGCCGCCCGGAGCGACGACCCTGAAACTGCCTGACAACGACAAAATCCGCGTGCTCGCTGTCTCGATCGCGGAAGAAAATCCCGAGGTGAAACCGGCGCAGCCTTTGTACGACGTCTTGCCCGCAAGCAATACCGGAGCCGCAGACTTCGCACTCTCCACCTCGTCAGACCAGATTTCCATTCCTCAAGGCCGAACCGCCATGACCCGGGTCATCGTCATGCCGAGGGGCCAACTCGATGGAGACGTTCACCTGACTGCCTCAGGGCTTCCGCAAGGCGTTACCGCTTCCTTCAATCCGGCGAGCACTTCAGGATCCAGCACGATGACGCTCACCGCCGGCAGTTCGAACCCACCGGCGACATCCACGGTCACCATTATCGGAACTGCGGGCAATTTGTCTCGATCCACGACAATGGATGTTGCGATAACTCCCGTCGCAACCGGAACCGTGCCGGTGGATCTTTCGTCCGCCTACAACATCACCGGAATTTATAACGACGGCTCGACATTCCCGGCGACGGGAGGACTCGATAGCGACGGCTTCGCTTTCTCTGAGCAGCTGCTCGGCTCAGAACAGGTCGGCGATGGCGTTGTCTTCAAACTCGGCCCGCCCAATGCACCGGACGTAGTGAGCGGCAAGACTATCGCCCTGCCTGCGGGAAAATTTTCCAGCTTGAAAGTGCTTGCTTTGGCTGTGAATGGCGAACAGGAACTGCAAACCTTCCTCGTGAACTACGAAGATGGCACTTCTTCGTCCTTCACTCAGAGCCTGAGCGACTGGGCGATGCCCCGAAATTTCCACGGCGAGTCCGTGGCCCTCACTCTTCCGTACCGCATAAGCGCCGATGGCTCCAAAGACAGCCGCTCGTTCTATGCTTACGCATACTCCTTCAATCTTGACAGCACCAAATCTGTGCGTAACGTCAGCTTGCCGAGTAACGATGATGTCCTCGTCTTTGCCCTGACGCTGGTTCCTGCTAAGGTGTAACCCGAAGCAACACGGCGGGCCTATGTTGCGAACCCATTCAGCAAACGCAATTAGTGGACTTGCGCGGTGGCAAGCATTTCCATGCTCGTTCGTATCATTGCTTCTGCTGTTCGCCGTGAGCCTTCCCGGATTTTCGCAGTCCACTTCCAAGTCTCCCACCGATGTTTCCGGATCCATTCCCTTACGCGTGATCGTGGTTCACTCCGCCGTTGACGCGCAGCGAATTCTGGATCGGCTGAAGAAGGGCGAGGACTTTGCCATGCTCGCCCACATCGAAAGTGTCGATCCCCATGCAGATGACTACGGCTATCTGGGAGATGTGGATCTCAGCACATTGCGCCCCGAACTGCGCGAAGCCTTGAAAGGAAAGTTTCCCGGACAGGTGACTGACCCGATCAAAGTTCCCGGAGGATTCGCTATTTTAAAAGTTCTCTCTCCAAGCGAAGGCTCCGTGGGCCAAGGGATGGGCGCGAGCCGTGATGCGTCCGGAAAAGGCATGATCCGTTATCCCGCCGATATTTCTGGCCAGGTCATCGCAGATATGGCGTTTCAGAAATATCCCAAGCCAACCGGTTGGGAGCAAGACCTCTCCGCGGTTTGCAGAATCCGCAAGGAATCTTTGTCCGCCCTGGAGACCCGCCTGACGAAACGGCTCCATCCCGGAGATGCTCAACTGTTCTCGACCGAAAAGCCCACCGACCTGATCCAGGAACACTATGCGCTCGCCCAAGTGAATGCCTATCAGGGCAACATGGACGCGGCCATCGCGGAGTGGAAGGCAGCCTACCGGATTGCGGCCGCAAATGTTCCGGCCGGAGTTCTCCAACTCGAAGCGGTGCTCGGTGTGGCGTACCTCCATAAATCCGAGATGGAGAATGGCGTCTACCGCGATCCCGACGATAAGTGCATCTTCCCGCCCGCCCCAGGTCGTCGCTACGAGAACGTCGCCGATTCGGCAAAAGCTGTCGATCACTTTCTGAAATATCTCGCCCAGAAGCCTGATGACCTGCAGACAAAGTGGCTGCTGAATCTGGCCTATATGACCATGGGCGAGTATCCCTCCGGCGTCCCGCAGAAATACCTGATTTCGCCGGACGTGTTCGGGTCGAAGGAGAACATTGGACGCTTCGTGGATGTGGCAGCCTCTGCCGGTCTGAATGTGGTGACCACGGCTAACGGAGTGGTCGTAGATGACTTCGACAACGATGGCCTGCTCGACGTGATGATTTCCAGCTACGACGTATGTGAGCCCCTTCATTTCTTTCATAACAACGGCAACGGCACATTCACCGACCGCGCCGTTCCTGCCGGGCTGGGGGATCAACTGGGCGGCCTCAATATGATCCAGGCCGACTACAACAACGACGGTTGCATGGACCTTTTGGTATTGCGCGGAGCCTGGGAGTTTCCCGTGCGCAAGTCACTCTTGCGAAACAATTGCGATGGCACCTTTACCGACGTAACCCAACAGGCCGGACTGTCTGAACCGGCCACCCGCACCCAGTCCGCGGTCTGGGCTGATATCGACAACGACGGTTTTGTCGATCTGTTCGTCGCCAACGAGAGCGCTCCCAGCCAGCTGTTTCGCAATCGTGGCGATGGAACCTTCGAGGACATTTCGCACTCTTCCGGCGTGGACAAGATTGCCTTCAGCAAGGGAGTAGTAGCTGCCGATTACGACAACGACGGCTACCCAGACTTTTTCATCTCAAATCTCTACGGAGCCAGCTTTCTTTATCACAACAATCACAATCGGACCTTCACCGAAGTGGCGGAGCGAGCCGGTGTTCAGCTTCCCAATTCTCAAAGTTTCGCAACCTGGTTTTTTGATTTCGACAACGACGGCTGGCCCGACTTGCTGGTCAACAGCTTCTTTTTCTCGCCCGATGAATCTTTGCGAGACTATCTCGGCCTGCCGCATAGTGCGGAGACGTTGAAGCTGTTCAAGAACATGAAGGATGGCACGTTTCGCGACGTTACCAGGGAAGTGGGGCTCGACCGCGTTCATCAACCCATGGGCGCCAATTACGGAGATGTCGACAACGATGGCTTCCTCGACATCTATCTAGGCACCGGCGGCCCCGAATACGGTTTTCTGCTACCTAAAGTCCTGCTGCGCAACCATGAAGGTAAATCTTTCGCGGACATCAGCTCATCCGCCGGAATTGGAGATCTGCACAAAGGGCATGGCACAGCCTTCGCTGATTTACGCAACAGCGGCCACGAAGACATTTTGACGTCCATGGGCGGCGCCACTCCCGGCGATGCGCACGCCCTCCGCGTCTTTCAAAACCCCGGTAATGACAACGACTGGATCAACATCAAGCTGGTCGGCGTCAAAAGCAACCGCGCTGCGCTTGGAGCCCACATCAGACTCGTCGTCCAGAACGGCGGAGGCAGATCACGTTCCATCTATCGGACGGTGACCAGCGGCGGTTCCTTCGGTGCCTCGCCCTTGGCCCAGCACATTGGCCTGGGAAGGTCGGCGCGCATCCTGAGTCTGGAGATATCGTGGCCGGCCAGCAATACAACCCAAAAATTTACGGCGATAAAGCCGGACCAGTTCATTGAGATCAATGAATTCGCGAAGGAATATCGATGTAGGAGCTGTTCAAAGCGCCAACCGAGTCACACCCCAACAACTTAAGAGACCGTTCCAGATCAGTTCGCAGAATCTCGATCGCACGGGACACGCCTGCTTCTCCGGCGGCCGCAAGCCCGTAAGCATACGCACGCCCGCAAAGCACCGCTCGAGCGCCCAGGCAGAGTGCTTTGACGATATCGGATCCTCGCCGGATCCCGCTATCCATCAGAACTTCCGCCCGCTGCTGGACGGCATCGACCACTTCCGGCAGCACCTGCAGGCTCGCTGGAACCCCATCTAGTTGACGGCCCCCGTGATTGGAAACGACTACCGCCGCGGCGCCATGATCGAGGGAACGCACGGCGTCCTCTGCCGTGAGAATTCCCTTGATCACGATGGGCCCTTTCCAGAGTGCGCGAATCCATTGCATATCGCTCCAGGAGAATGCCTCGCGCTTCATGGCGGTGTGCGCGTCGCGAACCCGCAATACGCCGATTTCCGGGTTAACGATATTGGGCATGTCAGGAAGGCCCCCGTCGAGAAGAAAACGTACGAGCCAGCGTGGACGGGTTAAAACCTGCGGCACAAAAGGGATCTTCGACCAGACACTCCCCCGCAGCATCTGCTCCATGCCGTCGCGCACCTCGCGTTCGCGGTGCCCGATGATGCCGGTATCAATCGTGATTACGAGAACCGTGTACCCGGCATCCATGGCTCGCCGCAGGGCACTCTCGGCAGCGGCACGGCCACCCGTGAGATAGAGCTGATACCAGACTTGTCCGCTCGATGCTGCTTTGACGTCCTCAAGTCGATGGCCCGAAACCGTGGACAGAATGAAGCCAACCCCCGCCTTGCCTGCTGCTCGGGCGGAAGCGATTTCACCCTCAGGATGCATGACGCGCAGATAACCGACGGGCGCCAGAAGCAACGGCATGGAAAGTTCCGTACCCAGCACACACGTTCGTAGATCACACTCGGGCACGGCAACCGCGTGGCGCGGTCGGAACGTAACCGCATCGAAGGCTCTGCGGTTTTCACGCAGCGTCCACTCGTTGTCCGCCCCTCCATCGATGTAGTTGAAAACGATGTTTGGCGTCCGCCGGCGCGCCAGTTCGCGCAGATCGTCAATGCTCACAGCCCGCGAAACTCTGCTACTCGGACTTGGGGTCATTTAGGCTGCGATTCTTTCCACTCTTAAATCTCGGACGTAGTATAGAAGGTCTCGCCGCAAATAGCTCACGCGTGCTGCCGAGTGCAAGCCTCCCAGCACCGCAGTTGTTATACCGTATCAAAGACTGGTATAGAGTATGGTAAAATCGTCAAATGGAAACTGAACGTAAAATCACCGTCGAGGTGCCGGCAGAGCTGCTCCAAAAGGCGCAGCGCGCGAGCGGGACTGGTATTACGCAAACCGTCCGGACTGGGCTGCAGCTGGTCGCGGCGTCGGGGGCTTATGCTCGCTTGCGCCAATTCCGCGGAAAGGTTCGCTTCACGCGCACGCTGGCAGAGTTGAAGGCTGACCGATGATCGCGGCCGATACGAGCACATGGATTGCCTTCTTACAGGACAATGTAGGGGAAGACGCACTGCTGCTCGACAAAGCACTGCAAGACCGGCAGTTGTTGATGGTGCCGGCTGTGTTGACCGAATTGCTAAGTGATCCCAAGCTCCCGCCGGACCTCGCCGAAACACTTTCTCAAGTACCCATGATCGAGACTGAAACGAGCTACTGGCAACGAGCAGGAATGTTGCGGGCCAGAGTATTGGCGAAGCGTAGAAAGGCCCGCCTTGGCGACGCGCTGATTGCACAAAGCTGTATCGATCGCGGTATCCCTCTGCTGACCCGGGACGCAGACTTCCGAGCTTTCGCCGAAGCGGCGAACCTCGATCTCGTGCTCGGCTTCGGAACTGAGTGATCTGCCCTCGACGCAATTATCCTCGTTCATGGGTTCGTCCCGGTAGCATCGTCCCGCGCGCTGCCAATCAGTTTTTCTGAGCACGAAAAAATATGAATGGTCGTCAACTCCTAGTTTTGACCACACCCGGCGACACCAATATTCCTTTCCTGGCTGAGCTTCGCAAGGTCGCAACCGTTGTGGTCGGAGATTCGGCACAGGACTTCGCCCAGTCCGCAGTCGACGCCGACATTATTCTGAACTGGTCGGGCTCGCTTGCGCTTCTCCGCGAGGTGTTCCTCATGTGCCGCGGTGTGCGTTGGATTCACTCCCGCGCTGCTGGCTTGGAACAGACGCTTTTCCCTGAACTGATTCACAGCGACGTAATCTTGACGAATGGGAGGGGCGTATTCAGTGCTTCTCTGGGCGAGTTTGTTGTGGGAGTGATTCTATATTTCGCCAAAGATTTTCGGCGCATGATTTGCAACCAGACGGCACGCGTATGGGAACAGTTTGATGTAACCATGGTCTCGGGTCAAACCCTGGGCATCATCGGGTACGGAAGCATCGGACGTGCGGTGGCTGCCCGTGCCCGCGCACTGGAAATGCACGTCCTTGGGCTGAGGCGAGTTTCCGAACACTCCAAGCAGGATCCGCTGATCGACCAGCTCTACCCGCCCGAAGCGCTTTTGGAGATGCTTCCACGCTGCGACTATGTGGTGGTAACGCTACCGTTGACTGAGCAGACGCGAGGCTTGATTGGCGAAGCCGCATTCGCCGTCATGAAGCAGAACACCGTGCTGATTAATGTCGGCCGCGGGCCCACGATCGACGAGCGGGTTTTGATCAAGGCTCTGTCAGAGCACAGGATTCGAGGCGCCGCTCTCGACGTGTTTGACCAGGAACCGCTTCCGCAAAATCATCCTTTCTATACCCTGGAGAATGTCTTGTTGTCTCCGCATTGTGCTGACCACACCGCCGACTGGGTGAACGACGCGATGCAATTGTTTGTGGCGCAACTCGAACGATACCGTCACCAGCAAACTCTTCTGAATATCGTGGACAAGCGGTTGGGATACTGAGCAGACTTCTTTCCTTCAGAAAGCTTGAGGGCTCACCGTAAGAGCGCCCTCACCTTCACTCACTGGTGCAGCTTTCCATACACCGATAACTGTCCGCCGCAGATATTGGGAGTGGCGCTCGACACTAGCGCGGCAGCGGTGCAGTTCACGTTCGCTCCTCCCGGCGGCCCGGGTGCGTAGCCCTGAGTTCCTCCCGCGATAAACACCAATCCCCCCGCGATGGTAGGCACCGTGAACCTCACCGCGCCCGGACCCTTGTTGCCTGCGGTCTGGGAGCTTTGCCACAACTGTCTTAATGACTGAGTGGAGACATTGGGAACGGCCTTATAAACCAGCAGGACGACCGGCTGCGCCGCTACGGAGGAATTGATGTCGGGCCTCCAGCTGCCGGGACCGAAGGCATTCATCGCCCACAGCAGGGCCGAGGAAGAGTGGGTGCCGTCCCATGAAACGGAGGGCACAGTGCCGGTCGGGAATTTTTTCGGAGACTGTGCCGTATAGCCAACCGTGTTGAACAGCCCCGTAGCTGGATCCACTTGATACGCCATGAGGTTGGCGTTTACCCCCGCGACGTAAACGTAATTTTGGGGGCTCGCGGCGGTTCCGGCCCAGAAAGCTTCGGTCCCCCTTATTCCTGGAAGGCCGAAAATCGTGTTCGATCCGTTAGCCTGGTTTTCGCCGGCATTGACCCCCTGAAAACATTGCGCGATTGACCCGTTGCCGGGAATGGCCGATTCGCTGCAAGCGGTGATGGTGGGATTGGACGTCGCGATGCATAAATACCCGCAACCGTCCAGTCCGCCCATGACGCTTTGCGCAGTCGAGCCGGTTTGCGTGCTGTAGCAAACGCCGTAGAGGACGCCCTCTTTTCCGCCGGTCAAGAGTTCTGAATTCGATCCGCAGGCGGGGTGGTCACTCCAACCGGCGAAATGAGCGTGACCCCGGCAGAACCAAGATCAAAGTCCTCACTGGATGCCGGAAGGCCTAAAACATTTTGCGAGGGGCAAACAGTGGTAGCGTACGTGGAGCAAACCGAGGTCGCGACATTATTCTGGTTGAGCTCGGCAAAATCATTCGGAGTATAGAAATCAACCGGAACGATGCCGGAACTTGTGGTCGCAAGCTTCACGACGCTCTCGCCAAACTGCGTTACGCCATCCCAGTTTCCGTTCCCGGTGGTCACATAAATATTGCCGGCAGCATCCACCGCGGGAGCCGCGCCCGCCATCCAGATACCGCCTTCCTGCTCAGTTGCGCCACCTTCGGCGTCGAAGATCCAGTTTGCTCCGACCGGCGAGAAACTGTTTGTGCCGTAATTGAAAGTAACCCCGGCAACATAGCCGCTGTAGGGCGGCACATCACAGTAAGACCCGAAGCTGACGTACACGTTGGCGGTTCCGGCCGATGGATTGAACAGGGCCAATCCCGCTCTCTGCGTTAATAGGACTGATGCCGCTCGCGAACGTGCCCGACAGGTCGAACGGCGCACTGGTGCCGTTCGTGATCTCCGCACCCGAGCTAACGTTGATCGCGTGCAGACGATAAGTGTACGTAAGGCTGGCGGTCTGGTGTGCGCTGACCACATACATCACCGCCGGACTCACCGTGGTGTCGACCACCGGCGTGCCGGTAATGCCGATCTCGGGCACGATGTTGTTGCACGGGGCGTCCAAATTGTTCACGATCGGCAAGGCCGTGAACGGGATTGCGAACTCGCCCGGCTGATTCAGATTGATTGTCCAGCATTGCGTCAGCGAGAACGTGTATCCCGTGGTAGTCAGCGTGTAAGTCCAGGAGAAGGCGTAAACGCTGTTGTTCCCTGTCGCGACCAGCACAAGGTTTTTCGTCCCTGGGCAACCGGAGGTCGCGGCCATGCTCACCCCCGAAAGATAAAGCGGCTGAGCATAGATGAGCCCATCGACCGCGCCTGTGGCCCCGCCGGATGCCGGCGTGAGCAGGCCGAAATTCGCGCCTGCCTGGCTGGGAAACAGGGTTGGCTTAAGGACACCCTCCGCGGAGTTGACCCCGTCACGCATGGCATCGTTGTGATAGCTGGCTACGCACGGCCCCTTGGCGCAAGCTCCGGACTGTGCCATGGCCATACTGGCTCCCAGCAAGATGGCCACGAAAGCGAGGCCGAGCGACAGCAGTCGGAAGATTAATGCCATTACACTCCTGGTTCAAGGCGAGCCGGGTATGGTCAATCTGTTTGGTCCCCGGCTCCAGGGAAGGCTGCCAGTTTCCTGTCCGGCAAGGCACGTGTCAAGGAGAAAAGAATAAGGAGATAAAGATAAAGTGTGCTGAATCTTGCAGGCTATAGCTAATAGGTTTGCATCGACGCGATCATCAAACAACTCAATTAGGCTCCGGCTTATCCTTCGTGCATCAGCTTCATCCTGACCCGCCGCACTGGCTCCCCAATCGCTGTGATGACCAACACGGCCACAATCATGACGACCGCGTCGCGCTTGGTCTGCATCGAACCCAGCGCCACCAGCAGCGAAGTCGCAATCGCCGCTGGCTGCCCGGCTCGCAACAGTAACGTAACCAGCGTGGTCAGCACTGCCGCCAACACCGCCGTCCATACTCGTGCTGCCGATACCACTCCGGTCAACGGAACGTTTGGTTCCTGCCACGCGTTCAGGAGGTATACAGCCAGAAATCCTGCCCCCAAACCCACGAGGTGCCCGACGATAATGTTGTAGGCCTTCGAGCTTTGATCCTTCGGTTTTTCTACCAGCTCATAGGCGGTCGGGCCCAGGCTGGCGAAGATCAAAGGTTGCCGTGTCGCCCAGCCTGCCGCAGCCATAACCAGGATCAGAGCTCCTTTGCCGATGGTTGCGGTCGTCAGTTCCATTCCCTTGCTTGCCATTGAACCATTACCTCCATTCTTACGGCTACCTCCCTCTGATGTCACGCTACAAGCTCGCGTTCACCAGAAAGAGAATCCACGCCAACAGCACGCCACTGCGAATTTGTCCGTACCAAACTCGCGAATTCCTGAGACCACGTGACACTGAGTCTATGTACCCGTGGGTCAATTCTCCCGCCAACCTTAGCGCCCGTCCTGCCATCAGCAATATAGGGAAGATACGACCGAAGCCCTATCCACTCGAATGAAGGAGACTCGATGAGCCTGCGCCCTACAGCGCGATTGTGGTACGTCATCCTGGCCATGCTTGCTTTTCTGCTTCCTCCCGTTCTGCTCGCAGGCGGAAACCAGGTGATGGGCGAGCTTCGCCTCCAAGGGAAGACCAAAGTCGAGCGCACTTCCGGTGTCTGGATCGACGGCCAATACGTCGGCTACCTGAAAGAACTCAAGGGCAACAAGAGGGTCCTGCTCCTTCCCGGTGAGCACGTGGTCTCCGTCCGCCAGAATGGATACCAGGACTTCACCCAGCGCGTCGTGCTCCGGCCCGGCCAAAAACTGACCGTCGAAGTTGCCATGCAGAAAGCCGCCACCGGCGCCGAACCCGCAAGCTGGTCGACAGTGAAGATCGACGTGAATCCCCCACGCGCCGCGGTCTTTCTCGACGGCAGTTTCGTCGGCCACGTCGCTGAGTTTGAGGGATTAGGGCGCGCCCTTCTCGTCGCTCCGGGGACGCACAATATCAAGATCACTCTTCCCGGATACAAAACTTTCGAGACCGAAATCAACCCGCTGGCCCATCAGAAAGTCGAACTGAAAACGACTCTCCTAAAAAGCGACGTTCCGAATAACGATCCCTCCCTGCAGGGTAACGGTTCGGAGAATAGCGACCACCTCGCGCCACCTCCGCCCAGTTCTTCACGGCAGCCTTTTCCTCAGCCTCCTCCGCCACAACGCGACCCCGATCGCGCGCCTCCTCCGCCACCTGACCCGAATCCGCAAGGCGCATAATGTTGCCTGCTGTTTCAAGTCGTATGCCTCCGATGTTCTTCTCAGCGTTCTCTGCGCCCCCTCCGCGACGTCTGCGGTTGAGTGTTTTGCCTGACTAAAGTCCAGCTGATAACAACCCACATTCGCGGCAACTCATCGAATCGGGACAATGCGAACCCTCACCCTGATCACCTTCCTCCTGCTCACGTCCTTTTCCTCAGCCCAGCAACGCATCGAACTCGGCGTCTTCCTCGACTCGCTCAGCATCTCCCAAACCAGCACCAACAATTTTGGACTCGGAGCCCGTTTCGGATACCGCGTGCACCATGACGTTCTTCTCGAGGGCGAACTCGCCTACGATTACGGCATCAACTTTGACGAGGCCTACCTCAACGTCTCCACGGGAAACCTCTCCGCCCTCGAACACACCTCCATCGGCGTGACTCATGGGCTATTTGGGCCCATGGTGCAGCGCTCCGCTGGTCACCTGCATCCCTATGCCACGTTCAAAGCCGGATTCATCGACTTCCGCTTCAGTACCACGCTGCTCCCCTATAGCGACATCGCCAGTACCATCCTTGGCCTTCGCACCTCGAACCTGAATGCCGCGCTCTATCCCGCAGGCGGCATTGAAGCCACCCTTGGTCCGGTAGGGTTGCGCTTCGAAGCCGGCGACGAAATCTACTTCAACAGTGGAGCACACAACAACCTCCGTATTACGTTCGGCCCGGTCCTGCGGTTCTAGAAGCTCGGAACTATAAAGCGACTCCCGGACCAGCGGTTGTCTGCCACGGGTGAAGATTCCCCAGTCTGACAAAATCGGGGGAACCCAACTGCTGAAAGGGGTAAAATCTTTTTCATGCTTCGCCTCAGTGGATTATTCGCCGCTCTTCCTCTCCTGTTGGGCGCGCAAGCCGGCCCACAAACTCAGGCAGCGCCAGCCGCGAATTCTGACCCGCGCCCTGTTCTCATCGAGCTCTTTACCTCGGAGGGCTGCTCCAGCTGTCCGCCCGCCGACATCATCCTGCAGCGGCTCGACGATTACCAACCGATCACCGGCGCGCAGTTGATCGTCCTCAGCGAGCACGTCACCTACTGGGACCATGACGGATGGAAAGACCCGAACTCTTCGCCTGCGCTCACCGACCGCCAAAGCTCCTACGAAACTGCTCTCGGTGAAAAGGAAAGTTTCACCCCGCAGTTCGTCGTGGACGGTAACCACGAAGTCCACATCGAGCACATTGACCAGATGGAAGATGTCCTCAACAAAGCCAAGGACGAGCCCACGATTCCCATCCGTATCGCCGACGTGAAAGTTGACCCGGCTGATCCCACCGTCTTGCGGGCGCACATCGATACCGGCGCCAATGCTGAAAAGCGCGCCGCCGATGTCTACGTCGCGGTCGCTCTCAATCACGTAGAATCGCAGGTTTTGAAGGGAGAAAATGGCGGCAGACACCTCGTCCACGTCGCCGTCGTGCAGCAACTTACAAAGGTAGGAAAACTGCCGAAAGGGAAGACCTTCGATCAGGAGGTTCAGCTGAAACTCAAGCCCGGCACCGATCTCAAGAACATCCGAGTCGTCGCCTTCATCCAGGAATCCGGTCCCGGCAAAACACTGGGCGCCGCCCTGCGCAAGTCGGCCCTCTAGCGTTGCGGTTGTTACTGATTTGTGGACGTAACCTGCGCCGTCGAAGCATAATGTCTCTTCCGCGCATAGAGCTTTCGTCCATCTTTTTCCGCCGTGAACTCTATCGGACGGTATCGCCCGTCGCGCCCGAGTCTACGAATTGACCGCAGCAGGAAAAAAGCAACTGGGTGTGGAAGAGTCGCGCTGGCAGTCAGTCAGTTTAGCAATCAACCGGGTTCTGCGGGAGGCGTGAGATGTCTTTGTGGTCGCGTATCTCGAATGCCGTGCGCGGTGAGCGCTTGAATCGCGAGATCGAGGAAGAGTTGCAGGCCCATATTGAAGAAGCCATTGCCTCCGGTCGTGATCCTAAGGAAGCGCAGCGTGCATTCGGCTCGACGCTGCGTGCCCGCGAAGCGAGCTACAGCATTCGTGCTGCGGGCTGGCTTGATTCGCTGCTTGCCGATATAAGTTTCGGTTGGCGGCAACTCTGCCGCAACAAGGTCACGTCTTTTGCCGCTATCCTTTCGCTCGCCCTGGGCATCGGCTCCTGTGTCGCCGCCTTCCGTCTTATTGACGCGCTGCTCTGGCGCCCGCTTCCTATCTCAGATTCCAGCAACCTGTACGCCCTCTCTCGCGCGATGACCGGCTTCAACGGCAAACCTATCGAGGACGGCCACTGGGCCACGCCGGATTTCAACCTGATGCGCGATGCCGTCAAGGACCAGGCCGACCTCATCGCAATCAGCGACGCCGATCGGACGGACATCACCTGGTCCACCGATGACGACATGGAGAAAGCCCACGTCGCTTATGTGTCCGGCAACATGTTCCCGCTGTTCGGCCTTGAGCCCGCGCTGGGCCGCCTGCTTGCGCCCGCCGATGACCGCGCGCCCGGTGCCGGTCCCTATGCGGTCCTCTCCTGGGACTATTGGAATCACCGCTTCGGCCGCGATCCGAAGGTCCTCGGTCGCGCGCTCCAGATCGCCGACCAGACGTTCGAAATCATCGGCGTCGGCCCTCGCGATTTCACTGGAACCGAAAAGGGAACCGTCACCGATATCTTTCTGCCCCTTACCATGAACCGCCTCGTCTCCCAGGACAGGTTCGACTGGCACCGCATCTTCCTGATGTTGAAACCCGGCATCAGCCCGGCCACCGCCCTCGAACCGCTCCGGCAGCACCTCTCCGCTGTCAACCACGCGTTCGGAAGCGCTTGTTCGACATGCTTCCGCGGCGAGACCAAGGAGTCGATCGACCGCTATCTCGATCAAAAGATTTTCTTCTATTCTGCCAGCGCCGGCGTCTCCGATCTCCAGAAGGAGTATCGGCGATATCTCGGCGTTCTCGGTCTGCTGGCCGCTCTCCTCCTGCTCGTCGCCTGCGTCAACGTCACGAACCTGATGACGGCACAGGCCGCCGCCCGAGCCCAGGAGATGGCTCTCCGAATCTCGATCGGCGCCGGCCGTCGCCGCCTGGTCCAGCTTATTCTGTGCCAGAGCGCACTGCTCGCCCTCTTAGCCTCTGTCCTCGGCGCATTCTTTGCGGCATGGTCGGCGCCCTTTGTGCTCAGCCTGATCAATCCGCCCGACAACCCTGCGCGCCTCGCGCTTGCCGCCGATTGGCGTGTATTTCTGTTCGGCTTCGGGCTCATTCTCGTTGTCGTTCTGTTGCTTGGTTTGCTTCCTGCTCTCCGTGCCTCCGCTGTCCGGCCTGTCGCCGCGCTCAAAGGTGGTGAAGATCCGCACTCGCCGCGGCGTCTCATGCGTGGTGCCATTGCCCTACAGGTCGCTTTTTGTTTCCTTGTCCTCTTCTTGTCTTCGCTGTTCGTCGCATCTTTCCAGCGCCTGCAGAACCGTCCCCTCGGATTTTCCACGGACCGTCTGCTCCTGCTGGAAACTGTGGCCGGCAAAGGGCAGCTCCCCGTCGTCTGGAATCAAACTGCCGAGGCGATCGGCGCCGTTCCTGGCGTCAACTCAGTCGCGATCTCGCGCTGGCCACTACTCGGGCGAATCCGGATAAACAGCGACATCTCGATCAACGGCGCGCCTCCCAGCCCAACTCCCGCGTGGTTCCTGAACGTTTCGCCGGGCTGGCTGTCGACGATGAAGATCCCGCTCGTTTCAGGCCGCGACTTTGGCCCGCAAGACACCTCGCCGGGAGCCGCCATCGTCAACGAAACCTTTGTCACGGTCTTCTTTCCCGGCCAGGACCCCATCGGCCGCACCTTTGAACGCGGCGTCAATCAGCCACTCAACACAATCGTCGGCGTTACCCCCGACGTTCCATACGACGACCTGCGCGAACCCAGCCGCGCCGTCTTCTACGTCCCCTTCGACGAAATCGGCGCCAAGTCCGCGCCCAGTGCCATCGACTTCGCCACCTTCGCCATTCACATCAACGCCCCGAACCCGCTCGCCTTCGCCGACTCTCTCCGGCAGGTGATCGCGCAACGCCACAACGGGCTTCGCGTCTCGAACGTTACGACCCAGCTCGATCTGGTCCGCGACCAGACGATTCGCGAGCGCCTGATCGCCATGCTTGCCGCTTTCTTTGCCGCCGTCTCGCTGCTCCTGGCCGGTGTCGGACTGTACGCTGTGCTCAACTACTCCGTCCTGCAGCGCCGCCGCGAGATCGGAATCCGCATGGCGATTGGCTCAACACGGGCTGGCATCGTGCGCATTGTGACGCTCAATATCTTCCTGATGATCGCGCTCGGATTCGGCGCGGGCCTCGCGCTCGGATTCGGCGCGGCGCGCTATGTCGAGTCGCTTTTTTACCAGGTCAAAGCAACCGACGCGGATATGATCGCTTTGCCGATGTCTGCCATGCTGCTCAGTGCGCTCGTTGCCACACTGCCTGCCGTGCTTCGCGCGCTGCGCACAGACCCCACCGAGATCATGCGCAGTGAGTGAGAGACGAAAAATCACGAGGATCAAATAAAGAAGCGCCCTGAAATTCAGTGAGCGGACAAATTGTCAGCTTTTTGTTGGAGCTCCGTCCAGCGTTCATAGAGAGCGTCGAGCTCCTTTTGTGCCGCTTCCATTTCGGCATGGGCAGCAACGAGTCTGGGTCCGTCACTGGCTATCGCGGGGTCTTCGAGTGCGGCACGTTTGCTTTTCAGTCTCTGCTCGGCGTCAGTAATGCGCTGCTCAATGCCGGCATATTCGCGGGCTTCAAGGTATGAGAGCTTCTTTTGTGCTTGCACTGGTGGAACAGAAGGAGTGGAACTGCGCGGCGATTTCGGCTCGCTCTCGCTCCTGGAGCGCTTGCGTTCTGCCTGCCAGGCTTCCCATTGTTGATAATCCGCAAAGCTTTCCGCGACACCCTGACCATCGAGTCCAAGTACGACAGTAGACACGCGATCCAAGAGATAACGGTCATGCGTGACCAGGACGATAGAACCACGGAATTCGACGAGACTCTGTTCGAGAATTTCCAGTGTGGGGATGTCGAGGTCATTGGTGGGCTCATCTAGCAGAAGAATGTCGGCGGGCTGCAGCATGAGCTGCGCGATCAGCACGCGGGCGCGTTCGCCGCCAGAAAGGCGCTCGACGGGTTGATCCAGTTGTTCGGCGCTGAACAGGAATCTGGCGGCCCAGGATGCGACGTGAGTGACGCGATCCTGATAGATGACTGAGTCTCCTTCGGGAGCGAGCGCGCGACGCAGAGTCGAGCTCAGGTCGAGTTGCCGGCTCTGGTCGAAATACACAATGCGCAGCCAGTCAGCACGCCGAATTTCGCCGTTTGTGGGAGCCACTTCGCCACGGAGCATGCGCAATAGCGTCGTCTTGCCGCTGCCATTGGGTCCGACTACACCGACGCGCATTCCAGCGGAGACGATAAAATTCAATCCTTCGAACAAACTACGATTCGCAATTTCGCAAGCGACATCCTCCAGTTCGATCAACCGCTTGGTTTTTCGGTCCGTTGCCGAGAAATCAATTTGCGCCGTGGTGCTGCGGGTTCTGGCGTTCAAGCCGGCAAGTTCGCTCATCAGTTCGCCGGCTTTATCGATGCGAGCCTTGGACTTTCGTGTACGCGCTTTTGCTCCACGCCGGAGCCACTCAATTTCGGAGTGGACCAGGTTTTCCAGAGCTTCCTGACGTTTCGATTGAGCGTGGAGGAATTCTTCTTTCTTCTCCAGGAACGTGCTGTAACTCCCGCGCACTCGCAGCAAACCATCGGGGTACACGCGGTTCAGCTCTGCCATGTCGGTCACAACATTTTCGAGAAAATACCGGTCGTGGCTTACGACCACGCAGGCAAATGGCGCGCGCTGCAGAAGGTCCTCGAGCCATTCAATTCCGGCGAGATCCAGATGATTCGTGGGCTCATCAAGCAGCAAGACATCGGGATCCTGGACCAGCGCTTCCACGATTGCGAGGCGCTTCTGCCAGCCACCAGAAAGGGACGCCGCGTCCAGGTCGAGGTCCTCAAAGCCTGCCCGGCCCAACGTCTCCGCATAATGGGCGCCGTGTTCGGCAAGGACTGTTACCGAGCGTTGTATGGCTCTCTCGACCACAGTCCGGACGCTCACTCCGGCAGGGAACCTCGAGTCCTGTTCTACGTAACTGAGTTGCAAGCGCTTTCGTACAGCCACATCGCCGCTGTCGGGCCGTTCCGCCCCGGCCAGAATCCGCAGCAGTGTGGATTTTCCGGAGCCATTCGGGCCGATCAGGCCAATTCGGTCGGACTCCGAAACCGTGAAAGAGATTGCCTCGAAAAGCGGCTCCGTTCCAAATGCCTTTGAGATGCTTTGTGCGTTGATGATCGGCGGCAACGGTGACGGCTCCCCTACCTGAGGTTATCAAGAAACCCAGAAGCCCACCTGTAGTGCGAGGGGCGAAAAGGTGGTTTGCAAATCTGGCTTGGCTCTTCCACGTTCACACTCTGCATTAGCTAAAGGTGATCTCGATGTAGGTGTCGGTGCGCGACCAGATCAGCGGGATGCGGGCCATCCAATATTTGCGATTGAGCGTCTGGCGGGCGCGCTGGTGTTCTTCGGGCGGCAGAATCCGCGCGGTGGCCGCAAACTCCGGGCCGGTGACTTTTCCACGAATCGTGCAGGGAGCGACTTTCACCTGGGAATTGTTACGGATGCGCTTGGTCTTGCCCATATCGCTGCGCGTCATCACGTAGAGCTTGCCGTCTTGTTCTCCAAACCATACCGGCGTGGCCACTGCCAACCCATTTTTTCGGAAGGTGGTGAGCGAGACGTATTTCTGATTCTGAATGGCTGCGGGAACGGGCATAGGCTCCATTCTATCGAGAACTTGTTGGCGGGTCGTCGGAGGCGCAAATTCCACCACGGAGCCACGAAGGCACTGAGGACGCGTGAAGGCGATCGGTGCACGCGCTAGCTAAGAAGTTCTCCGTGCCTCCGTGTCTCCGTGGTGAACTCCCGGCGGGCTTGCAAACAACGACCAGGGTTTGGCACTTCTCCTGTCGTTGCTGGTTCGCAAGCGGCGGGGGCACATTGCCGGAATCGCGCGATCTGTGTTACAAGCCTGAACATGCGTAAATGGATGCGCGAGCGCTTACAGCGCCGCAAAAAGAAAGCTCCGGAACAGGGAAAAGAGGCGGCGCCACCGCCGCTGCAGCCGGCCTATTTTGAAGCGGACGAAGCGCCACCAGCCGCCGCGGAACCGGAAATGAACGAAGCGGAATCGCCCGCGATTCCCGAAGCAGGCTCGGAAGCGGAGCCCGCGACACAGGACAGTTCACCGGTCGAGTCTCGACAGCCGCGGACCAGGGCGGCAGAACCATCGCGGGGCCGAGGACGCCGCCGCCGTGGCGGGCGCGGACGCGGTGGCCGCGGGCGCGAGCAGGCGGTCGCACAAGCCTTCGCGCCGGCAGCCGCCAAGGGCACGATTCCCGAAGTTTCGAGCGAAGAAACGGCGGGTTTGGCGGAGCCAGAAGCGGAACCGGGCACGCCGGCACCCCTTACTCCGGCAGTTCCCGCGGCTGTGCCGGCTGCACCGCCGCGTCCTCCGAAGGGGATTGTCGTTCTTGCCATCGGGCTGCCGGGATCGGGCAAGAGTTCGTGGTTTAAGCGGCATAATCTGACGCCGCTTTCGAGCGACATGGTGCGCTCGCTGCTGTTCGATGACGTCCGCGAACAGCGCTTCCAGGATCTGGTGTTTTCCAACCTGCGTTCCATGCTGAAGGCGCGGCTGATCGCGAAGCGTCCGATGAATTACGTGGATGCAACGAACCTGACTCCGCAGGAACGCCAGCACTGGGTCAAGCTGGCTAAAGACTATAACTACGAAGTCCACGCTGTGTTCTTTGATGTTCCGCTGGAGGTGTGCATCGAGCGGCACCAGAGGCGGGATCGCGTGGTGCCGGAAGACGTGATGCGGCGGATGGCGGCGAAGCTGAAGCCGCCGTCGTTTTCGGAGGGGTTCGCGAAGATTACTGTGGTGCGGGTGAAGAAGAAAGAGCAAGAGCCGACAGAATCTTAGTTGCCGGCTAAGAGCTGAAACCACGAAGGACACGAAGGTGCACGAAGAAGAGCTTCAGAGAAAAGCTTCAGAGCCTTTCCTTCGTGAAACTTCGTGTCCTTTGTGGTTATCGCTTTCAGTGCGGAGGCATTAGCGACCTCTGGCGGACGAATGCGTCCGGCGCTACGTCTTTCAGCCCTTCAGGTGCGGCAGTAATTCTTTGAAGGCGGCCGAGGATGACGAGCGCATCAGCTCGTAGATCATCATTTCGGTTGACGAGATGATGGCACCGGCGGCGCGCATGCGGTCCAGGCCAATTTTCCAATTCCATTCGGTGCGAGAGCTGACTGCGTCGGAGGCGACGTGGACTAAATATCCTTCACGTAAGGCGGCGAGGGCTGTCTGCGTCACGCAGATGTGGCTTTCCATGCCGCACAACAGGAGCGTGGTGCGCTGGCCGGGCAGGCGCTTGAGGAGCGAGCAAAACACGTCGCTGCCGAAGCACGAGAACAGGGTCTTATCGATGGCTTCGGTACCGGGGAGCAGGGAAGAGATTTCGGGAACGGTGCCGCCCAGGCCTTTCGCGTATTGCGTGCTGACCAGCGCTGGAATTTTGAGGATTCCCGCCGCCCGAATCAACAACTGAGAATTGTGGACTAGTTGCTCTTTCTGAAAAATCGGCGGCAGAAGTTTTTGCTGGATGTCGATGACGATCAGGGCGCACTGATCGGCCTCCAGCGGACGCCGCGCCATCTCGGCATAATCGGCGGCAGGCCTGGCATTTTCGACGGCGGTGGCCATAGGGAATTCCTCGCGTTAATGAGATGGCTTCATTCTACCGCCGGGCCGTTGGCATTCGCGCGAGGCCACGGAAAGTTGACCGCGTCCGTCGCGGCCCATAAAATCAGAATGAGCCCGCAGCCCGGGCGTGCACACCAATACTGCCCCCTCGTTCAACGGCAGGACAGCTGACTCTGGATCAGCATATCGGGGTTCGAATCCCTGGGGGGCAGCCAAAATCTTCGCTGTGGTTTCCATCACAGTTCAAACTCCAGGTTCGCATTTGCCAGTGCCGGACTACTTCATTTATCGTCAGCGAGCAAGTGTGGGGGCATAATGTGCGCTGAGCCGTCGGCTCGTGAGCATCGAAGAAGCACGCGGGTTCGCATGAAGGTGCAGATTGCGGCCCAGGCAGTGACGGAGCCCCTGACCTGTGAAGGCGAGACCATCGTGGTGAACCTTCATGGGGCGCTCATTTCGACGGCGGTTCCGTTGCGCGTCGGCATGAAGATTGAGGTTCACGTTCTTTTGACCGGCAAGCGGGCGCGGGCCGAAGTCGCTTATATCGATCCGGACCGGCCCCGGCTGTGTGGAATCGGTCTGGAAAAGCCGAGCAACATTTGGGGAGTTTCACTTCCGCCCGAGGATTGGATCGAAATGGATCCCCGCTAGCCTCGGAAGCAGGATCACAGCGCATGCCTCGGCATTCCGCTAGTTTGTTATCTGTTCACTTCTTCGTGGGCGAGCCGCCAGGCAGCATTCACGAATTACTGCGTTATCGTGACTTTCGCGCGTAGACTGGAAGTGGCAAGTCAGGAGAACGGAAACATGCCTCAGTGGGTGTGGCTGGTTGCGGTCCTGATCGGGTATCTGGTGCTGACGCAGTGGATTCTTCCGAAACTTGGAGTCCCCACCTGACGGACGGCGAATTCCGCCGGGTCTCGGCGCGACGCTGGTGCGCAGGAAAAAGTTCCAGAGAAGAAGGTTATTCCCTAAACATCATCCCTTAATGGCTGAACGAATCTTCGGCGTACCGGAGACGGCGGCTTTCAGACTGGCATCCTTCTGGACCAAATCCAGAACGGCCCGGGTCATCTGCTCATCAATGTCGGGCGCCTTCCGGATTTCTACCGGATAGCGCACCAGCAACTCCAGACCTTCATTGGCAAATTGGAGGCGCGCCTCAGGCTTGGGAGCGCGCACTTGAATGTCGATCCGCCGCTCGATGGTGGCGTGCTGGCGCTCGATCTCGTGCTGGTATTTCGAGTAAACGGCATTCACGGTGTCTACCAGTTTGGCCTGCGCCTCTTTGTGATTTCCCTCGGGCACAATCATGACGACAACTTCGTGCCAGGAATACTCGGTGCCGGGAATCTGCTTGAACAACGGTGTTGCCGTCTGAAAGAGAACGGAATTGGAGAGCACGACGATGCGTCCGGTGGGATAGAAATCGACTCCCGTGCCGGCGAGTTCGACCAGATACATGCGGACCAGGCCGACATCCACCACGTCGCCGGTGACACCTGCCACGCTGATGCGGTCGCCCACGCGAATGCCGTAGCGTCCAATGATGAAAAAATAGGCGGCCACAGATAGCAGGACTGCTTGCAGGGCGACGGCAACGCCCGCGGTGATGAATCCGGCGAAGGTGGCGAGAGAACTGAACTCGCTGACGAACCCGACGATCAGGACGAGGACGACGAGAAAGCTGACCACCACGCGGCGGATGAGCAGGAATTGCCGGCGGCGGCGCGGGTCGGCAATGTAGCGGAAGGTGACGCGGCGCCACACTTCCGAGATAAAGAGAATGATCCCGAGGGCGAGGAGAATTCCGAAAACGCGAAGCAGCACCGAACGCAACACGTACTTGGACTCACGCGCGATGGAGCTGCGCCAGGCGTCGAGATTCGCCTTGGCATCGTTGAGCACGATGATTTCCTGGCTAAGCGGCAGCATCGCGGCGGAGAGCTGTTTGAAACGCTCGGTGAGTTGGTCGAATTCTTTCCGCTGGCTGTCCAGTTGCTGCGAATCGCCCGCGGGCGGCTGGTTGGCCATGGCTTCACTGTGCTGAATGGTCGCGCGCAGGGCTGAGCGCAGCGGGTTCCGCATGTGGTCGGCGATCTCGACCGTGTAATTGGTTTCGCGGATCACCTGATCGATCTGATGAACCGCGCGCACGTAGTCGTAGACCGTCATGGCATCGGCGACCAGGCCGCCAGAGTTGGCCAGGGTGGACTTGGAGGCGGTGGCGGGCGCGGGCGCATTGGTTTTGGCTGGGGCAGCGGTGGTCGGGCCCAGAACTTCGGGAATCGTTTTGGCGAGCTGATTGATGCTGCCCTCGAGTCCGCCGACGGTCTCGCCGTTGGTTTCGACAAACGACATCATCTTCTGGATGGCGTCGAGCAGCGCCTTCTGCAGCTCCAGTTCGCCCGCCAGAGCATCGCGCTGGGAAATGAGAGGGTCCTTCTTGGAGCCGCGTGCCTTTGTGATCTGCGCGTTGAGATCATTGATCTGCGAGTTCAACTGGTCGATGCGGCCTGACGTCTTTGCCTCCAGCTGCGCGAGGTTCTGCCGCTGCGTCGTCTGGCCCGCCTGGTTGCCGGCGTCTGCTTTCTGCTGGGCGCCGATCAGCGTGCTTTCCGCTTTGGCCGATTGAAACGCGAGGCGCACGACCTGCGCGCCGAGGGTGTGCGCGTTGTCTTCGTAGATCGCATCGGTGGGCAGGCCGACTGCTTGAATGCCCGTGGTTACGTGTCGGTACCAACTGATGGCCTGATTCAAGTGATGCAGCGCCTCTGCGCCCTGGAGTTGCAGCGGGGGCAAGTTGCCGGGAGACGGCTGAGAGGCCGGTTGAGCAGCGGGTTCTTGCGGCTGGGCTGGAGGTTTGGCCGGCTCGGTGTGCTTTGAAGTTTGGCCGAAACAGAGGACTGAGGCGAGGACAGCGAAAGCTAGAAGCCTTCTTAAAGCTGGGGCTGAGTGGATGGCTGTTATCAGGGTGAGACAGTTCTTGATGGCTTTCACAGGCATGCTTGGGTTTGTCTTGGTTAGTCGTTCAATCCGGGGAACTGGTTGTTCCCGGATTCGGATTCTTTGCGGCCTCTTGAGCTACGGGGGCTTCCGGCAGTAGCGCGTGAACTCCGGTTCCATTTACCATCTGGAGTCCGAAGAAGGGAGCCAGGTGGGTGCCTGGTCTGATGCCGTTTATGCGAGTCATGCCGTGGGTCGAGGGAAAGCGGATGTTTCAGCGCGCGGCTGTGGTGTTTCTGTTGGCCGCCTGCGCCTTCGCGAAAAATGGATTACAGATCGTGGTGGTTCCTGTGGCCAACATGTATTCGCATCCGACGGACAAGTCTGATGTGGTTTCGCAGGCCATCTATGGAAGCAATGTGAAGCTACTGATGGCGCGCGGCGAGTGGTCGCAGATTCAGACCGCAGATCGGTACAAAGGGTGGGTTCCCAGCCGGCAGTTGCGGATCATTCTGACCGGCGATGGATATGCGACCTCGGGGCCCACGGTGCAGGTGGAGAGCCTGTTTGCGAATATCTATGACGAACCGGACGTGACCAAGCACAAACCGGTGATCACGGTGCCGTTTGAAACGAAGCTGGAGGTGTCGTCGGAGCAAACCGGCGATACGAGCAAGCCGAAAAAACCTGTGCCCGAAGGATGGCTCGAGGTGCGGCTTCCGGTAATGAGGACCGCATGGATTCAGTCTGGGGACGTCGTTTCCGATCCGAAGCCGCTGTCGATTCCCGAGTCGATCGAATTGGCGAAGAGATTCTTGGGGATTCCTTATCTTTGGGGCGGTAGTTCGAGTTTCGGTTTTGATTGTTCAGGTTTCACACAGATGCTGGTGCGGTCCCGCGGCATCATCATGCCGCGCGACGCCGACAAGCAGGCCGCGTGGAGCGGAGTGGCCGCGGTTGACCGGAAAGATCTGCAACCTGGCGATCTGCTTTTTTTCGGCGGTTCGCCGAAAGAGATCACGCACACCGGCATGTACATCGGGGACGGGCAATTCATTAACGCCACAACGAACGAGCATCCGGTGGTGCAGATCAGCCGGCTGGATGGCGATCCGTGGACGAAGCTGCTGGTGGCGTGCCGCCGCGTAAAGTCACGGCCCTAATACCTGCCGCGCTTCGGCTCCACGGCGCGGGAATTCTGGTGCACTCCCCGGGAGATGTGGCGATGTGCTATATAGCAGACACATATAGCACTTTTGCACAGGCCGAAACTGCTCGCCTATTGCTAAATCTGCTATAGAGTTCTATACTCCGCCCGTTCGCATTCCTGCCATCCACTGGAGACGCTGTTATGTCGAAACCCCTTGCACTGCGCTCGTGCCGAGTTCTGCTGATCGGAATACTTACCGTGATCGTGTCGGTGGTTCCATCGTTCGCACAAAACAAACACAGTAAAAGTAAGATCCTCGGCGGATATTTCGAGGAGTGGGGCATTTACTACGCCGGATACAACATTGCCAACCTGCAACAAAACGGAGTCGCGGCGAAGCTGAGTCACCTGATGTACGCGTTCGCCAACGTGACCGCCACGCCCACAGCGGCTTGCTGGCTCGCCGACCCATGGGCGGACTACCAGACCCCGTATCTTCCCAGCGTGAATGGACAGCCTTACAGCGGACCGATGTATGGGAACTTCGCGGCGATCCAACAACTCAAGGGATTGAACCCAAATCTGAAAGTTCTGATCTCGATCGGCGGGGCGTCGTCGGCCAACACGCAGGCTTTTGTGACGGCGGCCAGCACCGCGGCCGGGCGTCAGGCCTTGGCGGCTTCCTGCATCGATATCTTCATCAACGGAAATATCGCGCCGGGCATCACCGCTCCCGGACTGTTTGACGGCTTCAACATCGATTGGGAATTTCCCACGGCGAGCGATACGCAGAATTTCACCGATCTGCTGACCGAATTCCGTAATCAGCTGAATGCGCTGTCGACGACGACCGGGAAGTCTTACGTGGTGTCGTTCGACGGGCCTGCGGGCGCGCAGAATTACGTCAATATCGATTTGAAGAATGCCGCGAAGCAGGTCGATTTCATCACCATTGACGGCTACAACTACTCCGGCTCATGGGACACGCAGACGAATGATGCGTCTCCGCTATTCGACAACAAGTCGGATCCGCTGTACGGGCAAGGGCTGGATATCGACGACACGGTGAATGCCTATTTGAAGGCGGGCGTTCCGGCGTCCAAATACGCGATGGGATTGCCCTTGTATGGCGCGGGGTGGACGGGCGTTCCTAACCTGAATCATGGCCTCTACCAGAACTCGACGGGGCCCTCGCTGGTTCCAAATGCAAACGGGATTGGACTTTCTCCCGATCTGAGCGGCAACACGGCAGGTTGCGACCCGCTGTTGACCCCCGGGCTGGCGACTTACGGCACGCTGGCGAATCTGACGGCGAACGGATATTCGACGTACCTCGATCACAGGCGCGTCGCGGTATCGCTGTACGATCCGATCAGCGGCACGTTCTACACGTACGACAATCCAACCACCGCGGCATCGAAGATGTTGTACGTGGATACCAAGGTGCGGGGCGGTCTAGGCGGAGCCTACGTCTGGGCGCTCAAAGACGACGACGCCAACGGAACCATGGTGAAAACTATGGCGACGTGGCTGGGGCGTTAGGGAGCGAATTTCCTGGGTCAAGGAGAAGGGCGGCCGGAATTCCGGCCGCCTTTTTTCCCTCAGCCGCGTGCAAGCTTAGGACACAACGTGTGCGCGGGCGGCCAAAGTTTTTTCGGGCGCTGACGCTGCACCCGCTACGCCTGAGGCGGGCGAGGCTGTAGCTGCCGCGGGAGCTGTTTGCTTCCCGCAGAGGTCGATCACTTCCAGAATGCGCTGGGTTTCGCACTGCATGGCCGCCTGCCAGTTATGCAGCGTCTCTTTTTCCTTCGCGACTTGATCGTTGTTGTGCTGAATACGTTCGGCGTAGTGCGCCTTGATGCGCTCCATTTCGGCCTCGATTTGGGCATTCTCGCGCGCCTTTTGCGCCTCGAATTCTTCCAGTTGCTTGCGCTGTCCGGCTTCGTAGGAATTCAGCGCTTCCTGGCGGCGCAGGGCATCGTGCAGCAGGTCGTCGGCGGAGGTACCGGCCGCATCGAGCGCCATCAGCACCGAAGCCCGCTTGGCCTCTTTCGATAATTCGCGCAGCCGCTCGCTATTCAACATGTCCACGACTTTATGGATGCTGTACCCGGAGCGCGGACTCATGACTCCGGCGGCGTGATAGATGTCTTCGTAGGAGAGCAAATCACTGTGCGCTGCGGGCGCGCTGGCGGGTGCGTTGGTTTTGTTCACTGGAGCCTCCGTGAGGATTGGTTTGCCGGGCGCGTCGACGCCGCCCGGTTCGGTGCGCCATAACTTGGATAAGAATCCCTTGGGTTGCATGGATTTCCTTTCGCAGGAAGGGGAAGAGTCCTGGCTTTGAAATCGAGGGCGTGGGGGAAGAGGCGCCGGTTCTGGGGCTCGAGGAAGCACATTCGCCGCTGCTGACATCGGGGTGGCGGCAGACGTATCGATCGACTCGGGCGCGAGGCGCCGCAACTTTCGCGATCCCTTCTGATCTTGTTCCGGCTTCGACACGGCATCTTTATTCGGCTGGTTGGCGGGATTCTTGCTCTTTACCTGAATCTTCGGCTGCGGGACGTTCAGGCCGGCAAGCAGGCGTTGGGCGCAAGACTGGTCAGCATCCCGGAGCACGCCGATTAGAAAATCCCGGCCATCGGAGCGGCAGTTTTTGGCAACGGCGCCGAATTGCTCGCGCGACCACTTGATCGCGACCCTCGATCCCACGGTGAACGGAAGCTTGACGCGGACGCAGGCACCGGAGCGCGATGTGTCTTCGATGGTGGCTGAGGCTCTACGCGGCACTCCGTCGGCGTCTTCCCATGAGATTTCCGCCAAGGCCCACAAAGCCGTCCTCGGTTCGATGCTGCGAACGTCCATGCCATCTGTATCGGCCAATTGGGACGAGAGTTTAGTTACTTGCGGGTTGCGGTAGTTGCCAGACTAGGCGAAGAGCCGCATCAATCCGGCAGGCGGCAGATCGGGAGAGATGAAGCGACGGTCTTGCCCAGCGGCCCGGGCCAGGGCTTCGGCGGCCAGATAGCCGCTGCGCACCGCGCCTTCCATGGTGGCGGGCCAGCCAGTTGCGGTCCAATCGCCGGCCAGGAAGACGCGCGGCCAGGAAGTGAGGGAGTAGGGCCGGTGCACATCGATGCCGGGACGGGGGGAGTAGGTCGCATTCACTTCTTTGATCACCGTCGATTTCACCAGATTTGCCGGGCGCGCCGCGGGAAAAAATTCGCGGACCTCGGCGAGGGCGAGGTCGACAATCTCGCTGCGCGATCGATCAATCAGCGTCTTCGACGAACTGACAACCAGTTCGATGTAACTGCCGCCGCCGCTGCCAGACTGGGTGCGTACCCGCTGCAGCCTTGATTTGTGGAACATCCATTGGATAGTGCGGTCGAGCAGTACGGCGTGATCGAGATCGGTGATCTGGCGGTCGAACCAGAGGTGAATGCCGGTGATGGGCGAATTTTCGAAATGCGAAACGTCTTCGCGGAGACCCGCGCTTTCCGGAGTCTGGGGAAGAACGCGCTCCAGCGCGTCGAAGGGAAGCGCAATTACCAGATAATCAAATGTCTCATCCGGTTCCGTGCCGGAGGGATCTTTTCCACGTGCCTGGACGCGCACGTCGGCGCCCTGAGCCGCAAAACTCACGATGGGACAGCGGAAGCGCAGGGCTCCACCACGCGCTCGGACATAATCTCCGGCGGCATTGTACAGATCGGTGAGCGGAATAGTTGGCACGCCCATGTGCCGCGCGGCGGGAGATTTCATCGACTCGCGTATGACCTGTGCTGCGGCGGAAACGGAGATACGGTCGAGTTCTTCGCTGAGAGCGCTGACCAGGATGGGGCGCCAGAAACGCGCCACGGCATTCTTCGTCTGGCCATGATGCTCGAGCCATTGCTGGAACGATTCGCCGGTATCGCGCTGCGAACTGAGCGTTAACGGCGTAAGGGCGCGTGCGACGGCAAGCTTGTCGACTGCGCTGAGGAAATGGAATTGAAAAAACGATGGTGCCGTGTGAAGCGGGGCGGGAAGAAAAGACGATTCCATCGAGGAAGTCCGTCCACCCGGTTCAATAAACGCCATCTGGTCGTACCAGCGGATGTGATGGGCGACGCCGATGCGCTCGTAAAACTCGACCAGGTTCGTGCACAGGCGGAACAGGACGTGCTGGCAGTTGTCGATGACTTCGCCGGTGCCCGGATGCTCGTAGGAAGAGGCGCGCCCTCCGAGGAAGGGACGCTTCTCAAAAAGCGTGACGCGAAAACCGATGTCGGACAGGGCACAGGCGGCAGCGAGTCCGGCAAGGCCGCCTCCGGCGATGGCGACGGTGGGAGAGGGTTTGGTCACAGTGATTTTAGATTGCAGATTTCAGATTGCAGATTTTAGATCGCAGAATCTCGCATCAATCCGCAATCTGCAATCTTAAATCTGAAATTGGATGTACTAGGTGCTGCGTTTGACGAAGCCTTTCCCCAGGATGCGCAGCTTCTCCCACGTGCTCAGGCTGACCTTGGCGGTGAAAACGTCGTATTGCTTCTCGGCGATTTTCTCGAGCAGCCTGCGGTAAATTGTGACTAGGACCCACAGAGCGGGCTGGCTGTCCTCGGAAATGTAGGAGAGCAACTCGTCGCCAGACTTGTAAAACTCGCGCGCGCGGTCGGCTTCTAACGCCAGCAACGGGCGAAAGCGCGCGGCATCGGGCGAACTGAGCACGTCGGAAACAGAAAGATTGAACTTTGCCAGATCCTCGTGAGGCAGATAGACGCGGCCCATTGCGGCGTCTTCCTTGACGTCGCGAATAATGTTCGTGAGCTGGAAGGCGAGGCCGCAACGCTCGGCCAATTCCTCGGCCGCGGGATCGCGGTAGCCGAAGACGTGAATGCAGACCAGTCCAACGATCGAGGCCACGCGATAACAGTAGAGGCGGAGATCCTCAAAGCTCTGGTACTGAACGGTGAAACTGGTTGCATCCGACGATTCGGGTTGTTCGACGTCCATGGCGGTACCGAGCGCCAGTTCGTCCAGCAGTCCGGCGGGGATTGCGTATCTCCGCTGGGCATCGGTGAGGGCCAGCAGAATCGCGTCGTCGGTAGGATTGCCTTGTTGCGCGCGATGCAGATCGTCGAGCCACGCATCGAGGCGCTGGCGGCGCTCCGCAAGGCTCAGCTTGGCATCGTCGGCGATGTCGTCGCAGCGCCGCATGAAAGCATAGACAGCGCACAGGGCTTCGCGCTTGCGGCGGGGCAGCACCAGGAACGCGTAATAGAAATTCTTGGCAGCCGTTCGCGTAATGCCTTTGCAAACGGAATAGGCCATGACAAGCTGCGGCGGCGCAGGAGTCCAGGGAACAGGAACTTGCTGTGCGCCGGCGCTCATCGTGCGACTCTCCCGCGATTGCCGAAAACTTTCGTGAGGGCTGCTCGCGCCACCAGGGCCAGCTTGCGCGCCTTGGAAATCGCGGGACGGTTGCCGAGGACGGCATAGCCTTGTCTCTCGATGGCGCGCAAAATTTCCTGGCCGCCGCGGGTGAACAGTTCCAGATCGATAGCGAGTTCGCGGTCCACCTTGCCCACGAGCGGAAGTCCCTGCTGGAACCAGTCGTGGGCGCGCTCGACCTCGAACTTCATCAGCTCGCAAAAGGCGGGCGTGTTCCGCCGGCCGGCAAAATCGGCTTCGGTCACGGCAAAGCGGCGCAGGTCTTCGAGCGGAAGATAGATGCGGCCCTTTGCGTAATCCACGCTAACGTCCTGCCAAAAGTTGGCGAGTTGCAGGGCGGTGCAAGTGTAATCGGAAAGCTGCTGGCGCTCAGTATCGCGGTATCCGCACAGGTAAAGGACCAGATGGCCGACGGGATTGGCCGAGTAGTGGCAGTATCCGAGGACATCGCTGAAGGTTTCAAAGCGGGTGACGGTCTGATCCTGGCGGAAGGCCGTCAGCAAGTCGGAAAATTCGTGTTTCGGAATCTCAAATTGGCGGACGGTTTCGGCCAAGGCCACGAATACCGGATGTTTCGGGGAGCCGTCGTAACAAGCATCGAGTTCGGCATGCCACTGATCGAGCAGGGCGAGGGAGGCGGCAGTGTCGCCGACTTCATCGCCCAGATCGTCAGAGATGCGGCAATAGGCGTACACATTGAAAAAATGCTGGCGCAGCCGCCGCGGGAGAAACCAGGTGGCGACAGAAAAATTTTCGTAATGCGTACGGGCCAGGCGAGCGCAATATTCGCGGGCTTCAGCAAGGCCGGGCGGCTTCGCAGGAATGGCGTAGCTCGCGGGCAGGCGGCTCCAGCCGAACGTTGCGGACGGATTGTGGGCGGCGAGAGTCACAGTTAAAAAAGGCATTGTCTATTTTTGATTAAAAGCTTATGGCGCGGAGATTCCAGGTTTCTAATCAACAATCAAAAATCATCAATCAACAATTTTTCGTAATCAGTGGCCCGGAATGATCGCCGTTTTGATGTCATTGCCACGGTTTAGCATGTGGCGTAAAACCTGCTGCAGGCGCGACAGGGGCGCCTCGCCGGTGATGTAATCGGTCGGACGAATCTTTTTGGCGGCAATCAGTCCAAAGGCGCGGCGCACGGTTTCCGGGGTGTGGTGGAAGGTCGCTTTCAATGTGATCTCGGAATAGTGCAGGCGATTGGTCTCTAGTTGCACTTTTGTTCCGCTTGCGCACCCGCCGAAGAAGTTTACGGTGCCGCCCTTTCGGACCATATCGACGGCCCATTCCCAGGCTTCGGGCTTGCCTACCGCTTCGACAACCACATCGCAACCGCGCTTTTGCGGGGAGAGGTTGCGGACGGCTTCTACCACATTCGTTACTTTCGTTGTTTGAATGATCTCGTGCGCGCCCATCTGCCGCGCGGCTTGCGCCTGGCCATCGCGCTTAACGACCGAAATCACATTGCAACCGATGGCGCGGGCCACCTGCACAAACATCAGTCCGATCGGCCCCCCGCCCAAGATCGCCACGGTATCGCCGATCTCGACTCCGGTCTCGTGTAAACCGCGCAGAACGCAGGCCAGAGGCTCGGTCATGGCCGCGTCTTCGAAGCTGACGTTGGGAGGAATCACCAGCATGTTGGCTTCGACGATTCGTTTCGGCACGCGGATGTATTCGGCATACGCGCCGTTATTGAACAGGAGATCCTCGCAGAGATTTTCCTGGTGCTTGGAACAGTAGAAGCACATCTGGCAGGGGGCGGAGTTCAGCGCGACCACGCGCATCCCCTTGGTAAACCCGTTGACGCCGCTCCCGACTTCTTCGATGACCCCGGCCAGTTCGTGCCCGAACAGGGCAGGGGGCACAATCATGCGGGCGTGATAGCCGCGCTGGTATACCTTGAGATCTGTGCCGCAAGTCAGCGCGACGGAGACTTTGACCAGAACCTCGCCGTCACCCACGCGAGGGATGGGAACTTTTTCGATCTTCAGGTCTTCTTTGCCGTACAGGACGGCGGCTGTCATTTTTCCGTTCACTGCGTGTTTCCTTCCAGATACTGCCGGAGCAACCTCGCCCCAGGGGCTAACGCCCCAAAACTCTGATTACTCTTACGCGGCGCTAAAGCGCCGCTCTTCCACCAGCCAAACACGCTGCGCTTTCACATTCCAAATGTACCGCTCTTCCACAGTACAAATTGCCGCTCTTATATCTGATCTAAATCTTGCTATCTCGTGATCTAGATGCCGATATGTCGTCACCTAGATGTAAATGTCTTACATCTCAATATGTCAATTACCAGCGTCGCAATCAACTTCGTGCCCAGGTACTGCCGGGCTGGATCATGATCTTCATGGACGAAGGCTGCGGATGGGCAGCCAGGTCCAGAGCCTGCGTGCTCTGGTCGAGCGGAAAGCGATGGCTGATCAGCCGTTCCAGATCCATTTCGCGACCCATGACAAACCGGATTGAATCTTCCTGCAGATCGATGGATGCGCTGTAGGAGCCCACCAGCGTCTTCTCGTCCACACAGACAGCTGCAGGATCGATCACAGCCTCTCCGTGCTGCGTTTGCGCAAAAAGCAGTACCCGCCCACCGGGACGGGCCGCGTCCATCGCAGTGCGAATAAGGGAGTTGCTGCCTACCGCTAAAATCACTGCGTCGGCGCCACGTCCCTGGGTCAGCCCACGGACGCGCTCGACCACGTTTGCCCGTGAAGCATCAATTGTAAGGTCGAGTCCGAAAGTTGATCCTATTCTAAGCCTCTCAGGATACAAATCGGAAGTAATTAAGCTGGCCCCGGCCCGTCGGGCTAATACACTCAATATGATGCCGATAGGGCCTTGGCCGATAGTAAGTACCTTTTCTCCCCGCCGCAGGCGAAGAGCCTCGATCCCTTTCATGCAGGTGTTAACCGGCTCGACGAAGCAGGCCTGTTCGTAGGAAACGCCCTCCGGGATGCGAACCGTGCCATGCTGAACGATCCAGTCCATGACCCGGACGTATTCGGCAAACCCGCCGCCTGAGGGTTCAAATCCCGCGGTGCAGCCGACCTTCTTGTAGGTGGCGCACTGGGCAAAAGTCTTGTTCTCACAGTAGAAGCACGTGCCGCACGGGATGTGATGAAAGACCATCACGCGATCGCCCGGGCCATATTGGCTGACGCCCTTGCCTACAGCGGCGACTACGCCGGACGTTTCATGCCCGAAGATCCGCGGGGCCGAATGGGAGCCGGTGGAGATCTTTTTCAGATCGGTGCCGCAGACTCCACAGGAGTGCACCCGTACCAGCATCTCGCCGGGTCCAATTTTGGGAACGGGCACGCTCTCGGTGCGGACATCGTTCACGCCGCGATAGACCGCGGCCAACATGGTAGTGGGAATGGAGTGTGGAGGGTCTTCCACCGCTTGAAAGTCGGCAGTAGCCATGGATGTGAGCTTTAGATGATGGTAGCACAAGGGAGGTGCAGAGAAAGGTAACCCGCGGCGTACCGGCTGGGGTCGCGGCTGAACGCCACCGGCCCTCATCTCGACCGCGAGTGCGAGGGCAGGATGCCCTCGCTACAGCCGGCGGGACGCCGGCGCTACGTTTCGTGCTATGCTGCGCACAACTTTCACTAAGGTCTTACTGTGCTGACGGAACTGCGGCTGGAGAACTACGCGGTCATCGACAACCTGGTGGTGGAGTTCGGGCCGGGATTGAACCTGCTGACCGGCGAAACGGGAGCCGGCAAGTCGATTCTGATCGACGCGCTGGCGCTGCTGCTGGGCGAGAAGGCTTCGAGCGAGATCATTCGATCGGGCGCAGACCGAGCCGTGGTTTCCGCCGTATTCGAAGCGGACGGTGCGGCCGAGCATGCTCTGTCGAGCATTCTGGCATCCAACGGGCTCGACGAGTCCGATGACGGCTCGTTCATCTTTCGGCGCGAGATTGCCGCCGGGGGCAAAGGACGCGTCTTCATCAACAACCAGCCTGCAACCGTCTCGGTGCTTCGTTTGCTCGCGCCCCATCTGGCCATCATTCACGCGCAGAACGAATCCATTCTCTCGTTCGATGGCCCGGCCCGGCTGGAGTTGCTGGACGCCTTTGCTGGAAGCCAGCTTGAGCCCGTAGCAACCGCCTTTGACGGGTGGAAGCAGATTCGCAACCGCATCGAAGAACTGGAACGCGGAGAGCAGGATCGCCTGCGGCTCGTCGATATGTGGACCTTCCAGAAGCGGGAGATCGACGAAGCGCGCCTGCAGAGCGGAGAAGACGAGCGCCTGGAGGGCGAGAAGCGCGTGCTCGCCAATGCCGAGAAGATTTACAACGCGGCGATGAACGCGTTCGACCTGCTGTATGAAGGCAGCGGCTCGACGGCATCGTCGCTTCGCGCCGCGCACAAGCAGGTGGAGGAGTTGGCGCGCTACGAGCCAAAATTCCAGGAAGCGCTGGCGGCGCTGGAGTCGGCGCGCATCAGCGTAGAGGATGTTGGCGCCACCGTGCGCGATTATGCAGGGGGAATCCAGGCGTCGCCGGAACATCTGGCGGAGGTGGAGGAGCGGCTGGCATTGATCGACCGGCTGAAGCGCAAGTACGGTCCGACGCTTGACGAAGTGATCCAGTTTGGGACAGACGTATCCCGGAAGTTGTCGGAAGTCGAGAACAAAGACGAGATTCTGCGCCAGTTGCGAAGCGACTTGGCCAAGGCGGCTGAGGCGTACCTGCACGCGGCCGCCGCGCTCTCCAAAAGACGGAGCCAAGCGGCCCGGAAACTGGAGAAGATCGTAGAAGCCGAGGTCAACGATCTGGCGATGAAATCGGCATTCAGGATCGAGATGACGAGCTCGGAAAATGAAGGGGACTGGAGTCCTTCGGGCATCGACCAGGTCGTTTATATGATCTCCACCAATCCGGGGGAGCCGTTGCGTCAACTCGAACACATTGCCTCAGGCGGGGAACTGTCCCGGGTGATGCTGGCGCTGAAAGCCAGCGTGGAGGGGAACAGCCCCACTTCTCGCAAAGAACGCGAGAAATCGGGCACCCAGGATTCCGGATCTCGGAAGAAAAGGGAGCAGTGCGGCGGGCAGAAGACGCTCGTGTTCGATGAGATCGACACCGGAATTGGGGGAAGGGCGGCGGAGGCTGTTGGGAAAAAGCTTAAGTCGCTGGCGAGATCGAATCAGGTGCTATGTGTTACGCATCTGCCGCAGATTGCGACCTTTGGCGACCATCATTACGTCATTGAAAAGAAGGAATCGGGCGGCCGCACGCGGACCAGCATTCGCGCCGTGACCGGCGAAGAGCGCACCGAAGAAGTGGCGCGCATGCTGAGCGGGGCCAAGCTCACAGAAACTTCCCGCAAGCATGCCGAGCAGATGATCAAGACCAACGCCTGAATCGCGCATAGGGTCCGATTTCTCTGTGCTTTTGACCATCACAGATTGATAACAATCACGCTATAATCTCGGACCACATCGGCGGCTCGGCGCCGAATCCTGTGGGGCATCTCGGGGGAAAGACAATCATGAAAGCTCTTTGGGCATGCGCGACGGTGCTCGCGGCAGTGTCTACCTTGTCGGCAACGCAGTATTCCTATAGCAACAGTGGCGGGACGGTGAGCCAGAGCAGCGCCACCTTGACGATCAGCGGCTCAACGCTGGGCAGTCCGGCAGGTACGGTTTCAATGTCGTGCAACCTGACCCCGATTACCGCCGGCTACGGGTTCACGTCGGAATGGTCGTGTACGGGCGGCAGTTTCTCGGTGCAATCGACAGACGGAACCATTTCTCTCAGCGGTGTATTTACCTCCGGGGTCTTCACCTTGGTGGAAACTGAGGTGAACCGAACGTATTACTACACCTACGCGTTGTACGCCAATTTTTCTGCCTCGCAGACGATCAGCGGGAAGACGGTCGCGGCGGTGGGAGCGGTGATGGAGACACTACCCGCCATGACTTCGCCTTTGAATCCAGCAACGGGCACGATTGAGAGCGGGTTGATCGACACCAGCCAGCAGTACGAACCGGTCTACATTGCCGACACAGGCAATAACCGGATTGTATCGACGGCCGACATTCTGGGTTCGAACTGGACGAGTCTCGGGAAGCTGGGATCGGGCATGAATCAATTTTCCGGACCGTGGGGCGTGGCAGTGGATGCGGCGGGAAAGGTGTACGTTTCCGACAGCGGGAACTGCCGTATCGTGCGCATGGACAACATGTCGGGATTGAACTGGACTACCTACGGCACATGCGGCACCGGAACGGGGCAGTTTGCTAATCCCGAGGGGTTGTGGGTAGACGCAAGCGGCAAGATTTATGTTGCCGATGCCGGCAATAACCGAATCGTGCGGATGGATGACATCACCGGAACAAATTTCACTTCGCTGGGCACGCTGGGCAGTGGGACGGGCCAGTTCAGCAGCCCTGCCGCGGTCACAACCGATTCGGCGGGGAACATCTACGTCGCCGACAGCGCCAACGCCAGGGTGGTGGAGTTCTCGGACATGCTGGGGTCGAACTGGGCGGTGTGGCAGTTTCCGCTGAACTATCTAACACCTGATGGCATCGCGGTGGATTCTTCGGGCAGAATCTTCACGACGGATTCGTTGCAGAGTCAGGTCATTCGAGCGGACAACATCACGGGAGCCAATGAAGTGTCGCTCAATGTGAACTACCTGCTCTATCTCAATGGCGTCGAAAAGCCGTCAGGTATTTTCGTCGACTCCCAGGGAGGCATTTTCATTGCCGACACCAACAACAACCGAGTGGACCGGTTGTTCGATATGACATACGACGATCAGATTGTGTTGGGCTCAGCGGGCAAAGGCATGGGCAATTTGAGCCTGCCGCACGCAGCCGTGGCCATGACCGAATCCAAGGGCATAGCGGTTTCGGCGGTCATGCCGGCAAGTCTGAGTTTTCCCACTGAATTGGTGGGGGTTGCCAGTCCGGCAGAGACTACGATGCTAAGCAACATTGGCTTGGCGCCAATGACGGTTTCCACGGTGACGTCGTCCCTGGCGGATTTCCCTATCACCCAAAATTGCCCTCCCACGCTGTTAGCGGGACAGAACTGCACCGCCACCGTGACCTTCCAACCGACGGCAGGCGGGCTGCGGAAAGGATCTGTGAAGTTCAGCGTGAAGGGGGTGGCGAGCAAGTCGGTTCCGGTGAGCGGGAGTGCAGCACTGATCACGGTGTCGCCTACCACGCTCATCATGTTCTACGGCCAGTCGGGGACGGTCACGGTCACGAATCCGCTCAGCACTTCCACCTCGGTTCAATCGGTGAAGATCCTGGGAAAGTTCCACCAGACCAACAACTGCGGCACCCTGGCGCCCGGCGCAAGTTGCACGATCACGGTGACCTGGAATTACAACGGCTTCGTGATTACGGGAACACTGGAGGTGACGGACGCTGCGAGCACAGTGCAGTATGTGTCGCTAACTGGGGAATAGGGGTTAGCTTAGCGGGTGATGACGAGGGCGTCGGAGATGCGGCTCTCGGCCAGTGTCGTCTTGGCGGAGTTATCCGCGACTTTAATGATGAAGTTGACCGTGATCTGCGCTTTGGATTCGACAGCCTGACCATGCTGCACGATGGGCTTGAAGCGCCACTCGCGCACGGCCTGCTGCGCGGCGGCCGCCAGGATCGACGGTCCACTCACAATCTTGAGATTCTCGATGATCCCATCGGCTCCGATCAGAGCCTGAAGCACCACCGATCCCTGCACGTTCATGTGCTGCGCCAGTAACGGATAAGTCTGCGTCTGCACTGCCTGGATGGCGGGGAGCGACTCGCGCTCGGCGGCATTCGTAGTGGGTTCCGTCTCAGACTGAATGGAAGGATTTGGAATCTCTACGTGCGTAATGCGCGTTCCGGGACGAACTCTCTTGTGCGCATCGCCCGCGACAACTTCTACATCCAGCGGAGGCAGCACGGTCCGGTTAACTGCCACCGGCGCCTCCGGTGATTTCTGCTCGACAGCGGTCTTGGGTGCTGCAATCTGCTTTTTGGCAGGTGCTGCGACTGGCCGAGACGGTGCGGATGCCGGTTGCGCTTTCTGCGCCCGCGGCTGAGAGGCCGGCACGTCGGATTCGATCGTGGCCTGCTCGGAGCCGAACCAGAAGTCCCGATCCTTAATCAGAACGGCGATCAGGGCGACGACCAGGAGAACCAGAGCCAGAGCCAGCTTGCGGGGTTGCTGAACATCGGTCCGCGCCCCTGGGCTCATCACCGCTCGTCTTTGGTTCATTTCCAGCATTTCGTCTCTTTTTTTGTCTTCGTGACCTGGGAGTCTTTGAAGACGCCACTAGAGTGCAGTACTTTCGTCACCCTGACAATGGCACGGGACGGGAAGAAGGGGGCACGAGGGTGCTATCACGGAAGGACATCTCAGATACGCGCGCCGGAATTGTGCTCGCAGCAGCCGGGAGCTGTGATTTTGGTCACAGCCCGAAATCCTGCTGAGTCATAGATTTCAGGAATGACCAGCAAAAATCAAAAGGACCGCCTGACGTGGCTTCAGGGCCCCTCGGGCCGGTGCACGAACATTCCTGACGGCGATCATCCTCCCTACAGGATCGTGCTCCTGGGTGCGCCGGGCGTGGGTAAAGGAACTCAGGCCGCTCTGCTGAGCCGGCGGCTCGGAGCATGCCACCTCTCCACCGGTGATATTTTCCGGGAGGCGGCAAGCTGCCCCGAGTGCGAGCAGAGCCCCGCCATGAAAGAGGCTCTCGCCTGTATGCACCGCGGCGCCCTCGCGCCCGATTCAATTGTGTGGGAGATGGTGCGGGAGCGCATTGTCTGCCTGCAGTGTTCCGGCGGGTTCATCCTGGATGGTTTTCCGCGGACCCTTGTGCAAGCCAAGTCGCTGAGAGGGCTGATGAATACCCAGGGCTTGTCGCTGACCGCGGTGGTGAATTATGAGTTACCCGTCTCCGAGATCGTGGCGCGTCTGGGCGGACGGCGCACGTGTGAGAAATGCAAGGCGGTATACCACGCCACCGAGCGCCCTCCGCGGGTTGCGGACCGTTGCGACGCCTGCGATGGCAAGCTGTTTCAAAGGGAAGACGACAGGCCGGAATCGATCAAAGTGCGCATGGAAACATATGAGGAGAGCACGGCTCCCCTGATCGACTTCTACCGCCAAGCGGGCCTGCTCATGCCTGTAGCCGCCACTGGAACGCCGGACGAAATCTGCCAACGAACGGTGGCGCAACTGGAACCGCAGCGCATCAGCCGTTATGCCCAGAATTTGTGGACCGCAGCGGAGAATCGCCGCTAGGCCTCGGAAATCGGCAATTCGCTGCTAATCCACACGATTTCTTCGAGTTACGTTGACCATCCGGGTACTTTCCGATAGTTTATAAGTACCGCTACAAAGGGGATCGTGTACCGTTAAGGTACGGATCTGTGGGGCTACTTTTGCATCGAACCCTATAGGGCTGCAAACCAAATCGAGCAGCTAAAATTGGGGTAGTTCCCAAGTGAAGGTCCCAGTGGCAATCGGAAATTCGAGGAGCAAAGAAATATTGTGGCGTCCAGCCTGAAGACCGAAGGAAAAACTTTACTGTTGCTCAAGCCGCGAGGTTTCTGCGCGGGAGTGGTGCGCGCGATTGACGTGGTCCGCATCGCATTGGAGGCGTTTGGGCCCCCAATTTACGTGCGCAAAGAGATCGTCCACAACAGCTTTGTGGTCGAGGAATTGCGCGGCAAGGGCGCAATCTTCGTGGACAGCGAAGATGAGGTGCCCAATGGCGAGAGGATCATCTATAGCGCCCACGGGGTTTCGCCCGAGGTGCGCGAACACAGCGCGAAACGTGGGCTGCGCGTGATCGATGCAACCTGCCCGCTGGTGACCAAGGTACACGTGGAAGCGGTTAAGTTCGCCAAGGAAGGCTATTCGCTGATCCTCATCGGGCACAAAGATCACGACGAGGTCGTCGGAACCTTAGGCGAGGCCCCGCTGGTCACACAGGTCGTGGGATCGCCCGACCAGGTCAAGCGGTTGGTGGTGCCGGATCCTGACCGGGTTGCATACCTGACTCAGACCACGCTCAGTCTGGATGAGACCAAGGACATCATTGCTGCGCTGAAACAGAAGTTCCCCAACATCAAAGGGCCGGCCGCGCAGGACATCTGCTATGCCACGGAAAACCGTCAGGTCGCGGTGAAGCAGGTGGCGTCTGAAGCGGATCTCCTGCTGGTGGTGGGCTCGGAGAACAGTTCGAACTCCAACCGGCTGGTTGAGGTCGCGCGCAACCTGGGTACGAGGGCGCACCTGATCGACAGCTGCAACGACATCGAAGCGGCCTGGCTGAAGAACGTGAATACCATTGCCCTGACGGCGGGCGCGTCGGCTCCCGAGCATCTGGTCGAGGAGACGGTGGCGTTCCTGCGCGATAAAGGGTTTGGCAACATTCAGGAACTGGAAGTGATGCCGGAAAACGTACGCTTCGGATTGCCGCCAGAGATTGTGGAAGCGATTGCGGCGGCGCCGGCCGGCGCGAGTTAACAATTTTTGGAGTGAATTGATGGACAATAACTCCCCCGAATCCAGCCCCGCTGCAGAAATAGGTTCGAGCCCGCAGCTTCGTTTCGGCAAAATCGAGGAATTGGGCAAGCGCGTCGGAGCGGCCATAGACGCCGCGCGGAAATATCTCTTCTCCCAACAGCATGAAGACGGTTACTGGTGCGGCGAACTCGAGGCCGACACGACGCTCGAGTCGGATTACATCCTGCTGCACACCTTGCTCGGGACAGGAAATCAGGAGCGCTTTGAGAAAGCCGCGAACTGGATTCTGCGCCATCAGAACGAAGATGGAGGCTGGAGCATCTATGCGGCCGGCCCCTCGAATATTAGCGCATCGGTGAAAGCCTATTTCGGGCTGAAATTGACTGGCTATACCGCCGATCATCCCGCATTGCAGCGCGCCCGCAAGAAAATCCTGGAGATGGGCGGCGTCACCGAAGTCAACACGTTTACCAAGATTTATCTGTGCTTCTTCGGGCAGTATGACTATGACGCGGTTCCGGCGATCCCTCCGGAGATCGTGCTGTTTCCGAACTGGTTCTGGTTCAACATCTACGAAATTTCCTCGTGGTCGCGGGCAATTCTCGTTCCGCTGTCGATCTGCTACGCCAAGAAGCCGTTCAAGAAGATTCCGCGCGAGATGGGTGTGGAGGAACTGTTCGTCGGGGGCATGCACAAATCGCGCATGCACCTGCACTGGGCGAAGAAGCTGGTTTCGTGGCGCAATTTCTTCCTGGTGCTCGACCGCCTGACCCATTGGCTGGAGCGGGTGCACGTGCGGCCGCTGCGTTCCATTGCGCTCAAGAGCGCCGAGAAATGGATGCTGGAGCGCTTCGAGATGAGCGATGGGCTGGGGGCGATCTATCCCTCGATGATGAACGCGATTATTGCGCTGCGCTGCCTGGGATATTCGCTGGACGATCCGCAGGTGATTCGCGCGCTCGATGAGTTTGAGAAGCTGGGCATTGAAGAAGAGGATACTTTCCGCATGCAGCCCTGCATGTCGCCGGTGTGGGACACGGCGTATGCGCTGTTCGCGCTGGGCGAGGCTGGAGTTCCGGCGAACGATCCGCAAATGGTGAAGTGCGCCGACTGGATTCTGCAGAAGCAAGTGCGCAACGTCGGCGATTGGAAGATCAAAAACAAGAAGGGACAGCCAGGTGGCTGGTACTTCGAGTTTAACAATGAGTTTTACCCGGATGTGGATGATACTGCAATGGTTTGCCTCGCGCTCAGCCGCGTGGAACATCCCAACGGACGCTACCAGCGGGAGTCAGTGCAGCGAGCGATTGATTGGATCTTCTCCATGCAGTGCAAGAACGGCGGGTGGGCGTCGTTCGACAAGGACAACGACCGCATGATTTTCCAGTACATTCCGTTTGCGGATCACAATGCCATGCTCGATCCGCCGACGGTCGACATCACGGGACGCATCCTGGAGATGCTCGCGACTTACGGATATGACAAGAATTATCCCGCGGTGAAGCGCGCCATTCAGTTTGTGTTGAAGGAACAGGAGCCCGACGGAAGCTGGTTCGGGCGCTGGGGCGTGAACTACATCTACGGGACGGCGCTCGTGTTGCGCGGGCTGGAAGCGATTGGCGTGGACCTGCACGAGCCCTGCATCCAGCAGGGAGCGGAGTGGCTGCGCATGGTGCAGAACGCGGACGGCGGCTGGGGCGAAACGGTGGGATCGTACGACGATCCCACGCTGCGCGGGCAGGGAGAAAGCACGCCCTCCCAGACAGCATGGGCGATCCTTGGCCTGCTGGCGGCAGGCGACACGCGCAGCGACTCGGTCGCGCGCGGCATCGCGTACTTGATGCGCACGCAAAATGCGGACGGATCGTGGGATGAGAAGTTTTTTACCGGGACCGGATTTCCGCGCGTGTTTTACCTGATGTATCACCTCTATCGAGAGTACTTCCCGCTGTTGGCGCTGACTACGTATGCCAAGGTGATGGAGAAGAGCGGGGGTTAAAGCAGTACCCAGTACTCAGTACGCAGTACTCAGATTTGTGGCGAGGATCTCACTGTGACCTTGCCTGAGTACGACAACCGATCTCACAAGAGCATAGCTTCTGAGTACGGATTGCGGAGTACTGAATTAGCGCTTCGTAGCTTTAACACTGTTAAAGACACAGCGTTTCTGTTTTTGTTGCGCGCAGATTTTACGCTGGATTAGGGCAGTTCTTCTCTATCGCGAGCCTCTTTCCTCTGCTATAAGGGATGCACTTTTCGCAAGAATTTTCCTGCATTGGAAAGGTGAACTCCCCATGACGTCTCGAATTATCAAACGTTGCGCTTTTCGCAGCGCGACAGCGTTGATCGCGTTGCTTGCGGCGATGCCCACGTTTGCTGCCGGATCCTCCTACTCCTGGAAAGCAGTTCCTGTAACGAATCAACCTTCGCCTCGCCTCAATTCAGTGATGGCGTACGATGCTGCCGCAAAAAACATTGTTCTGTTCGGCGGTTACGACGGCACCTCTTATCTGGATGACACGTGGATCTTCAACAGTTCCGGATGGGTGCAACTCCATCCTCCGGTTTCTCCGCCGGTGAGAACTGCTGCCGCGATGGCGTTCGACAAGCAGATGAACAAGCTGGTGATGTTCGGCGGCTTCAACGGCAGTAATTATCTGGGCGATACCTGGGTCTGGGACGGGGTCGCGCAAACCTGGACGCAGGAGAATCCCACGACGCTGCCCACGCCCGTCACTCTGCCCATGCTGTACACCGACCCGCTGAATGGTCACGTCGGGATGATTGGGGGCTACGACGGGAACTTTTATCAGAACATTACCTGGCAATGGACCGGCACGAATTGGCAGTTTCGCAACCCCGTGACCTGGCTCTGGGCGCGAGGCGCGGCGGTTGTGGCCAATGACTACGCTCACGGCAAGGTCGTCATCTTCGGCGGACTCGCGGACGTCAATCCCGTGAACACGTGGACATGGAATGGCGTGAACTGGACCATGGAAAATCCCAGCACGCAGCCGCCCTGGAGCTACTACACTCCTGCTGCTTACGACCCAATGGTCGGAGGCGTTGTGATGTTCGGTGGCAGCTCAGGCCTGAACTTCACTTGGGTGTGGACGGGCACCGATTGGATTCATCTGCCGACTACCAATTCGCCGCCCTCACGCGACTCCCACGGACTGGCCTATGACTACCAGATCAATCGGCTGATCATGTTCGGCGGGGAAAGCGCGGGTAATCTCGTCGACACGACGCTCGAGATGATCGTCCAGTAGACCAACTCCTGCGGCATTCCAGTCAACGTCCAGTCGCCCAGGCTGGACGTTGACATTTTATAGCCAGTGCTGAATGCTGAGTGCAATGCTGGCTTTCGTCACCGGCGCTACCGGATTTCTCGGCTCGCATGTCGCTCGCGTCCTCTCCGAGGGCGGCGCGCAGTTGCGGTTGCTGGTTCGGCCCAGCAGCAACCTGAAAAATCTTGAAGGACTCAAAGCTGAGACTGCCACCGGCGATCTGCGCGATGCGGCGTCCCTCGAAAAGGCCATGGCGGGCTGCGACACGGTGTTTCATGTGGCCGCCGACTACCGGCTGTGGGTGCGGGATCCCAGTTCAATGTATCGGTCGAACGTCGAAGGCACTCGCGCCATGCTGGAGGCGGCACGCAAGAATGACGTACGGCGCGTGGTTTACACATCGAGCGTAGCCACGATCGGGTTTCAGGGCGACGGGCACCCTGCCGACGAGGACTCGCCGGTTTCGCTGGCCGACATGATTGGCCACTACAAGCGGTCGAAGTTCATGGCTGAACAGATCGCGCTCAATGCCGGGCGCAACGGAATGCAGGTCGTAACCGTGAATCCCACGACGCCGGTTGGCGAGCAGGATGTGAAACCGACTCCGACCGGACGCATCGTCGTCGATTTCCTGAAGCGCAAGTTTCCTGCTTACGTCGAAACCGGATTGAACTTGGTGGACGTCAGGGAATGCGCGCGCGGTCACGTGGCTGCGTTCGAAAAGGGAAGATCGGGCGAGCGCTACATCCTGGGCGGAGAGAATCTCACGCTGAAGCAAATTCTCGACAAGCTGGGCAACATCACCGGGCTGCCCTCGCCCAAGCTGAAATTGCCATACATTTTTGCGTTTGCGGCTGGCGTGGTTGACGAGGCGATTACGGGACGCATGTTGAACCGCGAACCTCGCGCCACGGTGGACACGGTCCGCATGGGCAAGAAGAAAATGTTTGCCAGCTCCGACAAGGCCGAGCGCGAGTTGGGATGGAAGATCGTGCCCGTCGAAGATGCCTTGCGGCGCGCGGTGGAATGGTTTCGGACCAACGGATATGTCTAGAGTCGCCATCGTGGCCGCGCTGGAGCGCGAGGTGCGGCCGCTGGTCAAAGGCTGGCACACAACGGATCGACAGCACAGCGGGCGGGACTTTCTTTTTTTTGAACGCGATGAAACCGTAGTTGTCTGCGGCGGTATCGGCGCCGAAGCGGCACGGCGCGCGGCCGAGGCACTGATCGTGCTCTACCAGCCGTCCATCGTGTACTCCGTGGGCTATGCGGGTGCGCTCGATCCGGCAATCGGCATCGGCCAAGTGTTGCGTCCGTCGCGGATCATCGACGTTCGGGATGGCAGCAGCGTTGCGGTGGCGGGCGGTGAAGGAATCCTGGTCACGGTTGCCGGTGTGGCCAGCCCTGCCCAGAAGCAGACGCTGCGCGAATCCTTCGCAGCACAGGCCGTGGACATGGAAGCTTCCGCGGTAGCGCGGGCGGCCCAGGCGCGGGGAGTCGAGTTCGCCGCCATCAAGGCGATCTCCGACGCGTTGGAATTTGAGTTTCCGAGCACAGAGCGGTTTGTCGATGCCGATGGCCGCTTTCTTAAGGCGCGGTTTGCGATGTTTGCGGCCGTGCGTCCACGGCTGTGGGGACGCTTGATCGAGTTGGCGCGCAACAGCCGGCGCGCGACCCGAGCGCTCTGCAGCGAGTTGCAGGGGATCATTCATAAAACTGCGGCGCCAGTTGCTCACGCGGAATCCACAAGCATCGACGCACGATAACGATTCGTGCATGGCACATCTGAGTTGGCGGATGGGGTACATGTGGGAAATTCCGCGGGGTTATTCATCTATAATTCCAACAGGCGTTCTCCTAAAAACCGATGCATTTTTTCCCCTTGCTGGCAGTGTTCGTCGGCGGCGAAATCGTCGACATGATCTCCAACAGCGGCCCGGTTGCCAAGCTGGTATTGCTTGCGCTGCTGGTATTCAGCCTGATCTCGTGGGCCATCATCCTGACCAAGTGGAGCCTGCTAAGGAGGGCTCGGGCGCAGAGCGGGCGATTTGTGCGCGCGTTCCGGAAAGCGCAGCGCCTGCAGGATATCGCCGCAGTGGCCGAACAATTCAAGCCGAGTCCGCTGGTGGGCGTGTTCGAAGGCGGGTATGAAGAGTATCGGCGGCAAGCCGCCAATACGGGCACGCTGCGGAACGTGGTGGCGATTCAGCGTGGCATGCAGATCGGCGCATCGGAAGGCATCACCCGCCTTGAGCGAAACCTCCCGTGGCTGGCCATTACCGCCGCGGTGACGCCGTTTGTCGGACTGTTCGGCACGGTGTGGGGAATCATTGACGCCTTCCACGGGCTGGGAACGGCGGGCGCGGCCACGCTGCGTGCAGTAGCGCCCGGCATCTCCGAAGCATTGATCACGACCGCCGCCGGATTGGCCGCCGCGATTCCAGCCGTGATCGCCTATAACCTGATCGGCGCATCCATTCGCGAGTTTGCGGCGCGCAGCGACGACTTTGCCCTCGAAGTGCTGAATGCCGTCGAGAACAGCCAGGCGCAGGTTCCCGTGGAAGTGAGGCGTTGATGGCATTCACCGCCTCCAACGGACGAACCCAGACTGCGCTGGCCGACATCAACATCACTCCGCTGGTCGACGTCGTGCTGGTGCTGCTGATCATCTTCATGGTGACCGCGCCGGTGCTGCAGTCGGGCATTGATGTCAGTGTGCCGAAAACGCGGACGGTCAAAGAAATTACCGAAGAGCGGCTGGTGATCACGATCAATAAAGATCAGAGGGTGTTTCTGGGGAGCACCGCCATCAACATCAATGAAATCGGGACGAAGCTGCGGCAGAAGATTCGCGATCCGCGCACCCAGTCGATTTTTGTGCGGGCCGACGAGAACGTTCCCTTTGGCGCCTTCGCCACGGTGATGGACGCGGTGAAGCAGGCCGGATTCGCCAACGTCAGCATTGTGACGCAGCCGCTAGAACAAAATGGCAGCAAGCGCTGATATCTATTTCGAGCATGACCACTGGGGACGCGCGCTGGCGTGGTCGGCGGGACTGCATGTCGGGGTCACGGTTTTTCTGCTGATCTACTCTACGGTGTTCATGCATACGAGCGGAGAAGGGTGGGGCTCAGGCGGGGGCGGGGACGCGATCGGCGCTACGCTGGTGAGCACGGTGCCTCTGCCTGCGAATCCGGCACAGACGCAGAATGTGCTGGCTAACGAGTCGAAAGGAATCACCCAATCGCAGCCCAAGATCGAAGAGAAAGCGCCGGATGCGATCGAGATTCAGGGCAAGAACACCAAGATCAAGCCGAAGAAAAAGCAGGAGACCATCACTAAGAAGAGCACGCCAGCCGAACCCGAGCCCGAAAGCAACCAAGTGGCGTTCGGGGAGGGCGGTCCGGTCAGCGGCCCTTACGGGACGTTTAGCGCAGCCGGCGCGAAGGGCGGATTTGGAATCACAGGGGGCGGCGGAGATTTCGGCACGAAATATGCGTGGTATGTGCGCGTGATTCAGCAGAAGGTCTCGGAGAACTGGCTCAAGTACGAGGTCGATCCCAGAATCACGAATGCACAGCGGGTTTACATCACATTTGACGTAGCCCGCGACGGCCATCCCGCAAACGTGCGGGTGGAGCAGTCCAGCGGGGTTCCATCATTGGATATTTCGGCGGTGCGCGCCCTGCAACGCATTGACACGTTTGGACCGTTGCCTCCGGATTATCCGGGAAACAAGATCTCGGTCGAGTATTGGTTCGATTACAAGAAATAGGACTATGAACCTTTGGTCCGGTAATTACTTGGGTACGCAATTACCATAAAGTGAGTCGAGAAGGCGCAGAATGGAACATCTAATCAAGGAAAAACCATAATAACGATGGAGAAGATGTTGCTAAGCAATTCCTATCCGAATACCATAGTAGTGAACCCGAAAATTTTGTCTCCCACGCGGATGGACCAGCCGGCTAGATCGACCTTTCGGCAGCGGCAACGCAGGTTACCTTTCCTGATACAGACTCTCGTCCTGATTTTTGCCTGCTTCTTACCCAAGCTAGCTTCAGCGCAGGATTGGGTGAAAACGGGGACCAGCTTGGGAGTAGAAAAGGTCCGGCTGGCGGTTCCCGATTTCAAGCCGTCGACCAGCGATCCTCAGAACGCAAATCTGTCGAAGACCTTCAACGACACGCTGTGGAACGATCTTGATGTTTCCGGCGTGGTGGAACTTGTGTCGAAGAGTTTCTACCCGCTGCAAGTGCCGGGACAGCCGCCAGAGGTGAATTTCATCGCGTGGAATGCGCCTCCGCCGAATGCGGCAATGCTGGCGTTCGGCAACCTCGGGGTCGTGGGCGGGCGGCTCACCGTGCAGGGCTGGCTCTATGACGTGAAGAACACTCAGAACCCGCAAGTTCTGGGCAAGCAATATGCGGACACGGCCAGTGACGCGGCCGCGCGGATGATGGCGCACAAGTTCGCCGACGAGATTATTTTCCGGCTGGGGGGCGGCATCCCCGGGATCGCGGAGACCCAGATTTACTTTGTCAGCGATCGCAGCGGCCACAAGGAAATCTGGGCCATGGATTACGATGGCTCGAACCAGCACCAGCTCACGCATCTCGGTTCGATTGCGTTGTCACCTCGCATTTCGCCTGACGGCACCCGGTTGGCATTCAGCGCCCTGACGAAGAGCGGGTGGGAGATCATGATGTACTCCGTCGAACTGAACCGGATGGTGACCTTCCCCCGGATGGGGGGCACCAACCTATCGCCGGCGTGGTCGGGTGACGGTACTCGGATTGCGTTCTCGTCGTCGCGCGGCGGCGATCCTGAAATCTACGTGGCCGATTCGTCCGGCGCCAATCCACGTCGGATGACAACCGATAAAGGCCCTGATGTTTCACCGGTGTGGAACCGCAAAACCAACGGGCAAATTTCGTTCGTCAGCGGACGCACCGGCCTGCCCCAGATCTACACGATGGAGGCGGATGGTACGAACCAGCAGCGCATGACCGATCAGGGATATGCCGTGTCGCCGAATTGGGCGCCGAACGGGCAGTTTCTGGCGTTTGCCTGGGTTCGAAAGTATGGTCCCGGGGAGCCGGGCGCTTCGGATCTTTATTTGATGGACATCGCCAGCAAGCAGTGGGTGCAGCTGACACATGACGGTGGACGCAATGATTTTCCATCGTGGTCGCCCGATGGACGGCATATTGTGTTTCAGTCGAACCGCTCCGGGAGTTTGCAGATCTGGAGCATGCTGGCCGATGACAGCAAGGTCCAGCAATTGACTTTCACGGGACGTAATTCGCAACCGAACTGGAGTTGGAAATAGTACCTATGTCATTAACCCGAATAACTTCGTCTGATCCCGTCCCAGGGATCGCAGGAGGAATAAAAGTGAAGCATTACAACTTGAAGTGGTTGTTTTTAACGCTTGCACTATGCGCTTTCCTTGCACTTGGGGGTTGTAAGAAGAAGGCCGCCCCGCCACCGCCGCCACCACCGCCGCCGCCGCCGGCACCAACAGCTTCAATCGCGGTGAATCCCAGTTCGATTCAGGCGGGACAGTCTGCCTCGTTGACCTGGCAGACCAGCAACGCTACCGACGTCTCGATTGACGGCATCGGCGCGGTGCAGCCCAATGGATCGCAATCCGTATCGCCGACCGACTCCACGACCTATCACCTGGTAGCCAAAGGGTCGGGCGGTACTCAGGAAGCCACGGCGCGGCTTACGGTCACTCCCGCGCCTGCGCCTCCGCCGCCTCCAACGCCGACTGTGAGCGACGAAGACTTGTTCAGCCAGAACATCAAGGACGTTTACTTTGATTATGACAAGTCGGATATTCGTGGCGACCAGCAGGCGTCGATCCAGGCCGATGCTCAGTTCCTCAATCAGCACCCGAACATCAACGTGACGATTGAAGGGCACTGCGACGAGCGCGGCTCTACCGAATACAACCTGGCTCTGGGCGACCAGCGCGCCAGTTCGGTGAAGAGCGCATTGACCGCGGCCGGGGTGAACGCAAGCCGCGTCAAGACCATCAGCTACGGCAAAGAAAAACCGTTCTGCACGGAAAGCAACGAAGCTTGCTGGCAGCAGAACCGCCGCGGCCACTTTGTTTATCAGAAGTAAGCATGCGGGGGACGCGTCCGCGCGTCCCCTGCAGTTCCTCAAAAGGGTTGCCTAGCCCCGGTGTATCTTCCGGTACCGGCGGCCTTATCGGCTCGGAATCACCCCAGCCTGCGGGGAAATCATGGCATCTAAACTTACAGGGAATTCCTTATGAAACAACATCGTATTGTGATTTGGGTGGCATTGCTGTCGATGGTCTGGCTGAGCGCGGCTCCGGCCTGGGGCGTCAGCAAGGAGATCATTCAACTGCAGACGCAGGTGCAGCAGTTGCAAGAGCAGATGACCGCCATGCAGCGCAGTTTCGACGAGCGCATGGGCGTCATGAACAGCCTGGTCGAAAAAGATACCGACGCCGTCAACAAACTGGCCAACGCCCTCAACGGGCTGCAGGCCACCTTGCAAAAGCAGCAAGGTGACGTCGGAGGGAAGACGGAGCAGCTTTCGAGCCAGATCCAGGCGCTGAACGACACGCTCGACGAAATCAAGGTGCGCTTGGCCAAGGTCACGAAACAGCTCGAAGACATGCAGTCGTCACAGCAGAGCATCCAGGCCCAGCAGGCGCAGCAACAAGCGGCGCAGCAGGCGGCAGCGCAGGCTCCGCCTCCGGATGTGCTTTATCAGAACGGTGTGCGCGACTACACCGGCGGCAAAAGCGATCTGGCGTCACAGGAATTTTCCGATTACATCAAGTTCTATCCCAACACCGATCTCGCCGGGAACGCCTATTACTATCTAGGAGAGATCCAGTTCAAGGCCGGCAACTACCAGCAGGCGGTGCAAAGCTACGACCAGGTATTGCAGAACTTTCCCAGCGGCAATAAGGCGGCCGCAGCGCAGCTGAAGAAAGGCTTCGCGCTCATCGAACTGGGCAAGCAGGACGACGGCGTCTCAGAGTTGCGCCACGTCGTAGCGCGCTACCCGCATTCCCCTGAGGCCCTGCAGGCGCGGGAGCGGCTGCGGAAGCTGGGAGTTTCCACCCGCGGAACCATTTCTCGCTCCTCAGGAATGGACGGCGAGAGCGAATAGATCTCCGTTGTTAAACCGTGTGGTATTTCCGCTTCGGAGCCTTGTGTTTCGCGGCCTTGTGGGCGTGATGCCGCTGCACCTTGTGATGCGAGCGTCTGACGTAGGTCAGCGAAGCGTGTGGCGTGTCGGCCAGCGCGAACGTGCTGGAGACGGTGCAGAGCAACAGAAACAAGAAAAACTTTTTCATACCTGAGTTCCGCCTGACCTTTCCCAAGTAAAGAGTATTTTATTCCAGCAGGGCCAAGAATAAACTGTTTTTGAGGGGCGGCGCTATTATCGTCATCTGTTCGGCTCCCCCTGACTTCATCGTAAAGGTGGAATCATGGCTCATAATGAACCGGATCAGGATCTTGAAAAGGGCGCGATCGAGACCGAAGACCACAAGGGCGAGGGCAACGCCGGCTTGCAGGGACAACTCGGGCATCGCGATCAGGATCCCATGCTGAAGGATGCGGACTCGGATTTCCCCGAACCGGGACAGAATCCGGAACACAGCGGAGAGCCGAAGCGGAAGAGCGCCTAGATCGCGTTTTAAGTCCGGTCGGCAACGGCTGCGTCTTCCGCGGCATAATCGAAAGCTGGGGCGAACTGCAGCGCGGGCGGGTTCTCCAGCTCCCACCGGATCGTTTCGCGAATGGCTTCCCCGAGCCCAACAGGGTCTTGATATCCCAACTCTGTGCGAATCCGCGCGGAACTGGCCGTCCAATGCTGCGCCGCGTTCCCCGGCCGGAGAAGATGAACTGGCGTCCGTTCAGCCGGCAAGGTGACAAACTCTCCCTTCCACTGCATCTCGGCCGCAATCTTCTGCGCCCACTCCAGTTCGCTGAATGCAGGCTCCTCGCAAATGTTATAGATGCGTCCAGCCGCGCGGGAGTCGGTCGCGGCCAGCGCAATCGCGGCAGTGACGTTCTCGACATAGCCACGCGGCGAGCGCCAGGCCGCCAGCTTGTCGGCAAAAAGAATGTGGCGACGTCCGTCAGAAATGCGCTTCGCGATGGGATAAAAGCGATGCAAGCGATCGCCGGGACCATAGATCATGGGCAGGCGAAGTACTGTACCGGGAAGCTCTGGGTCATTCATCACGACGCGTTCCGCGGGTATTTTGTCGTAATCATCCGTGACCCAGGCGAACGTCTTTCGGAGACCTTGAAGAATTGCGGGTGTGTAGGGATGCAGACTTCGCCGCAATGGCGACTCTTCGGTCAACGGCAGGGGCTCCAATGGACCGTCTTCGGTGCCGTGCAAAATGGCAATGGCCCGGTAAACGTCCATGCTGCTGAGCAGGACAACACGGCCCGCTGAGCCGCGGAAGGTGTTCATCAGATCTTCCGCTTGCGAACCCGAGCTGACAATCAGATCGATCACCACTTCGGGAGCGAACTTTTTCAGTTCCCGAGCGCTGGCCTGAAGTTGGTTGCGATCCCCGCGAATGTTTTCGACGCCCGTAGGCACGGTCGTCGGCTCGCCCCGATGAAAAAGGGCTAGCGAGTGTCCTTGCCGCTGCAAAGCGGGAACCAGGAATCGTCCAATGAAGCCATTCCCGCCGATGAGAAGAATGCGCATGGGAAAGCAGCGATGCGGCCCGCGGCTCGGTTAAGACGTTAGCGCAATTCTTCCATCACCGCGTCGAGTACTTCCTGTCCCGGCCGGGTCATTGAATCGGGCAGAGTGGCCAGAGGCTGGTCGACCACGTTCAGCATCTCGATGAAGTTCGGCGCCTGCGGGTTCACATAGAACACGCCGGTCAGCACTTCGCCTTTATCGTGCGCTTCGGTGAGGCGCGTGATGGCGTGAACCTTGTTGGTGGGATCGTAATCTTCTTCGAGTTTGCGGAGGCGCAGATGCGAGCCGTCATGCATGGTGACATCGACGGTCGATCCGGCATCGTACTCCACATTGATGTCCTCGAAGTGCGGGACGAAGCTGACGTCCTGCAGCGTCTCTTCGTGCTCCTTCACGTACTTGTAGGACTTGGTCGAGCCTTCGTGATCGTTGAAAGTGACGCAGGGCGAAACTACGTCGAGCATGACCGTGCCCTTGTGCGCAATCGCGGCCTTGAGCATGGCGCTGAGCTGGCGTTTGTCGCCGGAAAATGAGCGCCCGACCAGGGTCGCGCCGAGTTGAATGGCCAGCGCGCAGGTGTCGATCGGCGGAAGATCGTTGAGCACGCCGCTCTTCAGCTTCGAGCCGAGATCCGCAGTCGCGGAGAACTGGCCCTTGGTCAGGCCGTAGACGCCGTTGTCTTCGATGATGTAGATGATGGGCAGATTGCGGCGCATGAGGTGCACGAATTGACCGATGCCAATGGATGCGCTATCGCCGTCTCCGCTCACACCGATGCAAATCAGTTTGCGATTCGCCAGCAAGGCGCCGGTCGCGACCGAAGGCATGCGTCCGTGCACGGCATTGAAGGCGTGGGAGCGGCTCATGAAGTAGGCCGGCGCTTTCGACGAACAGCCAATGCCGCTGGGCTTGATTACAAATTCCGGCTCGACGCCCATTTCGTACATGGCTTCGATGATGCGCTCGGAAATGGCATTGTGACCGCAGCCAGCGCACAGGGTGGTCTTTCCGCCCTTGTACTCGATGACGGTGAGGCCAATGCGATTCGTCTTCGGCCCGGCTGCACCGGGCTCAACCGTAGTGCTCGACATCTACTTGCCCTCCATGCTGGTCAGTTCGTCGGTGATGGACCGCGCATCGAGCGGCAGTCCGGTAATGTGCGCGAGGCTGCGCAGGCGCGTGATCAGTTCGGGCTTCAGATCCAGCTTGAGCAGGCTGAGCATCTGCGCGTCACGGTTCTGCTCGACGACGTAGATGCGCTCGTGCTGCTCAATGAAATCGTGGACCTCCCGCGTGAAAGGGTAGGCCCGCAGCCGGAGATAGTCGGTTTCGATGCCGTATTCGTCGCGCAGTTGATCGCGGCTCTCGGTGATGCCCCAATGCGAGGTTCCGTAACCGATGATGCCGATCTTCGCATCGTTGCCTTTGGTGACCTCGGGGCGGGGAACGAAGGAGCGCGCCGTCTCAAACTTGCGGTTCAGGCGCTCCATGTTGTTCTCGAAATCGTCGGCGCGCTCGCTGTATTGCGCCCTCTCATTGTGGCCACTGCCGCGGGCGAAGTACGCCGCCGCCGGATGCGGAGTGCCGGGCAGCGTGCGATAGCCAATGCCGTCGCCGTCGACGTCCTTGTAGCGCGCAAAGCCGCCGAGCCGGTCGAGGTCTTCCTTGCTCAGAACTTTGCCGCGCTTGATCGGCGTCTTGGGATAGGGGAACGGGTCCGACATCCAGTTATTCATGCCGAGGTCGAGGTCCGACATCACGAACACGAGTGTCTGGAACTGCTCAGCCAGATTGAAAGCCTCCGTCGCCATGGTGAAGCATTCCTCGACGGAAGAGGGAATGAGCATGATGTGTTTGGTGTCGCCATGGGAAAGCACCGCCGTCGAAAGAATGTCGCCCTGCGAGGTGCGCGTGGGCAGCCCGGTGGACGGACCGACACGCTGAATGTCCCAGATCACGCCAGGAACCTCGACGTAGTAGGCCAAACCAGCGAATTCCGACATCAGCGAAATGCCCGGGCCGGCGGTCGCCGTCATGCTGCGCGCGCCTGCCCAGCCGGCGCCGATCACCATGCCGATGGCGGCTAGTTCGTCTTCTGCCTGGACAATGGCGAAGGTAGCCTTCCCATCCGGAGTGATGCGGTATTCCTTCATGTATTCGATCATGGTCTCGACCAGCGAAGACGAGGGCGTGATCGGATACCAGGTCACAACGGTGCATCCGGCGAACATGCAGCCGAGCGCCGCGGCGGAGTTGCCGTCGACGATGATCTTGCCTGCGGTCTTATCCATGCGCTCGATGTAGAACACGCCGCGCTTCTGCAAGTTTGCCTTGGCGTATTCGAAGCCAGCCTGCGCCGCCGCGAGATTCAGATTTGCCGCCTTGGCTTTCGTGGCGAACTGCTTGCGGATCGCCTTCTCCACCTCGGCCATGTCGATGGTGAGCAGGCTCGCCACCACGCCCACGTACACCATGTTCTTCACTAGCTTGCGCAGCTTGGCCTCCGGACAAACGGCAGCGACCAGCTTGTCGTAAGGAACCGAATAGAAGATCAGATCATTGCGCAACTTGTGCAGCGCCAGCGGCTCGTCATACAAGACCGAAGCACCGGGGGCCAGCGCCATCGTGTCTTCGGTGGCCGTCTCCGGGTTCATCGCGACCAGGAAATCTATTTCCTTCTTGCGCGCAATGTAACCATTCTTGTTGGCCCGGATCGTGTACCAGGTGGGAAGTCCAGCAATGTTCGAGGGGAACATATTCTTCCCCGAAACCGGCACGCCCATCTGGAAAATGCTGCGCAATAAAACTGTGTTTGAACTTTGTGAGCCGGAGCCGTTGACCGTCGCGACCTGAATGCTCATGTCATTGACGATCCGCTTCTGCCCCATGCCGCCGGTCGATCCCCGGGGCACGACATCGGTGGTGGCCATCCCTACACCTTCCTTCGATTCACGGGCAGTATGCGCTGGCCCGGAGTTATGAGTGCGGAGGAGGAAACATGTGCATTATACGGCGGCGGCACGGGTTCGGTCGCGCCTATTGCCCGTCCAGAGCCGAGAGGAACCTGATGTGAAACGAGAAGAAGGTCCGCGGGCTCACGCTTCACTTTTGAAGAACTGGGCCATGCTGCGGAACTTATTATATCGTGCTACGACCAATTCGGCAGGGGGGATCTTCTGCAATGCGGCGTAATGCTTCTGCAGGCTGGCATCGAGCAGGGCGGCGGCAGCTTCGTGATCGCGATGGGCTCCGCCTTCGGGCTCAGGAACGATGTCGTCGATGCAGCCGAGTTCTTCAAGGTCAGTCGCGGTGATGCGCATGGCTTCGGCGGCCAACTCTTTTTTCGAGGCGTCGCGCCACATGATGGCAGCGCAGCCTTCGGGAGAGATGACCGAGTAAATAGAGTTCTCCATCATGAGCACGCGGTCGGCAACAGCAATCGCCAAGGCTCCGCCGCTGCCGCCGACGCCGATGACGGTCGCGATTATCGGCACTTCCAGGCGGGCCATCTCCCGGAGGTTATGGGCGATCGCCTCGGCTTGGCCGCGCTCTTCGGCGTGAATGCCGGGATAGGCACCGTCGGTATCGATCAGAGTGAACACCGGGCGCTTGAACTTTTCGGCAATATGCATCACGCGAAGCGCCTTGCGATAGCCTTCCGGATGCGGCGTGCCGAAGTTGCGATAGACGCGCTGCTTCATATCGCGGCCCTTTTGCGTGGCGACGACCAGGACTTCGTCGCCATGAAAACGGGCCATACCGCAGACAATCGCCGGATCGTCGCCGAAGCCGCGGTCGCCGTGAATCTCGCTGAAATCTGCAAAGATGCGCTCGATGTAGTCGAGAGATTGCGGCCGCTGCGGATGGCGCGCCAATTCCGTTCTCTGCCAGGCGGTGGGAGGCGCGCTCATCTCAAGACGGAGCATTTCGATGCGGTCCTGGAGTTTTGCAATTTGGCGGCGGGTCGCGTCGTCGGAGCCGTTCGACTCCAACTCCGCCACTTGCCGCTCGATTTGCTCCAGTTCCTGCTGCGCTTTTTCGGTGGCTGCCATGCTTTAAATGAGCTTGAAGTCAGCTGATGATGCGAACACTGCCGCGCCCGCACAATTGTTCGACCCTGGCGATGAAGGTGCGGTCTGGAAGCACATTATAGCCTTCTGCCTCCATCACGACCATGAAATCTCCCTGCCGCTCCACGTCAAATAACACTTTAGCCTCGCCCTTGCGTTCCAGAAAGAGAGTGTGGAGGTTGTCGATCGTGGATTCGGCCGAGGTTTCGAGGGGCACGCGCACCCGGATCGCGCGGGGAAGGGGAACCTTAGCCTCTTCGAGCGGCATGATTTCGGCAGCGGTAATTTTTGGATTCGCGCCCTCTTCGATGCGAACACCTGCCTTCACCAGCACCGGCACTTCGAGCTTGACTTTTTCGCCGATTCTCTTGAAGGCCTCGGGGAAGACGATCATGTCGATCGAACCCGACATGTCTTCGAGGTTGGCCTGGGCGTAGAAGTCGCCGCGCTTCGACTTGAGCACACGCACGTTGCTGATGATGCCAGCGGTAACGATGGTCTCGTCTTTGCCTGTCGATCGAGTCATCGCTGCCAGCTCTTCCACGTTCAGCGCCTGCAGATCCTGCAGCTTGTCTTTGTATTTCTCAAGCGGATGTCCGCTGATGAAGAAGCCCAGGATTTCCTTCTCCGCAGTGAGCCGGGTGTGCTCGTCCCAGTCCGGAGTGTTGGGCAATTTGTGATTGTTGGCTTCGGCGCCCTCTTCCTGGAATACGCCAAAGAGGCCGTGCTGGCCGGATTCGACGTCACGCTGGACTTTTTGTGCCTGGTCCATGGCCTTTTCGAGGACGGCCATCAACTGGGCACGACGGCCCAGCGAGTCCATGGCGCCGCTCTTGATCAGTGATTCAACCACGCGCTTGTTGAGCAGCCGCAGATCGACGTTTTCGCAGAAATCGAAAATGGTCTTGAAGCTGCCAAGCTTTTTGCGGCCGGCAACGATCGATTCGATCGCATTGCCGCCGACGTTCTTCACCGCGGCGAGGCCGAAGCGGATCGATTCACCATGCGGCGTGAAGTTGGCGTCGGAGACATTGATATCGGGGGCCTCCACCGCAATGCCCATTTCCCGGCACTCGTTGATGTACTTGACCACGTCATCCGTCGATCCCGTAACGGACGTAAGCAGCGCGGCCATGAACTCGACCGGGTAATGCGTCTTCAGATAAGCGGTGTGATAGGCGAGCAAGGCGTAGGCCGCGGAGTGGGACTTGTTGAATCCGTACCCGGCGAATTGCGCCATCAAATCGAAAATCTTCTCGATCTTTTTCGGCGGGAACTTTCTTTGCGCGGCGCCTTCCACAAAGCGCTCGCGCTGCTGGGCCATCTCTTCAGCTTTCTTCTTGCCCATGGCGCGGCGGAGCAGGTCGGCTTCACCCAGGGAGTATCCCGCCAGCCGGTTGGCGATCTGCATCACCTGTTCCTGATACACGATCACGCCCAGCGTCTCTTCGAGAATCTCTTTCAGCTCCGGCAGTTCGTATTCGACTTTCTTGCGGCCGTGCTTGCGGTCGACGAAGTCGTCAATCATGCCGCCCTGGATCGGGCCTGGACGATAGAGCGCGTTGAGAGCCGTGAGATCTTCAATGGAATTGGGCTGGTACTTGCGCAGCACATCGCGCATGCCGTGCGATTCAAACTGGAACACCCCCGAGGTCAGGCCTTTGTGGAAGACCTCGCGATAGGTTTCGTCATCCTGCAGCGGGATGTCGTCGAGCGTGAGCGTTACGCCGCGCGTCTGGGCGATCAGCTTGAGCGCATCGGTCAGAATGGTCAGCGTGGTCAGCCCGAGGAAGTCCATCTTCAACAGGCCCATTTTTTCGATGGCGACCATGTCGAAGGCGGTGACGATTTCGTCATTCTTGGTCTTGTGCAGCGGCACCAGTTCGGTTAGAGGGCGCGGAGAAATCACTACGCCGGCTGCGTGCACTCCCGAATTGCGCACCAGCCCTTCCAGCTTGCGCGCGGTGTCGAGCAACTCGCGCACCTGCGTGTCTTTTTCGTAGGCCTCGTTCAGCTGCGGCGAATCTTCAATGGCCTGGTCGAGCGTGATGTTGAGCTGCGTCGGGACCATCTTCGCGATGCGGTCGACGTCGGCATACGGAATGTCCATAGCGCGGCCGACGTCTTTAATCGCGGCCTTGGCGGCCATCGTGCCGAAGGTGATGATCTGCGCCACATTGTCGCGTCCGTATTTCTGGGTAACGTAGTCGATGACTTCGCCGCGGCGGTTCATGCAGAAATCGATGTCGATATCAGGCATGGACACGCGCTCGGGATTCAGAAAGCGCTCGAACAGCAACTCGTGCTGCAGAGGATCAATGTCGGTAATGCCCAGAGCGTAGGAGACCAGGGATCCCGCAGCCGATCCGCGGCCCGGTCCCACAGGGATGCTGTGTTCCTTGGCGTAGCGAATGAAATCCCAAACGATCAGGAAATATCCTGGGAACTTCATCTGCTGAATGATGCCTAGCTCGCGCTCCAGACGCTGCTCGTAGTCCGTGATCGAATGCTTCAGCTTGCCTTGTTGGCTCAGCGGGCGTAAGGTCTCCAGCCGGCGCGCGAAACCTTGGCGCGTGACGTGGACGAAGTAGCTGTCGATGGTGTAGCCGGGCGGGACTTCAAATTCGGGGAACGGGTTTGCGACCTTCTCCAGCCGCAGGCTGCAGCGCTCGGCGATATCGAGCGTCCGCGTAAGTACTTCAGGATGGTCCTTGAACACACGGTACATTTCGTCGTAGTTCTTGACGAAAAACTGCGTGCCGTCGAACTTCATGCGTGCCGTATCGCGGATCGACTTGCCGGTCTGAATGCAGACCATAACGTCCTGCGCATGGGCGTCGTCTTCGCAGAGATAGTGGCTGTCGTTGGTGGCGACCAGCGGCAGGCCGAGATCCTTTTCCAACTGGAGGAGGCCCGGATGGATGCGGTGCTCCATCGCCAGCCCCTGATCCTGAATTTCGAGAAAGAAGCGATCCTTGCCGAAGATGTCGGTGAAGGTTCCGGCCGCGGTTCGGGCTGCTTCGTAATTGCCTTCCGTCAGGCGTTCAGCCACTTCGCCCTTAAGGCACCCGGAAAGGCCGATCAGCCCGCGGGAATGCTCCGCCAGAAATCTCTTGCTCACTCGCGGCTTGTAGTAAAAGCCGTGGAGCGAGGCTTCAGAGGTGATCTTGACGAGGTTGCGGTAGCCTTCTTCGTTTTCGGCCAGGACCAGGAGGTGATTGTAGGTATCGCCATCCGGCGGCGTGCGCTCGATTCTGTGGTCGTCTTTCTTGCAGACGTAGAGTTCGCAGCCGACGATGGGCTTGACGCCATGCTTGTGCGCCGCATTGACGAAGTGCACCGCGCCAAAAATGTTGCCGTGATCGGTCATGGCGACCGCGGGCATGCCCAGTTCCTGCACGCGCTGGCAGAGTTTTTCGACGTCACAGGCGCCATCTAACAGGGAATAGTCGGTGTGCAGGTGCAGGTGGACGAATTGGGACATGAGGGCTGTCTTTAGTCTAAACCAAGGCAAAACGAGGAAGTGTGCGTTTCGCGGGATAAATGCAAGCAGAAGTGTAACTTAAGTTGGCACCATGGGTGAGCCCAGAATGGTAAAGCCGAGCCTAAATCCTTGTCGCGGCCTCGTTTTCAGGCAATTCCGCAACTGTCACTTCGTTCTCCCGCCATCCCTGCCAATAGGAAATGTCATCTGAATGACGCGCCGCTGTGTCGTACCGTTTCCCATTTGGAGGGTTTGACGTATGAAAAGGATCACGCTAGCGATTGCTCCCCTGCTGCTGGTGTTCTTCACGATGGCAGCCTGGGCGCAAACCAAATCACCAGCCGAACGCATTACCCAGGGCCCTGACGTGAAGAAGACGACCGAGACGGTGGCCGAAATCTCATGGTCTACCGACGAGCCCGGTAGCAGCATTGTGAAGTACGGAACCAGCCCCAACGCCTTGAACGAAACCGCTGAAGAACCCTGGGGCGGCACGAAAGATGCCCAAGGCTACAACCACACGGTATGGATCAAGAACCTGAAACCGAACACCACGTACTACTACAGGGTCGAGACCGGGCAAGGCAAGGGAACCGGCACGGGAACAGAAAGCCAGCCGAAAGAGTTCCACACGATGGCCAAGAAGTAGGTGCCAGAAGCGCATGACCTGCGATGTCCGTGATTCAGGTCGGTGTGAGGAGGGGGTGTCAGGGAGCCCCCTTTGCGCTTTTCTAGTCGTAACCAACTGGAATGAGTTCTGGAATTTCTAGTCGGCGCCCGCGCCGGCGGCCTGGGCCTTCTGCAACAACTTCCGCGCCTGGCTGATCAGTTCTGCTACTTCGAAGGGCTTTACCAGGTAGGGAACGTTGTTTTCCTGCAGGAAAGTGCGCCCGTCGGTGGGCTCGACCCCGGTGGAGAATGTGTAAAGAATGTGCCCCTGCATGCCCGGACAATTTTCCTTGAGCCACGGAAAAGATTCCTTGGCGGTCCACTGGTCGGGCATTTTGCCGTTCATGATGACAGCGTCAAACTGTTCGGAAAGCAGGCGAGTCTTCACGTCCTGTCCGGTCCTGGCGGTCACTACTGCGGCGCCGGCACCCGTCAGAACATCGCGTTCGAATTCCAGCACGGCCTCTTCTTCTTCGGCCAGCAGCACTCGCCCGTGGATCGCTCCCTCATGCAGGCGGGGCGCGGGCTTGGGGACTTCCACTTCCGGGGCAGCTCCGGCCACGGCGGGTAATTTCACCTCAATCACCGCGCCACCTTCCGGATTGTTGGTGGCCATGATGTCGCCGCCGTGCTCCTTCACAATTCCATAGCAGATGCTCAGGCCCAAACCCGTACCCTTACCGACGCTTTTAGTGGTGTAGAAGGGGTCAAAAATGCGCTTGGGGTCTTTGATTCCCGCGCCATCATCCGCGAATTTGGTCGAGACGTGCCCGCCCTGGCTCGCGATACTGATCTTCAGCTTGCCGGTGCGCCGTGTTTCCAGAATGGCGTCCACCGCGTTGTTGATGATATTGAGGAACACCTGCTCGATCTGATGGGGGTCAGCGATCACCATCGCCGGTTCGGTGGGCACGTCGCGCTCCACCTGAATGTTGTTGATCTTCAGATCGTAGTCGCGCAGGGCCAGGGTTTCGTCGAGCACCTTGCGGATATCCACTTCATCGCGTTGCGGCTTACGCTGGCGGGCAAACGACAACAGATTCTGCACGACACGATGCGTGCGCTGCGCCTGCTTGAATAGTTTGCTGACGTAGTCCGCCGCGCGCTCGTTCAGGCCTTCGGTTTCGAGAAGCTGGGCATAGCCCAGGATCGCAGTCAGAGGATTGTTGAGCTCGTGCGCCACGCCGGCGATCAGCTGGCCCACGGCTGACATCTTCTCGCTCTGCAGCAGTTGCTCCTGAGTCTTGCGCAAATCTTCGTAAGCGCGGCAGGTTTCTTCGTAGAGTCGGACCTTCTCGATCGTGGTGGCGAGTTGGCGGCTGATCGCGACCAGCAAATTCTCGTCGTTGCTGGAATATTCGTATCCCAACTGGCTGCACAATCCCATGATGCCGACCGGGTTCTCTTTCGCCCAGAACAGCACCCAGATCCAGGAGCGCTCCAGGTCGGATCGCAGGAAATCCGCCACTTTCGCGGGCAGGTGGGGCAGATATTCGGCCGTGATCACTTCGGCGCGCGATCGCATGATCAGGTCGCCGAAGCCTTCGGCAAAAGAGATTTCCGCGGCCCGCACCTGATCGCGGCTGCGCGGTCCCCACGCGGCACGCCGCCGATAAGTAGGACCGTCGGTATCGGAAAGATAAACTGTTCCACTTTCCGCCCCAAACAGCGTGACCACCTGCCGAAGGGTAAGGTTCAGAATTTCGTCCAGATCGAACGATTGTGCCGCCACGACCGCCATGGCATTCAGCGCGTTGAGTTCGCGGTTGCGCCGCTGCATCTCGTCTTCCGCCCGGCGCTTCTCCGTCATGTCGAGAACGAATCCCTGGTAGCGTTCGATGTTTCCGGTCGAATCGCGCGTGGCAAAGCTGCTCTCGGCCGCCAGCAGCAGGGTTCCATCTTTCTTGCGCAGGGTGACTTCAAAATTGCGCACGTAGTTGTGCGCTTCGATTTCTTTGCGGAACGCCTCGCGCTGCTTGGGATCGACACAGATCTCCGAATCCAGGTTCATCACCAGCAGTTCGGAACGGTTGCTATAACCCAGCATGTGCACGAAGGCGTCGTTGCAATCGATGAGCGTGCCGGCAGGGCTGGCCACGTAAACGCCTTCCTGCACCTGCTCGAACAAAAGGCGGTATCTTTCTTCCGCTGTGCGACGGTCGGTAATGTCGCGGACAACGTGAATGGTTCCTTTCTGGGGGCTCCCCTGCTCGGTGTAAGACGAAGTGGAAACCACGGAGAAGCCGCCAAAGCACGGGTCGGCGCCTTCGGTGAATTCTTCGTCTCCGCCCATGGCACAGTAGGGGCAGCCGGTCCAGTCGCCGAAGGTATGCGGTAGCACGGAATCGCAACTGCTGCCCACGATGTCAGCCGCGGCCTTATGCAGCTGTTCCAGCAGAACCTGATTGGCTTTGATGATTCGATAGCCGGCATCGTGCGCCAGAATGATGTCGTGGATGGAATCGAAAGTATTCATCCACTGCCGCTGCGATCGCAAAACCTGCTCCAGCAAGCGGAAATTCTCCACTGCGAGCGCAACTTGCTTGGCACAGGTCTGCAGGAATTCCAGTTCTTCGGGAGTCCATTGGCGGCTGCGCGAATGCCCGAGTGTCAGGATGCCCAGCGGCGCCTTATTGCCGACGACGGAAACGATGACCAGCTGGCGAATTTTCTCGTGATGCAGGCACTGCTCAGGTTCGTGGGTAGCTTCCTGGGGGGTAGAGACTTTCGTAGTTGGCTGAGCCAGCAGTTTCGCGGTTTCTTCCGTGGGTGCGGCAAATCCCGCATCGCGCACAAACTCGGGCGACAGCCCGGTTGCATGCGTGGCCACCAGATGCCCGCCTTCCAGCAGGCGGAACCAAGCGCCTCGCACTCGCAGGGCGCGCTTCACTTCCTCCAGCGTCCGCTGGACCACGCTGCCGTATTGCTGCGCGCTGGTAATGCTGCTGCTGATAGCCTGCACGGCATGCAGCCGGCGCGTCCGCGCATGCGCCTGGTCCAGCACGACCAGCAACAGGCTGACCGCGACGGCAATCTCAAGACCGATAGAAGCGCCCTGCGGGAGGCCATCGGTGAAAGGGCTCCACGGCAGATGCAGGAGCGGCAAGCACAGGGCGAGCAGCCAAGTCGCCGGTTCCCAGCGTCCGCGGCGCGCGCGCAGCAGGGCCAGCGCTGCCGTCAACAGCACGATCCGATAGCTGACTTCCACGGCCACGCGCAGCGGCAGCGAATCGGGCCACAACAGCACTCGCGCTCCGGCAAACCCGACAAGCACGGGCGTAATCACCATCAGCGGGAGAATGAGATCCCGCGTGCGCGTATACAGCAATACCGCCCCGGCCAATAATCCCACGGCGAGCACGAACGTGGCCTGCACCACGACCTGATCAAACGGCGCGGGAATCTTAGCGGCAAAACAGTGTTCGGCGAGCCGGGATGCCAGCAGGGCAGTCCAGCCCAAAATCCAGATTTTCAGATAATTTTCGCGAAAAGCGCGCAGGGCGAGCAGGGAGGCGCCCAGCAGGATCAGCAGCGTGATCTCTGCCGCCGAGGGCTTGGCGATCCCCAGCTTCGCCGCCGAGTTCCAGATAGACCAGAAGGACGCGCTCATGCGGATGCGGACGTACGGATTCCTTCGTTCTGAATATCATGCTTCCGGTGTTTCTCGATGCAGTTTCCGGACCTCAATGATTACTTTCGGAATCTCGCTAAACAGTTACACTGGGCAGTAGCCTTTGGTGTACCGTCATGCCTGATCGCATCCTGGTTGTCGACGACGAAGAGCCGATTCGCGAGATTGTCGCGTCCATGCTCAGCACCGCCGGATATGCATGCAAAGAAGCCGGTTCGGGCATGGAAGCGCTCGCCATTCTTACCTCCGGGGAAGAGTTCGAGTTGATGCTCTCGGACCTGATGATGGCCGACCTTGACGGCATCGGCCTGCTCGAGCGCACCAAGGAAAGATATCCCGACATGCCGGTTGTGATGGTTACCGCGGTGCATGATATCTCGGTAGCGCTCGCGGCCATTCGCAACGGCGCCTATGACTACCTGTTGAAGCCTTTCGAGCGCGAGCAACTGCTCAACACGGTAAGCCGAGCTCTGGAAAATCGAAGGCTTAAGGTGGAGAACCGCACCTACCAGACGAACCTAGAATCACTGGTCAAAGCGCGCACCGAACAGTTGCAGACGGCGGTTCGCGAGTTGGAACGCTCCTACGACATGACGCTAGAAGCACTGGGCGACGCGCTGGATATGAAAGACGCGGAAACGGAAGGCCACTCCCGGCGAGTGACCGCGTTTACGATCGCGATCGCCAAGGGCATGGGGTTGCCGGCGGAGCACATTCCGACGATCGCGCGGGGAGCCTTCCTGCACGATATTGGCAAACTGGCCATTCCCGACTCGATCCTACGGAAGCCGGCCAAGCTCACCAAGGACGAAATGGCCATCATGCAGGAGCATTGCTACAAGGGCTACCAAATCGTCCGAAAGATTCCTTTTTTGGCGGACGCCTGCGACATCATTTACTCGCACCAGGAACGCTATGACGGAACCGGCTATCCCAGAGGCTTAAAGGCGAAGGAAATCCCGCTGGGGGCGCGAATCTTTTCTGTGGCCGACACTTTTGACGCGATCACGGTCGACCGTCCCTACCGGGCGAAGCAAAGCTACAAGGCGGCACGCGAAGAGATCGAAAGATGGTCCGGCCGGCAGTTCGATCCGGATGTAGTAAAGGCTTTTCTCGAGATACCGGAAAAGTTCTGGGAAGACCTGCGCCGCGATGTGGACGCGCAGGTTTCGCGCATCGCGTATTCCACGGGGGCTAAGGGCTAACGTTCGGTTCGGGGTGGTTGTGTTGAAGCTCGGGAATCCATTCAAGACTCTGTTCGCAGTTTCAGCGGCGCTGCTGCTGCTGTTGGCAGTAGCCTGCGTGTTTCTGCCCCGCAGCCTTGCGCTGACTGCGACCAGCGATATCGTGGGCGCAGCCATGATGCTGATCGCCTGCGTGGCCTTCTTTAATCTTGGGCTTCGCAGCAGCGGCCGCGTGCGCTGGTTCTGGATGCTGCAGGCCTCAGGCTGGGCTCTCTGGTTTAGCGATCAGGTGGTCTGGATTGTTTTCGACTTGTTCCTGCAGAGAAAAATTCCGGCCATGTATCCGGCGGATGCCCTGCTGTTCCTTGCCGGAGCGCCGATGATCGGGGGAGTGCTCCTGCGGCCGCATCGCCAACCCACGATTTCGAGTTCGCGCCTGGGCGTGCTGGATTTCCTGCTTCTCCTGCTTTGGTGGTTGTATATCTACGTCGCATTCGTAGTGTGCTGGCAATATCCTTCGCCAAACGAGCCCCTCTACAGCCGCAACTACGATGCGCTCTCGGCAGCCGAATCGATCTTGCTTACCGGGATTGTTCTGCTCTTCTGGCGCGAAAGCTCCGGGCGATGGAAGCGCTTCTATATATTTCTTTCGGCCGCCGTTGTGTTCAACGGCATCGCTTTCTACGTGATCAATAAAGCGCTGGAAAGAGGTATCTACTACACCGGTAGCTGGTACGACATTCCTTACTGCGCATCCTTCACGTTGTTCACGGCAGTGCCGCTTTGGGGAGAAAATCTGGTTCCCGTGCCGGAGCATGCCGCCGAAGAGTCCTACAACTCGTGGATGTCGAATCTGGCGATGACGGCGGTCCTGTCACTGCCGATCATCGCATTCTCGGCGATGCTCAATCCTCAACTGCCAAAGCCAGCCGCCGTGTTCCGTATCATGGTCACGCTCGCGACCATGTTTCTGATGGCGTCGCTGTTGTTCATCCAGCATCGCCGTCTCAACCGCGAGTTGCAGCGCACCAATATTGTTCTCGAAGAGGCTTCGCTCACCGATCCATTGACGGGGCTGCGCAACCGGCGTTATTTCTCGGCCACCATCGAGGGCGACGTGGGTCAGGCACTGCGCTCCCACGCCGACGATCATGACTCGCACACTCGCGACCTGGTGTTCTATTTGATCGATGCGGACAATTTCAAGGAAGTAAATGATCGTTACGGGCATGACGTGGGAGACAAGGTGCTGATCGAGATGGCACAGCGCCTTAGTTCGTCCATCCGCCATTCCGACGTGCTGGTGCGTTGGGGAGGGGAAGAGTTCCTCATCGTCTCGCGCTATACCGATCGCACCAACGCCGAATGGCTTGCCCAGCGCGTTCTTTCGGCGGTTGCCGATAAACCTTTTTCCGTCGGGCATTCGGGTGAAACCGTCCATCGCACCTGCTCGTTGGGTTGGGCGGCTTTTCCCTGGTTCCCGGATAATCCTCGTGCCGTCCGTTATGAGGAAGTTCTGACGCTGGCCGATCGCGGCCTGCACCGCGCGAAAGAGTCCGGCAGAAATTGCGCCGTCGGCATGCTTCCGGCTACCGGCAAGATCGCTCCCACAACCCAGGTCGCAGGAATGCATTCCGGCGCTCTTGAAGTCGATGTCATGGCGATCGCTGGGCCTCATCCCGCCACTTAGCGGAGGGTCATGCTTACAGCCCCTTCATCCCACCCTATGTGAAACCACAGCTTGGGAAAGCACGGTCCTGTCTCATACTCATGGTAGAGGCTCCAATGAAAAGCACGTTGATACTAGCCGCGATTCTTCTCGTTACTTCTGGTGCGTTCGCACAGGATCATCCCACGCTAACCGCCGAGGCGAACACCGTATACGTCGGCGCGGACGGCAAGTTCGAAGCGCCTCCCGATACGGCGCAGATTCAAATGAACGTCTCCGCGCAGGACAATTCACCGCAAGCCGCTTACCAGCACACTGCGAAAGATGTGGAGCAGGTGCGCCAGGTTCTGCGGGCGAATGGGGTGGATCCGAAACAGGCTACCGTGGGATTCTTCTCTGTCGAACCGGTGTATGACTGGAAACCGAAGCAGCACGTCGTCGCCTACCGGGTTACGACCGACATTACGCTGAAGCTGAAAGACTTCACGAAAATTGGCCCGCTCATACAACAGCTCGCCGAGGCGAATGTCAGCGAAACTCAGACTCTGAACTACACACTTGAGAACATGGACGAGGCCAAGAACCGCGCGGTTGAGGATGCGTACCGGCGAGCGCGAAATTCAGCGGAGACGCTGGCGCGCGCCAGCGGTCGCACGCTGGGCGACCTTTCCTACGCTTCGATCGATACGTTTGAGAACGCGCGGCCGATGCCGCACATGGCTCGGATGATGGCAGCAGCTGGAGTGAACGCGGCGACACCTGCACCGACCGAAGAATTTACGGCGCAGACTGTGACCGTGACCGCGCACGTGAACGCGCTTTTCAATCTCAAGTAGCGCGCATCTAGAGACTAGAGCGTTGCTGCAGCCGTAGGGGTCGAGGGCGGGGCAGTGGCTGCGAGCGGCTCGACTTGCAAGGTCAGACCGTCGACTCTCCGAACGACCACCAGTTGCCCTGCCGGCAAAGCCGCGGAGGCAATCGCGTCCCACAGTTCGCCGTGCACGAAAACCTTGCCCTGCGGGGATAGAGCCGTTTGCGCCACGCCGGTTTCGCCCACCAAGCCTTGTTCTCCGGTGACGACTTTGTTGCGCCGCGCTTTCAAGGCAATACTCATCAGGAAGGCGGTGATCACGCCCAGTGGAATGCTGATGGCGAGCGCCGTCATCAAGTGAACGCGCATCTCCGGAATCGGCGCGTCCACCAGAAGCAATCCGCCCAGCGTGAGCAGCGCAATGCCTCCGATGGTGAGCACTCCGTGGGAGGCAAATTTCGCCTCGGCGGCAAATAGAGCAAATGCTCCGAGAATCAATATTAAAGCGGCAAAGCGCGTGGGCAACAAGTTCAAGGCGAATGCTGCGACCAGAATGAAGACCACGCCGACCGTGCCGGGAATAACTGCGCCGGGATGATTGAACTCAACATACAGCGAGAGCGCTCCAATGGCGAGGAGCAGAAAGGCGATATTGGGATCCATCAGATACGCGAGGATCTTTTCCTTCACCGTCATGCCGAACAAGACAATCGGCTGCCCCGCCGTGCTGAGCGTGACCGTTTGCCCATTAAAGCGTTTGAAGCTTTTGCCATTGATCTGCCGCAGCAGGTCGTCCTCACTGGAAGAGACGTAATCGATCAGGTGTTGCGAGAGCGCTTCCTGGTCGGTGAACGACTTGGACTGGCGCACGGTACTTTCGGCAACCTCCACATTGCGGCCGCGGCGCGACGCGACTGAGCGCATCAGCGCGGCGGCATCGTTCTCCAACTTTTCCTTCATCACGTCGTCCATCTTGCCCCCGCCAAGAACAACCGGGTGGGCTGCGCCTGTGTTGGTCCCAGGAGCCATAGCTGCGATGTCCGCGGACTCGAGAATAAAAAATCCAGCCGAAGCCGCGCGGCTGCCGCTTGGGGTTACGTAGATGATCACGGGAACGGCGGACGTCGTAATGTGCTCGATGATTTGCCGGGTCGAATCAACCAGACCGCCGGGCGTATTCAGTTCGATCAATACAGCGTCATCGTGGCGGCGTCTGGCCTCGGCGATGGCACGCGCAATGTATTCCTCGCTGATGGGCTGGATGGTGTCGTCGACCACGATCTTCAAAATCTCCGCCGAAGCGGGCATGCACGCGAAGACGATGCTCAGCGCAAACAACGCAAGCCGAAGAATGAATGAGTTCTTCATGATGATTGCAGTTCGCCCACGCGCCAGGTTCCCCGGCGCCAATTCTATTTTCTTCCTATTTCCGGGTGCCGGCGTGGATTTCTTCGGTGGCGGCGATTACCGCGGTGTTATTGGGCGCAGCAGTGGGGGCGCTCCATCCGGGCAGGTACGTGCTGCCCGTAATCAGGCGCGCACCTCGTTCGTATGTCACGTACGACCACGCCCATTGGATGAAGACCAGCAGGCGGTTGCGAAAGCCGATGAGGAAGAGAATGTGCACGAATAGCCATGACAGCCATGCCACGTAACCCGAGATGTGGATCTTGCCGAACTGCGCGACCGCCGCGGCGCGACCAATCGTCGCCAGACTGCCCTTATCCCAATAGTGAAACGCGGGACGGGAGCGGCTCGATCGAGACGGCGCTTCGACTTCCTCGCGAATCAGCCGGGCCACGAATCGTCCTTGCTGGATCGCAACTGGCGCCACTCCCGGCAGCATCTTGCCGTGCTCATCCTTGGCCTCGGCTAGATCGCCGATGACGAAGACTTCGGGATGCTTGGGGAGGCTCAGATCGGGCATGACGGGCACGCGCCCGGCACGATCGACAGTGACTCCCAACTTGCGGCCCAAAGGAGAAGCGGCAACTCCGGCGGCCCACAACACCACCGTGGCGCTGAGACGCGTGCTGCCGATGTCGACCGCTCCGGGCTCGACCCTGGTGACAGTCGTGGAGGTGCGCACCTCGACTCCGAGCTGCTTCAGTTGCTCCTCGGCGCTGCGCGAGAGATCATCCGAATAGGTCGGCAGGACGCGCGGGCCGCCTTCGATAAGCAGAATATGGGTGCGCGCCGGATCGATGGAGCGGAATTCATGGGTCAGGGCATGCCGCGAAATTTCCGCCAGGGTTCCGGCGAGTTCCACTCCCGTCGGGCCGCCCCCAACGACTACAAAATTCAAAGGAGTCTCTGCTTCGTCCGCGGCAGCTTGCCGTTCTGCCAATTCAAATGCGAGCAGCACCCGGCGGCGAATCTCGAGCGCATCTTCGATGGTCTTCAGACCGGGTGCGAGCTTCTCCCAGTCATCGTGTCCGAAATAGGAATGGCGAGCGCCAGCCGCCACAATCAGGTAATCGTAAGGCACTCGGTTTTCCGCTGTGATGACAATGCGACGCTCCAGGTCAAAGTCGGTGACTTCGCCCATCAGCACTTCGACGTTCTTGTTTCCACGAAGGATGGAGCGAATCGGCGCGGCGATCTCTCCGGGAGATAAGCCTGCTGTCGCAACCTGATAAAGCAGCGGCTGGAAGGTGTGGTGATTCTTTCGGTCGATGACTGTGATCTGCACGGGAGCCTTGGCCAGAGACTGGGCGGCATTCAGGCCTCCGAAACCGGCTCCCACAATTACCACGCGAGGCTGCATCTGGCTGGTCATCTTGCTGTTTCCCGCCGTACATCTATAAGATTCACGCGATGGCAGACGGTTCCAGAACTTCTTCAGCCGGAACTCCTCGGGAAAACGCGGTTCCCAACTGGGCTCGCTGGCTGATGCCTTCGACCGCGGACCTGATCTTCCTCGCGCTGCTGTTTGCGCTTACCGTCACTCCGTTATCGGTGCGGTTGCTGGGGGATGGGGGAATTGGCTGGCACATTCGAACCGGCCAGCAGATTCTGCAGACGCATACGATTCCTCATACCGATTCGTTCTCCTCGTCGATGCAAGGCAAGCCGTGGTTCGCCTGGGAGTGGCTCTACGATGTAATCGTTGGCCAACTGGATTCGATCGCGGGACTGAACGGTGTAGTGTGGTTCACCGCAGTCCTGATCGGCGCGGTGTTCGCATGGACCTTCCACCTGCTCGTCGCGCGCGGCACGAACCTTCTGATCGCGCTCGTGCTTATGCTGCTCGCAGTCTCCGCCTCGATGATTCACTTTCTGGCAAGGCCGCACGTGCTCAATTGGCTGTTCACGCTGGCCTGGTTCTGGATCCTCGATGCCACCGAGAGGCGTTGCTTTAACCGGGAATCTGGGTTGCGCAGCCGATGGTTGTGGGCGTTGCCCGTCCTGATGCTGGTGTGGGTCAACGTTCACGGCGGCTTCTTGCTCGGCTTCGCGCTGCTGGGAATCTATTGGGGGGGAGCCTTGTGGACCTGGCTCACCACGAACGAATACCGGATCGAGGATTCGCTCCAAAAGATCGTGGCAGCCAGGCGCGCTCGCAGTTTGATCTGGGTTGGATTGGCTTCGGTGCTAGCGAGCATGGTGAATCCTTACGGCTGGAAGCTGCACTCGCACGTCTACGAATATCTCTCGAACCGCTTCCTCATGGACCACATCGAGGAGTTCCAGTCGCCCAACTTTCATGGCGTGGCACAGCGATGCTTCCTGCTGCTGTTGCTGATTACAATGGGCGTTTTGGCGGCGCGCGCGCGCGAGTTGCGCGTGAGCCAGATCTTAACGCTGCTGCTCGCGGTCTACACGGGACTCTATTCCGCGAGAAGCCTCCCTGTTTCCTCCATTCTGCTGGTGATCATGGTGGGCCCGCTGCTGCCCGAACTCTCCGCAGGATTCTTTCACCGCATGAGTACCGTTGACTCCCAGATGCGCGGGCATTTGTGGCCGGTTGTCGCTGCCGTTGCAATGTTCTTTGTGGCGTCCAACCACGGGCGCGTAGGCGCAAACCTGTGGATGGATGCGCACTTCGGTCCAGGACGCATGCCCGTGGAGGCGGTCAGTGTTTTGGATCAGCAAAAGATTGAGGGCCCGGTCCTCACTCCTGATTATTGGGGCGGATATCTCATCTATCGTCTCTATCCACGCACTCAGGTTGTAGTGGACGACCGTCACGACTTCTACGGGGCTGACTTCTTCAAGCTTTACCTGCGGATGATGCACGTGGAGTTTGGATGGGACGAGTTTCTGCAGCGCTATAAGCCTGCGTACGTACTAGTGCCGCGGGAGTCTCCTCTGGCCAATATGCTGATGAAGACTCCGGGGTGGAAGGTGATCCACTTGGATGAGCTATCGATTACCTTCCAGCGCGGGCTTGCGCGCCCCTGACTGCGTTCGAGGGACACGAACTGGCAATTGACCTTTGTCAAAAGTCCGGGGATGATAATTCCCGTTCGTGATCCCACAAAGTCCCAGCTAGTATCGATGGAGAACGATGTCTGACCCATGTTGCCGCAAGCCCGTATCGGCGTGCCTACTGGTTTTTTTGACGCTGGCGCTTGCCGGCTGTTCCAGCTCAAGTTCTCCGTCTTCGCCCGTCTCGTCGTCGAATCCTCCGCCACCCGGCGATCCGGTTGGTTCGAATTTGACCAAGATCAGTAGCGATCCCTACACAACCGGTCCGGGACAGCATGCCACTGAGGTCGAACCGCACATGCTGTCGAATGGTTCGACACTGGTGGCTGCATTTCAAACCGGGCGTATCGCGCCCGGAGGTTCGACCGACATTGGCTGGGCAACATCGACCGACGGCGGCGCAACCTGGTCGCACGGTTTCCTGCCGGGTTTGACCACAGGCGAGGGAACCGGCCCTTACGATGCGGCCAGCGATCCCGCGGTCGCTTACGATGCGAAGCACGATGTCTGGATGATCGCTTCCTTGCCGATTTCCGCCACGTTGCAGGCTCCGGCAGTCGCCGTCAGCCGTTCCACCGATGGAGGCATGACTTGGCAGACCCCCGTCGCGGTTGATTCCACTGCCGTGAGTTCCGACAAGAACTGGATTGTGTGCGACAGCTGGGCCACGAGTCCGTTTTACGGGAACTGCTACACCGAATGGGATGATCCCTTCAACAACGGCGAGATTCTGATGAGCACCTCGAGCGACGGAGGCCTGACGTGGGGAGCAGCGCTGCCGACGGCAAATCTCTCGCAGGGCATCGGTGGGCAGCCGCTGGTTCAGCCGAACGGGACCGTGATTGTGCCGATTGAAACCGCGCTGTCGGGAACAGGAGTGATCTCAGCGTACAGTTCAAGCGATGGGGGCGCGACCTGGACCGCCCCCTTAACCATTTCGGCCATTCAATTCCACAGCGATGCTGGAGGCATCCGCAGCGGCCCGTTGCCTTCGGCTGCGATCGATGGCGCCGGGACGGTGTGGGTGGTGTGGGAAGATTGCCGTTTTCGCGCGGCTTGTGCGACCAACGATCTCGTCTACAGCACATCGGGCGATGGCGTGACATGGAGCACGGTATCCCGCATTCCCATTGACGACGTTTCCAGCACGGCTGACTATTTCATTCCGGGGATCGGGATCGATCCGGCCACGGCGGGAGCGACCGCGCATGTAGCGGTGCATTATTACTACTATGCGCAGAGCAATTGCACGGCGGCGTCTTGTCAGTTGTTCGTCGGCTACATCTCGTCGGCGAACGGCGGGGCCAGCTGGAATTCTCCATCAACGCTGACGGCCAATGCGATGCTTCTCGACTGGCTGCCGAATTCGCAGAACGGGTTGATGGTCGGCGACTATATCGCGACCACGTTTACGAACGGCGTTCCGCATGGAGTCTTCGCGGTGGCGCGCGTTAATTCCGGGACAACCTTCGACGAAGCCATCTACACCGCCCAGGGGCTGAGCTCGGAGAAATCTGTGCGGCAACGGTCTTCGGCGTTCGACCGCCCGTTACATCATTTGTCGGACAAGATCGAGAAAGAATTGCCTGAGAAGCGTATCCCGCCGTCGCGCCGCAACGCCCGAAGGAAGTAGGGCACGAGCGCGGCGCCTGGAATGCCCCAGCGATTTTGGTTCCCCATTCGGCGGAATTGCACTTGCCTTCGATCGGGCGTATAGTCCGTGCCATTCGAGGCAACTTGTTTCAGGCTGCCAAGAGGACATGTATATGAAAAAGCTGATCTATTGTTTTGCGTTAACGCTGGCGGTATCGCTGCTGGCGTCTGCCCCCGCCAAATCAGATACGGCGAAAGCAAAATGGGTGAAAGGCTGGGTGAGCGATTCCAAGTGTGGTGCCAAAGGAGCCGGTCTCGGTCATGAGGCATGCGGTAAGAAGTGCCTTGAGGCTGGTGAGCACGTCGTGTTTGTCACAGAGGCCAAAGGCAGAGTTCTTGACGTCGACAATCCGGACGCCCTCAAGGAGCATATGGGACACCGGGTGGCTGTCCAGGGGAACGTCGACGAGGCAGCGCACACCATTCACGTGGACAAAGTGAATATGATCCCGCAGACCGGTAAAAAGGCTCAAGCCGCTTCCATGGATGACATGCATAAGTAGTTGTTGTGCCTCCGACAGAAGGTGGTTCTGAGTGGCTGAGGCTCACTCTTAATCGGAAGTTGGGGATCAGACGGGACATTCGCGGGTTTTGAATTATCGAGGGGCACGCAACACCGAACGTTCCGTCCCCGACCCGCAAGAGATTTCGTCCGCTATTGTCTAGAACCGGTCGTTGGTGTCGATGCCGAACCCCAGGATTGCGGTGACTGCGACCGGTTGGTTGTTGCGCATGGCGGGTTGGAATTTCCAGGAGCGAAGAGAGGCGACGACTTTGGCGGTCATTGTGGCCGGACCGGGTTCGAGCACGCGCACATTGCTCAGATTTCCGGCAGGGTCAAGCGTGCAGGTGACGACCATGCGGGCGCGGGTCAAGCCCTCCGAAAGATCGGTTCGGATCGGGGCAGGAGCCGCCAGCGCACTGCCGAAGGCATGGTCCCCGGACTTCTCATCGGCAAACTCCATTACGACGGTGCCCAGAGACGTATCGAGATACGTCGTATACTTCTCGCCCCGCAGCAAGTTCTTGTAAGGTTCGAAGGCTCCGCCAGAACTGGCTGTTGCAACTACAGTTACGCCGATCTCTTGTCCGTGCTTAAATCGAGAGCGGCTGGGCTGTTTCGGGTCGCTGGAGCCAGCAGGATCCGAGCCAAAACTCGGCAAATTGACGATTCCGGTGCCTCCGCTGATGTCTACGCCGCGGACGGGCGGATTGCCGGTGCCGGCGTTTCCTGCACCACCCGGGCCAGCTGTGGTCGAGATGCCGCCGCGTGCGGAGGGATCAGACCCGCGGGCACCGCCAGATTTCCCTGCGCCCGTTGCGGCCCCGTTCATGCCGCTGCCCGGGCCCTTGCCTGTACCGATACCGGTGCCCGCGCCTGAGCCGCCGAGGCCTGCTTTTTCTCCACCACCGGGAGACAGGGCGAGCGAGCCGGTGCCTCCGCTGGCAGGCAGGGCGACCTCAGGTCCGGGCTGGGTGGACATCACCGCACCCGAACCGCCGCTTCCGCCATTGGTCACGGGCGCAGTCGGAGAGCCGGAGTTCAGTGGCGCGCCGAGGCCAACGCCTTTGCGTCCCATGCCACTGGGATTCGCACCGCCCGTCGCCGAAGGCGGTGGCGGAAGGACGTTGCTGGCAAGCAAAGCGCCGCCGCTGTGCTGCGAACCCGAAACCGACGGAGGAGGCGGAACTACGCTGGGAGCCCCGAGACTGACACGCGCTACTCGGGTGCTGCCAGCAGCAGAATTGCCGACCGAGGCGGGAGGCGCCACGACATCTGGTGTCAGGCTTCCAAGCCGTCGACGATTCGCGTTCGACGCGGCCGCGGCCGCGTTGGAATTCACGGCCGGCGGGGGAGGCAAAACAGCCGCTCCGAGCGAGTGCGAGGCCGTGCTGGAGCCTCCCGCACTCACCGCAGGCGGCGGAGGCACGACTTCGCTAGGCCCGAAAATTTTCCCGATCAGGCTCCCCATGAACGATCCACTGTTGGCAGTCGTAGGCGGGGGTGGAACGACGGCTTGTGTAGGATCAGGCGCGCTGCCCGTCGGGATACGCCGCAGATCGGCGGACACATTGGCGGTGGGCGGCGGTGCAACCACTGCGGGTGCCGGCATATTAAGCCGCGCGGTACGTGCACTGGCGTGCTCCGGAGCGGAGACCGGCGGCGGCACGACGTTGGTATCCGTTAATCGAACCGGCGCGCTGGAAATATCCCGGTTGACCGCCGTGGGAGCGGCTGGAACGACGTCGGGCGCGAGTATTTGACTCGAACGTAGGCGATCGTTCGAAACGTTAGGAGCGGCCGCAACCACCGAAGCGTCGAGACTGGGCGCGACCGGCGCGCGATCTCTGGTGACGCGGGGCGCGGGCGGAATCACAGCTGGAGTCATCCGGGGGGCAATCAGACGGTGGTCATCGGAAACCGGCGGAGGAGGCGCGATCAGCGTCGCATTCAGACTCGGCACCGCAACGGTGCGGTCGCGGGTAACCGCCGGAGCTGGAGCAACCACGGAATTCAACTGAACGCTGTTGCGCGTGTAATCGCGGATGACGTCGGGAGTGGGAGCTACAATCGTCGCTAACCTCGGCGCCGAGCGCACGGCGCGCATGCCTTCCGTCGGCGGAGGCCCGGGATTCGGCTGGATAGCCAGCAAATTCGCGACCGCAAAATTCGAAGACGGCAGCTTGAGATTGGGCGCATCCACGACCTTCGAAGCCAGGCTGCTGCCGCGAGCGATTTTGATGGTTTGGGTACGATGGTAGGCTTCATCGCCGCCAGCGCTGCCGGTAGCGCCCGCTTGAGCGCCGCCCAGATCCTGCGTGCGTGGAAGTTCGTCCCCACTGTAATAGATCACGTCATGCGGAGAGAATCGGGGAACCACCCGAGGCCGCAGCTCATCCACTTTCACTTTCACAAAGATCATGGCCAGAATGAGGAATGCCTCCAGCACATAGGAGGGGATGATGATGCGGAAAGGAACGAGTCCGAAGGGGGCTTCTCCGGCGAGGCGAGCCTCAGAGCGGGAGAGCGCGGGCTTAATGGAACCGCGGAATTCTTCCCAACGCGAGGACCACTCGACCAGCAGCTTGGGCGCGTCGTGGGCTACGTGCGCAATAGCGGGCGCGACCTCTTCGAGTTGGAGTGTCTCAATCACGCTGGAGTTTGGGGGTAATCCTTTGCGAGAGTGATTTCAATTGTATCGCCAATCGCCGTACCCGTTGCAGTGGTTACGTGACTCGGCAGTTCAAGTACCGAAGTAGCCTGCCTGCGCACCGGTGCAAGGCGCCAAGGCGGCAGGTCGCGCTGGATGTGCACTACTGTCATTTCGCGATCCAGATACACCACGTCAATGGGGAAACCCATGCCTAAAGTATGAACGCCGTGACAGGGCACAATCCAGAGTCCGGTGCCATTACGGAAGTCATCAGAATTTACGCCGAGCAAGCCACGAAGGCGTGTCCAGTGGGTATCGGCCAGGGCCAGAGCGGTGGCGAGGTAAGACTGGCGGGTCCGATTGAACGCCTGTCGTGGCGCGGGAAAAAATGCCATGAAGCCCCCTGCTTCGCCCTTAGCGGCCGATCCCAGCCGGCCCCAGTTGCCGGATGAGTTCGATCACAGCCGGTCCGATGGTGACGAAGATGATCGACGGCAGAACAAAGATCACCAGTGGGGGAACCATCTTAATCGTAGTTTTTGCTGCTTGTTCTTCGGCGCGCTGCCTGCGTTCCGTGCGGAGGGAGTCGGAATGCACCCGGAGCGCCTGAGCGATGCTCGTACCGAAGCGGTCGGTCTGTATGAGTGTACCAACAAGAGAACGGATGTCGTCAACCCCGGTGCGATCGACAAGATTGCGCAGAGCCTCGACTCGGGGCTTGCCGGCGCGCATTTCGAGGTTCACGAGGTGAAATTCATCGCTTAGGTCAGGGTGCGCGTGATGCAGATCCTGGCCGACACGGTTGAGCGCCTGATCGAGGGCGAGTCCGGCCTCCACACAGATCACAGTGAGGTCGAGTGCGTCGGGCAGGCCCAGGCGGATGCGGTTCTGGCGGTCTTTAATCATGCGCTTCAGAATGAAGCGCGGAAGAATGAAGCCCAGAGCGCTGACACCGATGAGTAGCGGAAGGTTATCGAATCCGGAGAAGACCGCAACGGCGATAAATCCAAGGATCGCCCCGAGAATGCGGGCGCCGAAATAGTAGTTCACGTCGATGGCGTCGCGCAGCCCGGCCTGGATCAGCCAGCGGCGGGTGCGGGAAACGTCGGCCGGTGAAAGCGGAATGGCCCTGCTGATGGGGTCGAGAGCCTGCTCAATGCGTTCGCGGATGGCGGGCTTGTTCTCGGCGGGTGTGGCTTCTTGTCCGCCGAGCGCGCGCAGGCGCGCCCCGAGCACGGAACCCGGTGAAACCGCGGCTGCGCCGAAGGCGAAGACCGCCAGCACGACGGTGAAGAAGACGACGATGATCAGAAGCAACGGCATAACAAAACCTGAGTTTGGACCTAAACCTGAATTCGTATGATCTTGCGGATCACGAAATATCCCACTGTCTGCAACGCAATTCCTGCCACCAGCAGCGTGTGCCCGATCGGGTCGGCAAACAGCGGATGTATGAACGCGGGATTCAGCACCAGCATCACGACGACAATGATGGGCGGCATGCCCATCAACAAGGCCATGGTGAGACGGCCCTGGGCGGTGTAGACGCGCACCTGGCGCTGAATCTTGAAGCGCTCACGAATGACGTAAGAAAGATTGTCAAGAATTTCAGCGAGATTGCCGCCGGTCTCGCGCTGCAGCATGACGGCGGTGACGAAGAATTTCACGTCGACCAGGGGAACTCGGTCGGTGAGATTCATCAGAGCATCACGCACCGGCATGCCGAATTTTTGTTCCTCGTAGAGTTGGCGAAACTCTCCGGCGATAGGCTCGGAGACCTCATTGGTGATCATTTCCAGAGCGGTAGTAAACGCATGGCCGGCGCGAACGGCGCGGGCTAAGGTGTCGATGGCCTCAGGAAAAAGTTCCTCGAATTTTTCGAAACGTTTATTGCGCTTGATAGAAACGTACGCGTACGGCAGGACGAAGCCGACCAGAAGCGCGAACCAGGCGACTTCCACGCGGTTGCTCAGGAAATAGGCGATCAGCGTGGCGGCAATTGCAGCCAGAGCCGAGAACCCGAGAAAGTTGCCGGCGCGCATGTCCATGCCGGCCTGGGCCAGCATTTTTTGCATCGCGGCGATGCGGGAAGAGCGGCGCAGCAGGGAATCGAGAGCGGGAATCTGGCTGAGTTGCTCGTCACGCAGCAGGGCGAGTTCGTCTTCGGGAGCGCGCTCGGGAGCTTTGCGCTCGTTGGCCAGGCGGTCTTTGATAAGACGAGCCTGCGCGCTGCGCTGGTCGAAAATCGAGAACAGGCCGAAAGCGGCGGCCGCGACTACGACGAAAACCAGTAAGGCAATCAGTGATGCGGGCATAACGAAATTCAAACCTCAGATCTTGCTTCAAAGAGCGCCGGCCGCAGACGCGATCCGGACGTGGCAAGACGCTCGGCAAACTGCGGGTGCACACCGGTGGCGCGGAAGACGCCTCGGACCTTGCCGCTTTCATCGGTGCCAGTCCGATCGAAGCTGAAAATATCCTGCATAGCGATTGTGTCGTCGGCCATGCCGGTGATTTCAGAAATGGTAATCACTTTGCGGGTGCCGTCTGAAAGACGCGCGATCTGGATGACGGCATGCACCGCGGAGGCAATCTGATGGCGCACGGCGCGCTCGGGAATATTCAGGTTCGCCATCGAGACCATGTTTTCGATACGAGCCATGGCGTCGCGGGGCGAGTTGGCGTGAACGGTGGTCAGCGACCCTTCATGGCCCGTGTTCATGGCCTGCAACATGTCGAAGGCTTCTTCGCCGCGCACCTCGCCGACCACGATGCGGTCGGGTCGCATACGCAAACTATTGATCACGAGTTGCCGCTGGCGGACCGCGCCCTTGCCTTCGATGTTGGGCGGGCGAGTCTCCAGACGCACGATATTTTCCTGCTTCAGCTGCAGTTCGGCTGCGTCTTCAATGGTAACGATGCGCTCGTAATTGGGAATGTATCCGGAAAGCACATTGAGCAAACTGGTTTTGCCGGCGCCGGTGCCGCCGGAGACGAGAATATTGAGCCGCCCCTTGACCATGGCGGAGAGCAATTCGAGCATGGGCTCGGTCAAGGTTTGATTCGTGATCATCTGGCGCGCGGTGACAGGCTCGCGGCCAAAACGGCGAATCGAGAGGCAGGGCCCGTCAAGCGCGAGCGGCGGAATAATCGCGTTCACGCGGGAGCCATCGGCCAGGCGGGCGTCGACCATGGGAGAAGATTCATCCACGCGGCGTCCCACGCGCGAGACAATGCGCTCGATAATCTGCATCAAGTGGACATTGTCTTTGAAGGCCAGCGGCGTCAGTTCCAGCTTGCCGCCTTTTTCCACGTAGACGCGGTCGAAACGGTTCACCAGAATATCGGAGATGGTGGCGTCTTTGAGCAACTGCTCCAGCGGGCCAAGGCCGAAGATCTCGTCGAGAATTTCGCGGGACAGGCGTTCGCGTTCGGCAAAGCTGAGGGGTACGACTTCGGCGTTCACCGCGCCCCGAATCACGACCAGGACTTCGTCGCGGGCGGAGTCGCCCTGGGCCTTGCCCAGTTTTTCCAGATCGAGGCGGTCGAGAATCTTGCGATGCAGGTCGGCCTTTACCTGCTGGTAATCGGTACGCTCGAACGATTGAAGATTCGCCATACTCCCCTAATTCCTAAACGGACTTGAACAATGACCAGGCGGTGCGTTTGACTTCGACATCGTTGCGCGTGAGTTCCTGGGCCAGCCCGGCAAAGCAGCGCGCGATTTCGGAGTTTCGTTGATCCATCACCGGAGTCCCGCGGTCAATGGCACTCGAGACGGCGAAGTACTGGTTGGGCACTCGCCATATCAGCTTGGCGCCGACGGCGGCTTCGGCGTCGGCTTCGGAAAATCCAGGTACTTTGCGGAAACGGTTCAGCACCAGACGCACGCGCTCGCGGCTGCCGCTCTCGCCGAGATATTGGTGAACGCGAGCCGCACTCCAGAGCGAGGCCACATCGCTGCAGGCGACCAGCAGAACGGTTTCCGAGAGGCTGGCGATGAGGCGACTGGCGGCATCGAAACGCGAGGAAGCGTCGACTACGACATAGCGGTAGTGCGTCACCAGCATGTCGAACAGGCGTACGAACTCCGCGGTCGATGGATCGAGCGCTGCAGGCACATTGCTTCCCGCCAGCAACTGCAAGCCCCCATTGTGTCGCGTCATGAAACTCTCGAGCAGGGAAGCGTCCATACGGTGCAGGTTGCGCGTGGCATCGGATACCGTGAACACCGGCTTGAGATTCATGTGCAGCGCGGCGTGGCCCAGAGGCGCGAGGTCGACCAGCGCAGTCTGACTGTGGGCGGATTGCAAGGCGAGCGCCAGATTCACGGCTACGGTCGTGGCGCCGTTTCCGCCTTTGGCATTAATGACGGAAAAAACTTTGCCGCGCAGTCCTTCCTGTCGGCCGCGGCGTTGCGCGGAGGTCAGCCGGACGAAGGCTTCCAGCAGGTCGGTGGTATTCGTGGGACGCTCGATGAACTCGCGCGCGCCCGCGCGCATGGCATTGACGATGACTTGCGGCTGATTGAGGATCCCGATGGCAAAAACGGCGGCGTCGGGAATCTCCTGATGCAGGAGTTCGATGGCGCGCAGCGCCTGGCTCGGATTATCAGCAGGAATGTCGACCAGAGTCACGTCAGGATCGGCAGCGCGCACGCGCCGTGTGATCGGATCAGCGGCGGCCACCGGGAAGCTGGCACAGCTATGTGCCGTGCGGGCCACAGTGGTGCCGTCAACCAGCACTTGCAGCAACGCGCGCTGCTCGTTGTCGGTGGCGACGATGACGACTGAAAGCTCTGGCATGCTGACCTGCGGCTTACCGCTTACTTGCGGATCGGTTTATCAAACTTTTCGTTATTCATGAACGGCTGCACCATGGTCGGAGTCTTGACGGGTTCGGTGCTCGGGCCCACCCGCCGCACCGTGCACAGCACCATCAGTTCAGAATTGCTCTTTTGCATGCTCTTACTGCGAAAAAAATTGCCCAGGATCGGAATGTCGCCCAGCCCGGGAATCTTGTTGTAAATGTCGGTCACCCGGTTGTCCATCAAGCCGGCGATCACGAAGCTCTGTCCATCCTGCAGTTCGAATTCAGTGTCGGCTTTGCGCGTGCTTAGCGCGGGCACGGTGAATCCCGAGATCGTGAGCGCGTTGGCAAAATCCAGCGTGCTGACCTCAGGTGCGACCTGCAAATGAATATTGCCGTTGGGCATGATGACCGGGGTGAACTCGAGGCGCACGCCGAATTCCTTGAAGGAAATCGTCACCGCGGTAAATCCTGCGCCCGGCTGAACGATAGGGAAAGGAAATTGTCCGCCTGCCAGGAAGCTGGCCTTCTTGCCGTTTACGGCGATCAAATTCGGCTCGGCGAGGATCTGCAGCAGGTTCTTGTTTTGCAGAGCTTCGATGACCGCGCCGAAATTAATATCAGGACGAAAAACGAAAAGGTTCAGAACGTTGTTGATGGTTTGGCCGGTCGTGGTGGTACTGCTACCACTGCCTGTGGTGCTGGAACTGGAGCCGCCCTGAGATAACGTCTGGGGACCGAAGCCGCCGAACTGTCCTGTGGTGACGGTGCCGATGGTGTTGGCCGCGCCGGTGGAAACAAAGTTAACACCCATCTGGGTGAGCGCGGTGCGATCCACTTCCGCGAATTTGACCTCCAGCAAGACTTCCTGTGCGCCCACCGGCCCAAAAGTCAGCACATTGATAATTTTGGGTGAGTAGGCGCCGGCGAGATCACCAGCGCGTTTGGCGACGTCCTCGGTGGTGACGTGTCCCGAGAGAACGATGGCGGCGCGAGAAGGCGTGACCGTGATTTGCTCATCCGGAAAGACGCGGTGTTCTTCTTCGGCGCAGGCGCTTACATCCACGTCGACGCGCAAATCGAAGCTGCGAGAGCGTTCCAGTTCGTCCCAGATCACCAGCGAGACTTCGCCGGGAGCTTTGCCGTGTACCAGGATTTGAGTCGGCGTGATGGGCTGCGCATAAGCGATAGAAGGATCGGTGACGGAAATGCGCTTGAGCCGCTCCGTGGTGTTAATCAGTAACGATTTGCCGACCATCACGCGCAACGGAGCCGAGGCCTGGGTGGCCGAGGATTGAGGCGGAAGGGTCGCAGTCGGAGTACCGCCAGCCGCTGGATTCTGGTCCTGCGATTGGGCACCGGGCTGCTGCAGGATCTCAGGGAATGCCGGAACGGCGAGTGCCGCACAGAGCAGCATCGCTCCTAACCAAGACTTGCGAACTTTCATTTTCCGATTGGTCTCCCTGTAAGAACTAGCCCGGCCGGCAAGAAGCCGTATCGCAACAACCAACTCCTCACTTGGACTCGCAACCATCGTCGCTGCATTTGACTACATCGGGCTTCTTGTCTCCCTGATAAACCTCAACGCTTACGCCCGTGGAAACGGGAGGGGGTGGTGGAATGACTTTGGCGGTTGTGATCCTGTGAACTGGCGCATGTGCCGGAGTGGGTGGAGCAGCCACTCCCTTGAACAAACCCCTGGAAACCGCCGATGCCACGTCGTTTTGCTTGGTATCGAGCGGATTGCGCAGAGAGAGTTGAATATGACCTTCGGAACTGGCCAGAGTCAGGCGCTGGGCGTCGTCCGGCGTGACCAGCAAAGTGATGACGGCAGTGTTCTGAGCTTCGCCTGTGGAGGTCCGTTCCAGCGTGTGACCGGACGCAAGCACGGCGACATCCTGAAGAACAGTCGTGGTTTGTTGCTCCCCGGATCCGCCCGGCGTGCCCGTCAGCAGGACGTCCACGCGGGTGCCCGGAGTGACGAATCCTGCGACCGAAACGACCTCATTGACCCGTACCGAAACTGCCCGCATGCCCGGGGGAATCAAGGAAGGAAGACCGGCGCCGGCATTCTCGGCGGCCAGGCGGTTGGGAAGAATGAACTCCCCTTTGGAGATGGGGATGATCACGCCATGGCCGAGCACATCGGAGCGCCTTCTGGGCGCCGTCGGCGGCAGATCCGCCCCTGGAATTTTGATGACTTTGATGTCTTTGTCTTCGACGCGAGCGCCCACCTGCAGGTCATTGGCCGCCACGATGACTTCCACGCCGGAGTCGCGGCTGACGCCTTTGCCCTGGAGACTTTTATAGACGTAGAGACTCGCAAATAATCCGAGCCCCAATGCGAGGACTCCGATCATCAACAAACGTGTACGATTCATGCCCCTTCAAACCTCTGTAGATCGTGGCGTTGCGGCTACTGCAAGGAGCTGCCGACGCTGGAGAATACGTTATTGGCATTGGAACCGATCAGGCGGATGGTTCCGACGACGATGACCAGAATGACCGCCAGCATCACAGCGTATTCCGCGATGTCTTGTCCTTCTTCCTCGTGCCATAGTTTGCGTACGACTTCAGTGAGCATTGTGATCCTCCTTCAAGGTCTTGCTCGTGCAGAAATAGGTTGTTGGAAGCGTTAGGCCGGGACCTACTTGCGTGGCCGCCACGCCACTCGACTGCCTTTAATCATACCCTGCCTCTGGGTGGAAAGTGACAAATTCTTGCGACATTTGCAAGTAATCAAGAGTAACAAGGGCGTAATGGGGTAATCTCGGGCGAAAGGCGGCTGTTTTCGGCTCCGTCATAGCAGGAAAGGCATCCCCGCGGTACAATCGGCTACCGTCCACACCGAAAACCAGAGACCACATCCATTTCCCGCCGATCTTACAAAGCGATTGCCCGTCTTTTTCTGGTCGCCATGCTGGCCACACACGTCTTTTTCTTATGGGCCGTGCGCGGCAGGATTGCTCGCGGCGACCCTGATTTTACCGTCTTCTACACGGCGGCGAAGGTCCTGCGCGAGGGACGCGGACCTGGGCTTTACGAGCCGGGCACCCAGGCTGAGGTGCAAAGGGAATTCACGCAGAATTCCGACCTGCGTCGGGGGCCGCTGCCCTATATTCATCCGCCATTCGAAGCGCTGGCCTTCGTTCCGCTGACGTTCCTCTCCTACCAAAATGCGTTTATTTTTTGGAACCTGTTGAACCTGGTCATGCTGGCGGGAATCTTGTTGCTGCTACGTGGTTGGCTGGGATCGTTGCGGCGAATTTCCTTGACCGATCTGCTGTTGGCGGCGCTCGCGTTTTTTCCGATCCTGGCGAATTTCCATCAGGGGCAGGATGCGATCCTGCTGCTGCTGCTCGTGGTTCTCGGGGTGCGCGCTCTCGATCGTCACTCCGATTTCCTGGTGGGCTGCTGGTTGGGCTTGGGTGTATTCAAGTATCACCTGATCGTGCCCCTGCTTGTGATCCTGGCGGTGTGGAAGGGAAGAAAACTGCTGCTGGGCTTTGTGGCCGCTGCTTCGGCGATGGCCATCGTTTCGATTGTGATCGTGGGCTGGCATGGGGCAATCCGGTACCCGGTGTATGTCTGGCGTGTGATGTCGGCGCCGGGATACGGCCGTATTCCGTTCCGGCAATTGCCGAATGTGATGGGTTTGCTGGCGGGATGGCCCATGCTGGAAAATATTGGCCGGCCGCTGCAGATTGCGGCGCTGGCGTGCTCATTGGTGCTTGTGATCGCGAGCGCGCGAATGGGCCGGCGTGCCAACGACGGACGCAGTTTCAGACTCAGCATCGGGTGCGCTGTGATTGCGGCGGTTCTCGTCGCCTACAGCACGAATACCTATGATTTGTGTTTGCTGATCTTGCCGCTCGCCCTGGTAGCGGATGATCGCTTACAAAGATTGCCTAGACAACCTGCCGGAAGGCTGTCCATCATTTTGCCCGCCGTACCTTTGTTGATAAGCCCCCTATGGTTTCTTCTTTGGATGGGCTGGGGGAGAATCAATCTGATCGCGGTGTTTCTGTTGTGGTGGCTGGTCGCGCTGAGCCAGGAGATTCGGCAGATGCGGCCGGCGCACACGGTACAAGCGGTTCCGGCACTCACCTGAAATGTCGAAACAACCGTTTATCGTACTCGGAGCCGGACTGCTGGCAGTGGCGATGTGGTGTTGGGTGCAGTACGTGGCGATTCCGCATCAGCAGGCGGACGCGGCGAGGCTGGGAGTTCCGAGGGGAAATCTTTCCGACCTTTATCCACGCTGGCTGGGAGCGCGGGAATTGCTGCTGCATGGACGCGATCCCTACGCATCCGATGTTACGCGCGAGATTCAGATCGGATACTACGGACGCCCTATCGATCCGGCACGCCCCAACGATCCGAAAGATCAGCAAGGATTTGCGTACCCGGTCTACGTAGCTTTTGTGCTCGCGCCCACTGTGCGGCTGCCATTCGAGGTGGTGCAGCGGGGATTTCTTTGGTTATTGATTGGGCTGACGGCAGTGTCGGTATTGTTATGGCTGCGCGTTCTCGACTGGCAAATCTCGGCCAGTGCGAAGATCCCTTGGATCGTGCTAGCGGTGGGATCGTTCCCCGCCATTCAAGGATTCAAGTTGCAACAATTGACGTTACTGGTCGCGGCGCTCGTGGCTGGCGCCATGTATGCGCTTACGCGCAAGCATTTCGTCGGGGCTGGAATTCTGCTGGCTTTGGCGAGCATGAAGCCGCAACTGGTCGTGCTGCTGGCGTTGTGGCTGGTGATTTGGGTTGCGGGGAACTGGCGCGAGCGGCAACGCTTGTTCTGGAGTCTAGCGGCGTCTGGAGCGGCATTAGTCATGGGCGGCGAAATCGTGTTGCCGGGCTGGATCGGGAAATTTCGTGCCTCATCGGCCGCCTATTACCAGTACACAGGCGGGGGTAAGTCGGTGCTCGATGTGTTGTTGACCCCGGTGTGGGGCAGGCTTGTGGCCCTGATTCTCGTCGCCGTGATGCTGAATTTCGCCTGGCGATGGCGGCGGGAGTCCGAAGCCAGCCCACATTTTCAGTGGTCTCTTTGCCTGGTGCTGGCCACGACCCTGCTCGTGATTCCGATGTTTGCCCCCTACAATCAATTACTTCTGTTGCCGGTTGCCATGGCGATCGTGCGAGCGGTCCCACGCCTTTGGCGCGGGACGCGCTTATCGAGGTTCCTGCTCGGAGTGGCGGCTTTTGCGGCGCTGTGCCCCTGGATTGCAGCCGCGGGCCTGGTGATCGCGCTCTGGTTTCTGCCTGCTCCGACGGTGCAGAAGGCATGGGTTTTACCGCTATTCACGAACTTTACCATTCCGGTGACGCTTTGGGCCGTGATTCTCACCGCGCGAGGCCATTTGTGGGTGAAAAGCTCTGATGTATAAGCAAGTTCCGCATCTTGCAGCCAGTGTTACGTCAGAGTAGTCTGTTTTTGCTTCACAAGTCACGAAAATAGAGGCGGCGGACCGCCCGTCCCAGAACGGATTCATGAGCATCAGCGGCATCAGCAGCGGCGTCAGCCATGGCTCCACGTCCGGAGTCTTCCCCGCGCTCGTCTTCGTGCAGGGCAGCGAGCAGAAGAATATAGTTCTGAATCGCAGCCCGTTCTCAGTCGGCCGGAAGGTGGACAAGGACCTGGTGATTGCCGATCCACGCGTCTCCCGCGACCACGCGCAGATCACTCAGGAAGGGCTGGACTTTTTCGTCGTAGACCTGGGTAGCAAGCACGGTACCTTCGTCAATGGTGAGAGGATCCAGCGGCAAAAGCTGGAGCGGGGTGACCGTCTTGAGTTTGGCGCTCGGGATTCGGCGTACGTGCTGTTTAACCCCGCGCATGCCACCTCGAATACCGCTCGTGAATTCCTCAGCCAGATCTCCGGAATCGGAATCAAGCCGGAGGCAACCGAACTGGAGACCCTCCGTCTGTTTCTGGAGGCGGCGCGCAAACTCAATACCGCGGGCGTGCTCGACGAAATCCTGGTCACCATGCTCGACGTCACGTTGCAGCTGACCAAGGCGGAGAGGGCCTTCGTTTTCCTGAAGGATGAGGAAGGAAGGCTGCGGCTGGCAGCAGGGCGCAATTCCAAAAAAGAGCCGCTGCTCGATGACAAGACGATCTCCCACTCCATCCTGGAAGAATCGATGCGGGCCAACGAGGAATTCCTGCTGACCGACACCAGCCGCTCGCTCGACATGGCGGGGCGGCAGAGCATTGTCGCCTACGATCTGCGCACGGTAGTGTGCATTCCCCTGCGCAAATTGCAAATGCGGGCGACGCGCGACGCGCAGACTCCATTGCCCGGCGCCAATTCTGCGCAAGCCATGGGAGTTTTGTATGTTGATTCACGCTTTGCATCGCGCGACATCAGCGGCGTAAGCCAGGACATTCTGCACGCGATCGCGACAGAAGCGGCGTCGCTGATCGAAAACGCACGGCTCGTCCAGGCTGAAGAGGAATCCCGCCGCTACCAGCAGGAGTTGAGCATCGCCGCCAGTATTCAGCAGCGGCTGATGCAGGTGAAGATTCCAGAAGTGCCGTTTGCGCGCCTGCGAGGCCGCAACCTGCCTTGCAAAGAAATCGGAGGCGATTTCTTTGATGCGGTCAACACCAAAGATGGGCTGGCCGTAGTGCTGGCCGACGTCAGCGGCAAAGGAGTCCCGGCGGCGATCCTGGCGTCCACTTTGCAAGGCATGATCTTTTCGCATCTCCTTGCGGGCATGCCATTGTTGGAAGTGGTTTCAGCGGTGAATCGCTTTTTTACCGACAAACTCGTGGGAGAGAAGTACGCCACTGTGCTTCTGGCACGGCTGCGGCGCGATGGCGAACTCGAGTATGTGAATTGCGGCCACGTGCCGCCGCTGCTGGTATGCGCCGGGGAAGTCATGCGTCCTCCGCATGGCAACGTGCCGGTAGGATTACTGCCTGATGCCACATTTGAGAGTTCGACGTGCCAGATGAAATCCGGGGACCGATTCATCCTGGTCACCGATGGCGTGACTGAGGCGGAGAACATTAAGGGAGATTTCTTCGAGGACTTCCGGCTGGAAGCGGCGGCTGCGAAGTCGCCTACGCTGGAAGGAATCTTTGCCGCGGTCACGGAGTTCTGTGCGGGCAATCCTTTGAGCGACGATTGCACGGTGGTGGAACTATGCTACTCGTCGTGCGAGAACTAAGGGTGTTCTCACGAGGAATCGTGAGAATGCGTAAGCGCCTTGCACCTACCCGCCCATGCCTTGGTACAAAAGCTACTTCTCCACAGTCACCCTGTAATCTGTTCCTTCCCACCGGTTCTCACTTCGCCAGAAGAAGGTAAAGACGGCCTCGCCTCCGGCAGGCAATGAGGCTGTGGGCAGATCGAGCGTGTGGATTCCAAGCCCTGTGTCGCGCGTTTCCGTATCGTGGGGCGTGATCCAGTTATCGATGCTCCAATGCACACGCGCGGGAGAGAGCAGCACAATGCGCAGCGTCTTGTTGCGCGGAATGCTGCGTGTTTTGTTGTTGAACCTCCAGCCAAAAATTTGACGGACGTGCTTATCTACGAGGTAACGCTTCACCGTCTGCGGAGGCTGGTCGAAGATCTTGCCGTCGTGAATCGAGCGCCGCAGCTTGATGTATTCCGCGTGCGCCCACACCAGCGGGCAGGCAGAGCCGGAGGGCTTGCCACGAAAAAGTTCGAGTGCGGGAATGTCAGCGGCATCCCACACCTGCTCGGGTAACCCGCGGCTCTCTCCGGAAGTGGAGTTTTCCATCACCGTGAGCAGCGCCTCAGCCTCATCGCGATGTCCGGCAGCGAGAGCGTAGTGTGCGCGTTCGCCCGCTAGCAATGGCCAGGGGCGACCAACGCCGGTGCCGTCGAAGGCGGACCCGTCTTTGTGCTCGCCGTAACCGTCGCCGTTATAGCGGTACCAGCATGGGCCTTGGGGCAACTCGACGGTCAGCAAAGCATCGATGGCCACGAGGGTGTCGAGGATTCGGGGATCGTTTGGAGGGCGCAAGCCGAAACGGACCAGCGCCAACGCGTCGGGGCTGAGAATGTGATACGCGCGTTCACCATCCTGGCCCGGCGGTCGATTCTTGATGGGAACGAACCCCTGGGTAGGGGACGCGGCGCCGTCGCTTTCGGGCGGTGCGATGCGCACGTAGTATCCCTTCACCCCGAGTTGCTGGGCAAGATCGCCTCCGCTGGCATAAACCCAGCGCTCGATGTTGTCGTTCCACGCGTCGGCGGTGTCGCGCATAGTTTGAGCTTGCGCGCCGTGGCCGGTGAGATCGGCAATGTCGGCGGCTGCGAGCAGGGCAGAAATTTCCGCTGCCAATGTGAACGGCGAATAGCCGGCGTCTTCCTCCCAGCGATCCTGCTGCGTGACCGGGCCGTTGCGAATGATGAAGCTGGCGGCATTGCGCACCATGGGCCACCAGCGTTCCAGGTTTCCTAAACCCTGGGGAGCCTCGCGGCGCATCAGATCCACCAGCAGGATGGGAAAGGCGGTTTCATCCATCTGGATGCCGCTCCAATAGGGACGTCCATCGAGCCACATGTTCTGGGACCAGTTGCCGCCGGCTTCCTGCGTGGCCTCGAGGTAGCGCAGGACGCGCACCGCATCGCCCACCGCTCCTGCCGCGAGCAAGGCTCCGGCAGTTTCGACCAGGTCGCGCGGCCACACTAAGTGATATCCGCCAAGGTCTTCATCGCCTTTGTTGAAGCCCCAGGGAATGGAAAGACTCGCGATGATGCCGCCCAGAAAATCCTTCGACTCATGCGTGCGCAGTACGCTGGTCGAGGCGCGATACAGATCATTCTGCTTAAGCGGTTCGTCCAGCTTCATCAGGGTGGCTTGCCACGCGCTCCATTGTGAAACGTAGTGCCGCCGAAGCTCGTCCCAGTCTTCGAACAAGCTGGAGCGCGACTGTTGCCCCGCTTCCGACCAGATGGAGCCGAAACCGAGGGCCAGCACGAATTCGCCGTTACATGCGGTTAGGTCAATCTCGCCGGTGAACGCGATGTTGCCGTTCTCCGCGCGGGTGTATTCCCACTCCATTTGGAAATGTTGCGAAAGGTCTTGCCAGCCATCGGAGGCGCCGACGAACCCGACAGACATTTTTTTCCATGGCGCGGACGAAGCAAGGCTCAAGGTCGCGCCTCCATGCTCTGCCAGGAACATCGGAAACCCTTTGTAATCGCCGACCCAGCCGGTGTTGCCGTATCCGCAATTGGCGAGATGCGGCGAGAGTAGAGCAAAAAGGCGATAGTCGGACAGTTTCCCTTGCAGGGGCTCGAAACGGACTTTTTGCAGCACAACATTCCGATAGGGGTCGCTCAGAATCTGTTTATGGATTCGATAGCGCCCGTCATTCGACGTGTTGGTCAGATCGTAGACTGGAATGCCGGGCTCGATCGGACGGTTCTCGAAGGAACAGTGGCGCTTCTCTTCCGAGAAAAAGTCCACTCCGTTGGTTACAATGAAGCCCATGTCGCGCGTGCACGCCTGATCCACGCGGGGGAAATACACTTCGTTAAGAATCCCATGGCTGATCGTGAACCAGACTTTGCTGTGCTGGTTGAGCGCGGTTCCGACGCCGCTTTTCGCGCTGGAGGTCCAGCGCGGTGGAATGCCGGGCCATCCCGGTGCGTAGCGGGTGGGGGATTCAGCCATGTATGTTCCCTGAGGCGAAAGGAATCTCGGCCAATTTGACAGAACATTTACAAGTTGGGGCAGCCGGTATTGCTAAAAGGGTCATCAAACGATTCATTGGCCTCGGTTGGGGTTAAGAGCAACTAACTATAAATAACTGATCGCACTCAGGTCGAATCTGCAATGATCTCACGTATGAAAGGGCGGGGATGGGTGAAAGTGGCAATGGCATGGTGCTTGTGTGCCCTATGCCTGGCGGCGTGTGCCGAGGATATCCCTCGCGCCGCGTCGTCCTCCGCGCTGGATCGTGGCTTCGCGGGGCTTTACAACCTCGATTTTGCGGGAGCCGAAAAAGATTTTGTCAGCTGGCAGAAGCAGCATCCCGATGATCCGATGGGCCCGGTCAGTGAAGCGGCGGGGTTTCTCTTCTCGGAATTTAATCGCTTGGGGGTGTTGGAGGCGCAGTTCTACGAGAACGACGCCAATTTCACCGGACGGCCGAAGTTCATTCCTGATCCCGGCGTGCGGCAGGTTTTTCTCAACGCCATCGAGCGATCGGAGACCTTGTCGCGCAACCGACTGGCGAAGGATCCCAAAGACCGCGACGCGCTTTTCGCTATGACCTTGTCTTCCGGGCTGCAGGCGGATTACGCCGCGCTCATCGAAAAACGCAATCTGGCTTCCTTGCACTTCACTAAACAAGCGTCCGTGTGGGGCCAGCAACTGTTGGCCGTCTGCCCAGAGTGTTATGACGGGCTGCTGGCGACGGGAATGAGCAAGTACATCATCGGCAGCATGTCCGCGCCCGTACGCTGGGTGCTGCGCCTGGGCGGCTTGCCTTCAGATAAACAGGGCGGTATTGCCGATCTGCAGACCACAGCCACCCGCGGACATTACCTCGCCCCATTCGCGCGTATCCTTCTGGCAATCGCATACGCACGCGAGAAGGATCGACCGCGGGCGTTGCAGATGCTCTCTGAGCTACAGAAGGATTTTCCAGGAAACTCTCTTTTTGCGCGCGAGATCGCTCACTTGCAAGCTGCGCGCTAAATGCCGCGGTGGCAACGCTGAGATCTTCTTTTTCGCGACACTCCAAATCCAAATTCGGCACGCGGTCATTCATCAGAAATTTACCCGTTTGTAACCCTCCTTTAACACTTCGCCGCTAAAAACGACTGTCACGACAAATCAAGGAGGAATCATCTGGCAATGCGGAAAACTTTGCTGCTGTTAGTGTGCGTTGTTCTGGCCATGCCGGTGGTGGGGCAGACCACGCTGAACGGAGCAGGCGCTACTTTCCCTTATCCCATCTATTCGAAGTGGTTCAGCGAATATCACAAGCTTCATTCCAACATAGAAATCAACTATCAATCGATTGGCAGCGGCGGAGGCATCCAGCAGGTGACGGCAGGGACGGTGGACTTCGGAGCCAGTGACATGCCCATGACGGATGCGCAGCTCAAGGATGCCGCGGCAAAACTCAAGACCAACGTTCTAAACCTTCCTACCGTTCTGGGTGCGGTTGTGCCTGCCTACAACATTGCGGGCGTAACGGGGGAAGTGAAATTCACTCCCGAGACTCTGGCTGGAATTTTTCTGGGCAAAATCACGAACTGGAACGACGCCGCGATCCGCAAGGACAATCCGGATCTGAAGCTTCCCAATCAGGACATTGTGGTGGTGCACCGCTCTGACGGCAGCGGTACGACTTTCGTCTGGACCGATTACCTGTCGAAGGTCAGTTCCGAATGGAAGTCCCAAGTGGGAAGCAACACCTCGGTGAAGTGGCCGCTGGGAATTGGCGGAAAAGGAAACGAAGGAGTCGCCGGAAACATTCGGCAATTGGCGGGCGCGATCGGCTATGTGGAATTGATCTACGCGGTGCAAAACAAGATTTCGTACGGCAGCGTGCGAAATTCCGCCGGGGCCTACATCAAAGCTTCTCTGGAAAGCGTGACGGCGGCAGCCGCAGCAGCGCCGAAAATGCCGGCGGACTTCCGCGTGTCCATCACCAATTCTCCCGGGAAAGATGCCTATCCCATTTCCAGTTTCACCTGGTTGCTGATTCCGGCGCAGTCGAAGGACCCGGCCAAAGGAAAAATCCTGGCCGATTTTCTGAACTGGATGGTAAGCGACGGCCAAAAGATGACGTCTGCACTGGCATATGCTTCGCTCCCGGAAAATGTTGCTGCAAAAGAGAAAGAAGCGATTAAGCAAATCAAGTAGCGCGGTGGCAGCAAGATGAATGAACTCTGTTTCCGCAAGTGTTCGCTTTGTTCGTTTTCCAGAATCTGTTCCGGAAATCGAAAACATCACGGTCATGATGCGTATTGGAATGCAGGCGAAGATCCATATCGTCAAAGTGTTACAAGCCGATTGAGTGGCTTCTACACAAGGACTCTGACGTGCTGAAGGTAAATGACTAATTTGAGATTACCAACCCGCCGTGTTGTGGCACTCGCAACTGGAACATGCACAAAAGGAGAGTACGAATGAGGTCTTTGTGGACGTTGTGCGCAATTCTATGCCTGGCGGCAGGACTGGTTGCGCAAACCAGCACTGCTCCGAAAACCACAAAAAAGAAAGCCGCCGCCATTACCGCGGCGGACGTGCAAGAACTCAAAGACGCAATCGCGGCGCAGAAAGCTGCTTTGGCTCAGCAACAGCAGCAAATTCAGCAACTACAGCAGGAATTGAGCCAGCGCGATCAGGCCGTGCAGCAGGCCCAGACCGCGGCCACTGACGCCGCCGGCAAGGCGGACGCGGCGCAAGCTACTGCCACCCAGCAGCAGCAATCGGTGACTGAACTCAAGAGCGACGTCACTGATTTAAAAGCCAACATGACTAACACTGTCGTGACGGTGCAGGACGCGCAGAAGGGAATCAAGGCCGCCACTGAAAGCCCTACAGCGCTCCACTACAAGGGGATCACTCTTACGCCGGGAGGCTTCGTGGCGGCAGAAACGGTGAGCCGCCAAAGGGCAACTGGTTCCGACATCAACACCCCGTTCAACGGCATTCCTTATCAGGGGAACGCGCTGGCTCATATTAGCGAGAACAATTTCACCGCTCGTCAGAGCCGCCTCTCCATGCTCGCGGAAGGCAAAGTCGGCGCCGCCAAGCTTACGGGATACTGGGAAGCTGACTTTCTTGGCACCGGCGTGACTTCCAATAACCGGCAGAGCAATTCCTATGTCCTTCGCCAGCGTATTATTTTCGCCCAAGCCGCATTTGACAACGGATGGACCATCACCGGCGGTCAGCAGTGGTCCCTGGTGACCGAAACCAAGAAGGGGATCACGAACCGTACAGAAGTGCTTCCCCAGACCATTGATTCGCAATACCAGGTGGGGTTCAGCTGGGAGCGGCAGTACGGCTTCCGAGTTGTAAAAGACTTCGGCAATAAATTCGCGCTTGGTATTGCCGTAGAAGGACCTCAGGCAACCATTGGTGGCAGAGGTTTTTCTATCGCTACGACAAACGACCTTGGAAAAGGCACTCTGACCACGACTGGGAACGCCTTCATCAATGGTCCGGGTAACGGTGGCGGCCTGTATAACTTCGTCGACACTGCCGGATACACCTTCAACAAGATGCCCGACCTGGTTGTTAAGGCGGTGGCAGATCCCGTGTGGGGTCATTACGAAGTGTTCGGCGTGGTGAGCACGTTCCGCAACAGGGTTTATCCGTGTGGCGTAGTGGGAACGAATGCCACCGACACGGCTCCCCCCGCTACACCCACGACCATCGCTTGTCCGATCAACAGTTCCACGTCGCCAAGTGCAATTGGAGCGTTTAACGATACGCGAGTGGGCGGTGGCGCGGGTGCTAATATCCGCGTTCCCGTAATTGCGAAGAAGTTGGACTTTGCTGTCCAGGGCGCCGCAGGAGACGGCATTGGACGATACGGGTCGGCGCAACTCGCGGACGTAACCCTGCGTCCCGACGGCACGCAAGCACTGATCCGGACTGCGCATGCACTTGGGGAACTGGAATTGCACGCAACCCCCAAGCTGGATTTCTACGCCTACTTTGGCGGAGAGTACGGATGGCGCGCGGCCTATCAGGGATACGACAGCATTACCGTGACCAAGACGCCAGGCATCCCTTCGAATGGCACGAGTCCCGCGATTCCCGGCACAGTAACCACCGCTTTCAAGCTAAACCAATACGGCGGATATGGTTCGCCTTTCGCCAACAACTCGGGTTGCAGCACGGAAAATCCGGACTCCAACCAGATCACTCCCTCCGGCGGCGGGACCTGCGCCGGAGACACACGGATCATCATGGAAGGAACTCTTGGGTTCTGGCACAGGATAACCCAGGGTCCGAAAGGCGGCCTGCGTTGGGGAATTCAGTACTCCTACTTTACGAGGAGCGGCTGGTCCGGGAACAACGGCGGCGCGACCGCATTCGGAATTTCGCCCAAGGCCGTGGACAACATGGTCTGGACCTCGTTCCGCTACTATTTGCCGTAGCCTGACGACCACGAAGCACCGCGGACCGGCAGCCGGCTTCTCTCCGGCCACCGGTCCGTGCTTGTTCCGCAAAAATCCTGGAAGAGCGCTTCCTCGGCGGTCCACAACCGCATGTTCTATACTAAAATCCCGCATGCCTTCCTCAGCGACTGCGCAAGGATCAGATGCATTAAGCGCGGAAGTAGTTTGAAACCATGCGGCAATGCGCCCGATGGCCCGGATCTCTCTAGATAATCCCCAATATTTTCTCAATCGAGACACGTCCTGGCTCGGGTTCAACCGGCGTGTGCTCGAAGAAGCTGAGGACGAAGGCAATCCTCTGCTGGAGCGTCTGAAATTCCTGTCGATCTCCGCCAGCAACCTGGATGAATTCTTCGAAGTGCGCGTGGCCGCGATGATGCAGCAGATCGAGGACGGCTACAACGAAGCTGGTCCCGACGGCCTGACGCTCACCCAAAAACGCGACGCGCTCAACAGCCTTACCCACGAGTTCGTGGACGATCAGTATGATTGCTGGAATGCGCGCCTGCGTCCGGCGCTGACGGAGAACGGGATCCGCGTACTCGGACTGCACGAACTGGATTCGGAGGCGCTGCGGTTCGTCGAGGAGTATTGCGAGAAGGAACTGGATCCGCTGCTGACGCCGGTGACGGTGGATCCGGCGCATCCGTTTCCGCGTGTAATCAACAAAGCCCTATGCCTGGGATTCCTGTTGCGGCGGCGGCGGCGGTCGGCTCTGACATATACGGGGGTCGTCTCGGTTCCCCGGGCGTTGCCGCGACTGGTGCGTCTGCCATCGAAAGACACCGCCGATTTCATCTTTCTGGCCGACCTAGTCGCGCATCATGCCGTACGCATGTATCACGGCTATGACATCGTTTCGTCCGCACCGTTCCGGGTGACACGCAATAGCAATCTATACCTGGCGGAAGAGGAGGCGCGCAGCCTGCTGGAGTCGGTGCGCGCGGAATTGCATAACCGGCGCAAGGGCGATGCCGTCCGCATGGAGATCGAAGCCGACGCCGACCCGGAGATCATCGATCGCTTGCGCACCGTGTTCGAGCTGGACACATGGCAGGTCTTCCCCGTGAATGGTCCGGTCAACCTCTCGCGGCTCTTTAACGTTTACGAGCAGGTGAACCGGCCGGACTTGAAATACCGCGCGTTTGCCCCGCGCGAGCTGCGCCTGACCGCGAAATCGAAGGATCTGTTCGAAGAGCTCCGGGGACATGACATCCTGCTGCATCATCCCTTTGATTCCTACGATGCGGTGATTTCGTTCATTGAATCCGCAGCTCAGGACGAAAACGTACTTTCCATCAAGCAGACGCTGTACCGCACCAGCGAGCATTCGCTGATCGTTCCATCGCTGATTGACGCCGCCTCTCGCAAGGAAGTCACGGCGGTGGTGGAGTTGAAGGCGCGCTTCGATGAGGCCTCAAACATTCGCTGGGCGCGCGATCTGGAAGATGCCGGGGTGCAGGTATTCCACGGCCTGGTGGGGCTGAAGACGCATTGCAAGCTGTCGCTGCTGGTGCGGCGCGATCCCGATGGAGTCACGCGCAGCTACGCCCACATCGGCACGGGAAATTACAATGCGACGACCGCCCGCATTTACACCGACCTCAGCCTGTTCACGGCCAATCCGGAGATCACGCGCGCGGTGCACGATGTCTTCAGTTTTCTGACCGCGTACGCGGAGAATCCCAGCTACGAGCCGCTTCTGGTGGCGCCGCTCGATCTGGCGGAAAAGTGCCTGGCTTTGATCGAGCGCGAGGCCGAACACGCGCGCGAAGGTCGTCCCGCCCGCATCGTCGCCAAAATGAACGCGTTGCTCGATAAGAATATTGTGCAGGCTCTGTATCGGGCTTCGCAGGCCGGGGTGGAAATCGATCTCATCGTGCGCGGAATCTGCTCGTTGCGTCCCGGCGTGCGGGGGGTCAGCGAAAACATCCGGGTGCGCAGCATTGTCGGGCGCTTCCTCGAACACAGCCGGATTTATTATTTTGCGAACGGCGGGGAAGAAGAAATCTATATCGGCAGCGCCGACTGGATGCCGCGTAATTTGTACGAACGGGTGGAAGTGCTTGTGCCTCTGCGCGATGAGATGCTGCGTGAGCGCGTGCATCACGAGATTCTCGACGCCTACCTTGCGGACAATCGGAAGGCACGCATTCTGCTTAAGGATGCAACTTATATCCCGGCATGGCAGCCGGTGCACGGCAAACGCAACCGGCGCCCGCCAACGGGCGCGGCTGCTTTCAATGCGCAGGAATTCCTGATGAGCGTTGCGGAAGGGAAGGCGCCGCTCGCGCTTCCTTCCCCTGCTCCGCCGCGCAGGCGTAAAGTAGCCGTGGGAAGGGAACGATAACCAGCGATGATTCTTTATTTCCTGCGTCATGCCAACGCCGGTGAGCACGTAATGAATCCGAAGAAGGATGAGAAGCGCGCCCTCGACAAAGAAGGAATCGAGCAGTGCGGCTATATTGGCCGCGGCCTGGCCGCACTCAATGTCCAGGTCGATACGATTGTTTCCAGCCCTCTGAAACGCTGCACCCAGACCGCTTCGCTCGTGGGCAATGAAATCGGCTACGAGGGGAAACTCCAGATCGATGCCGGGTTGCGGCCGGGGGCTGGGTTTGCAGACTTCCGCAAAATCCTGGAGAAGTACGCCAAGCTGGAATCCGTCATGGTGGTCGGCCACAATCCCAACCTGAGCCAGTTTCTGGGTACGGTGATCAGCGACTCCGGTTGTGAAGCCTCAGTCGATTTGAAGAAGGGCGCGGTCGCCAAAGTGGAGATGCGGCGCACGACCGGGACCATGCAATGGTGCCTTACCCCGAAGGTACTGCGCACGCTTTACGAGACTGCGGTGGAAAGCTCCCGCCCGAACACTTCGCGGAAATAGTCCCGCTCTTTTTCGATCGCCCACTGTTCCAGGTCCACTCCCATGCGGCGGCGGGGTACAAGCGTCAACGTAACTTCCGCGGAGCGCACTGAAATTCGCACCTTCTCGACGGCGCGGCTGCGTCCCAGGTTCAAAGCGCGGGCCAGGCGAAGCAGCAGGATCGCCTTCTGCACGTCGGCTCGGTCCGCGCTGTCGATCACTTTCATGGGACCATCTTCCATGGCGGGACGTGACTTTCCCAGATAGCGCGCGATGGCCGCAATGATGCGCCGCTGCTGCGGCGTGTAACCCAGAATCTCCGAATTCGAAATGATGTAGTGCGTGTGACGGTGCCGCCCATTGCGGTTCAAGAAGTCGCCTACTTCATAAAGCATGGACGCGGCGGTCAGCCATTCGCGGTATTCGGCCGGAAGCTGGTGCAGGGAACGCAAGGCCGAAAAGAGCAGCGTAGCCGAGGCGCGCACGTCCAAAGCATGCTTACGGTCCACACGGTAGTGACTCACGGCGCGCATGATCGATTCCGATCGCTCGGATTCGATCTGGCGTCCGGAACGTGTGCTGCGATCGTAATCGGCGGCCATCTGCGCCAGGATTCCGTCTCGCAGCCCGAGCGGGGAATAGCGGAATCCTTTCAGGCGAAGCCGGTCCAGCAATTCGCGGTAGACGCTGGCCCCGGCGACGATGATCTCTGCCCGGCGCGGTCCGATGCCTTCAATTTTGCGCCGTTCCGCCACCGCGAGCCGAGCCAGACGCTTGGCAATACGGCTCATTTCCGCACGAGATACGATGAGCCGCTGCCGGTTTTGCCCGCTCCGTAAATGGCTGGCGACCGAAGCAAGCGCGGCCGCCGTGCCCGAAGTGGCGATTACCGTCTTTATTTTGGCAGTGGCAATACGGTCCACGACTTTGTTGATCTCGCGGGTCGCAAAGCCGCGCAGCCGCTTGAGTTCGCCTTTGCGCGCCGGATCGTGGCGCAGAAACTCATTGGTCAACCGGACCGCGCCCAGCGGCAGGCTGACTGCATCGCGGATATGGCCACCCTGGGTAACGGTTAGTTCGCAGCTGCCGCCGCCTAGATCCATGAGAAGAGTAGGAGAGCGGTCGACCCGCGAACCGGACACCAGTCCGAGGTGAATGAGCCGCGCCTCTTCCACTCCGGAAATGATCTCGACCCGCCATCCCGTCGCCGAGCGCACCCATTCGATGAACGCCTGAGAGTTGCGCGCATCGCGCAGCGCGCTGGTCGCCACCACCCGGACGCTGTCAGTCACGATCTGCTGCGTAGAGCGATGAAAGCGCCGCAACACTTTCACCGTCTCGGCCATCGATTCCGGAGTAAGGAATCCGGAGCTGAACACGCCTTCCCCCAGGCGCGTCACTTCGCGATCCTCGTGCAACGGACGAAGCCGTCCAGCTTGCAGGCGAGCGATCTTCAGTCGTACGGAATTGGACCCGATATCGACTGCGGCGAAGGTTGGCATCGGAGGGCCACAGTTTACATGCGGAAGGGAAAGCCGTCACAGAAGTTTAGAACCGCAGGGCTTGGTGAACTTTTGGGGCTTGGATATTAACGGTGGCCGAAGTCTATGCGGCAGTTTCGACTTGCGTTGCCGGTGCCGCAGTTTTGACTACGTTCTTTCCGGAGCGGGACCGCGTGCCATTCCCATTCACCTGCCAACCTGAGACAGCCTCCGCAGCCTGGCGGAATTTTCCGCGAGTCACGTTGTGCAAGGCGGCAACTAACGAAGACTGGTTCATTTCGCCGAACTGTTCTCTAGCCGTGTCGGTCAGGGTCATCCAGTCGTGCCAATTCCCCAGGGTATCCTGCAACCGCTTGAGCTGCGCCATGAACTGCGTGCTCTCGGCGGACTTGGTAGCAAACTCCGCAGCATAGCGTGCCCGCTTCACTGCCAAGCGACAGCGGTGTAACGACTCCTCCGTGACCGGACCATTGGAGGGGGCGACAGACTCAAGGATCTCTCTGGCGAGCGCCAGGGGATCACGAATCGAATCCAGTTGAATCTCTCGCGCGGTCCGGCGAAGGCGCTTGCGCAGCTCACAAAGATTATCCGGTTTCAACAGCTTTCTAAGCTTTCTTTCATGTCCTGCGCGAGCTTCGATGAGGTGCTGCATGAGCTGTGTTTTCCGCCGCGGTTCAAGTGGAACTTTAAGACTGCGCAAAGCCGCGAGCTGGACGTCTATATCGCGGACTTTGCCGGCGCGTCGGCGAATGCGGTCCAGCATTTTCATCAGTTTCTTCTGATTGCGGTGACGGCCGGGGGTGAGTTCAAGCAGGGTCTGGAGCCGCCTTGTCGTGGTGCGGAAGCCGTGCACATTGTCGGCTTCCTGTTCCGACGAGAGCCGGAGCAACTCGCGATCCATCTTGCGAAAGATTAGTTTGCCGCGCTCGTTTGCTATAGGCATTCAAAACAACCTGGAAGACGAAGCCGATACAACGGAAATCACGCTCCGTGCGTGTCGTTAATTAAGGATTTGAAGATTGATTTCGCGGGAAGCCGAAACCGCTGAAAAAGCGTCCTAATTTTAACACCTTTGTAACAACTGTTTGCTAGGGTGAGGGGGATGGCCAATCCAGCATTTTCTCGGCCTGATATGCCCGGAACGCAACCGCTTGATACCGCGAAACTTACATCGGTTCCGGCGCCCCGGGCAGCCCCGCTTTTACGCGTATCAGGCGGTGAAATTCGCGATCGTGCCTTCCAGTCTGCTATTACCGCTTGCGGCCTAGCGGTACTGGCCGTGTTGTTGCTCATCGTCTACGAACTAGTAACGCGCTCCAGCCTTTCCTGGCACGCGTTCGGGTTCAAATTCTTTGCCGGCAGCGATTGGGATCCCGTCAACGAGCACTTCGGAGCCTTGCCATTCATCTACGGCACGCTGGTTTCTTCTTTGGTGGCGCTTGTCATCGCAGTGCCGCTGGCGATCGGAGTGGCCGTCTTTACGACGGAGATGTGTCCGAAAGCCATGCGCGGGCCGCTCTCGTTCTTCGTGGAGTTGCTGGCGGCCATTCCCAGCGTGATCTACGGCCTGTGGGCCATGTTCGTACTGGTGCCGCTGCTTAGCGGGTACGTGCAACCTTTCCTGGGGAGAACACTGGGCTGGACCGGATTGTTTAACGGGCCACCTTACGGGATTGGAATGCTGGCAGCGGGAATCATCCTGGCGATCATGATTATTCCGATCATCTCGTCGATTGCTCGCGAAGTCCTGCTGGTCGTACCGCAGCACCAGCGGGAAGGCGTGCTGGCGCTGGGAGCAACGCGCTGGGAGATGATCCGCGTGGGCGTACTGCGCAACGCGCGCGCCGGAATCATGGGAGGAATCATCCTGGGTCTGGGACGCGCCCTCGGGGAAACCATGGCGGTGACGATGGTGATCGGCAATCGGCCGGAAATTGCCAAGTCCCTATTCGCCCCTGGATACACCATGGCCAGCGTGCTGGCGAATGAGTTCAGTGAAGCGACGGGAGACCTTTACCGCTCCGCTCTGGTAGAGATCGGCCTGGCGCTGTTTCTGGTGACCATTATCGTGAATGCTTTGGCGCAACTGCTGGTCTGGAGCGTAACTCGCGGACAGGCCGCCAAAGGAAATGTCTGAGGCCATGAACACTGCCGCCATCCAAGTCCCCGTCGCGCCCATCAGCCTCCGCCGCCGTGTTACCGATCGGGTAATGACCGGGGTAGCGATCCTGACGGTGATCATTGTGCTGGCTCCGCTGGTGGCGATCTTCGGCTATCTGCTTTACCGCGGAGTGGGTGCGATCGACTGGGCATTTCTCACGCAGACTCCGAAGCCGGTAGGCGAAACCGGTGGCGGCATGGCCAATGCGATCGTCGGGTCATTGGTGGTTCTGGGCATCGCCAGCGTCATCGGAGTGCCGTTCGGCGTGGGCGCCGGGATCTATCTGGCGGAGTTTGGCCGGAACCAGTTAGGCCGGGGGATTCGTTTCACCGCCGACGTGCTCAATGGCGTTCCGTCGATCGTAATGGGGATCGTGGCCTATGCATTGGTGGTGTTACCGCAGGGCCATTTCTCGGCATTGGCAGGTGGCGTCGCCTTAGCAATCATGATGGTGCCTACCATTTGCCGCACCACGGAGGAAATGCTGCTGCTCGTGCCCCACTCGTTGCGCGAGGCGTCCTACGGACTGGGCGTGCCGCGCTGGCGGACGACGATTTCGATCGTGCTGCGGACCGCGACCTCGGGAGTGATCACCGGAATCATGCTCGCCTTCGCACGCGTCGCCGGCGAGACCGCACCCTTGCTGTTTACGGCCTTGGGCAATACCTTCTGGAGTTTGCGCACCGACCAACCCATTGCCGCGCTGCCCCTGCAGATTTATGTGTACGCGAATTCTCCATACGACGATTGGCATCGTCAGGCGTGGGCGGGGTCGCTGGTATTGATCGTAATAATCGTCGGCGCGGTCGCGGCCGTGCGCTACGTGGTTCGCCGTGGTTCATTCGGAACGGCATAAATTATGGGCGTTGGAATCCAGGTCGAAAACCTGAACGCATGGTATGGCAAAAGCCAGGCGTTGTACGACATCAACCTGAAGGTGGTTGCCAATCATGCCACCGCGTTGATTGGGCCATCCGGTTGCGGGAAATCCACATTCATTCGCTGCATCAATCGCATGCACGAGACGATCCCCGAGGCGCGCGTCGATGGGCGCGTCCGGATTGGAGAGATCGACGCCTACAATGGGAGCTCTGCCACCCAGCTGCGCCGCCGTGTCGGTATGGTGTTCCAAAAGCCCAATCCGTTTCCGAGCATGTCAATTTACGACAATGTGGCCTCTGGACTTAAGCTGAACGGCTTTCGCGACCGCCGCAAGCTGGATGAAATCGTGCAGCGATCGTTGGAAATATCGGCGCTGTGGGACGAAGCCAAGGACCATCTGCACAAGAAGTCGGGGGCCAGCCTGTCTGGCGGCCAGCAGCAACGCTTGTGCATCGCGCGGGCGCTTGCGGTCGAGCCTGAGGTCTTGCTGATGGACGAACCTTGCTCGGCTCTGGATCCGATCTCGACCGGCAAGATCGAAGAGTTGATCTTCCAGTTGAAAGAGCGGTATACCATCGTAATTGTCACGCACAACATGCAGCAGGCGGCACGCGTGGCCGAGTTCACCGGCTTTTTTCTGCTGGGCAAGATGATTGAGTTCGACAAGACCGAGAAGATTTTTACCAAGCCTTCCGACAAGAAGACGGAAGACTACATTACGGGAAGATTCGGATAGAAAGGTTTTCGATCATGCGTACCCGCTTTCAACAAGGGCTCGACGATCTGCGGCAAAGGTTGCTTCGCATGGGCGGACTGGCGGAGCAAGCGGTGGATCGCGCCCGCCAGGCCTATGTGGAGCGCGATCTCACACGCTGCCAGATGGTGCTTGAAAGCGAGAGCCTGATCAATACCGCCGAGCGCGAAATCGATGAGGCCGCCTTTGATCTGCTGGCCATGCAGCAGCCCATGGCGGTGGACCTGCGCTTCATTCTCGCAGTGACCAAGATCAATTCCGATCTCGAGCGCGTGGGCGACCAGGCGGTGAACATCGCCGAGCGTGTGATGGACATGGTGGAGCTTCCCGCCGCCGATTTGCCGGTGGACATTGCCCGCATGGGCACGGCGGTGAGCGCGATGGTGCGCCGTGCGCTGGAGTCGTTCATTGAAGGCAAGGTCGAACTCGCCCAGGCCGTGCTCGAAATGGACAATGTAATCGACCGCATGCGCGACGATGCTTTCATTCAACTTGTAAAGACCATGAACGACCGGCCGGAGATTGTGCGCCAGGCGCTGGATGCGCTGCTCGTCGCGCGCAATCTTGAGCGCGTCGCCGACCACGCCACCAACATTGCTGAAGACGTCATCTTCTGGGTGCAAGGCGCCGACGTGCGCCACAACGTGCACCCGGAAGAAGCCGAAGACTCGGAGCGGCCGGCGACGCGAGCTCCGCGAGTGTAGCAGCTGTTGGGCTCAGCCTTGGAAACTGTCTTTACTTCTGCCGTGGAAGGGCGGCCCTTTGAGGGCCGCGAAATGCGTCTCCTAAACGTGGTTGGGCTTTAGGCCCCGGCTTTGACCAGGCGAGCAATCTTGCATTACGCTCATCTCCTCTCTTTTTTGCTTCGTCGTTCCGGAGGATCTGTGATTCCCATTCGCCCTCTTGTAGCTTTCTGCCTGCTTGCAATGTCTGTTGCGCTTGCGCAATCCACGCCTGACCATCCGCCCGTCATGCTCCCCAACAGTAAAATGCTGACCGTGCCGACGCCTGGCTACATCGGCAGCACTAACAGCTTTCCCGCAACGATGGTCATCAGTCCCGACGGCAACTACGCCGCGCTCCTGAATGACGGCTACGGCACGCAGGAGACACTTGCCCAACAGTCCATTGCGGTTTTGAATCTGGAGACGAACAAAATCGCCGATTACCCCGACGCGCGCTTCAGCGATCATGCCCATCAAAGTTATTTTCTCGGGCTGGCATTCAGTTCAGACGGGAAACATTTGTATGCGTCGGTGGGATCGCTAACCGACCCGACGGGCACGAAAAAGGGCGACACGGGAAACGGCATTGCAGTCTACAGCTTTTCGAACGGCAGGGTTGCGCCGGAACGCTTCATTCCGATTCCGCCTCAGCCGCTATCGACGGGAAAAACGTTGGCTATAGGCTTGACCGCGCCCGCTCACATGACGATCCCATATCCGGCGGGCATGGCGGTGATTTCTGATGGCGGTCACGACAAACTCCTGATCGCGAATAATCTTTCGGACGATGTTGTGCTGCTGGATGCCGCAACCGGGAAGGTGTTGCAGAACTTCGACCTGAGCACGAGCGATCTGGTGCCGTCGTCGTTTCCCTACACTTGCGTTGCGACAAAAGATGGCCGACGCGCGTGGTGCAGTCTATGGAATGCCTCGCAAGTGGCTGAACTGGATTTGACGAGCGGGAAGGTAGCGCGGTGGATTGACCTGAAAAAGTTGAAAGACCCTCTCGCCCCGGGCTCACATCCAACAGCTCTGCTATTAAGTCAGGATGAAAAGGCTCTCTATGTCGCGTTATCAAACATCGATGAGGTCGCGGCTCTATCTACCCAAGCTGGGACCGTTACACAGTTCTTCTCGACTATGTCGCACTTTCAGGAAGGGCCAGGCAGCTATCCAGTCGCGTTGGCTCAGACTACCGATGGTAAGCGGCTTTTCGTTGCAACCTCGTGTTTGGACGCACTCGCTGTATTTGGCCTCTCGAACTTCGGGGTAAGTGGAGGGCAAGGTCCGCAATTGGCGGGCGGTTTCATCCCGACGGACTGGTACCCCTCCGCTGTCGCTGTTCGGGGTGATGATCTGCTGATCGCGACCGCTAAAGGCCGAGGCGCAGGCCCGAATAAAGAGTTGGGCAAAATTCCCTATGAAGCAAAGCATCACGAGCACGCCTACATTCCGACCCTGATCCGAGGCTCTATCGCCCGACTGAATATTCCTCAGACTCTCGCCCAACTTCCGCAACTCACCCAGGCGGTGGAGCGAGACAACCTGTTCCACAGCGATCCCGGCACCATCACTTTTGCCAACGGCCAGAACCCAATCAGGCATGTCATTTACGTCCTCAAGGAAAACCGCACCTACGATCAGATCCTCGGCGACTTGAAGGTGGGCAACGGCGACCCGTCTCTGAACATGTACGGCGAAGACATCACCCCCAACGAGCACAAGCTCGCGCTGCAATTCGGCGTGCTCGACAATTTCTACGACAGCGGTGAAGTCTCCGGCGACGGGCACCAGTGGTCGACGGCCGCGATCACCTCCGACTACAACGAGAAGACCTGGCCGATTGCCTATCGCGGCAAGGAGCGTACCTACGACTTCCAGGGCCAGGTGGCCGACGAATATCCGCTGGAACACAATCAACCTGACGTGGACGATCCCGGCACCGGATTCCTCTGGGACAATCTCGCGCGCAACCATGTGAGCTTCCGCGATTACGGCGAATTCGTCAACGCCGAGTGGTGCAACGTGAAAATCAAGGTGGAGAGCCCGAAGCAGGGAACTCCCTCCGGTCAGGAAGCCAAATGTCCCCGATCGGAATTGAGTCGCGGTGACACGCTGCCTCCGAACGTAGGCGATCCGCACGGTGGCCCGAGTCCGTGGCCGTGGCCAGTGCCGCTGTTCAGCGGGGTAAAGCCGACCAAGGCAATACTGCGCAATCACTTCGATCCGCTCTTTCCGGATTTCAATACCGACTATCCCGACCAGCTTCGCGCCGACGAATTCCTGAATGAGTTCGCCGCCTTTGTTCGCGCCCGCGAGGCGCACGAAGGGCCGGAGTTCGAGATGCCTTCATTCGTCCTTTTGTATTTGCCCGATGATCACACCGGAGGGACGCGTCCCGACCGTCCGCGTCCGGCGGCCAATGTCGCCGACAACGACCTGGCGTTGGGCCGCGTGGTGGATGCCGTTTCCCACAGCCCTTACTGGGACGACACTGCCATCTTCGTTCTCGAAGACGATGCACAGGATGGCGCCGACCACGTGGACGCGCACCGTTCGATCGCATTCGTCGTCAGCAAGTACTCTCCGGGATCGGCCGCGCAGCCAAACGTCGAGCATCGTTTCTACACCACCGTCAACATGGTTCACACCATGGAGACGCTCTTGGGTTTGCCGCCCATGAACCTGTTCGACGCATACGCGCCCGTGATGAGCGGATTGTTCTCCGGTCCAGGAGATCAGGCGCCGTATAAAGCGGACTACCGCAATCTGAAGAATGGCCTTATCTACGAAACCAACCGCAAGAACGCTCCCGGCGCCAATATTTCGTCAAAGATGGACTTCTCGCGTCCTGATGCGGCGGGCGCAGCGCAGCTGAACCGCGTGCTGTGGCAGGATCAAATGGGGTCAGCGCCCGTGCCTCAGCCCAAGCACACCGTGTTTCCCGCTGGCGGCGACTGACCTTTTATGAATCCCATCGAGATTTCTCCCGCACAATTTCGCCGCTTGGCTGAGCGGGTGACAAAGTTATCCGCAGACTATCTGCAGAAGCTCGATACTCAGGCGATCTCACCGGCAACCGACGGCACCGAAACGTTGCGTCTGTTTCAAACGACGATGCCCGAGCAGGGTATTGCCGAAGACGCCTTCCAGGCCTTGCCGGAAGTGATGCGGCTTTCGCGCGCGCAGAACGGACGCTTCTTCGGCTACGTGCTGGGGTCGGGCGAGCCGGTTGCTGCCACGGGCGATCTGCTGGCCAGTGTGCTCAATCAGAACGTCACGGCCTGGCGATCGGGACCTGCAGCGGTCATCATCGAACGGACTGTCGTGGGCTGGCTGGCCCAGGCAATCGGCTGCTCGGGATTTTGCGGGCATCTCACCGGCGGGGGTTCTTCCGCGAACTTGATGGGATTGGCAATGGCGCGGGAAACGAAGTCTCCAGCGAATGAACGAGGAATGAGCCCGGGCGGCGTGGTCTACGCGTCGAATGAGATTCACATGTCGATTCCGAAGAGCATCGCTTTGCTGGGAATCGGGCGCGACAATCTGCGGCTGATTCCCACCGATGCTGAGTTCCGCATGATTCCGGGTGAACTCGAGCGTCAGATTGTGCACGACAAAGCATTGGGCAAATTTCCTGTGGCGGTCGTGGCCTCTGCCGGCACGGTCAACACCGGAGCCATAGATCCTTTACGCGAAATTGCCGCGATTGCGCGCCGGCACAATGCCTGGTTTCACGTGGACGGCGCGTATGGGGCGCTGGCCGCAATCGCCATGAGACAGAAATTTGACGGGCTCGAGCTGGCCGATTCGATCTCGCTCGATCCTCACAAATGGCTCTACCAGCCGCTGGATTGCGGCTGCCTGCTGTACCGATCGTCCGACGCCGCCCAGAGCGCTTTCGCGCACAGCGGTGACTACGCGCGCGTGTTGAGCGCCGATCCGGTGGAAGGCTTCGCGTTTTTTGAAGAGTCGCTCGAGCTATCGCGCAGGTTCCGCGCCCTCAAATTGTGGCTGTCACTGCGCTATCACGGCTTCGGCGCCTTTCGCGAGTCGATCGTGAAGGACCTCGCCCAGGCGCGGCGGTTCGCTGATGCCATCCGCAACCATCCTGACTTGGAGTTGCTGGCCCCGGTGGAGTTGAGCGCAGTATGCTTCCGCCATCGCGGAAACAGGACGATGGCGGAGAACGAGATCAACGATTTCAATGCCGCCGTTTTGAAGCGCGTGGTCGCGCGGGGCCGAGTTTATCTCTCGAATGCTTCTTTGCGCGGAAAGTTTTGCCTGCGAGCCTGCATCGTCAACCATCGCACGACGGATGCAGACGTAGATACGGTCATTCCCGAAATCCTGGCTGCCGCTAGAGAAATCTGACGCTGACTGCTTTCCGCCTCAGTTCAGGCTCACCGACTCCTTCAACGGCAAGTTCTGCGACGATCCTCCGACCATGAAACCGTACTCTCCAGGCAGCAACTGCCAGCTGTGTTGCTTGACGTCGAAGATGGAGAGATACTTTCCGTTCACGTCGACCGTGACTTCTTTGCTTTCTCCGGGCTTGAGTTGCACCTTCTCCCATCCCACCAGCCGCTTCGGCGGTTCCGATGCTGCGGCGGGAAGCGTACACTTCCGCAACCTCCGCCCCAGCGCGATTGCCGGTGTTCGTCACGGTAAATGTCACGCGCGGAGTCTTGCCGGCAGTCACTCGCAGATTGGAATACGAGTAGGTCGTGTACGACAGGCCGTAACCGAACGGAAAGAGCACCGGTTTGTTCTCCGCGTCGTACCACTTGTAGCCCACCTTCACGCCCTCATTGTAGGTCAGCTGAAATGGAGCTAACCCCGCGGCAATCTGTTTCCACACTTCCGGCTGGTTGTAATTTGGGATGGACGCTTTCGGTGGCTTCACGATCGTGGGATGCGGCAAATCGTCCACACTTAGCGGGAAGGTCACCGGAAGCTTCGCGCTGGGATTCACATCCCCGAAGAGCACGTTGGCGACAGCGTCCGATCCTTTGCTGCCCGCGAACCAGGCTTCGAGAATCGCGCTGACCTGTCCGGCCCAGGGCATGGTCACGGGACCGCCGGATTCCACGACAACCACCGTGCGCGGATTCGCGGCCGCTACCTGTGCAATCAGTTCATCCTGATGCTCTGGCAGCGCGAGACTGGGGAGATCCATGTCCTCGCTCTCCCACTGGTAGGCGAATATGATGGCGACGTCTGCGCGTTTCGCCAGTGCGGCGGCAGTAGCAGGGTTTGCGCCGGAATCAAATTCAACGTTGGCGCCGGCAGCCTTCGCGCGAATCGATTTCAGCGGGGAAGTTGGGAACCACACTGGCTCCAGCCAGCGCGTCTGGCCTTTGCCGGGAGGCGCAATCGCGTTACCGCCCGGAGGATCCACTTGCGCGGAACCGCCGCCGGAAATCATGCCAACATCGGCATGCGACCCAATCACGGCGATGCGATGCACTTTCGAAGCCTCGAGCGGAAGCAGTCCGCCCTCATTCTTGAGCAGGACGATACTTTGCTCTGAAAGCTTCTGTGCGACTTCGAACCCGCGCTCCACATCGATCACACTCTTTTGCTGAGGGTCATCGACCACGCCCGTATCGAACATCGCCCGCAGAATGCGCTGCACGTGGTCATCGAGTTCGGCTTGCGGCACCTTGCCTGACTGGACATCTTTTTTCAGTTCGTCTCCATAGAAAATCCAGCCGGGCTGTTCCTGGTCGAGGCCCGCGGCTGAAGCTTTGGCCGTGCTATGGGCGCCTCCCCAGTCGGTGACGACGAACCCTTTAAACTTCCAGTCTTTCTTCAGCACGTCGGTGAGCAAATATTTGTTTTCGCAAGCATAGTCACCGTTGACGCGGTTGTATGAGCACATGACCGCGCCCACATCGGACTCTTCCACCCCGATTTCGAAGGCCAGCAGATCGCTCTCCCGCGCCGCGCGCTCCTCGATGTGGACGTTGACCGCGTTGCGCCCGCTTTCCTGGTCGTTCAGCGCATAGTGCTTGATGTCGCCGATGACGTGCTGCGCCTGCTCGCCCTTGATCACCGAGGCGACCATTTTCCCGGCCAGCACCGGATCTTCGCCCATGTACTCAAAAGTGCGGCCATCGCGGGGCTCGCGCGTGAGGTTCACGCCGCCGCCTAACGACATGTTGTAGCCCTGCGCCCGCAGTTCACGGCCGATCAGCGCTCCATATTCGTACCCGCCCTGCAGATCCCAGGTCGCAGCCCCGGCGATGCACGACGGCAGAGCGGTCGAGTAGCGGCCATTCTCGCCGCTCATGCGCACCCCGTAAGCCGCATCCGACATTTGAATTGCGGGAATTCCCAGCCGCGGAATGCCTACGACGTAGCCCGCGCCTCCATTGGAATGAATCGCCAGCGGACTCATCGGGCTTAGGCCGACCATACCCGTGCCGTGGAGCAGCGAAATCTTCTCGTCAAGAGTCATCTCTTTGACGACCATTGAAGCGCGCTCGTCGGGCGAGAGGCTCGAGTTCATCCAGGGCAGTTTCTTTTGGTTCGACTGGGCGCTGACAGAAAACGGCAGCAGCATGGCTGATAAGCAGAACAAAAGTGCAACTTTCGCGAAAGCGGGCGCGCGCAGGGACATGACACAGCCTCCGATCCATGTACAAAATCGATATTGTAGCAGGGGAATGCAAGTGATTCTGTGCGCCGGAACACAACTTGTCAGCCGGTCGTCTGCTGACGGATGCAATGTCACGGCTTGCGCTTTACACTTGAAGGGTGAAAATCGCGCTCGGCCAGATCAACCCAACCGTGGGAGACTTCTCCGGCAACGCGGCCAAGATCATCGACTTCTCGCGCCGTGCCCAGTCTGCGGGCGCCGGATTGATCCTGTTCCCCGAATTGTCAGTCTGCGGCTATCCCCCTCGCGACCTCGTCGAGCGTTCGTCTTTTGTGCTCCACAACCGCCAGTCCGTGGACCAGATTGCCAAAGACACTGCCGGAATCGCGGTGATCTGCGGCCTGGTCACTCCTGCGCAGTCCGACACGGGCAAGTCCGTGATGAACTCTGCGGCCCTGCTGATGGATGGCAAGGTCGCCTTCCTGCAGTCCAAGATGTTATTGCCCACCTACGACGTCTTCGACGAGATGCGCAACTTCGCTCCGGCGAAAAGCCAGGAACTGTTCTCATTCTGCGGCAACCGCATGGCTCTCACCATCTGCGAAGACGCCTGGAACGATAAGCAATTCTGGGTGAAGCGGCTGTACACGGTTGATCCGGTTGAGTCGCTGATTCAGGCGGGTGGAAATTTCGTGCTGAACATTTCGGCTTCGCCGTTCTGGATCGGCAAACGCGAATTCCGCCGCGACCTGCTGGCCAGCATCGCCCGCCAGCACAAAGTTCCGGTCGTGCTGGTCAATCAGGTAGGAGGCAACGACAGCCTCGTTTTCGACGGATCGAGTCTGGTCGTGAACCGGGAAGGGACGGTCATCGCGCAAGGGCGCTCGTTCGAGGAAGATCTTATCTATTTCGATTCCGCGACATTCACCGGCGAGATGCACGAGCAAATCGCGGGAGAGGAAGCCAGCGCCTACTCCGCGCTGGTGCTGGGCACGCGGGACTACATGCACAAATGCGGATTTCAGAAGGCGATCATCGGCCTCAGCGGCGGCATTGATTCAGCACTCACTGCGGTGATCGCTGCGGATGCGGTTGGCCCTGCAAACGTGATTGGGATCGGTATGCCAGGGCCATATTCGTCACAAGGATCAATTGATGACGCCCGCGCTCTGGCCAAAAACCTCGGCATCCGCTTCGAGTTGCTCTCTATCGTTCCTGCCTACGAAGCTTATCGGCAGACTTTGCAGCCGGTCTTTGCTGGATGTCCAGAAGATGTCACCGAGGAAAATATCCAATCGCGGGCCCGCGGCACCATGCTGATGGCTCTGTCCAATAAGTTCGGCGCTATCGTGCTCTCGACCGGCAATAAGAGTGAACTCGGCGTTGGATATTGCACGCTCTACGGAGACATGGCCGGCGGCTTGGCCGTGATCTCGGACGTGCCGAAGACGCTGGTTTACCGGTTGGCGCATTATGTGAACTCGCAGCGGCCGGTAATTCCGAAGGATACGCTGGAGAAGCCTCCTTCGGCCGAGTTGCGCCCCAATCAGAAAGACAGCGACTCGCTGCCCCCCTACGAGATTCTTGATGCTGTGCTGGAGGATTATGTGGAGGATTCCCACCCTGCCGGGCAGATCGCCGCCGACCGCGGCTTCGATATTGACCTGGTGCGGCGCGTGATCCGTATGGTGGATCGCGCCGAATACAAGCGCCAACAGGCCGCCCCGGGACTAAAGATTTCTCCCAAGGCATTCGGCTATGGCCGCCGCTTTCCTGTTGCGGCCAAGAGCGAGGTTTGAAGGCCAGCGGTTGACGTATTCTAGTAGGAATTAACAGAACCATCGCTTTCCGATATTCTCCGAAGACACATGCGAAAGGACCCAATGCGTAGTTTCCTGAACTCGATCTGTATCCTTTTCCTGACCTTCACCCTGGCCGCTCAAACCAGTTCGACCAATCAGGCTCCCGCAAATGCTGGTGGGAAGGCGCAAGAGAAACTAGGAACCCATGCCACCGCGAACCTCCCGTCGGAGGCGACGGTCGATTCCTTCCTGCACCAGCAGTTCGGGTACGAGAAGGATCTGACATGGAAGATCAGCAGCATCAAGCCCTCGATTATCCCCGGACTGGCCGAGGTCACGGTGGTGCTCGCCGGGCAGCAGGGGCAGCAGTTGACCCGTTTCTATGTTTCATCCGATGGCGAACACGCGCTGGTAGGCGAGGTCATTCCCTTCGGTGCGCGGCCGTTCGATCCCGTGAAAAAGATTCTGGAAAAGGGCGTGACCGGGCCGGCGCGCGGTCCGAAAGATGCTCCGGTGATGATCGTCGAGTTTGGCGACTTGCAGTGCCCCGCGTGCAAGGCAGCACAGCCCACCATTGAAGCTCTGGTCGCGGCCGAGCCCAATGCCCGGTTTGTCTTTCAGAATTTCCCCCTGGAGATGCACAACTGGGCCGCAAAAGGAGCCGCCTACGCCGATTGCGTGGGACATGCCTCGAACGACGCCTTCTGGAAGTTCGTCTCCAAGACGTACGAAACGCAGTCTGACATTACCGCGGAAAGTGCCGATGAGAAGCTGACCGCCATCGCCGAGGGTGTTGGGGTTAAGGGCTCAGACATTGCTGCGTGTGCTGCCAAGCCCGACACCAAAGCGCGCGTGGATGCCTCGATCGCGCTGGGTAAATCGGTAGACGTTACCGGCACACCCACAGTTTTCATCAATGGGCGAAAGATCGGCAACTTCGATAGCCGCCTGACGGATGTGTACAAGAGCCTGGTGGAATTCGCCGCGAAAGAGCAGTGAGACAGGCTGCCGTAACGACAAACTCCTCCAGAGGTCCTGGAGGAGTTTCCTTTTGGCAGTAAAGAAACCCGCTTGGTGCCTGATCCCCGAGAGCCCGAAGCCCTCCGCCTAGTTCTGGCTCACCCAGATTTCCGGGGTCGCGCGCTCGAAGTTCGAGACGACGTGGGGAGTAATCGAGATCATCAGTTCGTCGTCATCCTCGGTTTTCGTGTTGTTGACCATCGCCATGTTCAGCCCGGGGATAAATCCCAAACCGGGGATGCCGCTCATCGAACGCGCGTCGTTATGCGAGATCTGCCCGGCCACAAAAGCCGGTTCGCCGTCCTGCAGATTGATGCTGCCTTTGTATTCACGATTGGAGATCACCGGCACGCCGTTGTCCGATTGCCCGGTCAGCGAGCGTACCTGCAGTTCCAGTTGCAGGCTGACGCTGCCATCGCCGTGAACCGTCGGCTTCACCTTCACTTGCAACCCGAGATCTTCGTAACTCACGGAAGGGAACGGTGGAATATAGCTTTGGTTTCCCAGCACCTGCGAAATCTGTGGCGAGTTGTAAATCGGAGAGTAGCTGGCGTTGAGAATCGGGAAGCGCTCTCCGAGATGGAAGGTTGCATCGGTGCCCTGGCCGGCGCGCATCGACAAGTTATCAAGACTGCGCACCCACGATTCATTCACCGCTAAGGCCGCGGAAAGCTGATCAAGGCTCAATCCCGAAAATGTCAGGCCGCCTCCGAACGTCGCCAACGGCTGGCTGAAGATAGAATTCTGCTGGCCTCCGAGTTGCGACAGCAGTCCGGAGAGCGCGGTCGATCCCGCCTGGTTGATGCCTCCAGAAGCGATCAGCTGGTTGATGAGATCTTGAATATTCTGTCCGCCTAATGCGGCGAGCGCGGCCACGGGTATGTTGTACAGGTTGAATGTGTCGGGAATGTGCAAGCCGATGTTGCGCGTGAGCTGATGGCTGATCTGAAAGACCCGCACGTCGAGGACGATTTGCGGCCGTGGGTTGCTGAGCTGCCGCATGAGCTTGCTGCAGGCCTCGACCGCGTACTGCGGCCCGCGCACTTCCACTGTGCCCGCGGTTTGCCCGGAGCTGACATAGCGCAGGTCGAACATGTTGCGCATGGTGGTCACCAGATCGGTGGCTTCCTGGGGCGTGGAGTGGGGCGGCAGGATGAAAGTCTGTAGCAGCATGCGGTCGAACTGCTTGTGATTTTCGGGATTATCGGCGGCGATCAATACCTGATGCGCGTCCAGAGCGGCCCACATGGTCTTGCTGACCGCGCATGCCAGCCTGAGCGCAGTAAAAAAATCCACGTTGTCCAGATTGAAGCGCACCTGCCGAGCCTTCACCGAATCGTCGAACTGCACGGTCACGTTGAAGGCGCTGGCCAACTCCGAAAACAGCTGGCGTACATCGCCGGTAAAGTGGAAGGTCGCCCGGCTATCCCCGGGTTCGAGATGGATTTCGTTGGGCGAAAGTGAAGCCGGCACTCTTTCGGGCAGCGGAGCCGCTTCGAGCGTCGCCTCCTCAAAGCGCTCCCGCGCAAACTGGTTGTCCGGGTCCAGTTGGAGTGCGGTCCGGAATTCCGCCGCCGCCCGCATACGCGCATCTTCGGCCAGCAGCAGATTGCCGCGCTGCACGTGATCGAATACCAGCTTGGCCTTCACCGCCTCGCGCGCCGTGAGGTAATTCATATTCTGCGGATCGAGCCGGGAGGCGTCCGTAAATTTCTCCAGCGCGTCTTCCAGTTGCTGGGATTTGTCGAGCTTAACGCCACGATTGAAGGATTCGCGCGCTTGCTTGAGCTCTTGTTTGGTCGGGATGCAGTTCACTCCGCCAATCAGGCCGTTGCCGCAGGCAATCGGTAGAGAGGGCGCAGGCTCGTTGCTGCCTGCCCAAGCCGGCAAGGCAAGCGCAAGAGCTATCAACGGTGCAAGGGTGAATGACGGCTGCCGCATTCGTTCCTGATTCTAACGTGCTTTCTGCGTAGGAGGGGCGGCCATTAGGACCTCGTACCTCCGGTTGCAATGCCGGTGAAAGAACGCTGGACGGGGCCTGTCTTGCACGCCAGGAAGGGGGTCAAGAGAGCATGAGCCGCTCAATCGAGTGAGCCTTGCCGGTGGCCTCGTCGCATTCGATCACCACGGCGCAAAGCCGCACGTCGCCGGTGGCGGGCTCGAAGCGCACCGGCATTCCGTTCAAGAACTTGCCGACGACGAGTTCCTTCTTGACTCCAATGACGCCATCGTACGGACCGCTCATTCCGACATCCGTGATGTACGCAGTGCCATTCGGTAATACGCGTTCATCCGCGGTGGGAACGTGCGTGTGGGTGCCGACCACCGCTGTGACCCGCCCATCCAGGTACCAACCCAGCGAAATCTTTTCCGAGGTCGCTTCGGCGTGCATATCTACCAGAATGATTTTGGCTTTGATTTTCTTCAGAAGCTGATCCGCCACTCGAAAGGGATCGTCGTTCGACGCCATGAACACACGCCCTTGCAGGTTCACGACCGCATAAGGGATTTTTCCCTTGAAACCCTCATACATGCCCGAGCCCGGCATGTCCGCCGGATAATTCGCGGGCCTCAACACGCGTCGCGCTGGACCGTGCCCATTGCCTTCAACCATCTGAAAATAATCGACAATTTCGCGCCTGTCCCAGACGTGATTTCCGGTGGTAATGACGTCAACATTCAGTTCGAAGAGTTCCTCGGCCAAAGCGGGAGTGATGCCGAATCCAGCCGCCGAGTTTTCCCCATTTGCGATGATGAGATCAATTTCGCGCTCTCGAACGATCCCCGGCAGCCGGTCTTTGACAATGTTTCGCCCGGGCCGCCCAAAAATATCGCCAATGAAAAGAATACGCATGCAAAATTCGATGGTAACACGTCGTGAGAGCCGCCCCGGAAGCGGAGACGGCATCGTTGGCGTGAAGAATCTAGCGTTAAATTGGACCTAATCGGTGGAAGACGCCAGTTCCGCCGTCCGCAAAAAATCGTAATTCCCCGAAGGATTCAGCCGTAGGCTTCGTACCCGCTTCGTATGCACCAAAACGTTGTCCATGTACCACAAATTGATGTACGGCAAATCTTCCGCCAGGATGCTCTGCACCTCGACGTACAACGCCTTCCGCTTAGCCTGATCCACTTCCCGCCGCGCCTGATCGATCAGCGCATCCACCTTGGGATTGGAGTAGTAGTCGCGGTTCGCGCCATTGGGAGGAAATTTGGACGAATGAAATGCGTATTCAAAAATGTCCGGATCTTCATTCCCGCCGATCCAGCGCAAGCCGTACATCTGAAACGCTCCGTTCTGCACATCCGCGAAAAAAGTTGCGAACTCAAAGCTGCGGATGTCGAGCGCGATTCCTACGTCCCGGAGTTGCTGCTGCATCACGGCCACCATCAGGCGGGTGTTCGGATCCGTCGAGGTTTTCATTGTGATGTGGAAGCGCGCGCCATTCACCGCCGGGTAGCCAGCCGCGTCGAGCAGTTGCATGGCCTTCTCCGGATCATGCGGGTACGCGGGGACGTCTCCGTTATAGGCCCAGCTCTGGGCAGGAAGAATGCTGCGCGCCGGTTCCGCCAGGCCGCGCCAGAGATACTCGATCATCGGCTTGCGATCGAGGGCATAAGCAATCGCTTGCCGCACGCGCACATCTTTCAAAATCGGATCGCGGAGATTGAACGCCAGATAAGCCAGACGCGTTCCCGGTTGGTGATCCACCTGGATGTTGGAATCGCGCTCCAAAACGACCAGCGTGTCCGGGGTGAGCGAGTTAATCGTCACATCGGAGGTGCCGTTGCGTAACTCGAGAGCCTCAGTCGTCTCATCCGGCACGACCACGAAGCGCACCCGCTCCAGCTTTGCCTTCTCTCCCCAATACTCGTCGTTGCGCTCGAGGACGACGTCGCGGTCGGTTTCGGCGCTCACGAACTTGAATGGTCCGGACCCCATCGGATGCTGCGTAATCTCGTCGAGGCTTCCGTAGGGAACGATTCCCATGGCCCCGTCGCAAAGATTCCACAATAGCGGCGCGTCGGGCTCCTTCATGTGAAAAATTACCGTGAAATCGTCAGGGGCGTCGATATGATCCACGAACCTGTAGTTCGCGGCCTTGGTGCTGCGAACCTTGCCTTGCAGCAGGGAGTCAAACGTCCACTTCACATCGCGCGAAGTGAGGGGACGGCCATCATGAAAGCGCACGCCCCGGTGCAGGTGAAAGATATAGGTCAGCGGATCGGGAACCTCCCAGCGCTCGGCCAGGCCCGGCGCCACATTCAAGTCATCGCCTTTGCTCAGCAGGTCGTCGAAGATCAGGCTGTCGATATTTTCCGCGCGTCCGTCAATGCCGATGCGCGGATCAAGATTGGTCGGGCTCGACTCGATAATCATCACCAGCGTGTTGGCGTCGGGCTTGGTCGTGCAGGAAAGAAGGAATAGAACTGCAACGAGAATAGGAATGAGGCGCGCACAGCGCAGAGCGCGAGACCTCAGCATTCGGCTCCCCCACTGCCGCACCTGATGGCCAAAGTCTGAGGTCCGAGGTCCGCAGTTCGCCGTCTTACGCATACGAAATCTTTCCCAGGACAGCAGTTCGTTTCGCTCCCGTAGCCGACGCTACATTCGAAGGACTGCGATTCCACGTCTCGTACGCCAGCACGGCGAAGGCAACCGCTTCTTTGGCCTCGGAAGGCAGCCCGAAGTCGTCCGAAAATCGTACCGCAATTCCGAGCGGCAGCAGACGCTCCGCCAGCATCACTACCAGCGTTGCATTCCTGGAACCCCCTCCGGAAAGAATGATCTCGTGAAAGCGCCTTTCCGCTGTCGACTTGGGTAGGACGAATCGCTCGACTGCATGGGCAATGGACCGCGCAGTCAGCGCCGTCGCGGTTGCTACTACATCCTGCTTGCGTGCGTTCCGGCAGGAATGCAAAAAATTCCGCACGAACTCGCGCCCAAACTCCTCGCGGCCCGCAGTCTTTGGAGGCTTCGCTTGAAAGAACGCCTGACGCAGAATTCGCGACAGCACCGGCTCGATCACGTCCCCACGTGCCGCAATCTTGCCGCCGCGGTCGAAGGCGCGCGCAAATAAATCCTGAGTAACCGCATCGATCACCATGTTCCCCGGCCCGGTATCGAACGCCAACACATTGCTTGCGTTCGCGCCGGCTGGAATCGCCGTGAGATTAGCGATGCCCCCAATGTTCTGCACAATCCGTCCAACCTGCTCGTCAAGAAACCACAAATAGTCGAGATAGGGAACCAGCGGCGCGCCTTTGCCGCCCGCAGCCATATCCGCGGGACGAAAATCCGAGACCACGGGCGCGCCTACGCGCGCGGCCAGCACCGCCCCTTCTCCCGTCTGCCAGGTTGTGCTGATTTTGCGACCTAGGAAAGCTTGAGGCTCGCCCTGATGGTAAAGAGTCTGCCCGTGGCATCCGACTAGATCCACCTTTACTCGAAATTGCCGCATCGTGGCCAGCACCGCATCGGCATAAAGCTCGCCCAACAAGAAGTTCAGCCGCGCCAGTTCGGCAACGCTGGCAGCCGGCGCGTTCATCGCAGCCAGCACGGCTGCCCGCACTTTCGGTGGGTAAGAATATTCCGAGTGTCCCAACAGTTCGATCGTGTGGCGCGGCCGTCCGCGCCCGCCCGCCCTATCCCCAATCTGCACCAGCGCAACGTTGATGCCGTCGGCGGAAGTTCCGCTCATCACTCCGGCGACGATCATTCGCCCCTGGCTCATGATCGCCGCCGCCGATCTGCCCGGCGGCTCAACGGTCCCAGCCGCACCTGCTCGCCAAACTCCCACAAGCACCGCGTCAATCTCTCGACGGTTATGCTCGACGGAGCTTTTGCCGGCCGCATTTCTTTGCGCTTCTTCTTGAACGCCAGCACGCGACGTCCGGACTCGGCAACCCGCCGGGCAAATTGCTTGTCCCGTTCTGCGGTTCGGGTCAATGCCTCGTACGCCTGCAACACGTAATCCTCGCGGTGGCACACCAGGCACAAATCTCCGCCCGCGCGCACAAATTCCACCGCCGCTTCGCCCACCGGAGCAGCCGAAAGGATTCCGCCCATCTCGAGATCATCCGAGACGATCAGTTTCCGATACCCAATGCGTTTGCGCAGAATGTCGCTGATCCAAAGCTTCGAGAGCGAAGCGGGAATCTTGCTCTTCGTGACCTGCGGATACGCGGCATGAGAGATCATCACAAAGGGCAGTTGTCGGCACAGAGTGCGGTAAGGAAGCAAATCTTCGGACCACAATTTTCTTAGTGGCTTCTCGATGACCGGCAATTCATGATGGCTGTCGAGCCTGGCTTCGCCCAAGCCTGGGAAGTGTTTGCCGCATCCCAAAACTTTGGCCGACGAGAGTCCGGCGAGAAATTCCTTGGCATACCGCACTGTCTGCCGCGCATCTGCCGACACCGCCCGCGAGCCCATCACCGCGCGTGAAGCTTCGAACGCCAAGTCGAGCACCGGCGCGAAGTCCACATTAAATCCCAGCGCCCGGCAGTTCTCGCCGATAATCTGCCCATGCCTCCGAAATAGTTTGGCATCATCGACGGCAAAAACTTCCGCCGCAGAAGGCGCTGCCCCCAGCGCATCGCGAAAGCGGTCAACCGTCCCGCCCTCCAGATCCACGCAGGTGAATAGCGGCGTAGCCATGCATTTCTGGCAGTCCCGCAATAGGCGCCAAGTCTGCTCCGCGCTCCTGATATTTCGGGCAAACAGAATCACGCCCCCAGGCTGCACTTTCTTCAGCAGGGAAGAAAGCCGCGACGACATTTCGATTCCATCGAAGCCGATGATCAGAAGTTGCCCAGGGTCTTGCGCCAGAACTTCCTCCGTGTCCTCTGTGGTTAGATTTCTTTCTTCAACGCGGCCAAAAGGTTCAGCGCTTCCAAAGGCGTGAGCCGGTTCAAATCCACCTCGCGCAATTTATCCAGCACTGGCTGCGACAGCGGAGTAAAAATAGTCAACTGCGCGGCCGGCGGACTCGCTCCCGGCGAGAGATGCGCCGTAGCCTGCTGCTCTGCGAACTCATGCTCGGCCAAAACTTCGCGCGCCCGGTCCACCACTTCTTGCGGCAATCCCGCCAGCTTCGCGACTTCAATGCCGTAACTGCGATCTGCAGCTCCCGGTTCTACTTTCCGCAGAAAGACAATCCCGCCGCCGGTCTCTTTGACCGAGACATGAAAGTTCTTCACGCCCTCGAGTTGCTCCGCCAGTTCTGTCAGCTCAAAGTAATGCGTGGCGAACAAGGTCTTGGCCCGCACCCGCGCATGCAGATACTCCACCGCCGCCCACGCAATCGCCAGGCCATCGTAAGTCGCGGTGCCGCGCCCCACCTCGTCGAGCAGGATGAGGGATCGTGCCGTCGCGGTATGCAGGATGGCCGCGGTCTCCGTCATTTCGACCATGAACGTCGAGCGTCCGCGCGCCAGGTTGTCGCTGGCTCCAATGCGCGTGAACACGCGATCTACAATGCTCAGCTTGGCCGAGCGCGCCGGCACAAACGATCCCATCTGCGCCAGGATCACGATCAGCGCCGTCTGCCGCAGGTAAGTCGACTTGCCGCCCATGTTCGGCCCGGTCAGCAGCAGGATGTTATGTGTTGTACCGTTCAAGTAGAGATCATTTGGGACAAACCGGTCGCTGCCCCCAACCATCTCCTGCTGCTCGATTACCGGATGCCGTCCTTCGATGATTTCCACTTCTCCGGCACTCTCCACAAATTGCGGCCGGCAATAATTACGCAGCGCCGCGATGTGCGCCAGCGAAGCCAGTACATCCACCTCCGCCAGTGCCAGCGCGGTTTGCCGGATGCGCTTGGCCTCGCCCGCAATCGCCGTGCGCAGCTCGGTGAACAGCCGCCGCTCGATCTCGACGATTTTTTCCTGCGCGTCGAGAATCTTCGTCTCGTATTCCTTCAACTCCGGAGTGGTGAAGCGCTCCGCCCCGACCAGCGTCTGCTTGCGCTCATAATCCTGCGGAACGAGATGCAGGTTCGACTTCGAAACTTCGATGTAGTACCCGAAGATGGAATTGAACTTTACCTTCAGCGACGTGATGCCGGTTCGTCCGCGCTCCCGCTGCTCGATCTGCGCCAGCACCAGCTTGCTGTTGCGCGAGAGCTCGCGCAGCTCATCGAGATCGCGGTCCACCCCTTGCGCAATGACTCCGCCATCCGCAAAACTCAATGGCGGTTCCGGCACGATCGTCGCCTCAATGCGTGCCCTCAAGTCGCCCAATTCATCCAGCGATCCATGCAGCGCTTGCAAGCGCGCTGAGCCCAGTCGCCCAACCGCCGCTTTCACTGCCGGAATCTTTCCCAGCGATGCCGCCAGCGCCAGCACATCCCGCGGATTCGCCGTCTCCAGCGTGACCCGGCTCAGCAACCGCTCCAGATCGAGGACACCATCGAGCGCCCGCCGCAACTCTTCTCGCGAGACCAGATTCTTTACCCCCGACTCCACCGCATCCAGCCGCCCTTGAATCTCATTCAAATCGAGCGACGGCCGCAGCAACCATGCCCGCAGCAGCCGCTTCCCCATGGGCGTAACCGCGGCATCGATCGACCGGAACAAAGTCACCCCGGCATCGGTCCCGGCAAACAGCGGCTCGATCAACTCCAGGTTGCGCACCGTGACGGCATCGAGCACCAGGCAATTCTGCCGCTCGTACCATCCGATCCGGTCCACGTGATCGAGCGACCCGCGCTGCGTCGAGCGCACGTAATACAGAATCGCCCCCGCAGCAGATGCCGCGGCCGTGCGCCCAGCCAGCCCGAATCCTTCCAGCGACAGCACTCCAAAATGATTTTCCAGCAAGGGTAGCGCATGATCCGGCGAGAAGATCCAATCCTCCAGTGGAGTCTCCGTGGGAAGAGAAGCACCATGTGGGGACAGCCGCCCCCGGCTGTCCTGCCGAGCGAAGCTCGGCTGCGTGCCACTGGCTTCAAACAGCGGCGCCGCTGAGGCATACAGCACCTCCTTCGGCCGCAACTGCTCCAGCTCTTCCTGCACCCTGCGCAGCGCGCCCTCGCCCGCGAACTCCGTCGCCCGAAATTCTCCAGTCGAAAGATCTAACGCCGCAAATCCCACGCGATCGCCGACCTGCGCCAGCGCCGCCAGAAAATTATTTTCTTCCGAGCCCAGCGACGAATCCGCGGCGGTCCCGGGCGTGACCACACGCGTCACTTCGCGCCGCACCAGTTTCTTCGCCAGCCGCGGGTCTTCCATCTGCTCGCAGATCGCCACCTTGAATCCCTTGCGAATCAGCTTCCCGATGTAGCCCTCAGCCGCGTGATACGGCACTCCGCACATGGGCACGGCAATTCCTTTTTCCTTATTGCGCGAGGTCAGTGTGATCTGCAGTTCTTTCGACGCCACAATAGCGTCGTCGAAAAACAACTCGTAAAAGTCTCCCAGGCGGAAGAATAAAAGCGCGGTGGGATGTTCTTTTTTGACCGCGGCATATTGCCGCATCAGCGGAGTGGACGGCTCGGTCATCTAAGCGGGCTTCGGCGGATTATAACAAAGCGCCGCGGCTCTGTTCTGCGTGATTTCGCATCCGCCTGTGGGAAATGATCGCAACAGATCGCGGTTGACTCCGCTTCTCTACGGTGTTCTCCTTGCTTGATCTATGGAACTGCGCAAAGACCCGATCACGCGTTCGTGGGTCATGACGGGCGACGATCCCGGCGAAGGCGCTGCGCGCGCTGACGCCCCCTGCCATTTCTGCGCCGATTCAGCGTCGCCATTACAGGTGATCGCCAAGTCGCCGAACACAGGAGCAGCCTGGTCTGCGCAGTCCGTCGTCCATCCCCGGCCACTGTACCGCATCGAGGGCGAACCGGGCCGCCGCGGCGACGGCATCTACGACCGGATGCACTCGGTGGGCGCCCACGAAGTGCTGGTCGAGAATCGTAGCCACGACCGCCATTTATGGCACGCAAACGACGACGAAATCGCCCAGTTTCTGCGCCTCGCCGCCGAGCGCATCCTCGATCTCAAACGCGATCCGCGCATCAAGTACGTCAGCCTGTTCAAAGATTACGGTAAGAACGCCGGCCAGGAATTCAGCCACGCCACCTCACAGATCACCGCCACCATGTTCGTTCCCCGCCGCGTACTTTACGAATTGCGTGCCGGACGGGAATATTTCGCCACCAAGGAGCGCTGCGTCTTCTGCGACATCATCCAGCAGGAGGAGCGCGAGGCCCAGCGCGTCGTCGAAGCCCGTGGCGATTATCTGGCGCTTTGTCCTTATGCTCCGCGCGTGCCCTATGAAACCTGGATTCTTCCGCGCAACCACGATGCTGCCTTCGAGCGCACAGGCTTGAACAAGCCAGGACTGCGGACGAACCTGGCAGCGCTTCTGCGCCGTACATTGCAGCGCATTCGCACCGTGACGGAGGACTTTCACCTGGTTCTGCACACTTCGCCCAGCAGCCTGCACCCTCTCAAGAATCTCGGTTACTGGAAGACCATCGACGATGACTATCACTGGCACATCGAAATTTTGCCGGTCGTAGGCTCGAAGTCCAAGTCTTACACCTTCAAAGAGGTGTATTACTCGCCCGTAAGTTCAGAGACCGCGGTGAAACATTTGCGTGAAGCGAAAATCGACGGCTAGCGAACTTTCAAGATGGCCGCCTTTCGATATCTGCCCTGGTCGGATCCGAAGGATCGGTCGGCTGAAAGCCCTGTACGATCGCTGCAGGAGTATCCCAGGAGGCCCATGCCCATGAATTCTGAAACTCCCTCAGTTCTGGCAGTACTCTGTGCGATATTGCTGGTCGGAGTTACATCTTCCGCCAGGACAGGCGAGGTTTCCATGCTGCACGATCAGAATGCGCAAATTCAGGAGCAGGCGACCCGGGACGCCATCGACCGCTTCAACGAAGCCTTCAATCGCCACGACGCATTGGCCGCCTGCTTGACCGAAGACACCGTGTTCGAAGACACATCTCCGGCGCCAGATGGCCGCCGCCTGGAGGGGAAAGCCGCCGTGGTCGAGTTCTGGCGTGCATGGTTCGCGCGCAACGCCGATGCCCACTTCGACGCGGAAGAAATTATCGTCAGCGGCAACCGCGCGGTCGTCCCTTGGGTCTACCGCAAGATGCGCAATGGCCAGCCCTGGCACCTCCGCGGCGTGGACATCTTCACCGTGCGTGACGGCAAAGTTGCTGCCAAGCTCGCCTACGTGAAAGGCTGAGTATCTCTGAAGCACCACACGATCCATGAAGACGCCAATGCCTGAAGCGCAACCAAAACCCCGCGCAACGGGCCTCACACCCATGGCTCACGTTGCGGATGTGCAGCGTTCGGTCGACTTCTACAAACACCTGGGCATGGAAGTACGTGGTAGTCTTCGAAGCCTGGCCGGCGAACTGCAGTGGGTCCACGTCGCCTGCGAACATGCTGAACTGATGTTGACCCGTGCTTCAGAACCCGTGATAGCAAGCGAACAAGCGGTCTTGTTCTATCTTTACTCCCCCGGTCTGATTGACCTCCGCGATCATCTTTTGGCCAGCGGCGTGGCGGTATCTGCGATCACCTATCCTAGCTACATGCCCAAGGGCGAGATTCGTGTGGAAGATCCCGACGGCTACGTATTACTCATTGGCCAGGCTGACTGAGCACCCCCGGCAGCCTGCTACAATCCCGCCCTCAGGAGATCGATCCCATGAAACGCGTACTTTGTTTCGTCCTTTCTCTTTCTAGTTGCTTCGCACAATCCCCTTCCGCCGGCAAGCAAAAGGTCCTGTGGCAGAAACTGGAAGCTAGCATCCAGGACGTCGACCAGCACCTTGATGGCGTCATGGGAGTCGCCATCGAAGACCTCACCACCGGCGACCACTACTTCCTGCACGAGGACGAAGTTTTCGCCCAGGCCAGTTCCATCAAGATCACCGTCCTAGCCAATCTTTATCTGCAGGCGCAGGAAGGGAAGCTCAAACTCACCGATCTCTACACCGTGCAGTCCTCCGACCTTGTCCCCGACAGCGACATCATGAACGGCCTCACGCCCGGAGTCACTCGCGTCACGCTGCGCGATCTCGCCACCATGATGGTTGCCGTCAGCGATAACTCCGCCACCAACGTTCTTATTGATCGCGTCGGCATGCAGAACGTGAACGCCATGCTCGACTCGCTCGGCCTGACGCATACCCGCCTGCGCCGCAAAATGATGGACCTGGAAGCCGCCAAGCAAGGCCGCGAGAATATTTCCACACCGCGCGAAATGATGACCCTGCTCGACGCTATTTATCACGGCAAGCTGCTCAACAAGCAATCCACCGACGACTTCTTCAAAACGCTGAGCACGAACAAAGATTCGTTCATTCCCCGCGATCTGCCTCCCGATCTCAAGGTCGCCAATAAGCCTGGCGAACTGGAGGCCGTCCGCAACGACTCAGGGGTTGTTTTTGTCGAGGGCCGTCCCTACGTGATCTGCGTGATGACCGGGTTCCTGCGCAACGAGCGCGCAGGCGAAGAAGCAATCACCAAGATCTCGCTTGAAACCTGGCGCATGTTCGACCGCCTAAGCCGGGCCACCGAATATGGCCGCGTAGTCTCCCCAGGGAACGGCACCAGATAGCTAATGTAGTTTTCGTAGCGCCGCCGTCCCGGCGGCTGTCCGGCGGGCGTCCCCGCCCGCGACCCGCGGATGAGCGATGCTGCCAATGCTTTTTAAAAATGCCGCTTGAACCTGTTACTTGGCCCGACCTGCGGCAACCCCCGCCCCCTTCTGCCGCATGAATTCTTGCGCCCCCTTAGCGTCCAGCGGCTGCGAGAAGTAGTACCCCTGCCCGTACTCGCATCCCAGCTCAAGCAACCGCTCGGCCTGGCGGAGATTCTCGATTCCCTCCGCGATCACCTTCAGATTCATCTTGTGCGCCAGCATCACGATCAGCTCGACTATATCGGCAGATTCGCGGTCCGTTTGCATTTCCCGTACCAGCGACAGATCAATCTTCAAGGCGTCCACCGGGAACTGCCGCAGTCCGCGCAGTGAGGTCGCCCCCGTCCCGAAATCATCGAGCACGACTCCAATGCCCATGTGCTTGAGATGGGCAAGCACGGTGACGGTCAATTTGGGATCGGCCGCGGCAATGCTCTCCGTCATCTCCAGCTGCAGCCGCGAGGGATCAATTCCCGTCTCCTGCAGCGCCGCCTGCAGATCGGTCACCAGCCGGGCGTCAGCAAACTGGCGCGCCGAAATGTTCACCGTGATCTTCATCGGCTCGTCCGAGGAATCGTTCGCCTGCCAGTCGCGCAATTGCCGGCAGGTCTGCGTGATCAGCCACTGCCCAATGGAAACCAGAATGCCCGAGTCCTCCGCCGCCTCAATGAAGCGGTGAGGCGAGATCAGCCCCTGTGTCGGATGTTGCCAGCGCAATAGGACTTCGAGACTTAGAACGCGCCGCGTATCGAGCTGCACTACCGGCTGGTAATAGACACGGAACTGGCTCTCGCTAAGGGCCGTGCGCAGGTCGGATTCCAGCCGCAACCGCCCCACCGCCCGGGCATGCATCGCCTCATCGAAAACCTCTGAGCGCGATCCGCCCAGCGCCTTGGCCCGACGCATGGCTACATCCGCATCTTTCAACAGATCTTCCGGACGTTCGTGCGTCGCCGCGCTCAGGGCGATGCCGATGCTGAGCGCAGCGCGCACCTCATGCGACCCCACACAGAATGGTTCCGAAACCGCGGCCTGCAGTCTTCTGGCTACGCGCAGCGCATCGCTGGGATCGTCAATCGCATCGAGTAAAATCGTGAACTCGTCCCCGCTCAGCCGGAACAGCATCGCATCGCCACCGGCGCCGCCGCTGTCATGGCGTGCCACCGTATCATTCCGACGCAAATGCGCCCCCAGCCGCCGCGCGGTCTCGATCAGCAATGGATCACCAATGCCCGCTTCGTTGAAGACCTTGAATTGATCGATGTTCCCCAGCAATAGGGCATACGAACGTCCCGGATCGCGCCGCACCGCCTCGAACGCGCTCTCCAGCCTGTCCAGAAAAAGGCGGCGATTGGGCAATCCGGTCAGCGGATCGTGAAACAGATTATGTTCGAGTTGCTCCTCTGCCCGCTTGCGCTCGGTAATGTCCCGGTTCACAATCACCAGCTTGGCCACTGCGCCTTTGGCATCGCGAATTGTGCTGGCCACTGACTCCAGCACCCGCCAGCTTCCATCTTTGTGTTTGATCCGGTACTGCAGCCGCTTGCCTACGCCGCTCGTGCGCGCCTCCCGCGCCGCCTCCAGCACCCGGAAACGGTCGTCCGGATGAATCTGCTCGAACGATGAGGTCTCGCCCAACTCGCTCGGACTGTAGCCGAGGATCCGTTCGTATGCCGGACTGTTATAGAGCCGCCGCCCCTTCACGTCTACCAACGCGATCATGTCAGCGGCGTTTTCGGTGACGATTTGAAACAATTCTTCGCGCTTCTTCGCGTCGCACTCGACTTTGTAAATCCGGAACTGCTGGTACAAGGCCAGCAGGCACAGCGTCCCCAGCGGAATCCAGTACCATTCAAGATGCATGCACTCTTCCTGCGAAGAAACATCGGCAGGAAAAGGAAGAACTTGAAGGAAGTATTGATTGCTGATTTTGATTGTTGATTGAAAATCTTCGGCCGTCCTGTCACGTACACGCGAAGGTTTTCAATCAACAATCAAAAATCTTCAATTTCCGTTCATAATGTCCTGATGACCGTCCGCCGCCTCAAGACCTATACCGGCGCTCAAGGCTACGTGTACCAGTACTACTTCGTTGGCCAGCGTCCCGCACTGCCGGAGGATCCAGAAGCCCCCGCGACGGAGTTCGTTTTCGATGTCACCTCCGACCGGAAACTCACCTACTCGGTCAGCATTTTTCTACCGCAGAGCCCGCTTGCAGCCTGGAGCCAGGCACACGGCCGCGCCTTGAATGATGCCGAACAGTATGCTGCGGTTAAGCTGCGTCTGTTCCGCGCCTTCGATGAACTCGAAGACGTAAAGACCCACGGCCGCCGTCTGACCATCGATGCCGTTGTGCTCGAGGAGGCTCTCAGTAGTTTGGGCGTGGAGTAGAGGTGCACCAGGCGCTGGCGTCATCCCGAGCGGAGCCGCTTTTCAGGCGCAGCGAGGGACCTCCCGCCGACCGGCGTTGCCCTGATCCGCCATCAACCGTCCTCGCTTGAATCTCTGTGGTCGAAGACCTATAAATGCACTCGAGCTCTTTCCAATGAAAACTCTAATCTCAATCGCAATCCTCCTTTGCGCAACCACGGTGTTCTCTCAAACCTCGCGCTGGTCTGAGCAAAAAGCCGACGACTGGTACGCCCAACAGCCCTGGCTGGTCGGCAGCAACTACATCCCCAAAGACGCGATCAACGAACTCGAGATGTGGCAGGAGGACACTTTCGATCCCGCCGAGATCGACAAGGAACTCGGTTGGGCCGAGGGTCTCGGCATGAACACCATGCGCGTCTTTCTCCACGACCTGCTTTGGCAGCAGGACACTCCCGGCTTCCGCAAACGTATCGATGAGTTCCTGACCATTGCCGCGCGCCACCACATACGCCCGCTATTTGTGCTCTTCGATTCCTGTTGGGATCCCGCGCCGCAACTTGGCCCGCAGCATCCTCCTGTGCCCGGCATCCACAACTCCGGATGGATGCAGAGTCCAGGCGCCAAAGCGCTCGCCGATCCCAGCCAGGTCCCACGCCTGAAAGCCTACGTGCAGGGCGTTGTCGGGGCGTTCGCCAGCGACGATCGCATCCTCGGCTGGGACATCTGGAACGAGCCCGGCTCCGACCAGACCGACAACTATCCGAAGACTGAGTTGAAGAACAAAGACAAGATTGCCCGCGTCGCCGTTCTCCTGCCGCAGGCTTTCGCGTGGGCGCGCGAAATGAAACCGATCCAGCCCTTGACCAGCGGCGTCTACGAAATTGATACATCCAAAGATGAAAATGCGGTTGACGAACTCGAGCGCATTCAGCTGCGCGAATCCGACGTCATTACCTTTCACAACTACAGCTGGCCCGAGTCCTTCAAGAAAGAAATCTCCTGGCTGCGGAGGTTTCATCGCCCGATCATATGCACCGAATACATGGCGCGCTCGGTGGGCAGCACCTTCGACAGCATCTTGCCCATAGCCAAAGAAGAGAAAGTGGGAGCGATCAATTGGGGATTCGTCGTCGGCAAAACGCAAACGAACTTACCCTGGGAGTCCTGGAATCATCCTTACATCAAGCAGCAGCCGCCCGTCTGGTTCCACGAAATCCTGCACGCCGACGGCACTCCATATCGCCAGGCCGAAGTGGACCTGATCAAGCAATTGACCGGCAAGCAGTGACCTCGCCGGCGAAAAAATAGATTGGGTGCGCCCACTTCTCCCCGAATTTGGGAGAAGTGGGGTTTTTGCGAGCCCTACCCGAGTGCAAGATTTACAATCACTCTGCTATGAAAATTTCCGCGCTCATCCTCGTAATCTTTCTCGGTGGTCTCAATGCCTGCAATAAGTCATCGGCTCCGGCCGCATCTTCCAGATCCACATCGCCGAAGTCCGCCGACGCTGTCGAACTCAAGCTGCAGGAGTACGCCGGCGGCGGGTCCGCGACGGACTGCGGACGCCTCGACGTCCACGCCAGCCAGGACCAATCCAAAACCGCGAGCGATTGCGCGCTGCAGGCCAGCCAGGGCAAACACCCGTTCTACGTCGCTTACGACATGCCGGGTATGACGGTGGGGGTCGCCGGGAATTCAGACGGCAAGCTCTTCACCGTGCAAGCGCAGGGATCTCCGTCCCCGAGCGTGACTGCAGGCGCCTGTCCCTCCCAGTTGCGGGTCGCTTCCAGCGGACGCGTCACCTGCTTCGCCCCCGGCGACATGGGCGGAATGGGCGGCAGCCACGCCGCCGGCGCCGTTCCTCCCGGTATGGCGAATCCCCACGGCTCGTCCGTCAAGCCACCCAGCAATTAAGCAGCAACAAGGCACGAAAGGTCCGTCTGTGATCCTAATCACACCTTTAAGTGACCCTCTTTCTTTGCCTTACGCCTTGACCCGTACAGAATGGTCCAGTAGCCCCAGAGATACCAGCCTCTGGAGCACAAATGGGGTAAACTCATGAAATTCCGCACTTATTTCTCAATTCCAAGCGTCAGCAGTGTCGGCACAGAACTGAGAACTGAGTACTGAGAACCGAGTACCGCTTCTATGTCTTTGCTCTGGCTACGTTTTGCACTGGCGTGCTACTTCGTTGGACTGGTCTATGCCTTCGTGGCCCTCACCCGAACCAGCGACCTGTTCAGCCGCATCGCCCTGCACGCCGCCAGCCTGGGCATGGTCTTCCATTTCGTTTCGCTCACCGAACTTTTCCTCTCCGGCCAGGTAGTCTGGGCGTCGGTCCACAACGGTGAATCGCTTCTGGCGTTCCTGTCGATGACGTTCTTCATGATCATCTACACCATCTACAAGACGACATCGCCGGGAGTCGTTGTCTTTCCTGTGGTGTTTTTCCTAACCTTTGTGGCAGCCGTCGACGAGCAACCCGTGCTGCTGACGCAATTTGTCTCACACAAGGGATGGCTCATCGCCCACATCATCCTGATCTTCACCGGATATGCGGCATTAGTCCTCAGCTTCGGCGCGAGCTTGCTTTACCTCCTGCAGGAGCGCCGCCTGAAATCCAAGAAGCCGACCAGCCTGATCTCATTCCTCCCCGCGCTCGAAGTGATCGACCAGATCGGCTATCGCTCGCTGCTCCTCGGCTTTCCCTTCATGACCCTCGGCCTGATTACCGGCTCGGTTGTCGCCGTAACCACGTACGGGCACGTGGACTTCCTTGATCCCAAGATTCTCTTGTCCGTGCTGATGTGGGCCGTCTATATGGTGATGGTCTTCACCCGCTGGAACTCGGGCTGGCGCGGACGCCGCGCCGCCTTCCTCGCAACCTTCGCCTTCGTGGCCGCGCTGGCCGCCTGGGCCGCTAACTATTTTTCCGCGATCCACAGGTTCGCCGCTTCATGAGATATCAGCTCATTGGCGTGAACCACAAGAGCGCGCCCATCGAGGTCCGCGAGCGCCTGGCGATTCCCGAATCGCGCCTGCCCGACATCTGCCGCGATCTCACCGCCTATCCCGGAATCGAAGAAGGCATGGTGATCTCCACCTGCAACCGGGTCGAGATCGTGACGCACACCACGAACGGCCACGCCGACCTGCGGGGATTTCTTCACGACCATTTTCATCTCAACCCCGACGAACTCGATCCGCATCTCTACGAATTCCGCGAGAAAGACGCCGTGCGCCACCTGTTTCGCGTGGCGGCAAGCCTCGATTCCATGGTCGTCGGCGAAGCCCAGATTCTCGGCCAAGTCAAGGAAGCCTACGCGACTGCCCGCGCAGTGGGCGCGGTCCGCGGACAACTCGACCAGCTCTTCAGCCGTGCTTTTGCAGTAGCCAAGCGGGTGCGCAGCGAGACCGCGGTCGGATCCTCTTCGGTGTCCATTGCCTCCGTAGCGGTCGAGCTCGCCAAGAAGATTTTCGGCACCCTGCAAGGCAAGAATGTTTTCATCGTTGGCGCCGGCAAGATGAGCGAACTCGCCGCACGCCATCTCATGGCTCACGGCTGCGCCTCGATTTTCGTTGCCAACCGCACTTACGAGCGCGCCATCGGCCTCGCGCAAAAGTTCGACGGACAGACCATCAAGTTCGAAGATCTCTACTCCACCTGCGACCGCGCCGACATCGTCATCACCTCGACCGGCGCTCCTCACGCTATCTTCCGCAAGGAGCACGGAGAACAGTTCCTTGCCCGCCGCAAGAACCGCCCCATGTTCTTTATCGACATCGCTGTCCCGCGAGACGTTTCGCAGGACATGGCCAAGCTCGATGGCATTTTCGCCTACGACATCGACGACCTGCAGCAAGCGGTCAGCAGCCACGTCGCGGATCGCCGCAAAGAAGCTGAGCGCGCCGAAGCTATCATCGCCAGCGAAGTCGAAAAATTTGAAGCCCGTGCGCACACCCTCGACGTCGTTCCCACGATCGTATCGTTACAGGATCATCTCGAAACGATTCGCCAGGCTGAAATTGACCGCGTTCGCGGCCGCCTCGGTCACTTAAGTCCCGACCAGGAGATCGCAGTCGAAGCCCTGACGCGCGGCATTATCAATAAAGTCATGCACACTCCGATCACCACGTTGAAGAGCGCTGCGAAAGAATCGGAAGCAACGACCATCGTCGATGTAGTCCGGCGCCTCTTCAACCTGCAGGTAAAAGGAAAAGACGCGCAGCAGGATGTCGCCAAAAAAGACGAGATCGGTGTGCGCCGATGATCTCAGTGTCCTGTCACCCTGAGCGAAGTCTGGCGGAGAGCGACGCGAACCGCCAGGCGCAGTCGAAGGACCTCGTGTTTGCTGAAAGCGCCACCGCCGATGAAATGAATTTCCGCACGGCAACCCGTTTCTTCGACGAGCACAACACCGAGCAACTCCCGGTGCTCAGCCGCGAACCGGTGAAAGAATGCAGCCCATGGCGCAAGCCTTCGGACAACGACGCAACGGTGTGCAAGCCCCGGAGGGGCGAAAGGAAGTTCCGCCTGGAACCGTGCCACGACAAAACGGAAAAATGATTTCTCACAACGGCAACCCGGCCAAGCTCCGCATCGGCTCTCGCGGCTCCCAGCTCGCACTCTGGCAGGCTAACCACATTTCCGCCCTTCTGCGCGCCCGCGGCCATGAAATCGAAATTGAAATTATTCATACCACCGGAGACAAGATCACCGACGTCGCCCTCGCCAAAGTAGGCACCAAGGGGATGTTCACCAAGGAGATCGAAGAAGCCCTCGCCGCCGGACGCGTTGACCTGGCCGTCCATTCGTTGAAAGATCTCCCCACCGAACTCCCCGCCGGGTTCGAGATCGTTGCCATCACAAAAAGGGAAGACCCGCGCGATGCCTTCTGCTCGCGCCATTACGCGAAGATTAAAGACCTGCCGCACGGCGCCCGGGTCGGCACCTCCAGCCTGCGCCGCCAGGCCCAACTCAAAGCTATCCGCCCCGATCTCGACATCCATCCTCTACGCGGCAATGTCGACACCCGGCTGCGCAAACTCGAGCACGGAGAATACGACGCCATCATCCTCGCCTCCGCCGGCCTGAATCGCCTCGGCAAAACGGAATGGATCAAGCAGATCATCTCCGCCGAGATCATGTGCCCCGCCGCCGGACAGGGAGCGCTCGGCATCGAAATCCGCGAAGGCGACGCGAAGACTCGCGACCTGCTCCAATTCCTGAACGACCCGAACGCCCGTGCCGCTACCACCTGCGAGCGCGCTCTCCTCAACCGCCTCGGCGGAGGCTGCCAGGTCCCCATCGGTGCTTTTGCCGAAATGAACCACGGCAAGCTGCATCTCGAATCCATCGTCGCCGACCCCGACGGCTCCAAAGTCCTCCGCGATTCCCGCGACGGCGCCGACCCGGAAAAGCTCGGCAACGAAGCCGGCGCATCGCTGCTGGCCCGCGGCGGCGACCAAATCCTCGAAGCCGTCTATGGACGCGGCTTGGCCGTCCCGCCGCAGCCTTAATCCCCTCATGAGCCAGAACGTTCTTCTGAAAATTCTCGGCGGCTCCAGAACACACGCTCTTCATCGCTGGATCAACTTCTGGCCCCCATTTCTCGGTGCTGGCATCCGCGTACGCCGCATCGCTCCAGACATGAAAGCCATTGATGTCGAAATGCGCCTGCGCTGGTGGAATGCCAACTACGTCGGCACCCATTTCGGCGGATCGCTCTTTGCCATGACCGACCCTTTCTATATGCTCATGGTGATGGCCAATCTCGGCCGTGACTATATCGTCTGGGACAAGGCAGCGAGCATCCGTTATCGCAAGCCCGGCAAAGGGACGGTCCGCGCCGAATTCCGGTTGACCGATGCCCAACTCGACGACATTCGTGAGAAGCTGAAGACCTTGCCAAAATACGAACCGGTCTTCAAGGTGGAAGTGAAAGACGAGCAGGGAAGCGTGATCGCCGAAGTGAAAAAGGTTCTGCACGTTCGCAAGAAGGATTTGAAAACTTCTGCGTTGCGCTCGGAGCCGCGAAGTCATGTTGGCTCCGCAGATGTCGGGGCCGGAAAGCCCGTGTGAACCTCTGTGGACGTTGTAGTAATTGATTTCCATCGAACTGGGAGGCGAGTCGAAACTTCGTGTACATCCCCGAACACTTCCGAGTCCGCGATCACGCCGATGCCCTGGCCTTTATGCGCGCGAATCCATTCACCATTCTGGTCTCCTCCACGGACGATGGCCCATTCGCCACACATCTCCCGCTGGTCATCCGCGAAAATGGAGACCACCTCATCCTTCGCGGCCACGTTGCCAAGGCCAACCCGCATTGGCGTTATCTCGAGCAGCAACCGCATTGCCTGACGATCTTCCACGGCCCGCACTCGTACATTTCGCCAACCAACTACAGCACGCGCGAAACCGTCCCCACGTGGAACTACGGTACAGTTCATGCCTACGGCAATGCCCGCGTCTTTGCCGCGTCCGACGAATTGCTTGGTGTGCTTCACGAGCTGATCCCAATGTTTGAGCCCACCTACGCCGACCAGTGGGCGAGCCTCAGCGCAGCCTATCGCGAGCGCATGCTGAGTCACATCGTGGGCTTCGAAATTGCGGTCACGAAAATTGAAGCCAAATTCAAGCTCAGCCAGAACCGCAACAGGAATGAGCAGGAGAAGATCATCGAATCGCTGAGTTGTGCTCGCGACACTGCCGTCTCGGGAACGGCCGCGCTGATGCGTGAGCAGGGGCTTGGCACTAAAAAGGAGAAAGATTGATCGTCTGTGGGCAGGACCTCTCCTGTCCGGCAATTCCCACCATGAGCAAGCCCGCCAACTCCACCACGACCCAACCGCTCAGCGGAGTCCGCATCCTCGTAGGTCGCGCTCGGCATCAAGCCGGAAGCCTCTCCTCGGAGCTGCGCACCCTCGGCGCGGATGTGCTTGAAATTCCTTTTATCGAAATCCACAAGGCGCGCTCGTTCAAGCCCCTCGATACCGCCCTGAAGAATCTCGCTGGCTACGACTGGCTGATCCTGACCAGCGTGAACGGAGTTGAAGCGATGTGGGATCGCTACGAAAAACATTTACCGGAAGGCTCGCGTACCGATCAAAGGCGGAAGAGCGGCCCTTTAGGGCCGCGTACAGGCCTCAACAACTCTCGGGCTTTAGCCGCTGGCCGCCCGCGCATCGCTGCCATAGGACCTGCCACCAAGAAAGCCATCGAGCAGCGTGGCCTTCAGGTCGACGTGGTCCCGAAGGAATACGTCGCCGAATCCGTCGTCCGCAGCCTGAAAGCAAAAGTAAGAGGGAAGCGCGTCCTGCTTGTCCGCGCCAAAGTCGCTCGCGATGTCATCCCCCGCGAACTGCGCAAAGCCGGAGCCCGCGTCGATGTTGTCGAGGCGTACGAAACCGTAGTGCCTCAGTCGTCGCGCACTCGTCTACGTGCCGCTCTGAACAGTCCAGGCAAGCGCCCGCACGTTGTCACCTTCACCAGTTCCTCCACGGTCAAAAACTTCGTAGAGTTGCTGGGCGGTGCGGATAAATTAAAGCGCCGCGCAGCTCAGTTGAAGGGTATTTATTTCGCGTCCATCGGACCGGTTACGTCCTCGACTCTCCGCCATTTCGGGTTTCCTGTTCAAATCGCCGCCAAGGAATACACAATCCCCGGTCTGGTTACTGCTATCGTGAGAGTACTCGGGAACTCCTCCCGCGACTAGCGCCAGGTTCGGTAGGCCGCGGCCTGAATGCGTCAGGCAATCTCATTGTTCTCGAGCGCGGCGCGCTCGTTCAGCGCCACTGCCCAGCCCGGCGCCGCTTTGGACTTACTCTGCTTTCCGGTGCGCACGTCGCTACCAATTCCGCCCGGCGGAGGCAGCAGCCGGTTGATCACTCCCAGCAGGTCCACGGTCACATCCGGAAACACTCCATGGATCATAGTCGCCACTTTCGCCGGCATCGTGAGTACGACCTCTGCATCGCCGCGTGCGCAAGCATCCACGATCAGCCGCGCGGCCCGGTTCGCATTCATCGAGATAACCGGCATGGCGTCACTCATGCTGAACCACGCGTACTCCGCCTCATTGTTGCCCTTGAACAGCGCATTCCGCGGGCTGCCGGTGCGCATCAGCCCCGGACACACCGTCGTCACATAAACTTTATCTTTCAGCAGTTCCGCCCGCAGTCCCTCCGAGAATCCCGTCAGCGCGAATTTCCCGACAGAGTAGGGAACCAGGTGGGGCACGCTGATCTTCCCGCCGATCGATGAGATGTTGACGATGCGTCCCGACTGCCGCTGCTGCATTCCCGGAAGCACCGCCATCGTCGTGAAATAGGGGCCCCAGAAATGGGTGTTGATCGAGTTCCGGTAGTCGTCAATCGTCATTGTCTCGATCGGGCCAACGCTGATCGTGCCCGCATTGTTCACCAGGATGTCGACCTCGCCAAATTCCTTCTCGACCTTGCGCACGGCATTTTCCGCCTCTTCGCGCATGGTCATGTCCGCTTCGATGGCGACGATTTCTCCGCCATCGGCTCGCAACTGCTTTTCCGCCCGCGCCAACTCCTCCGCATCTCGCGCCGCTATCGCCACGCGCGCTCCTCGGGCGACAAACTCACGCGCCAGAAGCAATCCCAAACCCCGTGATCCGCCCGTCACAAACACCGTTTGGTTATGGAAGTTGATCAACGCACGGCGGCGCACCAGCAGCGTCGCCGCAAGCCCGGCAGCCAGTCCGGCTGCGATCGTGAAATTGCGCGCAAGCATTTCGACCTCACAAAGAACGGCTGCGGGACGTTTCCCGCAGCCTGCACATGGTTGGGTTGGTAAAACTCAAGTGTCTTACTGGGCTGAACTATGCTTCATTCCATTATTCTGCGCGGTAGTCTTCTGCGCAGGAGCCAGTTTCTCCGCTTCCTTCAAGTGCTCGCGCAGAGTGGGTAGCGTCTCGCGCGCGAAGTTCTTCACCGCGGGATCTTTGGACGACTGGCTCTCCCGAGCGAACTCGGCTACGTCCTTTTTGTGATCCTTCACCATGTCGCTCATATAAGCGCGATCGAACTGCTCGCCCGACAGCTTTTCCAGGCGCGCCTTTGTCGCCTTGTCTTTTGCGCTGAGCTCGGTCGGCAGGTCAATGTGCTTCTGTGCCGCTACATCTTTCAACTGGTCATTGGCTTTCGAATGGTCGTCCACCATCCGCTGCCCGAACTTTTTCACCTGTTCATTGGAAGCTTTTTCTGCCGCCAGTTTGCCAAGTTCCACTTCCGCTAATCCGCCTTCGGCCGCTTGCTTGATGAAGGTATTGTCGGTCGTGGTCATTCCGGCGGAGGCTTTGGACGACATCTCAGTTTTGTTTGTATTCTTATCCTGCTGCGCAACGGCCGACGATACTGTCATTGCCGTTCCGAATGAAAATACCAATAGGCTTGTAAGTAAACGGTTCATGCAAAACTCCCGGGGGTTTTTTAGAATTCTTCACGTTTAGACTAGTTTCAGACGTCGGCCGGAACTATCGGGCGATCACTGCAAGCAGGGGTACCGAGCCCTGTAACACAGAGTCGAAAGACTTCAACGCAATTGACGCCCCGAAAACATGAGCGTAAAAGATCAAGTATTACTAGTAATCTACAGAATATGAATGTGTTAATGATCGCTTACGGCCAAGCAATACCTCTGCAGATCCGCCTGTTACGAATTCCGAACAGGTTCGCTGCCCACGTTTGCCGGCAGGGAATTGCTGCGAACATTCACATTTGGACAACCGGGATCGGAAGGTCACGCCAACGAACGTTGTGGCGCGGGGAGGTACTCGCATCCCATGCGAAATTCCCGTCCTGCTTACGAATTCTGATCCGCAGCAGCGATTCACCGAAACTTGCAAGATCATCCTGGCCAACCTGCGCGGATGTGCCCTCCGTGCGCCTCGTCCGATCACCACCGGCACCGAGGTCCAACTTCACGGCCTGCCCGGGAAACCGCAGGTCGCGGCACGAGTAGTCAACTGCATATCGCTGGGCGAGTTCGAGAAGATGTGGCTGTTAGGCCTCGCCCTCAACGAAGCAGGAAACGTTTGGGGAATCGCGAACGTCCCGGATGACTGGTCGCAATCCTAGGCAGGGTTTGAGCAAACTCAACGAGACTGCGAAATTGGGCCGGGTGTGAGCCCGTACTTACCGGTACGCATAGGGGTATCGCCTCGCGCGCTCCGGAAAGATTTTGATCATGACTAGTCCCGCCACGAATCCTCCCACGTGCGCCCACACCGCCACGCCGCCCACATCGTGTCCCGGGCGCGCCATCGAGAGCGTCGCCGCGCCGGCAAAAAACTGGAACACGAACCAGTATCCCAGCATGATCCATGCCGGAATGTAGAACACGAAGACAAAGAACCACGTCAGCACCCGCGCTCGCGGATACAAAATGAAGTACGCTCCCAGCACCCCCGCGATCGCCCCGCTCGCCCCTACCGTTGGCAAGGTTGAACTTGGATAAATTGCGATCTGCGTTGCCATCGCGCATAAACCTGAGAGGATGTAAAAGATCAGGTACTTGAAATGCCCCAGATAATCCTCAATGTTGTCGCCAAAAATGAACAGGAACCACATGTTTCCCAGCACGTGGGCCCAGCCCGCATGCACAAACATTGAGGTAAACAGGGGAATGACCACCGCCCCGAGGGGATAGCGCGGTGACCCAGCCAGAAATGCGGAAACATGCGACGGCACCACTCCAAATTGCCGGGCAAATAATTCATAGCTTCGCGGATCCAGCGACGATTGAAAAACATAAATGAGGATATTCACTCCGATCAGAAACCCGTTCACATAGGGCGTGCTGTATCGTGGCTGGTCGTCTTTAATCGGGAACATGGTGGTAAGTTAATGGGTGGATTGAGCGATAGTGTAATTCAGTAATTGAGAAATTGTGTAATTGAAGGCTGAGATGTGGCTGCTATTCAATTTCTCAATTACCAAATTACCAAATTACTCAATTGAATGAATTACCCAATTATCAAATTCTTGCATGAACGGTGTTCTGATCATCGATAAGCCCGGCGGACTCACGTCGCACGACGTCGTGAACCGCGTCCGGCGTATTCTGGATCAGCGCTCCGTGGGCCACCTCGGCACGCTCGACCCCATGGCCACCGGCATCCTGCCTCTCGTGGTGGGTAGCTTTACCCGTCTTGCACAGTTCTACACCACGTCCGAGAAAACCTACGAAGGGACGATCCGTTTCGGTTTCTCCACCGATACCTATGACGCCGAAGGCGAGCCGACCAGTCCGCCCGGGGAGGTCGCTCTGCAAATACAGGATGTCGAAACTGTAGCTGCCAGATTCCGCGGTGTCATCGAGCAGATACCGCCGCCATTTTCCGCCAAGAAGATCCAAGGCGTTCCCGCCTACAAATTAGCCCGCAAGCGCAAAGACGTCGTGCTCGAACCCGTGCAGGTCGAGATCATGGAATTCGAAATTCTCTCTGTGGAGGGTGGCCGGGCCCACTTTCGCGCCCACGTCGCTTCCGGAACCTACATGCGCTCGGTCGCGCACGATATGGGCAAAGCCCTCGGCTGCGGAGCCCATCTCGAATCGCTTCGCCGCACGGCAGTCGCCGAATTCACCCTTGACGATGCCCACACGCTCGACGAACTCGCGGCCGCAGCAGCAGGGAAGCCCCCTGTCGAAACCGGCGATCCGCAAGCTGCAGCCTTGCTCGACCTCTTCGTTCATCCTCGCAAGCTGCTCCCGGATTTTCCTTCGGTCAGCGCTGACGAACTGTCCGCCGCCCGCATTCGCGACGGACGCACCGTGAATCTCCCGGAATTCTCGCGCGCACGGCAGGTGAAAGTCTTCGCCGGCCAGCGCGACCTCATCGCCATCGCCACCCGCGTCGCCGGTTCGCTGTTCCACCCCAAACTCGTGCTGCACACAACCACCACGCCCGTCCACTCGCGAGTGTAGCGCCGCCGTCCCGGCGGCTGTAGTGGCGGCGTCCCCGTCGCCACACTAGACGGTCAGCTCCTGATTCCTTCTCGAACTGCAGCCAAATTCGCGGTGATCGGTTTCAGAGACGGTCTATACGTCACGGCACCTGCGCTCCTTCCGTTCCGACATACACAGCGTAAAGCGACTGGCTGGCCGCCATGAACAGCCGGTTTTTCTTCACTCCGCCGAAACACAGGTTGGCACAAGTTTCCGGAAGATGAATCTTGCCGATGAGGACTCCGTCGGGCGCGAATACGTGCACGCCGTTATAGCCATCGCCCGCCCACCCCGCGGCAGACCAGACGTTGCCATCTACGTCGCAGCGAATGCCGTCGGATGTGCCGGGAGCCATATTTACGAACATGCGGCCGTTCTTCAGCCGCACGCCGTTTTCCACGTCATAGACGCGAATCGGCCGGGGATCGCCCGAATGTTTCGGCTCCCCCGTATCCACGATGTAGAGCTTCTTCTCATCGGGCGAGAAACAGATCCCATTCGGCTTATCCATATCGCTGGCCACCACGGTGACTTCGCGCGTATTCGGATCCAAACGATAAACATTGGCGGGAAGCGCGAACGCCGCTTTGTGCCCTTCATAATTCGACATAATGCCGTAGCCGGGATCGGTAAACCAGATCGCTCCGTCGGAGTGCACTGCCAGATCGTTGGGCGCATTCAGTGATTTCCCTTGAAAGTGATCCATTAACACGGTGATGGTCCCGTCGTGCTCAGTGCGGGTCAGGCGCCGCGTGTCGTGCTCGCAGGTGAGAAGCCTGCCTTGCCGGTCGCGAGAGTTCCCGTTGCTGTAGTTGGAGGGGCTGCGGAATACACTGACTTCGCCCGTGTCTTCAAGCCATCGCACGATGCGGTTATTGGGAATGTCGCTGAACAGCAGGTATCGTCCGTCGCCAAACCAGACGGGACCCTCCGCCCATCGTGTGCCGGTATAAAGGCGTTCGACGGCCGCATTGATGACCTTGTATTTGACGAAGCGCGGATCGACCACTTCCACCGCCGGATCGGGATACACCACAGGCGTCTTGGAGTCTTGCGCCTTGGTGAGAGCCAGTGGATCGACCGCCAGCGCTGTGACCGCCCCGGCTGTAAGGTTCATGAAGGTGCGTCTCTGCATTCGTTTCACCCAGCGGCAGGAATCCCCGCCCGGGGCACCTTATCACGTCCTTTTCTCCAGCGGAATAACCCCAGGTGCCCCACGTGATCCAGCGCGAACTCGACGTCTGGACACCGATGAAAAATTGTTAAAATGCGGTCAATGTTGTGGAGGAAGTCATGCAAGCGGATCGCGTGGAATTCTCATGGGATGCGGAAGCGTCCAGCTGGCTGGTCAGGATTGAAGCTGGTGAGGAAGTGATACGCCGTCACTGTATCGCACCGAAGAATGCTGATGAGCAGACCCTTCGCACCACCATTCAGAAACTCGTCGCAGACGAAGGCTACGAACTGGACCCGGCAAATTTGGTCCGGCGATGAGCAGTCAGATGACGACCGACAGGAAGAAATGCGACGCAAAGCTCGCAATTCGATCTCAAACTAAGAGCTGGAAGCTAACAGCTATTAGCTCTGCCCGCGCTATACTCTCCCTATATGTCTGGGGTTCCCGAACAAGGCGCACAAAAGACGTTTTACCTCGAAACCTTTGGCTGCCAGATGAACGTCCACGACTCCGAAAAAGTCGTGGGAACGCTGGTGCAGGAAGGCTATCGCCAAGTCGAAGCCGTCGAGCAGGCCGACCTGATTCTCTACAACACTTGCTCCATCCGTGATAAGGCCGAACAGAAAGTTTTTCATCGTCTCGCCGATTTCAAAAAACTCCAGGCGCAAGGCAAGAAGTTCGGAGTGCTGGGCTGCGTCGCCCAGCAGGAGGGCGAAAAGATTTTCGAACGCGCCCCCCACGTTTCGCTGGTATGTGGCTCAGCCTCGTATCGCAAGTTGCCGGAGATGCTGGCGCAGCTCGAAGCCACGCCCAAGATCGAAGCAGGGAAGTCAGGAATCCGAAAGGCGGAAGCCGCAAACCTGGTCCGCATCACCGGCCTTGACGATCGCCGCACGGACGAATGCTTTGAAACAGAGTTCACCGCCCGTACCAATCCCCACCGCGCCTACATCACCATCATCGAAGGCTGCGACAAATTCTGCGCCTATTGCGTCGTGCCGTTCACGCGCGGCAAAGAGCGCAGCCGCACTTCTGATTCCGTACTCGCCGAGGCCCGCCAAATCGTCGACCTCGGATACAGCGAGATCCAGTTGCTCGGCCAGAACGTGAATTCCTACAAAGATCCCACTGGCGCGAGTAGCGGGAAAAGACGGTCGTTCGCCGAATTGCTCGCCGCCGTCGGGGAAGTCCCCGGCATCAAGCGCGTGCGCTTCACCACTTCCCACCCCCGCGACTTCGGGCGCGACATTGTCGAGGCCATCGATGCCGTCCCCACCCTCTGCGACCACGTCCACCTGCCCGTCCAGAGCGGTTCAACTCGCGTGCTCGATGCCATGCAGCGCCTCTACACCCGCGAACAATATCTCGAGCGCGTCTCTTGGATGAAAACCGCCCGGCGCGAAATCAGCATCACAACGGATGTGATTGTGGGATTCCCCGGAGAAACCGAAGCCGATTTCGCCGAAACCCTCAGCCTCCTCGATCAGGTTGGCTTCGACGGCGTCTTCTCCTTCAAGTACTCTCCCCGGCCCAACACGCCGGCGGTGAACCTTGAGGACGCGATCCCCGAGGAAGAAAAATCCCAGCGGCTCGAAATCCTGATGGCGAAGCAGCGCGAGATACAAGTTAGCAATTACCGGAAGTATATCGGGACAAGATGTGAAGTGATGGTTGAAGGCAATAACCCGACGCGGGCCCAGTGGATCGGCCGCACTTCGCACAACAAAACCCTGAACTTCACCGCGCCCGCTGTGGCTGCCCCCAAGGTCGGCACCTACGCGCCCGTGATGGTCACCGCCAGCTTTCCCAACAGTCTTGTGGGTGAAATGGTGCTATAAACGAGCATTCGGAGGTCTCCATGGAAGTGGAAATGACAATCCGCGGCCTGATGATGGATCCGGTAAGTAATATGCCGATTGTGATTTTGAAGGATATTGGCGGGGAGACCGTGTTGCCGATCTGGGTGGGAGTGTACGAAGCCAACGCGATTGCGCTCGAAATGGAGAAAGTCTCGACGCCGCGTCCCATGACTCACGATCTGATCAAGAACGTGCTGACCGGCCTGGAGACACAGGTCCACAAGGTCGTTGTGACTGAGTTAAAAGAAGACACGTTCTACGCGGTGATCTGGCTGGAACGCGGCGGCGAGGTGATCAGCATCGATTCGCGCCCCTCCGATGCGCTGGCGCTGGCTCTGCGCGTGGATTGTCCCATATTCGTGGAAGAACTGGTCCTGAAGACCTCAAAGCTCGCAGCCAACATGTCGGACCGCGTAACCAGCGAAGAGTTGCGCAAATGGCTCGAAGGCCTGAACGACGAGGATTTAGGGAAGTACAAGATGTGAACAGGCTGCCAGTGCGCTCTGGCCCGATCTCTAGACGTACTTTACATAATACCTGTTATCGGACATTGGGCCAGCCAGATGTCCTCGCCTCTATAAGGTTCCAACCGACGGCAGAATCTCCAAAGTTTCCACGGTAGAATTCGCAGGAAGCAGGATGGCCTCCATCACCGCTCGGGCCACAGTTTCGGGCGACAGCATCTTCCGCTTCGGAGCCTGCGGCCACAGGGCCTTCCAGATATCCGTGTCGGTCGCGCCCGGCAGCAATCCAATCACCCGGATACCCCGTGGACGGAGTTCCTCCCGCAGCGTATTGGTCAAGCCCAACGCGGCGTGCTTCGAGGCCGTGTAAGCGCCCGACCCGGCGAAGACGCGATGGGCAGAAATGGACAAATTGTTCACGATCGTCCCGCCGCGTTTCATCATTCCGAGCGCTGCCTGCGTGACCAGGAAGATTCCATCCAGATTCGTCGCCAGCACATCCTTCCACACAGGATAAGGCAGCTGATCGATGCGGAGATTGGCGTGCCCGATTCCGGCATTGTTGATCACGATGTCCAGGCGAGGGAAGTCGGCTCGCACGCTCCGGAACAGAGAATCCACCGAGTGGGGATCGCGCACGTCGCAAGGCTGGGCGAAAACGCGAATTTTGCCACGGCCCAGTTCCCTGCCAACGCGTGTCAGAGTTTTGCCGCTGCGCGCGGTGAGGACCAGGTTGCACCCCTCGGCCGCGAGCGCCCGCGCGATCGCGAGTCCGATCCCGCGAGTCGCCCCCGTGACGAGCGCGACTTGGCCTTGCAGCCGGGCGGAATTGGGCGTGCGCCGCAAGCGAGCTATTTTATCCTGACAACGCGTTTTTGCCTGTCCCGCGCACCGTTACAACAGCTATCACGCGCTAGCGCGACTTTTCGTCCCGCTCCATGATTTAATGCGCGTGTCCTTTTTGCCATCGGCCAATGCCTCCTGTTCCGCCACGCAACAAAGTAGCGCCGGCGTCCCGCCGGCTGTCCGGCGGGCGTCCCCGCCTGCCGCTTCGCGTCGCGCTGCTTGCGTTGACGTTCGCAGCCGCAGGCGCTGCGGCGATGCTCTACTACCATCAAAAGCTCTTTCTTCCGATAGCTCACCAGGCCAGTCTCGCAAAAGGTTTGGGCGGAGGCTATGCGTTTGGCAATGATTTCTATCCCCTGTGGCTGACGGCACGAGACGCGCTGCGCGGGCGCGATCCTTACAGCCCGGAAATGACACGCGAAATCCAGGGTGGTTTGTTTGGCCGAACGCTCGATCGCCCCGGAGACCCGAAAGATCTGCGCACCTTTGCCCATCCGGCTTTTACTTTGCTCGTGATCTGGCCGGCCGCTCAGATGCCCTTTGAAGTAGCGCGCATCGTGCTCGGCATTCTGCTTCTCATTATGACGGTGGCCAGCGTGCTGCTGTGGTTCGATGTCCTCTCGTGGAACCTGCGCTTGCCCTGGATCTGGGCTGCTGTCCTGCTGACCTTATGCAGCTATCCGGCACTGGAAGGGTTATATGCGGAGCAGTTAGGACTGGCCGTGGCATTTCTACTGGTGGCGGGTATCGTGGCTTTGCAACGTGGGCGGCTGCTTCTCGCCGGACTTCTCATCGCTCTTGCCTGGATGAAACCGCAGATCACCATGCTCGTGACCTGTTACTTGCTGGCATGGAGCTTTTTTCAACTCAAGCCACGGGGGCGCTTTCTCATAGGATTTTTCGCGACCCTTGGCTTACTGCTGGCCGCAGCCCTGCTGGTTTGGCCGCGCTGGATTCAAGAGTGGGTGCGAGTCCTGTTGCACTATCACGCGTATTCCGAGCCTTCCCTGTTGGGCGGCGTGCTCACTTCCCTTCTCGGATCGCGTGCCGCGGGCCCGTCGACAGCGTTGTTGACGGTGGTCGCGATCATTGCATGTATGACGCTGGCGTGGACGAACCGCAGCGTCGCAGCGGACACACCCGCATTTATCCTCACCCTAAGTGTTCTGCTGGCGGCCACTACGATTGCCATTCTGCCGGGACAGGCCATCTACGATCACGTGATTCTACTGCCGGGAATTCTTCTCGTGATCCGCCGTTGGCCGGAACTGCGCAGCGCGGGTCGACCGGTGACAATACTCCTCATGATCGGTGCGGTGCTTCTATTTTGGCCCTTCGCAGCCGCGATCGCACTCGTCCTCGCAAATGCCGTGGGGTCGAGCATGGCGTCGCCACAGGTGTTGGCGCTCCCGCTTCGCACCTCGGCATCACTTCCCTTTGCTCTGCTAGCGCTTCTGGGCTACGCGCTCAAATCGGAATCCGCCTTCCCACCCAAACCGTGAAGCGTTCCATTTGACGCTAGAGCTTGCTACCCTTCGTAAGAAATTCAGTTCTTGAATTTCGGCTCTTTGTTTTCGCCTTTCCCCACTTTCACATAGCACTCCACATGCAACTGGTCTCCGTTGGCCATCTGGATGGCAGGGCGCTGCCATTTTTCAATGGGTAGCTTGCAGTACACGCAGATTGTGGGCCGAGGAGTCTTTTTCCGCATAAAAGCCTCCCCTTCTTCTTGGGAAGTAACTTCTTGTAACACAACAAAGATAAATCTGTCAGTGACGGAGAACACCAGGAGACGCGCCGGAAGAATAATTATGCCGCCAGCAGGGCTACGCCTGTGGCCACGAGCATCGCCGCGATCCAGCGGCGCCTGTCTACTTTTTCATGCAGAAACATTTTCGCCGCGAAAGCATTGCCGATGAAGGTCAGCGATGCGGCCGCAGGGGCCACCAAGCTCACATCGCCCCACGACAATGCGAACATAAGGCTGAAGAAGGCGGCTGCCATAGCGATGATGCCAAGAAAAAAATCCGGGTGGGAGAAGATGCGGTAGATCACGGTGCCGAGCCCCGAGCTCCGCCACACCGCGTGCAGGTCGCCCACTCGCTTCATCGCGCGCGACATCAGAATGTCGCCCACGATAGAGAAGAAGACTACCACCAGAATTCCGCTCCAGGTGTAAAGGTGCTTCATCGTTCCACCCCGCCTGAAGCTGCACGCGCCGCTGCCCCGCTGCTCACCTCATGTGGCAGAAGCGCCGAGCTTACATCCGCGTCATGGGCATGCGTCAATGACGGCCCTCCCGCGACGAAACCCACTCCGCTGGAAACCAGCGCAATGCCAAGCCAGCGTAGCGGGCTGACGTGCTCATGCAACGCAAACTTCGCGACCAGGGCGAGCAAAACGTATCCCAGCGAAGTGGCGGGCATCACGTAGGTCAGATCGGCCCATGACAGCGCATTTATGTAGGACGCAAAAAAAGCCAGCAACAGAAGAATGCCGACAGCGACCCACGGATTGGTCATGGCCAGAACCAGGCTTTGCAGGTGGTGCAACGAAACGTTGCCGGTCTGTTTCATGCCGTGGGAAAGCATAGAGTCCCCGGCCGCTGCGAAGACGGTCACGCCTGCCAGGAAGAGATACTTGCGAAAATTCACGTGAAGTTAGTTCTCAGCAGTCAGCACTCGGCAAATAAAGAGCGGAATTGAACAGGTACTGAGTACTGGGTACTGAGTACTGGAATTACTGAGCCTCGAAATTAGTCCGACATCCCCGCCACTCCGGCGGGCTGCGCGGCGGTAGCCGCTTCCGCAGCGTGTTGCTTCACCAATTTGTTGCGGGCGGAGCGCAGCTTCAGGAACGTCTTGGCCTCTTTGTACAGGCGCTTGCGTTCGTAGCCGTCAAAGGCCGCTTTCCTCAGAATGCGGAAGACTGCTTTTGGACGGAAGTAATATTCATCGTAGAAGCGGTGCACCGCGGCAAGAATGTCGTCAGCCGGCAGACCTGGATACTGGATGTGGGCGAGCTGATGTCCGCCATCGTCCACCATCTTGTTGTCGCCCACGATGAATCCGTTCTTTACGGCGTAATCGTAGAGTTCGGTGCCGGGGTAAGCGTGCGCGACCGAAACCTGAATGGTTTCGACGTCGAGCTCTTTGGCGAAAGCGATCGTATTGTTGATGGTCTCGTGAGTCTCTCCCGGCAGACCCATGATGAAGTCTCCGTGGATCACGAGGCCAAGCTTGTGGCAGTCTTTGGTGAACTGGCGGGCACGCTCGATGGTGGCGCCCTTCTTAATGTTCTTCAGGATCTGCTGGTCGCCGGATTCATAGCCCACAATCAAGAGCCGGCAGCCCGCTTCCTTCATGGCCTTCAGAGTTTCGAAATCGGTGGTCACGCGCGAGGTGCAGGACCATGTCAATCCCAGCGGCTTCAACTTGGCGCACAGTTCGATGGTGCGCGCTTTCTGAATGTTGAAGGTGTCGTCATCGAAGAAGAATTCTTTTACTTCGGGCCACATTTCTTTGGCCTTCGCCATCTCGCGCGCCACGTCGTCAGAGGACCGCTTGCGCCACGGATGTCCGCTCAAAGTCTGCGGCCAGAGGCAGAAAGTGCATTGCGCCGGGCAACCGCGGGTCGTATAGAGCGAGACGAAGGGATGCAGCAGGAACGGCACGTTGTATTTCGTGACGTCGAGGTCGCGCTTATAAACATCGGTGACATGCGGCAGAGAGTCGAGATCCTGAATCTGCGGTGAGTCGGGATTGTGCACGACCTTGCCGTCTTTCAGATACGAGATGCCCGGAATCTCGGCGAGAGGCTTGCCTTTCGCGTAGTCGGTGACCTGGTAATCGAACTCCTTGCGGCAAACGAAATCAATTTCGGGGCAATCGCGCAACGATTTTTCCGGCAACACGCTCACGTGCGGGCCGACGAAGGCAATCTTGATATTCGGATTTACGCTCCGAATGGCTCGCGCCAGCCGGATATCGCCGGGAAAACCCGGCGTCGACGTAAACAGCACCAGGAATTCGTAATCCTTGGCGATCTGAATGGTCTCCTCGCCCGTGATGTGATGCGGCGGGGCATCGAGCAAGCGGGCGCCCTCCAGCATTCCCGCCGGATAAGCCAGCCATACCGGATACCAGTAACTTTCGATTTCGCGGGTGGCGGGCCAACGAGAACCCGCGCCCCCATCGAAGTTTTCAAACGAAGGAGGATTCAGAAACAGTGTCTTTAAAGGCATAGTTGAGTGTTGTCGTCTATTCTAGCATTCGGACAAACCTGTTCGATTGAGCGACCCGGTGTTACTGCAGGTTCCCCACGCTGATTGGATGTCGCCTAAATGCTTGATTTCAATGTAATAGTTCTCCGCCTAAATAGGAAGACCGAAGGGGCCAATGACCTTTGGATGCAGCGAATGGCTCCCGGGGAGCTTTGAATGGGCTTGGCGGGACTCAGGTAAATTACTGAGCTTCTCCGGAGGAAGGGACGCGGAAGGTTACGCCGCGGTCGTCATTGGCCTTTTCGGTGGCCCCCAGATCAAGCTCCGACAGCGGAATCTTCTGCGTATGTTGCGGCGCGAAGTTCCAGAGTGTCTGCCCCACGATCGCGTAGTTGCGGATCTCCTGTTGATGCTGATCGCGGAAGATCAGCACGGTCGCGGGAAGCATTGGCTCCCCGGATGACGCGCTGGACGGGTTGGGCTCGGCAGCGCTATGCGATGGACGGGCGTAAACATCCTGATCGCCATCCGTCTCTTCTTCGTGCAGCATGCGTTGCTGCTCCAGGCTTTGCTCGTTCATCTGGTTGGCAATGGCGAGATTCTGGTAATAATCGTCGTTGTAAGAGGAATCGTTGTCCCACCAATCCCAAAGCCAGGGATCGTAGCCCCATCCCCACCATGGATAGCCCCAACCCCCGCGGCATCCCCAACCATAACAGTTGTTGCGCAGGACGAAGCGGGATCCGCGGTGCCGGAAACGATCCCGATCCCGGAACCCATCACGGCGGAAGCCGTTGTGAAATCCATTGTGCAGGTAGGGAGAACGAGAGAAACCGCTGCGCGAGGGGCGATTGAATGAGGGACGATTGGATCCGTGCGAGAAGCCACCGCGCATGCCGCCGGAGAAGTGGCCTCCACTGACGTGACCGCCACCGAATCCGGCATGACCGGAAAATCCACCGCCGTGGCTGCCGCCTCCGTGACCACCACCGCGCTGCGCCCACACTGGCACACTCAGCAAAAGCGCGAACGCCGCAATGGAAATCAAACGGCGCATACGTGGATATTATAAGGCCGAAATAAAGCTGGAGGTCCTACTTCTTTTTCTTGCCTACAGGTTTCTTTGCCGGCTTCGCCGCCGCTTTCTTTGCGGGCTTGGGGGCAGGTTTCGGGGCAGGCTTTGGCTTTTCAGGCTGCTTCCCTTTTGCTTCCGCTTTTGCTGGAACCGCGGGCGCCGGTACAGAAGGCGGCTGCGCCCCCTTCCCCTTCTTCCCTTTCGGCCCTGGTTTCGCGGGCTGGGCTGCCGCAGCCGCGGCAGCAGCTTCTGCCGCTGCTTTTGCCGCGCGCCCACGGCGTGGCGCGGGAGGAGGCGGTGGCGGTGGCGGCGCAAACGGCTTCAGATACTTCAAAGTTTCGGTGCGCGAGCGCAGCTTGCCATCCAGCAGCAACATGAATACGTCGTGCGCCAGCTTGGGATAAATGGGCAGCTGTGGAGTGATGAGCAGTTCCGTCATTTCAGGCAATGGAATCTTCTGCTGCACCTGTCGCCACTTGGTCAGATAATTTTTGATCTTCTGTTCGACAGACTGCTGCTTCGCCGTCACCGCCAGGAACAGCACCATCTCCGGACGCGCCGAACTGAGCAGTTGCCAAGTGCGCGAGGGGGTCGCGGCTTCCTTGCCCATCAGCCGCTTGGCTAAATCTTTGGCGTGATCTTCAATGTCGCGCCAGGCCTCGACCAAGTCCTTGCGGGGGATCAGTTTCTGAATGTCAGAGACGTCTTTGTCCGAAAAGTGCGCTGTCAGGAAATACATCACCGCGGGCCCGGCATCGGGCGTGTACCCGAGATCCACCATCTGCTGGCGCGTTTTCATCAGCGCGCTCAGCCCGTTGGTGTCAACCTTGGCGACGCTCCAGCGATCGTGCAGGACCTGCAGCCAGCCTTCTTTCTCGAGCATCTTCACCACATTCAGCGGATCGTCTTCGTGCGCCAGGGCGGCGATCTCGTGGCCGATCGACGAGCGCAGAATGTGGTCGATGTACTTCCCTTCTTTCGCTGCGTCGTAGCGGGCCTGCGTGCGTTCTTCCAAGGGCCAATGGAAGCGCGCCGCAAAGCGCGTCGCGCGGATCAGCCGCGATGGATCTTCCAGGAATGAATAATTGTGCAGAATTCGAATGACCTTGGTTTCAAGGTCGGCCACGCCGTTGAAGGGATCGAGCAGCAGTCCGCGGGACCCTTCGTTCAGCGACAGGGCCATCGCATTGACCGTGAAATCGCGCCGCCGCAGGTCCTCGTGGATTGTGGCCGGCATCACGATCGGAGGCTTGCCGGTCTTTTCGAATTTTTCGGTGCGCGCCATGCTGACTTCGGCGCGCGCATTGCCCGGCAGCGATAGAAAAATCGTGCGGATGTCTTCTTCCACCGCCGTGATCTTCGCCCCGGCCTTTTCGAAATCTTTTTGCAGCTTGAGCGGATTGCCCTGGACCGTGAAGTCCAGGTCGCGGATGCTGAATCCGCTGATAATGTCGCGAATGGCGCCGCCGGTGAGATAAAGGTTCATGCCCGCGGCACGGGCAACGTCCTGTACCAGACCGACGCCTTTCAGTTGATCCGGCGTCAGCCGGATTTCCATCGTGTAAATGTAATCAGCCATTCGCTTTCAAGCTGTACTGGGGCTGGGTTGGAGGAGGCCGGCGTTCCGGCTTTTCCACACGATTTCCACAGGCCCAAACCACTGTACCGCCGAAACCTTGAGCCACGGGAATCCAAGTGGCTAGAGACAAAGAACTTACGCGAAGTGGAATTGCGCTCGTAAGTTCAAGAAAATAACACAACGTTTATATTTTGGCTACTGCTTAGGCGGATTCCGCGTGAATCCCGCCAAAAGGTGCGAGAATCGGGAAGCAGTGGCCTGTGATGAGTGGCCAGTGGTCAGAAAATGTCCTCCGAACCACTGACCACTAATCACTGACCACTTCTCTCCAATGCCTTCGACCCACAAGAAAGTCATCGTCCGCAAGATGGACCGAGATTCGGTGTCGGGATACGTATCGCCCACCCAGTATGTCAACGAAGGCAAAATCGAGGTACTGAACACTTCGGGGACAGTGATTGCCATCGACCTGCGCGAAATCAAGGGCGTCTACTTCGTGCGCGAGTTTGGCGAGGCTGAGTCCCTCACCCGGAAGACCTTCACTTCCCGACCCCGCTCCGAAGGCCTCTGGGTGCGGCTGCGCTTCAAGGATAACGAGGTGCTCGAAGCCTTGATGCCCGCCGATCTGACCCAGACCATGCCCGAGGGATTTCTCGTGAATCCTCCCGATCAGCGCTCCAACACGCAGCGCATCTTTGTACCTCGAACTGCGCTTGAGTCGCTCACGGTGCTGGCCGTTATTGGCGCCGGCCGCCGCCAGCGGCGCGCAGCCGAGGATCAACGCCAGGTGCCGATGTTCGGAGAATGAAGTGGGAACAGTGAGCTGAAGCTGAAAATTATTCAGAGACGCTGTGTTCTTCGTTCTGCGAGCGCAGAACACGGTCGACGGAATACGGCGCGCGCCGGCTGGGCTCGTGATAGTGGCGGACTTGCATTTCGCCGAGCAGGCCGATGGCCAGAAGGTTCAAGCCGCCGAGCAGCAGGCCGAGAGCTGTCATGATCAGAGGGCCGTGTTCGGCCATCACCGGAACGTGGCGCAGGAATTTCTCCGTTCCAAGCCACAGGACAATTCCTGTGCCGCCGAAGATGCTCATCATGCCGATGCTGCCGAAAAAATGCAGCGGACGCGAAAGATAGCGCAGCAGAAAGCGGATGGTGAGCAGATCGAAGAAGACGCGGAAGGTACGCGTGATGCCGTAGTGCGAAACGCCACGCTCGCGGTTCACGTTACGAATGGGCACTTCACAAACGGTCGCGCCGTGCCACGAGGCCAGCGCCGGAATAAAGCGGTGCAGTTCGCCGTAGAGCGGAACCTGTTCCAGAATGTCGCGGCGATAGGCTTTGAACGTCGTGCCGAAGTCGTGGATGTCGACACCGCTGATCTTCGCCATCATCCAGTTGGCGATGCGCGAAGGCATGCGGCGCATCCAGAAATTGTCGACGCGGACTTTGCGCCATCCGCTGACGATGTCGTATCCCGCGGCAATCTTCTCGAGGAACATCGGAATGTCGTTGGGATCGTGCTGCAGATCGCCATCCATGGCGATGATGTACTCCCCGCGCGCGTGATCGAAACCGGCTGCGAGGCCTGCGGTCTGCCCGAAGTTGCGGCGCAGCTTGACTACCGTAACGCGGCTGTCGACCGCCGCAATTTCGCGCAGCATGGCGAAGGTGTGGTCGCTCGATCCATCGTCTACTAAAACGATTTCGAAGCTTTCGCCGTGCGCTTCCATGACTGCCTTGAGGCGGTCGTAGAGGTCGGTGACATTCTCCTGCTCGTTATGAAGCGGGACCACGATGGAGTATTTCGGCACGGTCTTTTGATTATAGCGGAAAAGCAGTGGTCAGTTGCCAGTTGGGTACGTTTGGAGCAACACGATAGGGAACGATTGGCGCATGCGATTCACGAACATCAACGCGGAGTTTGCGCTTGCGAAACTTTGTGGAAATCTGCTCGAAAAAATTTGTGAAGTTTTGCTTTGGAGAATGCTTGCGGCTAGTTCAATTTGGGAAGAATCTGACAGGGCGGCGATACCCTCCCCCTCCCCCCCGCCTCCGAAAGCCGCGCTGGGAGCGGGGTCCGCAAAAAAGGTGTGCAAAATCTTGAGCCCTAAAGGGTTAGAGGTCAAAATCTTGAGAACAAATGACTTAAGAGCAAACGCGGCATTTTTCCGTTTACCGCTTTCGCCTTGGCAATGATCCACATTTCCGAGGCTTCGCGCAAGGGCAGATGTCACATGGGGGCTGTGGAAAAACAAAACTCTTACCGCTGAGAACGCTGAGGTTTCGCCGAGGACGCTGAGAACGGCCGAGTGCCGGGGCCACCCGCGGACGCGGCGCGATCTCGTGTTTCGGGAGTCTCGTGAGAATGCCTTGAAGTGACGTGGTTAGTGTTAGGCGATGCGGGGTCCTTCGCTTCGCTCAGGATGACAAAGGGTTGGGGTTGCGCAGGGTGACAGGTTACTGGCAACGCAGGGCGGCCATGGGATCGATTTGCACGGCGCGCCTCGCGGGGAGATAGCTCGCCAGCAGCGCCACTGCGACCAGGAAGATCGCAGAGCCCGCGAACGTAAGCGGATCGCTTGCGCTGACTCCGACCAGCATGCCGCTAAACGCACGAAATGCTGCCCACGAAACCCCCATTCCCACCAATAATCCAGGGACGATTAGCCAGAGGCTCTCGCGCGTCACCATTTCCAGCACTTTGAACCGGCTGGCGCCCAGTGCCATCCGCACGCCGATTTCCTGGGTACGCTGGCTTACCGCATAACTCATCACGCTGTAGAGTCCAATGGCCGCCAAGACAAGACTCAGGATGCCGAGCACCGTGACTAAGCTGGCGGCTACCTTCTGCGCGTAAAGCGAATAGCCGACCGCATCCTCCAGCCGGATGGAGTGGAAGATCGCGTCCTGGTTCAGGGCCAGCGCCTCGCGGCGAAGTACTGGAACCATGAACATGGGATCGCCCATGGTCTTGATCAAGATGGCAAAATTCAGGCCGGGCGCAAACCACTGCCGGAAAGGTAAGTAGAAATACGGCGACGGCGCTTCCATAGGGGTGTTGTATTTGCTGTCTTTGACCTCGCCAACGATGGTTGCCGTGGAGCCTGCCACGTGAACCGTGCGGCCAATGGCTGTAGCGTTGCCGAAGAAATGGCGGGCAAAAGTTTCGTTCACAATGATCACCGCAGGGGCACCCGCCTCATCCTGCTCGGTGAAGTCGCGACCTTCGAGCATGCGGATTCCCATGAACTGGAAATATCCCGGCGGGATCGTGGCGCGATGCAGCAGCATCTGCTCGTTGGGCGCGGGGACGTATCCGTCGATCACAAGCTGATCTTGAGGACTGGATCCGGGCGAGGTCAGCGGGACGAAGTCGGAGTAAGTAACGCCGACGACTCCTGGCTCGGCGTCAAGGCGGTCACGCAGCCTGCGGCAGAAAGCCCATTGGTCCTGCGCGCTATAGCCGGCGTTCGAAAGATAAAACTGCGACACGACCACATTTTTCGTGTCAAAGCCGGGAGCGATGCGGCTGGCATTGCCAAAGCTGCGCAGG
>DATGFC010000109.1:0-17845 GCA_035309485.1 Candidatus Sulfotelmatobacter sp.
CTGACCCCTGACCCCTGACCCCTGACCCCTGACCCCTGACCCCTGACCCCTGACCCCTGACCCCTGACCCCTGCTACTTGATCTCCGTCAGCTTCTGCTGCGCGAGCTGCCCGGCCTCGTTGCCGGGATTTTCTTTCTTCACCTGCTCGTAAATCTTCTTCGCTTCACCCGGCTGGTTCGAATTCTGATAAAGCTCGGCTAACTGCATCTGGGCGGTCACCTTGCTCACCGATGCGGTCGGCTTGTTGATCAATTCCTGGTACAACGCAATCGCATCTTTCGGACGATTCATCTGCCCGTACAACGACGCGAGCGCATCCTTGGCGATCGAAGCCACTTCGCGATTGCCGTGCGCCGCCACTTCTTTGAAGTCGCGCTCTGCGGTCGCATTGTCCCCAACGGTTTGCGCCGTCACTCCCACAAAATAACGCGCCATATCGGCGGTCCGGGTATGCGGATACTTGTCCACGATCGCCTGAAACTGTTTTCGCGCCGCCTCGGCCCGCTCCTTCGCCGACGTAAAGGTTGGAAAGTCGGGCTGCTCCGGCGTTCCCGGAGGCCGCAACTGTGTGTCCATGGTGCGCACGGCCACCGAAAGATCCAGGCTCGCCTTCTCGTCCTGCGCGCTCAGGTAGTACCAGCCGCCAACCACGGCGGCGATCACAATGATGGCCGCGATTCCGGCGATGATGAGGGTGTTCTGATGCTCAACCGTCCAATCGGCGGTCTTCTCCGCCGCTCCCATCGTGACACGGCTAAAGGCATCCTGTTTCAGTTGATGGCGGGTTTCTGCGCGCACGGACTTCCCTTCTGCTGGTAGGAATGGCTGGACAAACTATTATCCTAACAGCCCCAAAACAAAGGCGTCAAAACGCGCCCGCACCCCGGTAGTGTCGATCCTCCTCCATTTCGCGCAATGAATCGGCTCAATCGATGGCCGAAGGTTTACTCCTGCCTCAGAGCCGCCATCGGATCAATACGCATGGCTCGCCTTGCAGGAAGATAGCAGGCCCCAAGGGCGACCATCGCGAGCAGCAACGCCACGCCGGCAAACGTCAATGGATCATGCGGGCTCACTCCGAAAAGTTGATTCGCCATCAGACGCGTCAGCCCGAGCGCTGCCGCCGTGCCCAGCGCCACGCCGATTAATGCCATCCGAGCGCCCTCGCCAACCACCAGCCGCAGCACGCTGGCTCGCTGCGCGCCCAGCGCCATGCGAATGCCAATCTCATGCGTTCGTTGCCCCGCCAGATACGAGATCACGCCGTAGATGCCCACACACGCAAGTACCAGCGCCAGCGCCGCAAAAATCCCGAGCAGGTCCATCGCAAACCGGCGAGCCGCGAGCGAACGGTCCACCGTTTCGTCCATCGTCTCCTCGCCGTACACCACCTGCTGGTTGCTCAATTGTCCAACCGTGCGGCGAATGTCGCCCAGTAGCGTGTCCGGGGGCACGCGCGTGCGCATCACGAACTCCACACCCTTCGACAGAAGCGGCATGAATTTGTCTGGGACTTGCATCAGCGGAAAATAAAATTGCGCCTGAATGCTGGCGTGCGCGTCATTATCCAGTCCAAAGTGCTTGACGTGCCCTGCGACTCCCACGATTTCCGCCAGCACGCCAAACAGGCCAAGATTCACACGCTTCCCAATCGGATTCTGGCCAGGAAAGAATTTGTGCGCGAAGTTCTCGTCAATCACGATCACCGGCGGAGAGTGCGACGTGTCCTGTGCGCTGAGAAAGCGGCCTTGCAGCAGCGGAGTCTGCATCGCATTCAAATAGCCGGGCTCGACCAGGTAAAAAAGCGCCCAGTTCATCTCGCTATCCGTCGCAGGCGCCGGCTGCCCCTCCAGCCAAAACGGCAATTCCGAATCGCCCTGCATCGGCAAGCTGCCTCCCATGGCCGACACCGATTCCACTCCCGGGATCGCTTCCAGCGCCGCATCCAACTGCAGCGACCGGTTTCGCAATACCTCGGGAGCCGCTTTCATCATCTCTGGAGGATAGGCGATCGAAAACGAGATCAGGTGGTGCGGATTGAATCCCGGATCAACCGCCCACAGCCGCACCAGGCTGCGGATCATCAGGCTTGCTCCCACCAGCAGTACCAGCGCCAGCGCAGTTTCCGCGACCACGAAAACCCCTTGCAGGCGGTGGCGCGCGCCGCTGGAGCCGCGGCCTCCTTCCCGCAGCGTTTCCTGCAGATTGGGTTGGAACGCCTTGAGCGCCGGAGCCAAACCGAACAGGATGCCCACAAACAGGGAAAGGCCCACCGTAAAAAACAGCACATGCGAGTCCAGTCCCACCTGTCCCGCGCGCGGCAGCGCCTGCGGCAGCACGCGAATAGCTGCGCGGGTTCCCCACGCGGCCAGCAACAAACCCAGCGCGCCCCCGGTTACTGATAACAGCACGCTCTCCGTCAGCAGTTGCTGCGCTACCCGCACCCGGCTCGCGCCCATCGCCGCTCGTATGGCGAATTCCCGCGAGCGCCCCGTGGAGCGTGCCAGCAGCAGATTGGCCAGATTGACGCACGCGATCAACAGCACCAGGCCGACGGCCCCGAACAAAACGTAAAGCAGCGGTGCGACGTCGCCAACCATGTCCTGCTTGAGCGGGACCACGTTAACTCCGCTATCTTTGTCCGCCTCCGGATACTCCTTCGCGAGCGCTTTGGCAACGTTGTCCAGGTCAGATCGCGCTTGCGACAGCGTTGCGCCGGGCTTCAACCGCGCGACCGCATCCATGCCCATGCCCACGCGCCGATCGAGAAATGTTGGATCGGTCCACTGCCCGATGGGTACGTACGCATCGCTCAGCCGAAAATTATTTCCCATGAAAAAGAAATTTGCCGGAATGATGCCTACGACCGTGTATGGCGTGCCATTCAGAGTAAGAGGCTGTCCGAGAATCTGCGCTGAGCCGCCCAGTTTGCGCTTCCAGAATCCCTCGCTCAAAATCACCACCGGCGCGCCGCCGGCGTGATCGTCTTGTGCGTTGAAGTCGCGCCCGATCAGGGGCGTGACGCCGAGAATCGAGAAAAAGTCCGCGGAGATCATTTCCGCGCGCACCCGCTCCGGTTCCCCCGCGCCGGTCAGATTAAAGTCGTCAGAGCGGTAGGCGGCGATCGCCGCCAGCGACCGGTTATTCCGTTGCCAGTCGAGGAAATTCGGATAGCTGATGGACGATTGGGCAAAGGTCGAAGTGCGCGAATAAAGCGCAACCAGGCGGTCCGGCTGCGGATACGGCAATGGATTCAGCAGCACGCCATTCACCACCGAAAACAGCGCGGTGTTTGCGCCGATTCCCAGCGCCAGCGTCAGGATCGCAATGGCCGTGAATCCGGGCGACTGCGCTAACATGCGCAGCGCGTAGCGGATATCCTGCACAAGTGCTGTCATGATTCCTCCAGCTTGGACAAACGGAGACCTGCTTTTTGATACCTTTTGATACGAAAATCCGCCGGACAAAGTTCAATATGCGCTTCCCGGCTGCTCCTCTGTGCCTTCCCCGTGACCTCTGTGGTCAAGCCTGCTCGAGACGTTCACATCCCCAGCCTGTTCTGGCTCGTCTGGTGGTTTCATCTTTTCCGCAGCCCCGACGATCTGTTACCCTGCGCTTTCTGCCTACGAGAGGAAACACGAAATGCTAATGCACAAACGGCTGTTCTCCACACTTACAGTTCTGTTGTGCCTCGCTCTTTCATCCATCGCCGCCGACAAAAAATCCAAAGAAACCAAGCCTGAAGAAAACAAGCCCTCTTACGAGCTGCCTCAACCCGCTACTGAGAATCTCGATCTCAACATGTACCAGCGTATCCGCGATGAGGGCCTCTCCCATTCACACATCATGGACTACGCCTCGGCCCTGATGGACGGCATCGGCCCGCGTCTGACAGGTTCGCCGAATCTGAAGCACGCCAACGAGTGGACCCGCGACCAGTTCACCGCCATGGGATGCAGCAATGCCCACCTCGAAGATTGGGGCGAGTTCGGCATGGGCTGGCGTCAGTTGAATACCTGGGTTCGCATGTCCGCGCCCGACACCGCCGTCTTCATCGCGCAGGCGTTGCCGTGGTCTCCCTCCAGCAAAGGCGCGGTCAGCGGTCAGGCAATTTGGGTAGACGCCAAAGACGAAAAGGATCTCGAAAAATACAAAGGCAAGCTCTCGGGCAAGATCGTTTTGTTCGGCGACATGCGCGAGGTCAAGCCGGTCGACAAGCCGCTATTCGAGCGGCGCGACGACGCCGATCTGAAGAAACTCGGCGAATATCCCGTCCACGTTGGCGAGCGCGAAGAGTTTTTCCAGCAGTTCATCAAGCGTCTCGCATTCCGCGAAAAAGCCGGACAGTTCTTCGCTGCCGAGCACGCCGTCGGAATCGTTGTCCCCAGCCGCGACGGCCGCAATAACGGCGGCTCCGGTGGCACTATCTTCGACGATGGCGGTGGAGGCATGGGCTGGTTCACCTACAAGCGCGAGCATGCGGAACCGTTGCCCATTGTCGTAATGGCCATCGAAAACTACGGTCGCCTCTATCGCCTGCTCAAGGCAAACGTTCCGGTCACCGTCGAGATGGATGTCGAGACCGAATTCACCGGCGACCACGAGCACGGCTTCGACACCGTCGCCGAAATTCCCGGCACTGATCCCAAGCTGAAAGATGAAGTCGTGATGGTCGGCGGCCATCTTGATTCCTGGGCCTCGGCTACCGGAGCCACCGACAACGGCGCTGGCACCGTCGTAGCCATGGAAGTGATGCGCATCTTAAAAGCGCTGAAAATCCAGCCCCGACGCACCATTCGCGTCGCCCTATGGACCGGCGAAGAACAAGGCGAGTTCGGCTCCTACGGATACGTGAAGCAACACTTCGGATTTGTCCCTCTCTCCACCGCTCCCGATCAGGTAGTCTTGCCCGATTTCATGCGCAAGCCCGCCGGTCCCCTCGAACTGAAGCCCGAGCAGCAGAAAATTTCCGGATACTTCAACGTTGACAACGGCAGCGGAAAAATTCGCGGCATCTACCTGCAGGAAAACTCCGCCATCGCCGGCATCTTTGCCCAATGGATGAAGCCCCTCGAAGACCTTGGCGTCTCCACCCTCACCATGCGCAACACCGGCGGCACCGATCATGAAGCATTCGACGCCGTCGACATCCCCGGCTTCCAGTTCATCCAGGACATGCTCGATTACGGATCGCGCACCCACCACTCCAACATGGACACCTACGAGCGCCTGCAACTGGATGATCTGGCGCAGGCCGCAACCGTGGAAGCGATCTTCGTCTACAACACGGCCATGCGCGACCAGATGCTCCCGCGCAAGCCGCTCCCGCATCCCGAACTGGAAGAGCAACGCAAGGCCCCGCTGAAAAACGTAATGCCCGGCGCCCAGGCCGCCGCCGAAGAAATGAAGAAACCAGATACCGACAAGTAGCACCGCGACGGCAGAGTCGCGACGGAAGCATCGCGAAGGGTAGCGCCGGCGTCCCGCCGGCTGTGGCGGCGGGCGTCCTCGCCCGCCGCTGCCGAAACCATCCAATCGCTTCCACCTTCAACGTTGGACCCTGCCCCGCTCTCTGCCTTCCCCGCTATACAGTTGCTCAACCAAACCTTCCTGCCGTACGCTCGTCAAAAGCCTTAACGTCTCTCTGCGGAGTTGTCCTATGGCTGCTATCCATCTGGTGATTAACAACCGTCCTCACGACCTTGAGATTGCCCCCGATACTCCTCTCTTGTGGGTCTTGCGCGACTCGCTGAATCTCACCGGCACCAAGTACGGCTGCGGCATGGGCCTCTGCGGCGCCTGCACCGTTCATCTCAATGGCGAGGCCGTCCGCTCCTGCCAGACTCCGGTGTCGTCGGTTGGGGCGAAGAAGATCACCACCATCGAGGGCCTCTCCGCCGACAATTCACACCCAGTGCAAAAAGCCTGGATCGCCGAGCAAGTGCCGCAATGCGGATACTGCCAGCCCGGCCAGATCATGAACGCCGCTGCGCTGCTCGGGAAAACCCCCAAGCCCACCGACGCTCAGATCGACCAGGCCATGGTCGGCAATCTCTGCCGCTGCGGCATGTACCAGCGCATTCGCCGCGCCATTCATCGCGCCGCCGGGGAAGGAGTCTAGCCATGACCATCAGCCGCCGAAAGTTTGTAGTGGGCAGCGCCGTCGCTGGCGCAGGACTCGTCGTCGGTTTCCGTTTCGGTGCTCCCCTGATCCATTCGCAGGAGTCCGATAAAGCCGCCAGGAAAGCTCCGCCCAATCCCTTCGACGCCTACGTTCACGTCAAGCCGGACGGGAAAATTTCGCTGATCGTCGCCAAGTCCGAGATGGGGCAGGGAATCAAGACCGGACTCGCCATGATCCTCGCCGAAGAAGCCGCAGTCGATTTCAACTCCGTCAGCGTCGAGCAAGCGGAAACGCGCCCCGACCTTTACGCCCACATGGGCACCGGTGGCAGCGGCAGCACCTCGGAAAATTTCACGCCGCTCCGCCGTGCCGGCGCTACCGTGCGCGACCTTATGATCACGGCGGCCGCTGCAGAATGGAATGTCCCGAAAAGCGAGTGCGAAGCGAAGGACGGAACGGTGCTGCATCAGCCTTCTTCGCGCCGCGCCACTTACGGTGAACTCGCCGCAGCCGCCTCCGTGCTGCCGCAACCCGATCCCGAAAAAGTTGAACTCAAAGACGAATCCGAATTCGAACTGATCGGTCATCCCGTGCCGCGCGTCGATATCCCTTCGAAAGTCAATGGCAGCGCCCAGTTCGGACTCGACGTGCGCGTGCCCGGCATGTTGTTCGCAGTGGTTGCGCGCTGCCCCACCTTCGGCGGCAAGCCGGCGCATTTCAACCCGGCCAAGGCCAAGGCCGTCACCGGTGTACGCGATGTGTTCGAGATCCCCGCCCTCGGCCAGGGGATGTTCACCGCCGGGGGCGTCGTCGTGATCGCCGATTCCTCTTGGTCCGCTATGAAGGGGCGCGACGCTTTGGACGTGACGTGGGATCGTGGTCCCGCCGCTTCCGAAAATACCGCTGCCATGTATGAACAACTGCGCGCCGCTGCCAACAAACCCGGCAAGCGCGTCCGCAACGACGGAGACGTCGACTCCGTTCTCTCCAACAGTGTGAAGAAAGTAGATGTGCTCTACGAACTTCCCCTGCTCGCCCACGCCACCATGGAACCCATGAACATTACGGCCCACGTGCGCGCCGGCGACGCCGAAGTTTGGGCCCCCACGCAGTCCCCAGACTGGGTGCAGGGAACCGTTGCGCAAGTCCTCGGCCTGAAGCCCGACAAGGTCATCGTGCACACCACGCTGATGGGTGGAGGCTTCGGCCGCCGATACATGGCGGATTTTCCCGCCGAGATCGCGCAGATCGCCAAGGTCGTGGGCAAACCCGTGCAGTTAGTCTGGTCGCGCGAAGACGACATGACCCACGACTTCTACCGACCGGCGACTTGCCATCGCTTGCAAGGCGCGGTCGACTCCAACGGACGTCCCGCAGCATGGTTTCACACCATGGCGTCAACCTCGATTCGCGGCTTTTGGGATCCGAAGGCTCCGCCGGAACGGCAGGAAATTGGCGGAGCCGAACAGATGCCATACGCGATTCCAAATGTTCGCCTGGAGTTCAATCCGGTTTCCAGCGCCGTGCCGCGCGCCTGGTGGCGATCTGTCGAGAATTCGTTCAACGGATTTGTGGTCGAAGGTTTTATTGACGAGCTCGCGGCCGCAGCGCAAAAGGATCCCTTCGAATTTCGCCGCAATCTGCTGGCCAAGCCGCCAAACTGGAAGCCTAAAAACGACGATGATGTCGACCCGGCGCGCCTGCGTGCCGTGCTGGAGTTGGCGGCGGCGAAGTCCGGATGGGGCGCTCCGCTCCCAAAGGGTCGCGGGCGCGGCATTGCGGCCTTCTGCTCGTTCGGCAGTTATTTCGCTGAAGTCGCCGAAGTGACCGTCGCAGGTGGCGCCTTCAAAATCGATCGGGTCGTCGCTGCCGTCGATTGCGGTCAGATCGTGAATCCCGAATCGGTGCGCTCGCAAACCGAGGGCGCCATTATCTATGGCCTTAGCGCCGCCTTGAAAAACGAAATCACGATCAAAAATGGCGCGGTCGAGCAATCCAATTTCGATGGTTACGATCCGCTGCGCATCAACGAAGCTCCACCCATCGAAGTCCACCTGATGCAAAGCAAAGAAGATTGTGGAGGCATGGGCGAACCAGGCCTGCCGCCCGCGGCTCCGGCGGTAGCGAATGCGATCTTCGCCGCGTCTGGCCAGCGCCTGCGTAAGATGCCATTTCAGTTGAAGACAGCATGAGGCGAGGCATGCGCAGAATTTCGAAACCGTTGGTTTCTCTGCGTTCTCTGCGCCTCCTCAGCGACCTCTGCGGTTAAAGTCTGTTGACGCGTAAAGCTAGCAGGCAAATTGCAAAGCTTGCAAAAGCGCTATGTGCAAACACAAAAGCCGCCGGTGCCCCGGCGGCTTGCTTTCCTCACAAACCCGTCCTTACCGCGGAGCTTCCTCCAGCAATCCCTGCTCCAGCTTTTCCTGGCACTCAATGCAATGCCGCGTCCACGGCACAGCTTCCAGCCGCTTGGCATTGATCTCCTTGCCGCAGTGAATGCACTCCCCGAAGCTGCCTTCGCGGATGCGCGCCAGCGCTCCATCCACCATCATCAGCAGTTGCCGGTCGTTGTTGCTCTGGCTGAACAGAAATTCTTTGGTGTACGAGCTGGCCGCGCGGTCCGCGATGTCCTGCGCCGTATCCTCGTCCGCCGAGCGCCCATCCGCCTGCGTACGCGTCACTGTCCGCCGCAATTCCTGCTGCCGCGTTTCCAATCGTTTTTTGAACGCTTCCAGTTTCTTCTTATCCATAAGGTCACTTCTATAACTGCTTATCAAAATCTTCGGACGCCTCCTGGAGGCGTCCGTAGTCATAAGGCCAAACGAAGATCATAAGCGCGGGAATTAAGATGCGTCAACCGCCCCAGAGGCTGCAGGCGGCTTCGTCTGCTCAAGGTGCCCTGGAATCCCTGGGCTTGCGCCGCCGCGTCATACTCGCCGTCCACCCGCAGAGCGCTCATCATTTTTGACATGCTCCCAGCGACTCCAGCCGTTAAACGTTTTTCCGCCCCAGCTGAAAACTAGCTGTTTACGCCCTCGTTCATTGCTCGGAGCAGCCAACCTTTTGAGGCGCCTCTTCTTCTAAGCCTTGCCGCCTCAGACTGCCCTGGGTCGCATCCATTCACCAAAATCGAGGTTGTTTATGCTTTCACGATGCGGGTTCGTGTTCGCCCTCTTCTTGGCCGCCGCGCTTTCGCTGGCGGCGCAGTCAGTTGTTGCGACCATTCCGGTGCCCGGCTCGCCGCAAGGCGTCGCTGCCAATCCCGGCAATGATCGCATCTATGCCGCGCTGGTTACTTCCGCCGGTTACGCCGTCAGCGTCATTGACGGAGCGACCAACACTGTACTCGATACCGTCACCCTTACCACCGGAGCTCTGGTCGATGCGGTGAATGTGACCACGGGACGTATCTACATTGCCGGATGCACCTACACCAAAACACCGGTTACGTGCGGGGTTTCCGTCCTCGACGGCAACACCAACGCCGTGATCGCCACCATCCCCATCAACGCTTCTAACGGCATCGGTCTGGAAGGTATCGCGGTTAATCCTGTGACCAACCGGATCTATGTTTCTGACGCCACCAATTTTCAGGTGGATGTAATCGACGGTGTCAAGAACGCGATCATTGCCAATATTTCGTTTGGACAACAGCAGCCCCTGGGGCTCGCAGTCGACTTCGGCACCAATGAGATCATCGCCGCCATCAACGGCAATCAGATGGCAATCATGAGCGGCGTCACCAACACCATTCTCCGGCGCATCAACGTCGGTAACTTTAACGCAAATGCCGCCGTCAACTCCTTCACCAGCTTGGCGTACATCACCAACGAAGACTTCGCACCCTCCACAGTCGGCGTCATCAACCTGAAGAATTCCACCGTGGTCGCCAATGTCTCAACGGGAACCAACCCCTTCGGGGTCGCGGTCGATATCTTTTCCAACCTCGTTTTCGTCACCAACGAGGGAGACGGAACCGTGGCCATAGTCAACGGAAAAACCAATACGAAAATCGCCAGCGTCTCCACCCCCAACTGCACCGCGATTGACGTCAATCCGGTCAGCCGTCTGGCGTACGTTTCCGATTCCGTCGACGACCTAGTTTATGTGATCTCGGAATAAAGCGAGATTCGGCGGAAGGATCCCTGCTGCTGTCAGTCTGTTCTATCGCGGCAGGGAATCCTTCATGCTGGCCACCGCATACCCCATCACCGCCATTGCCGCTGCATTCTCCCGCAGTTCGCTGGGAACAATTTTGTCCAGCGTGTCGGCTGCCGTGTGATGGTAATTGAAGTACGTACGCCCGTCCTGATTCAGTCCGAGCGCCGGCACGCCCGCCTCCGACATCGCTGCAATGTCCGCTCCCGGCGGATAGGTGCTCATCAGCAGCGCAGTCGCTCCAAAACTCTGCAGCACCGTCGCCACCGGCCGCAGCAGTTCGCTCGCAGCCTGACTCATCCTGACTTCGAATCCGAGCGGATGTGCCGCTCCCGAATCGCTCTCGATGGCCGCCACATGTCTGGCGAATTCCGCCGAATGATCTTTCGTATAAGCCTGGCTGCCCGCCCCGCCGCTCTCCTCGTCCATCCACGCAATCACGCGCAACGTGCGCTTGGGCCGCAGGTGCAGCTTCTGCAAGACTTCCGCCGCTTCCATCGCCACCACCACTCCCGCTCCATCGTCGATTGCTCCAGTCCCCAGGTCCCATGAATCCAGATGTCCCGATACGACCACGACCTGCTCCGGATGCTCGCTCCCCTTTAGATCGCCGATCACGTTGTACCCGATCGCGTCCGGCAGCTTCTGCGGAGTCAGCGTGAGATGCATTCTCACGTTCCCCTCTGCCGCAAGATGCGCCATCAACTCCGCATCCTCCGCCGTCACCGCTCCCGCTGGAATTCCCGCCGGTACGCTGAATCCGGTATGCGGCAGACGATAATCGGCGTTCCCCACCGAACGCACTAGAGCGGCCACCGCGCCCATCTCCGCCGCAACCCTCGGTCCTGCCGCGCGATAACGCACTGCCTCTCCATACGAGACAAATGCCAGCCCCGCCGCCGCCTTCTGCTTGTCAAAGATTTCGTTGAACAAGACAATCTTGCCCGCAACTTTGTCCCGCCCCAGCGCTTTCAGCTCGTCAAAATTGTTGACCACCTCGACATCCGCATTGATTCCTTCGGCTGGCGTCGCCGTACTCCCTCCCAGCGCGGTGAGTGCGATTTTCTGTACTGCCCCCGCCGCGTGCCCCGGATACTCCGTCAACTCCGCCGTCTCCGTTCCCCGCACCCAGTGCGGCACCTTGACCTCCTCGAGTTGCACCTCCAAGCCAAGCTTCCGCAGTTCCTCCGCCACATAATCCACGGCGGCCTTTGCCTGCGCCGATCCGCTCGGCCGCGGCCCGATGTTCTCCGTCAAATGCTTTACCTGCTGATAGGCGTAGTCGTCCGCCAGCGCCGCGTCCCGGATCTTCGCCAGTTCCTCCAGCAGTTGCGGAGGAAAGTTTTCCTGCTGCGCCTGCGTCATCTGCGGCACTGCCCCAAAACTGACGGGCGCGTTCTTTGGCGGCTGGTTCTGGGTTTGTGCCGCAGTTGGCACAGCGCACACTGTGCCGACGAGTAGGGTCACGAGCAAGCTGGTCTTGATCATGGTCGCAGGTCAGTGTATCTGACACGACGGAGAATGAGAACCCGCGCCAAGAACGTGAGCAGGCTGAAACCTTCGTAACTTCGAATCACTGAAGAAGGCATTTAAAGTGGACCGGCATCTTCGCCCACTGCGGTTTTGGAGTCGTCTATGAGCTTCGGACTTTCACTATTACTGCTGGTGCTGGCCCTGGCGCCATCGGCATACTCGCAGGAGCCATCGCTTGGAGATGTTGCCCGTTCTTCTCGTACTCATCGCTCCACCTCGCCTCCGCCAGCTAAGGTCTTCAGCAACGAAGAGAGCGGTCCCAGCGAAATCAAAGACGGCGAAGCTCCGCTGGATGTCTTTACTCGGGCGGCACTCGGTCTATTGCATGATGCCTCGCATCGTTGCCAGGCCGAGAGTTCCGGCAACAGTGGTCCGGGTTGGAGAAAAGCAAACACCGTCGAGGTCGTCGGCTCTGACCGCACCCACTTTGTCATGCAGGACGGATCGGACCGCTGGGAGTGGATCGTGGTGGGCGGCGACTACTATCTCAAGCTGTCCGGGAGTTCATGGCAGAAAATGTCTGCAGCTGAGGCTACGGCAAGTGGTCGCAATCCCGTGCCAGGAGTGTTACTCCCCCAAGAGATGGAATTCCGTTTTGAGCCGGGCGAATTGAAGCTGGTACGAAATGAAGTGGTTGCCGGTGTGCCGGTTGTTTTTTATCGCTACACAACGCACTCCAGCGATTTCGATCGCTCGGTCAACTACTGGATCGGAAAGCAAGACAGCCTTCCACGCAGAATCGATATGCGGACCGAAACCAGATCTTGGGGTATCGCGCCCATTGTCTGGCAGGAGTCCATCTCCTGCACCTATGGAATCGAGATCAAGATCGAGCCGCCGAACTAGCGGACATCATCAGTATCTCTGAAGCAGACTCGCCATAGAGGAAATTCCTCCCGGCCATCAGCGTGCAATTGTCCTGCTTGACCCCGCCCGCCGTTTTCGAATTGGCCTTTGTCTTACCCCTGCAAACTGCATCTAAGATCAAGACTATGCGAAATCTTTCTCGCCGGGACCTCCTCAAACTGGGCTCTACCGCTGCGCTTGCAGAGCTGGGATCTTTGTGCTTGCACGGTTGTGGTGTGTCCAATCTGGTTAAGTCCGCGGTCACCGGTTGCTCCAAAATCACCGACATAGAAAATGTCATCATCCTCACTCAGGAGAACCGCTCCTTCGATCACTACTTTGGCAGCTATCGCGGGGTCCGTGGTTTTTCCGATCAGAGCAGCGCCTTCCAGCAACCCGATCCATCCAACACGACCGTCTCGCCAGCCGGCACGCTCTTGCCATTCCACCTCGATACTTCTCAATCCAATGCGGCCTGCACTCACGACATCACTCACGACTGGGTGCCGCAGCATCAGAGTTGGGACAACGGCAAGATGGATGGTTTTGTAACTTCGCGTCTGGCGATTAATTCCAACGACGCGCTGTTAACCATGGGCTATTACACGCGCGCCGATATCCCTTTCTACTACGCCGTGGCCGACGCCTTCACCCTCTGCGACAACTATTTCTGCTCCGTCATGGGCCCTACCGATCCCAATCGCCTCTACACCATGGCCGCATCGCTCGATCCCGACGGCACGAATGGCGGACCGATTTTGCAGACCATCATCACCAATCGCGCGGCCATGTATGGACGTCTGACCTACACGACCATGCCTGAGCAACTGCAGGCGCGGGGAATTTCCTGGAAGGTTTACTCCACGCCCGACGAGAATGTCCAGGGCGGTCTTCTTTCCGATAACGTCCTCTCCTATTTCAAGAACTTTCAGGATCCTTCTTCGCAGCTGCATCAGAACGCCTTCGGACCCCAATTCCCCACAGATTTCCTGGCCGACGTCGCTTCAGGAAATCTCCCGCAAGTTTCGTGGCTGATCGGATCGATCCTGACTTCCGACCATCCGCCCTCACCTTCGCTCTTTGGCGAAACTTTTCTCTCCGTCATCATCACCGCTCTCATGGCGAACCCGGTGCTCTGGGCCAAGACCGTTCTGTTCGTGAACTACGACGAGAATGGCGGATTCTTCGACCATGTCGCCCCGACCACCGCGCCCCCGGGCACAGCTGGCGAGTACGTGACCGCACCTGCCGTCCCGGATCCGACCGTGATCGGCAGCCCCGCCATTACTGGTCCCATCGGCCTGGGCTTCCGCGTCCCTATGATGATCATCTCGCCGTTCAGTCGTGGCGGATTCGTCTCCTCTGACCTCTTCGACCACACCTCGGTTCTGCGCTTTCTCGAGACTCGCTTCGGGGCCGAAGTGCCAAATCTGAGCGCGTGGCGTCGCTCTACGGTCGGCGATTTGACCAGCGCATTCAACTTCAAGGGTCTCGACCTCTCCATCCCGAGCCTGCCATCCACGCTCCAGGGAGACGCGCAGGCGATCTCGCAATGTGAGTCGAGCCTCGCCGGATTCGTGCCCTACACCTTGCCCTCCAGCCAGGCCATTCCGGCGCAGGAATCCGGCAGCCCGACTCGTCCCAGTGGGACGTGCTAGCTCGTCCGGACCAAGAAAAATGGCCCCATTTCTGGGGCCACGTTCAAGAGGCTACGAATGGTAGGCAATGTCAGGAAAGGCTAAAGCTAGATACCGTTCCGACAGCCAGAACGGCCTTAAGGAAGCGACGCAAGTCGAAGAGAGTGAAGGTCATGTTGCTTGAGGTTGCGGCCTCTTAGTACATCTGGACGGTGCATTTCCCGCACCAAAACAGTCAACTCCTGTGACCTCACTCACGCGGAATCGGAAGTGCATGAATCTATTTGGCTTATAGCCGTCTTGCGAGCCCTCAAGAATTTCTGTCTGGAAAAGTTGGCAAAACTCAAAGTGCAGAACAATGCATATTCAATGCACCCGGTGTGCCGCAACAAAAAAGCCCATGGCGACCTGCGCCATGGGCGATGCGAAAACAAAAATTGTTAGCTGTTGCCCGTCACCGTGCGGAGCTTTCCGGGCAAAAAGTGATACGGTGGCCACGGACCGCTGATCGCTACCTCGCAATTCTTCAACTGCTTAGCCGCGGTGCTGTAACGGTTCTGATATTTCTCCACGCTCTTGGTGTCGATCAGGTGGGCAATATCAATCAGCATGCCCTCCGGAGCCACCTTCTTGCAGCTCACTTCCTCTTCCAGCGGGTTGAACAGCTTGTGGACCTGCACTGACAGCGCCCGGGCCTTGGTCTGCCGTTCGCGCTCGCGGGAGGCCTTCACCCGCAGCTTTGACAGGTAGTCGCCGCCCACCGTGTCGGGCAATACGACGTCAATCATGGCCTCGCGAAGCGATCCGTCGCGCACCACCAGCTTGATGTGCATCTCGGACTTGCCCCGCAGCTTGGCTACGCTCAGGCCAAATGCCCGCCGGTTGACCCGGACGGCCTGGCGCAGCGCGTCGTCGCTGTCGAAAATCGTGCCGAATTTGAAGGGAAGTACGGTCGAATTGCGGAAGCAGTTGCTGACCACGCGAGCATGCTCGATTGCGGCTTTGTGATCAAGCTCAGCGGCTGTGCGGTCGTATTCGCTCACAATTACGGCGAATTCACCGCTGGGATAGCTGAGAACCGCAGCTCCGTTCACTCCTTGGACGCCTTCTAACAGGAAAGGACGCCGAGTGCGGGTTCCATTTGGGAGGGTTTGATGCTCGGTCAAGCAATACGCGTACCACGCCATGTTGAACTCTCCGAACCGGGATGGAGACGGACCTAGCCGTCTCTCGTCGAGTTGTATTCGCCAAAGCTTGAAGCGAAGTCTGGAAGTAAGGAACCGGGCGGTACAGGGCTTCGGAAGCGCTTAACTGTCAATCACGCTGCCTATATGCATCTTACTTTGGGCACCTTGAAAAAGCAACTTTTTCTTTACGAAAAGCATCGACGCCTTTCATTTTGCCCACGTGTTGCCCTCTGAAGGCGTACCCCCCCCGCCTGGAGCGCACCCAGTCTGTTCTTCTGTCATCCGGCTTGTTCTTGTCATCCTGCGCGAAGCGAAGGATCCCTATACCCCGGAATCGCCACCGCTATGATTCAGGGAGTTCTCCCAACTGACCGCAGTCGCACGAACTTGCTTGGCGGTCGTGACTTTGGAGTTCGGAATGTGTTTACTCTGTGGTACCGCCTCCGATAAGGTGTGGCGCTTGGCCGGCAACTTCCAACACGATCATTGATGGTTGGGAACGCACTGCGCCAGCATCGCGTTATGCGTATCGCTGAACGCCGTTGGGTCCTGCCACACGGATTCTCCCTGGCAGACGCCCGAATAGCAGTTCACGTCTGGGGTGCTCTTCGGATGCACCTGATCAATCAGGAACTTGCCGCCGCCCGTGCTGTTGTTCACCGGAGGAGTTGCGCAGAAGTACCAGCTCATCGCGGTTTGCGGATACGAGAAATTAGCTCCGGTGGTGACAATCGAATCCGCCATCCATTTGTCGATATCGGATTGCAGCGCCGGCGTCACGGCGCAGGTGGTCGTGTTTTCCCAAGTGTTCACCTTGGTCCCGTTAGGAAAGGCGTAGGGAGCGTTCGGAATCAGCGGGCAAAGGTCCAAAGGCGGGCCGGTGTACAGCGAGCTATCGCACGCGTAATCCATCCGGGAAATACCGGGGCCGGCGGCGATCACGACGTAATCGAAATAGTTCGACAGCCCGTACTGCGCGAGGGCGAATGTGATGGCCGCGCCTCCACCGCTGCTGCCCTGTGCGCAGAAGCCGGTGGTTCGGTCCCCGTGGTGCACGGTATAGAAGAGATACCGGTAGAGAGTAGCGCCCCGGCAGGAAGCGCGCTTAAGGCCGACTCCACCTGTATCCTCCCAATCTGTCTTCCATGCGAGTTGTACCACCCTGAACCCATCATTGAAGTAGGTGTCGGCAAAGCCGCTGTTGAGGAAGGTTGTGCCCCCGCCCCCGTTGTTGAGAATGATCGTTCCTCTGGCCGTTCCGGCAGGAACAGCTTCACTCAAAACGGCTGTCAGTGCGGGGATGTTCGGGCAAGTCACGCTGACCGATGTGCAGTTTGCTCCCTGCGTCGCGCCCGTGGGACACTTTATCGGCCCGAGCACCGTGACTCTGCCCAACTGCACCGCCTTCACATTGCCTTCCTGAACCGTGTCGTCGGCGAACGCGGGAAGCTTCCCGACTCCGATGAGAAGTATGGCCGTGAGCAGGAACGGATACGTCCAGAAACCAGAAATGACCTTCATGGGGTTCCTCCGAGGGGCTCGAAAATCCGAGATTCTAGACCACGGTTCTACAAAATTCCCCCCAGGGAAGGAGAGGAAAGATATTCGTGCGGTCCCCTATGGCCTGTCAAGGTGAAGGAACTTGCAAGGGGCTATGTGAGGAATGCTCGCGCTGGTGGGTCCAGCAGCTTGATGTTTCCGAGGCACACGAGAAAAGCAAAAGGAGCAGGGGGCTGGCCCATCCTTTCAGAGTTACCCCCGAGGGTGCCCCGTCCTTCTCGCGTTTTGTGCGAGAGGGCGGGGACGTTGACTTTCCCCCACCTGTATCGTCAGTTCCATTCCCAACCGCTCCCGCCTTCGTGCCGTCCACTGCGATTCAATTTCCACGGCCCCGTCCGCTCCGGTTGCGTAGTGGCAAAAGCTGCTCCACACCCAGTCCTCCGGGCGCTCGACCAGTCCTCGCTTCACAGGATTGCGATGAATGTAGCGCAACTTCTCCACCCGCTTGGCTTCGCTCCGAACGTTGAAGTCATAGTAGCGCGCTTGCCAGAACGGCGCGCCTTCTGGACCCCCAAGTCGCTGCGCGCTGATTTGCTTTAGCATTTGCAGCGCCGTCGACAACTTCCCGCGTTCCGGCTCGCTGATCAATAGGTGCACGTGTTCAGGCATGACCACGTAACCGGTGACGAAGAAGCCATACCACCGACGTGCCCGCTCCAAACTTTGCTCGAAGATGGTGCGCGACTGTGGTTCCGCCAGCAGTGGCTCGCGATGATGACAGCTGAAAGTAATAAAATGCAGGCACCCGGCTTGTTGGAAACGATGGAGTCCCCACGGCATGGACCGATTGTAGTGCGAG
>DATGFC010000110.1:0-2143 GCA_035309485.1 Candidatus Sulfotelmatobacter sp.
TGCTGAACTGTGTCATGCCCGCCCAGGCGATGACCGCGGCCGAGAAGGAATGCTGCAAGAAGATGGCGGGGGAATGTGGCCGTGCCGGAATGGGTCAATCGCATTCCTGTTGCCCACCGAGTGGTTCCGTTGACAGTCATCCGATTTTGAAAGCCACTCCTTCGGCGTCCGTGCATCTCACACAGGTGGCCGTGGGAATCCTTCCACAGGTTGAGCTTGTAGCTCCGGTAGCAACCAGCTGGCCTTCATGGGTGGCCCAGGTTCATGGTCCTCCTGGCGAAACCCCTCCTGATACAACAGTCCTGAGAATCTGATCGTCTTTCCTCGCTAAAACTCGGCGCCTTCGTGCGCGCCATTTGCACCTATGTCTTGGCGGAGGAAAGATGAAATCTGCTCGTTTTCACCGGAATAGCTCCGGACGTTTTTGTCCATTTAGGTTTGGCCGACCTGTTTCGGGCGTCCTGATGTTGATCTTCGCGCTCGCAGGTTCGGTCCTGCACGCGCAAACGTCACCCGAAATCCAACAACCCACTTCCGTGGTGACGTCGCCGGATGCTGGTCATGAGCATGCAGCACCGCCGACGCCGTTGCGGGACTTGGTGCAAGAGGCGGAGCGTAATAATCCGCAGGTCGCCGCCTCAGTTCACGCTTGGCAAGCGTCAACAAATGTCCCCAAGCAAGTCTCGGCGCTGCCCGAGACCCAACTAACGCTCCAGCAATTCAGTGTGGGGAGCCCGCGGCCGTTCGCCGGGTACACCAACAGCGATTTCGCCTATGTCGGAATCGGAGCGTCGCAAGAGCTGCCATATCCCGGCAAGCGCCCATTGCGCGCCAAGGTCGCCGAGTTCGATGCCGCATCCCTGCACGAGCAGGCGGAAGGGACGCGGCGCGACGTTGTCGAGAATGTTCAGCGCGTGTACTTTCAGCTGGCCTATGTCCAGCAGACGCTTGGAACCCTCCTCCGCAGCGATCAATTACTAGGCCAGATCGAACAAGCAACCGAAGCTCACTATCGAGTGGGTCAGGGCAACCAGCAAGACGTGCTGAAAGCTCAACTACAGCACACCAAGATTTTGCAGGATATCGCGCACCATCACGAGCTGGATGGTCAACTCGAAGCCCAACTCAAGCAACTGCTCAATCGGCCACAAGAATCGCCTGATATTGTCACCGAACCGCTTTCGCCAACCCCGTTTCCTTATACCGCGGCCGAGCTCCTCCAACGGACACGCGATCAAAATCCAGACGTGCGCGCACGATTGCAGATAGTGAATCGCGAAGCAGCGCAGGTGGAACTCGCGCACAAGGAATTCCGCCCAGATTTCAGCGTCGGATACATGTATCAAAACACTGATCGGAAATTTCGCGATTACTACATGCTCACCTTCAGTGTTCGGCTCCCAAATCGCGGACGCCAGAAAGCCGAACTGGCCGAAGCCGAGCAAAATCAAGAGCGCAGAAAGCAGGAACTCCAATCGGAAATCCAGCAAGTGCTCGCGGAAGTCCGGCAGCAGTTTGTAATGGTCCAGACTTCAGAAGAGCAACTGAAAATCTATACCGACGGATTGATTCCTCAGGCCAATGCGACCTTTCAAGCCGGTTTAGCCGTCTATCAATCAAACAAGCAGGACTTCGAGTCACTGCTTTCTTCCTTTCTCGACGTGCTGAACTTAGAACTCGATTACCAGAACAAGCTCGTTGATCACGAATCGGCAGTGGCGCGACTGGAACGACTAACGGGAGTGAGCTTGCCATGAACCAGAACCACGACATTGGAAACGAATACCAGGACCTGATTCGACAGGTCGAAGCCGGCAGAAAGTACCGGCGGGCTTTTGTGCTGGCTCTGGGCGCCGCGATCATCTTCGCTGCCGGCATCGTGGGGCTGTGGTGGCGGCTCTCGATGAAATCAACCGCCGCTGAGCAACAGAGCTCAGGTAGGATGCCGAATATGCCTGCATCTTCTTCGGAAGGCGGCTCCGGTGGGGCCATCCCTGCACACAGCGAGACGCCACTCAATCCCATCCAGCTATCACCACAGCGGATGCAGAGCATCGGCGTTCAAATTGGCAAAGTGCAGTCCAAAATCGTTAGCGACGACCTGCGTTTTTATGGAAATGTGCAACGGAACGAGCGCCGTCTG
>DATGFC010000111.1:0-4101 GCA_035309485.1 Candidatus Sulfotelmatobacter sp.
ATTTCAGTTTTTCGGGCGCTTGCGGGTAGAGCTGCGCCACCTCGCGATAGAAGCGCTCGAAAATGGGCACCCCCTGCCGAATGTCCACCAGTGAGACCAGATGAGCTTCGTAGCCGTCATCGAGATCGGCAGTGTTGTAGGCGATTTCATCGGTGAGGTCGATCAGTTGGGCCTCAACTGGAGGGCGCTGATCGAGCACGTATTCGGCTAGCTCAGGATGGTCCTTCGAGGAGTAATCGCGGGAATGCTTGATGATTCCCTCCCGGACTTCGAAGGTGAGATTGAGGCCGGGGAAGGCGGCGTAGCGCTGCTCGAAGTCTTCGACGATGCGGAGAGCGTGGAGGTTGTGGTCGAAAGAGAGGCCGTGATCCTGCATGGCTGCGTTCAGGGCTTTTTCTCCGGCGTGGCCGAAGGGTGGATGACCAATATCGTGGACCAGGGCTAGGGCTTCGGCGAGATCGGCGTTTAGCGTCAGGGCTCCAGCGATAGTGCGGGAGATCTGGGTGACTTCGAGAGTGTGCGTCAGGCGGTTGCGGAAGTGGTCGGAGTAGCGGCGGGTGAAGACCTGGGTTTTAGCTTCGAGGCGGCGAAATGCGCGGGCGTGGATGATGCGGTCACGATCGCGCTGGAAGTCGTTGCGATAGGGATGTTGTGGCTCGGGGAAGCGGCGTCCGCGGGATTGTTCGAGGTGCACCGCGTAGGCGGCGAGCATGGGGGAAGGATAGCATTGTTGATTGTTGAATTTTGATTGTTGAATGAGGAGCCAGAGCTACAGCGCGCCGAGGTGATCCTCCAGATGGCTCGCTGGCGTCAACGCCGAGGGCGAGGACGCCCTCGGCACAGCCGGCGGGACGCCAGCGCTACTGTTTATTGGAATCTTCTTTGGCTAGTTTGACTTTGGCGGCGTCTAGTTTTTGCTGGACTTTGGCGAAGGCGTCGCCGTCTTGCTCGGCAGGAACGGTCTTATTCCACTCCTGTACGGCGCGATCCCAATGGGCGGCAGCCAGCTTCAGGCGGCCGGTTTTCTGATAGAGGTCTCCGAGATGTTCTTGCACCGTCGGGTCGGAACCCATGTGAGATGCGGCCTTGTTCAGGTTGTCTTCGGCGAGATCGTACTTGCCCAGCTTAAAGTACGCCCATCCGAGTGAATCGAGATATGCGGGATTATTAGGCTCGAACGCTAATGCCTGCTTGATGTAATTCAGCGATTCGTCGAGCTTTACGCCCCGATCAGCGTTCATGTAGCCGAGATAGTTGAGGGTGGCCGCGGCCTGTGGATCGGTGGGCGGAGTCATCGAAAGCACTTTCTGGAATTGGGTCTCGGCCTGATCGAACATTTTCTGCCGCTGGTACAGGTCGCCACGAAGGAAGTAGACGTAGGCTTTGTCGTCGTTCTTGGTGGAGAGCTGCTCAGCCTTGGCGAGAGCGTCGAGGGCATCATTCCAGCGCTTGGCACGGGTGTAGATGATTCCAAGACGGACGTAAATGTCGCGATCTTCAGCGCCACCCTTGAGCATGGAGCGGACGTCGGCGATGGCCTGGTCTTGTTGTCCCATGTCAGCAAGCTGGGAGTCGAGGACCATGCGCAGGTCGCGGTCTCCCGGCATTTTTTGGACCGCTTCTTTGGCGGCGGCGGTGGCTTGCGGCCACTGCTTGGCTTCGCGGTAGGTGTCGATGATTTCCTGATAGCCTTGGCGGGCGTTTTCATCGCCAAGAGTCAGCATCTTGCGGAAGGTATCGACCGCGGCGGGGTAGTTTTCCTGCTCGCGGTAAATCATGCCGAGGCGCTCAATAAAAATGGAGCGGTTGTTGCGGTCGGCCTGGCTGGTTCCGGTCTCGCTTTTTTCGGTTTTCTTCAGCAGATCCTGCAAGAGCTTGATGGCTTCATCATAGCGTCCTTGAGCCTGGTAAACAGCGGCCATGCTGTACGGGACATCCATGGTATCGGGGACGAGGGTGTCCGCGCGCTTGAGATTTTCGAGCGCGAGATCGTACTTGCCCTGACGGCGATAGATCTCAGCCATGCGGACGTAGGTCTGGGCGTCTTCGGGATTGGAGTCGGCGATGACCTTGTATTGTTCCAGCGCCTTATCGAGTTGGCCGTTGTTGAGCAGGTTCTCCGCCAGGCCGCGAATGGCGTCGAGATTGTCGCGATCGAGAACGATGGCGTGCTGATAGGCGTCAATTGCGCTCTTGTAATCCTTGCGCTGTTCGTAGGCCGCACCGAGGGCCGAATAAAGCTTGGCCGAACGGGCGGAATCGGGAATGGAGCTAAGGACTTTGAGGGCGTGCGAAGTGTCGCCTTCGTCGGTGTACAGCATAGCCAGCGTGGTGACGGCCTCCTCCGACGTGGGATCAATCTTAATGGCGGTTTTCAACTCCACTTCGGCCTTGGATAAGTCATTGTTCAGGCGATAAAGACGACCCAGAAGAAGGTGATCGTCGACGCTGTCGGGATCGAGCTTTACGATCTGCTCGTACTGGTCAATGGCGAGTTTGAGAATGTTATCGGAGCCGGAACCGCCGGGCATGTCGCCGAGCGAACGAAGATAAATACGGCCGAGAAGCTTGTGGGCCTCGAGGTTCTTGGGATCCCGCTTGATGATGTCTTGCGCTTCTTTAACAGCGTCCGCGATGCGTCCGGTCTTGACGTACAGTTCGGCGAGACTGGAGGTCAGGAATTCAGAGGACGGATCGGCTTCGATGGCGAGACGGTATTCTTCCGTGGCTTTTACCGCCAGGTCGCTGCGGCCGTAAGCCGTGACCATTTCCTCGTACATGTGAGCCAGCGTGTAGTGGTAATAGGCGGCTGCCTTATCGACTTTACGGGCAGAGGACTGGGCCGGCTTGGCATCAGACTGGCTGGAATCGGAGGAGGGCGGTGTGGTTTGACCTACAGCGACCGTGGCCACTGCGATCAGCAAGAAAAGGCGACCAATTTTGTTCATCATTAGACTTAATGCCGACCTGACTGCGCTCCGCGAGCGCGTTTCCGAACCTCAGCTTGTTTGGATGCAAAACCGCTGGGGGAAAGGTGCTTATATTCTACCTTGAGGAGCGGTTGGGTTGGAAAAAAATGGGGACCCTCGGAAGGTCAGGGACCGGTGGGCAATGATCATTGTTGATTTTTGATTGAAAAGACCCGGGACATAAGGTGTTTTTGTTTTCAGTCAACAATCAACAATCCAGAAATCAACAATTTCGGTCTTAGTGGCGGAAGTGGCGGACCCCGGTGAAGAGCATGGCGAGACCTAAACGGTCGGCAGCCTCGATGACTTCGGGATCGCGCTGGGAACCTCCTGGCTGGATGATGGCCGTCGCTCCGGCTTTAGCAATTTCTTCGACCCCGTCGGGGAAGGGGAAGAAAGCGTCGGAGGCAGCGACCGTACCTTTCAGCGGGAGTTGGGCTTTCATGGCGCCGATTTTGGCGGAATCGACGCGGGACATCTGTCCAGCGCCGACGCCGACAGTCTGGCCGTCGCGCGCGTAGACGATGGCATTAGATTTGACGTGCTTGCAGACCTTCCAGGCGAAAAGCATGGCGCGTGTTTCTTCCGGCGTGGGAGGACGTTTCGTGACGACCTTAAGATCGGCATCGGAGAGCACGCGGGTGTCATTGTCTTGCACGAGCATGCCGCCGGAAACGTTTTTTAGAACCCATTTCTGACTGGCAGGGACGACCTCGACGAGGCGAAGATTTTTCTTGGAGGCGAACTTAGCTTTGGCGGCTGGGTCGAAGGCGGGGGCGGCGATGACTTCGAGGAAAAGCTTGTGCATCTCCTCGGCGGCTGCGGCGTCGATGGGGCGATTGACGCCGATTACGCCGCCAAAGGCGGAAACCGGATCGCATTCGAGGGCGCGTTTGTATGCTTCCGCAAGGGTGTTGCCGGTTGCGGTACCGCAGGGATTGGTGTGCTTGATGATGGCGACTACGGGCTCATCAAACTCCTGGGCAAGGTCCCAGGCGGCCTGCAGATCGACGATGTTGTTGTAGGAAAGCTCTTTGCCCTGGACCTGGCGGGCGTTCGCGACTCCGGCGGTCGAACCATCGGAATACATGGCGGCTTTCTGGTGCGGATTTTCGCCGTAGCGGAGATCGCT
>DATGFC010000112.1:0-213796 GCA_035309485.1 Candidatus Sulfotelmatobacter sp.
GCCCGGAGGACTGGGTGTGGAGCAGCTTTTGCCACTACGCAACCGGAGCGGACGGGGCCGTGGAAATTGAATCGCAGTGGACGGCACGAAGGCGGGAGCGGTTGGGAATGGAACTGAACGATACAGGTGGGGGAAAGTCAACGTCCCCGCCCTCTCGCACAAAACGCGAGAAGGACGGGGCACCCTCACGACGGGGCCGTGGAAATTGAATCGCAGTGGACGGCACGAAGGCGGGAGAGGTTGGGAATGGGACTGACGATACAGGTGGGGGAAAGTCAACGTCCCCGCCCTCTCGCACAAAACGCGAGAAGGACGGGGCACCCTCACATATCGTTGTTTACGCTGTTGCACGCAGAATCTGTGCTGTCGCGCGATGGGATCACCTCGTGGGATCGAGAAGGTGGGTTCATCGTGCGGCACGAGAAGATCGGCGTGATGAGAACCACGGTAGCGGTGGTCTTCCTGGGGCTGGTTTACATCCTCGGCATATATGTGAAGATAACGGGAATGGGCCAACGTTAACGGGATTTCTCCGATTCCCCGTCCATTCGACTGTACGGTGCGGAGGCCCTTATGGAGGCTCGTTTGCTTCCATGCTTGCCCTGTTCCTTGTCGTTTGGATGGTTTGACCCTTCTTTTCTTGCGCCTGTAAGATCAAAGCAGCACTCAGCAGTCAGCACTCAGCAGTTCAGTCGTGCCAAGTCCCTCGACTGGGCAGCAGTTTCGTTTCACACTGTTGCTCGGCTCGGGATGACATGTTTATTTTTCGACTGGCTGATTGCCGGCGTCTGAGTGCTGAATGTTTCTATGCCGCACGACCTGCCCAAAGCCTACGAGCCGGGCGCGATTGAGACGCGCTGGGCCGACTACTGGATCAAAGAAAAGCTCTTCTCGGTGCCTACGCCAAAGCCGGGCGAGACGCGTCCCGTGTTCACGTTGCTGCTGCCTCCGCCCAACGTCACCGGCCGCCTGCACATGGGGCACATGCTGAACCAGACGCAGATGGACATCATCGTGCGCTGGCATCGCATGCGCGGCTTCATCACGCTGTGGCTTCCGGGCACCGATCATGCCGGCATCGCGACGCAGATGATGGTGGAGAAGCAGCTCGAGAAGGAAGGCAAGAAGCGGCGTGAAATGGGCCGCGAAAAATTCATCGAGCGGGTATGGGAGTGGAAGCGCGAGTACGGCGGCGCCATTCTCGACCAGATGAAGCGCCTGGGTGCGTCCGTCGACTGGGACCGCGAGTACTTCACCATGGACGAGAATCTTTCGCGGGCGGTGCGCGAAGTGTTCGTTCGGCTCTATGAAGAAGGCCTGATCTATCGCGGACATTACATCGTTAACTGGTGCCCCTGGCACGAGACGGCGATCTCCGATCTGGAGGTCAAGCACGAGGACGTTCAGGGGAAGTTGTGGGAGATTCGGTATCCGGTGATCGGAACGAAGGAATTCATCACGGTTGCGACTACGCGTCCGGAGACGATGTTGGGCGATACCGCGATTGCGGTGAACGCGAAGGACGAGCGCTATACGCATCTGCACGGCAAGAAAGCTCTGTTGCCGCTGATGAATCGCGAGATTCCGATCATCACCGATGAACTGGCGCAGCCCGAGTTCGGCACGGGCGCGGTGAAGGTCACGCCGGCGCACGATCCTAACGACTTTCAGGCGGGCCTGCGCCACCATCTGCCGCAGATCAATGTCATGGACGAGCACGCGCACATGAACGAGAATGCCGGCGGGTATGCGGGGCTGGACCGCTTTGAAGCCCGCAAGCGCGTGCTGCAGGATTTGAAAGAGCAGGGATTTCTGGTCGCCGAAAAGGACTACGCGCTCGCGATCGGCAAGTGCGACCGTTGCGGCACGATCGTGGAGCCGCGATTGTCCCTGCAGTGGTTCATCAAGATCAAGCCGCTGGCGGAGCGCGCCAAAGAGGCCGTAGAGAGCGGCGAGATCACGATTGTTCCCGAGAACCACCGCCAGGTCTATCTGAACTGGATGAACAACATCTACGACTGGTGCATCTCGCGCCAGCTGTGGTGGGGACATCGTATTCCCGCATGGACTTGCGAAGGCTGCAAGGAAGTGATTGTCGCGCGCGAAGCGCCGGCGAACTGCACGAAATGCGGAGGGACCAAGCTGGAGCAGGTTTCGGACGTGCTCGATACGTGGTTTTCGTCCGGGCTACTGCCGTTTACGACGCTCGGTTGGCCCGAGAAGACGCGAGACCAGGAAGTTTTTTATCCGACGACGCTGCTGATCACCGCCTATGAAATTTTGTTCTTCTGGGTGGCACGGATGATCATGTTTGGCTGCCACTTCATGCAAGGGCACGAGCAGGATCCGGCGATCAAGAAGGCCAGCGGCTGGGGCGACAAGAAGAACGACAGCGTGCCGTTCCGGCAGGTCTACATTCACGCGCTGGTGCGCGATGCCGAGCGCCAGAAGATGTCGAAGACCAAGGGCAACGTGATCGATCCGCTGGAGATCATCGAGCGATTTGGCACGGACGCGACGCGGTTCACCTTGGCTGCTATGGCCGCGCCGGGAACCGATATTGCGTTCAACGAGAGCCGGACCGACGGGTACCGCGCGTTTGCTAACAAGATCTGGAATGCGGCGCGATTCATGTTCATGAATGTGGATCGGGTCGAGCCGGGGCTGCGGCCCGGGACAGCCGATGGCGGCTGTCCCCACACGGGCGTTGCTGGATTCCAGGTTTCAGCGCTTGAAGATCGGTGGATCTTGTCGCGCTTCAACCGGGTTGCCGCTGACGTACACGGGGCCTTAGAGACTTTCCGGTTCCACGAGGCGGCCAATCGCATTTACGACTTTTTCTGGGGCGAGTTCTGCGATTGGTATCTGGAGTTGATCAAGCCACGATTGAACTTCGAAGAGGGCGGCGACACGAATACGGCTAAAGTAGCGTGCGCGAACCTGGTCAACCTGTTCGACGCGGCGCTGCGCCTGCTGCATCCGGTGATGCCGTTTATCACGGAAGAAATCTGGCAGGCGATCTACGAAGGCAAGGCGCCGGCGAAGTCTATTGCGCTGATGCCCTACCCACAGGCGGATCAGAAGCAGTTCGATCTTGCGGCCGAAACGGAGATGGCGATACTGCAGGACCTGATCGTGAGCGTGCGCAATCTGCGCGCCGAGCTAAAAGTCGAGCCCAAGGTGAGAGTTCCGATCCAGGTGTTCGCACATGAGCCTGCAATTCGGGCGATGGTTGAGCACAATCGGGGCGCGGTGGAGCGGCTGGGGAGTGTCGAGAAGATCACGTTTGTAGAGAATTCTCTCGCGAAGCTGGCGGGATCTCGAAGCACCGCGCGTTTTGATGTGCATGTGATTTACGAGCGGAAGATCGACATCGGCGCGGAATGCGAGCGCCTCAACAAAGAGTTGGAGCGGCTGGAAAAGGGAATCGGCAGCGGGCAGAAGCAGCTTGGCAACGAGCAGTTCCTTGCCAAGGCGCCGGCCATGGTAGTGGAGAATCTCCGCAGGCAACAGCAGGAACTCGCGGTGCTGAAAGAAAAAACTCTGAGCAAGATGAAAGAGTTAGGCTGTCGTTGAGGATGAGGCGGGTCTTCGACCCGCGGACAGCCGAGGGCGGCTGTCCCTACATGGTTCACACTGACAACTAGCCTGACTACTGAGCACCGCTTTTTATGGACTGGAACTCAAGACGCCTTACCGCAATTCTCGAGAACGCGCTGCAGGAGGATCGCGCCACGCGCGATGCAACGAGTTATGCCTGCATCGATCCCAACCAGCGCGCATCGGCCACGATCATCGCCAAGCAAGATTGCATCCTGGCTGGAATCGGCTGTGTGGCGCGGATTCTCGATGTCTATGCGGCTCTGGATGGGGCAGTCACGGCGCACTACGAGGTGACGACGCACCCCGAAATCTTCGATGGAATACGCCTGCACAAGGGACAATCCGTGGCGGTGATCCGGCACAATGCGCGCGTGGTTCTTTCCTGCGAGCGAGTGATCCTCAATTTTCTTCAGCGGATGAGCGGCATTGCGACGCTCACGCGCAAGTTTGTGGAGGCAGTGGCCGGCACCCGAGCGCGGATTCTTGACACGCGCAAGACCGCGCCAGGCATGCGGGTGATCGACAAGTATGCGGTGCGATGCGGCGGAGGGCAGAACCACCGCCTCGATCTGTCCGATGGCGTGCTGATCAAGAATAACCACATCGCTCTAGCTGGAGGAATTGCTCCGGCTCTGGAGCGCGCCCACCGCAACCGCCGTGGATCTCAGCCGATCGAAGTCGAAGTACGCAGTTTCGACGATCTGGAGCAGGCTCTTGCCAATGGAGCCGAGGCTATTCTGCTCGATAACATGTCGCCCGAGGACGTGCGGCGCGCGGTAGAACGCTGCTCGCAGGCGCAAACAGGGGAACGCCGCATTCCCATCGAGTGCTCGGGAGGCATTCGGCTGGAGAATGTGCGCGCCTATGCCGAGACTGGGGTCGATTTCATCTCCGTTGGCTTGCTCACGCACTCGGCGCAGGCCGTCGACATGAGCATGCGCGTGGTTCCCACGTAGACGCGGCAGCGTCAATTCGCGCATAATCTCCGCATCTCTAAAAAGGCCACAACACGGGCGACCAGAAAATCGCAGGCGCTCGCGCCCCTGCAGCAGCAGACCGATGTTCGCCTCGGCTTGATCGTGCGTTTATTGATGCAGCACGCCACCGTGGTGGTCAGCGGCACGAAGATCGCGGAGGAAATTTCTTCCAGCCGTTCGGAAGTCTGGCGCCTGATTCAGCAATTGCGCGGGCTGGGAGTGGATGTGGCGGGACATCCCGCCACCGGCTACCGGTTGCGCGCCGTGCCCGATCTGCTGCTTCCAGAGATCCTCCGGCCCATGCTGCGGGGCACGCTTTTCGAAGTGCACCTGCATCATTTCTACAAGATTGGTTCCACCAATACGGCCGCCATGGCAGCCGCGTCCGAAGGCGCTCCCGAGGGCAGCGTGTTCCTCGCGGAAGAACAGACATCCGGACGGGGACGCGGGGCTAATACCTGGCAGTCTCCGCGATCGAGCGGAATCTACTGCTCGGCAGTGCTGCGGCCCCCGCTGCCGCCTTCCGACGTGCTGGTGCTGTCTCTGATGGCGGGACTCGCGGCGCAGGCTGCGATCCGGCAAACCGATTCGCGACTGCAGCCGAATTTGAAATGGCCGAACGACGTTCTCATTGACGGCAAGAAAGTTTGTGGAATACTCACCGAGATGAATGCCGAAGCCACGCGCGTGCGCTATGTGGTGGTGGGAATCGGCATCAATGTGAACCAGGCGAATTTTCCCAAAGAACTCCAGGCTACGTCGCTGCGGCTGGTGAGCGGCAGCGAGTGGTCCCGAGTCGAACTGCTGGTGGCTTTGTTAAAATCGCTCGATCGCGAATACCGACAGTTCCTGCAAAATCCTGACGGTAAGGAATCGATTCTGCGGCGCTTTGCGGAAAATTCCTCGTGGTTGCACGGCAAGAAAGTTCGCATTGAAGAGAACGGCTCGGCGTTCGAAGGGACGACGGAAGGGCTGGATGCCCGCGGGTTCCTGCAAGTGCGAACCGCCCATGGAGTGCAAACGGTTTTAAGCGGGACGGTGAGGGAAAGGTAGCGCGGGCTTTCCTTCGACTGGGATCAGGCCGGGCTTGCCGGCTCGATGGTTCGCCAGAAAAACTATGTTGCTGGTCATTGACGTCGGAAACACAAACACGGTTCTAGGCGTATTCGCACCCTCCCTACAGCCGGGCGGGGGCGCGGAGGAAGAATCTCCGCGTTACGAGCGCCTGCTGGCCAACTGGCGCGTGGCCACGTCACGGCGCAGTACGGTCGATGAATATGGCGTCCTGTTTCGCAACCTGTTTTCGATGGCCGGCCTCGAATCGAAAGGCATCCACGGAATCGTTGTGTCGTCCGTGGTTCCCCCGCTGGATCCTGTTCTGCGCCAGGTTTGCGAGCGTTACTTTAATCTGCGGCCGCTGTTCATTGAGCCCGGCGTCAAGACTGGCATGCCGGTGCACTACGATAACCCGGCGGAGGTCGGCGCCGACCGTATTGTGAACGCCGTCGCCGCCATTGAAAAGTATGGGACGCCTTGCGTGATCGTGGACTTCGGCACCGCCACAACGTTTGACTGCGTCTCCGGCAAAGGCGAATATCTCGGGGGAGTGATCTGTCCGGGGATCGGCATCTCTGCCGACGCGCTCTTTGACCGCACGGCTCGCCTGCCCCGCGTGGAAATCCGGAAGCCCCCGCGCGTCGTTGGCACAAACACAGTTGCCAGCCTGCAATCCGGTCTCTATTACGGATATCTCGGCCTGGTCGATGGCATTCTCGAACTCCTGCTCGGCGAACTCGGCCAGGAAACGCACGTCGTTGCCACCGGCGGCCTCGGCCCAATGATCGGCAAGGGATCGAAATATATCAAGCAGGTGGACGATTTCCTTACCCTCGAAGGTCTCCGGATTATCTGGGAACGCAACGCCACTTCGCGCAAAGAGAGGGCCCCGGCCAAGACGAATTCCAAGGGTTCCAAGACGCCGCAGGCGAAGTCCAAGAATGGAAGTGGATCTGCCGCGACGCCCGCCTCGCGCACCGCACGTTGACTCGCTGTGGACAACTACTTCAACTACTTCACCGAAATTGAGGAGCGTTATCTGCAGCGCCGCGGGGCGGGCCTGCTGCTCTCCACCCTGGACTGGGCACTGATTGAAACCTGGAAGGATGCGGGCATTCCCCTGGCTGCCGTGTTGCGCGGGATCGACTCTGCGTTCGACCGCTACGACCAGCGCCCCACCAAGACCAAAAAGATAAACAGCCTGGCGTATTGCTCGCAGGAGGTGCTGGCAGCAGCCGAAGACATGAAAGAAGCCGCGGTGGGCGCGGGAACGGAGCAGCCCTCGTCAAAGTCTCGATCCGCCGAAGGCTTCGAGCCGGAGACAGTCTCGGGTTTCCTACGGCGGAATGCGGAGCAACTCGAGAAAGCCACGGTCTCGGAGAACGCTACACGATCCGCTGTGTTGCAAACGGCAAAAACTCTGCGCGATCTCGCGAGCCAGGCTACGACATCCACACTCCGCCTGGAGGACCTGGAACGCCGCCTTACCGTGCTGGAAGAAAAGCTGTTTGCTGTCCTTCTGGCCTCAACTTCAGACGATGAGATCGTCAGCATCCGCACGCAAGCTGACCGCGACCTCGCGCCTTACCGCAGCAAGATGTCGGGAGCACAGATCGATCAATTGCAGAAGCAGTACGTCCACAAGCGCCTGATCGAGAAACATCGGCTTCCGCGTCTCAGCCTGTTTTACATGTGATCGCCTGTGATCCGCTCCTACGATGCAATCATAGTTGGCGGCGGGGCGGCGGGGCTGATGTGCGCCATTGAAGCGGGTAAACGCGGGCGCCGGGTCGCCGTCCTCGAACATGCCGACCGTTTAGGGAAGAAGATCCTGATTTCCGGCGGAGGCCGCTGCAACTTCACTAACATTCATTGCCAGCCCGAGAATTTTCTTTGCGCGAATCCGCATTTTGCAAAATCGGCGCTAGCGCGCTACACGCCGGCCGACTTCATCGCGCTGGTGGAGAAGCATCAAATTCCGTATAACGAAAAGACGCTGGGGCAGTTGTTCTGCGATCGCTCGGCGCGCGATATTCTCGCCATGCTCGAAGAAGAATGCCGCGCCGGCCGAGTGGACATTCATCTGAACGTGAAGATCGAGGATGTGAGCCACGCGACCGAGTTTGTCGTGCACGGCTCACAGGAGGAGTTCCGTGCGGCTGCGCTGGTGGTAGCTACAGGAGGTTTGTCCATTCCCAAGATCGGCGCGACGTCGTTCGGGTACGATCTGGCGCGAAAATTCGGGATTCGAATCCGTGAACCCTGGCCGGGACTGGTTCCGCTGCTGCTCGAGGAGCGAGATCGTTCGCGTTACTGCGATCTGACCGGGGTCTCGACGGAAGTTATCGCTTCCTGCGCCAGCCAGCAATTTCGCGAGAAGATGCTGATCACTCACCGGGGCCTGAGCGGGCCGGCTATTCTGCAGATTTCTTCCTACTGGAAGAAACCGCTGCCTGTGACCATCGACCTCGCCCCCGGCAAAGACGTAACAGCGATTTTTCGCGATGCGAAGACTGGGCGCACCGAGAACGTGCTGCGCTCGGAGCTGCGAAAAATTCTGCCCACCCGCCTGGCGGATCGCTGGCTGGACCTGCATCTCCCGCAGTCGTGGACGAATGCAGCTCTTGCCGACTTCGAGCGGCAACTACACGCCTGGACCATTGTCCCGGCGGGCACCGAAGGTTTCGAAAAGGCTGAGGTGACCGCGGGGGGCGTCGACACCGGCGAACTGTCAGCCAAAACCATGGAATCCCGCAAAGTTCCCGGGATGTATTTCATTGGCGAAGTGGTCGATGTCACGGGACACCTTGGCGGATTCAACTTCCAGTGGGCCTGGGCATCGGGAGCAGCCGCCGGAAGGGCGGTCTGAGCCGTCATTTAGAATCACCTGTTGCTGCTTACCATCGAAAAGCTGATCTACGGCGGCGAAGGACTGGCCCGCCTTCCCGCCGACGCGAGCGGACGCGGGAAGGCAGTGTTCGTTCCTTTCGTCCTTACGGGTGAGAAGATCGAGGGCTCACTGACCGAGCAGAAGCCCGGCTTCGCTCGCGCCCGCGTCGAACAGATCCTGGAACCGTCCCCGCATCGCGTGCAGCCCGGATGCCCCTATTTCGGATCCTGCGGGGGCTGCCACTATCAGCATGCCAGCTACGAGCATCAACTCGAAATCAAGAAAGAAATTCTGCGCGAAACCTTGCGGCGCACGGCAAAGCTCGAAGGTCCGGTTGAGATTGAGGTCCATCCCTCGCCCCCCTGGAATTACCGCAACCGTTCGCGCCTGCAGGTGCAGACGAGTCCGTCTTTCAAAACTGGATACTTCCAGATGGGGTCGCACGAATTGCTGGCGATCGAACAGTGCCCCATCAGTTCGCCGCTTATCAATCGAGCCATTGCTGCCCTCCGGCAGAGTGGCCGGGCCAACAAAGTGCCGGAAGGCGTGCACGAGGTCGAGTTCTTCGCCAATGCGGACGACTCACAGGTGATGGTGGAAGTCTCGGCAACTCAGGGCGCCCGCCGTGCAGCTCTTCGAGAATGGGCAGAAGATCTGCGCACGTCTCTAGCGGAAATCATAGGGATCGTAGTTTTCAGAAGCAGCAGTCCTTCTGGATCCGGCTTGCCCGAAAAATTATTGACCATCGGCGCCGACCACTTGCTGTACCAGACCAAGAACGCCGCGTACCGGGTCAGTGCCGGCTCGTTCTTCCAGACTAACCGCTATCTCATTGACGAATTGGTGCGGATCGTTACCCAGGGCCAATCCGGCGAGCTGGCTCTCGACCTCTACGCTGGAGCCGGACTTTTTTCCACAGCCCTGGGTAGTGACATGCGTCACATCATTTCCGTTGAGTCGTCACAGACATCCACAAACGATCTTTCTTACAATCAGACCTCGAATGGAGAGGTAGTCCAGGCCACCACGGAGCAGTACCTGGCCCGTGGCGAGAACAAGGGGCGAGTCGGGAAGGGCGCAGTACTCACTCATACTCTTCATAAGCCCGACCTTGCGGTGGTGGACCCCCCTCGAAGTGGCCTGGGAGAGCGCGTGGCGCGAGGATTGCCGACCTTGGGCGCGCCACGCGTTATTTATGTGTCGTGCGATCCGGCGACGCTGGCGCGCGATCTCGTGCCGCTGCTTGCGTCCGGCTACCGGATTGAACAAGTGCACTTAGTGGATCTGTTTCCGCAAACCTTCCACCTTGAAACCGTGGTCCATCTGGCGCGTTAAAAGCAAGCCTTCGAAATCCGCCACGCCTTTGCCACCTGCCCTCCTCGCGCTTGCCTCTTCGGTCGCGTGGAAGCCATGTTTCCAGTTGAAGGCGCCGCGCCAGCCCATGCTCTGGGCTGCCGTAGCCTATGCAGTGGGCATCACCACGGGCGTGTATGCGTGGAGACCGGCATCCTGGTGGATTATCGCTGGTATCGCATTCATGGGCGCGGCGGCCTGGTTCAGCAGGCGCCGAGCACGGTTCGCCTGGGCGCTGGCTTTCGCTGGATTAATCCTATTGGGAGCGCTGCACATCCAGGTGCGGCCTCGTTCCTCTCATTTCGATTCCGGTATTCACGCTTACGCCGACCGGCAGGAACTCCAGATCATCGCTCACGTGATCCACGACGGCCGGATTCAATCGGATATGGGCGAACTGAGGCAGGTTGTGGACGTCGAGGCCGAAGAGATCAAGAGTTCGACCGGGCATAGTCGCATCCGTTCGGGCATTCGCCTCAGCATTTACGGGGCGACTTCGCAGGATTCAATGTTGGAAGACCCCAGCCGCGGACCATCATTGACGCCAGTTCGTGCCATGCCAACCTTTCACTACGGCGACCGCATTCGGCTCCTCGCCAAGCTGCGCGTCCCGCACAACTTCCGGAATCCGGGAGCTTTCGACTATCGAGGCTATCTTGAGGATCGTGGCATTGCCGCTCTCGGTTCGGCAAAGCTGGAGAATGTGGAGCTGCTCCCCGGATTTTATGGGAACAGGCTGGAGGATCTCCGCAGCCGCTTGCATCGCAAAGTTATTGCCAAGGTGCACGAACTCTGGCCTGCCGACGAGGCTGCGCTGATTGACGCCATGGTGATCGGCGAAGAGGCCTTCATCGACCGCGATACCCGCACCGACTTTCAACGGTCGGGCACGTATCACGTTCTGGTGGTTTCCGGGATGAACGTCAGCATCCTGGCATTCGTGGTCTTTTGGACAATGCGCCGCCTCCGGCTTGCCGACATTCCGGCAACCGTGCTCACGCTGGCGATTTGTGTCGGGTACGCCTTTCTTACCGACGTCGGTGCTCCCGTATGGCGTGCCACTTTGATGTGTGCGGTCTATCTGGGAACTCGCCTTCTCTACCGCGAACGCGCCATGGTCAATGCGATTGGCGCCGCCGCTCTGGCGCTTTCGTGCTCGACCCGCGCCAGGTCTTTACGCCGAGTTTCCAGATGACGTTCGTGTGCGTCCTGATCGTGGCCGCCATCGGGATACCAATCCTGCAACGCACCTCACAGCTCTACAAGCAGGCGCTGCGCAACTGGGATTCCCCAGACTACGCGGCCATGCTTGTGCCCCAGGTGGCGCAATTTCGTGTGGATCTGCAGTTCATCTCCGGACGCATCGCGCGTTTCATTGGCGCAACCTGGTCGCGCCGAGTCGTTTGTACGACCACGAGCGTGTTCCTAGCGGGCTGGGAGCTGATCTTCATCTCTGCTGTCCTGCAGGTGGGGCTTGCGCTGCCGATGGCCTACTATTTTCATCGCGCCACAACGATTGGCCTGCCCGCGAACCTGGTGGTGGTCCCGCTCACCCAGTTGCTAATGCCCTCGGCGCTCGGCGCTTTAGCCCTGGGATTTCTCTCCCCGTGGCTCGCCAAAGTGCCCGCTCTATTAACGGCGATCGCACTCAACGGCATTACGGGCACCGTCCATGGGCTGGGGATGCTGCGAATCGCGGACCTGCGTGTGGCCATGCCATCGGCTCTCATGATCGCCTTGGCCGCACTCGCGCTGCTGTTAGCGATGTGGTCCGCTCGCCGCCGCGCGGCGGTTGCTCTAGCCGGACTTGCCGCAATTCTTGGTGTCTCGTTCGCGCTGGCTTTGGTCCCGCAACGGCAGCGCACCCGGCCGGGAGTGCTCGAAGTGACCTCGATCGATGTCGGGGAAGGCGATTCCACCCTGCTCATCACCCCGCAAGGCCGCACAATTTTGATTGATGCGGGAGGCCCCATCGGACCCGGCGGCTCGCGCCTGGATTTTGGCGAAGACGTGGTTTCTCCCTATCTGTGGACACGAGGAATTTCCCATCTCGATGCCGTCGCGGTCAGCCATGGCCACTCTGACCATATCGGCGGAATGATCGCCGTGCTGAAGAACTTCAGGCCCGATGAACTCTGGATCGGTTTGCAGCCTCCCAGTCATTTGCTTGACGATGTGATTGCAACCGCGCACATGCTCGGAGTAAGAATCGTGCATCACTGGGAGGGCGATGAGTTCGAGCTCGGCGGAACGAGAATCCGCGTGGTCTCGCCGCCTCGAGATTGGCCGGTAGGCGATCATCCGCAGAACAACGATTCTCTGGTGCTGCGCGTAAGTTATGGAAATACTTCCGTGCTTCTCGAAGGAGATGCGGAAAAGAAGGTGGAACGGCGGATCGCCGCGGTCGAGGACCCGCGGGCCAATCTGCTTAAAGTGGGACACCACGGCAGCAATAAAGCAACTACCGCAGAGTTGATGGCAGCGGTCAAACCGGAATTTGCGGTGATTTCGGTGGGATCAGGAAATTCGTTTGGACTGCCGCGAATGGAAACACTGGAAGAATTGGCGGAATCACGAAGTCGCGTCTACCGCACCGACCTCGATGGAGCGGTGAGTTTCTATCTGGACGGCCGGACAGTTACCCCTTCTGTGGCGGCTCTTCAGTAATCTGGAATTCTGCGGTTTCGTCGTCGTCACCGCTTCCAGGCTGGGATTCGGCAATTACTCTTCTGGCCTCTGCCGCATCCTCTTCCCGCACCAGGATGATCATTCCGCCGAGACCGGGAAAGGCATCCTGCACCAGGGATGCTGAGGTGAGATCGCTGTCGATCCCTGCCGAGTCAAGCAGTCCCTTGACTACCAAGGCCTCCGACTCCTGCTCCGAATCGAATACCTTGACCAGTTTCTCGTGAGGATCGGGAGGCTGCTTCGAGTCAGGGGAATTAAAGGGTTCGGGCATGAATTCTCCAATCTGTAGTTCGGCCCCGGTCGCGGACAACGGGGTGAAACACCAATTCTACTCCGTGGACAGTGCCGTTGGACGCTGATTGGGCTTGCCGCGGCTGGTTGCGCTTTCGAGCGTAAAGGTTGTGACGTACTCGGGAGGGGTAATCCCACACAGCACTTTCGGGCCGTTGTTTTCTTCGTACACTGAGGCAGAATGGCCGTAACCTGGAGCGCAACGCCGGGTCGGTTCGCGTCATCCAAAAGCTGTGGGCGCAGTAAACGGGAAAGAAGGGGAGACCATGAATTTACCTCAGCAGGCAGGAAAGGAACCGAGATTTCCGTTGGCGGACGACGTCCACCGCGAGCGCGAAGAGGAAGCCCGCAAAATCCGCCGCCTGCAGATGATGATCAGCATGGTCATGTCGGTTCTAAGCCAGGACTCAAGCCTTACCTTGGAAGAAGCCTCGGAACTGGCTGCGGGCGCTAAGCGCGCAGCCCTGGCTATGTTCCCCGACAAGGAACTCGCCTTTGATCTGCTGTACAAGCCTCGGCTGCAACGGCTGATTCGCGAACGTTTCCGGCTGCAATAACAGTCTTGGTGAGTCCGAGCAGTCGATAAATCTCAAATAGCTAATCTAAAGGGAAATTTAAATGCGCTGGAGCCGTCAGGCTCCAGCGCAAAGATGATAGCGGCGCTGCTAGGATACATTTTCGATTAGGCAGACATGGTCCGGCGTTGCGGCATGCGAGTATCGCGAATGCTGGAAACGCCACGGCGCACATTCAACCATCCATTCTCCTGCAGTACACGGAACAGTTCGTAGGAGTATGGAATTTCACCAGTAATAATTTCTTCTTTCCCCTGATCATCGGTTACAGAGAAAGCAACTTGCACAGGCTCGTCGGTGGAGTTCTGTTTAGTGAAGTGAACTAGTTTGACGTTGAGAGTTTCTTGCTCTTGTGACTGAGTCGGCATTTTAGCTCTCTATTTCCCTGGTTGGGATAGCTTCGATTTTAGAAGGCGGGGCGGAGAATTCAACCGACTGAAAGAATTAATCTGTGGATTCCGCCGCGACCGAGGATAATTTTCTAAGGAATCCACCGGATTGCCAGATTTGTCGTATCGCGACACGATGGTTCATTCACTAATTATTCATCCGCGACCGGATTGTGCAGCGTTCCCACTCCTTGCACGCTGACCTCGACGTTGTCTCCTGCGAGCAGGGGACCGACGCCGGAGGGTGTGCCTGTCGGGATCAAATCTCCAGGGAACAGCGTCATCGCCTGAGCAATATGGCGTATTAAAACATCCAATGGAAAAATAAAGTCCCGCGTGTTTCCTTGCTGCCGAACCTCGCCATTGACTCGAGTTTCCACGCCTACTCCCGACCAGGGATCAATCTCGTCCGTTACAAGCGGGCCGACTGGGCAAAATGTGTCGAAACCCTTGGCACGGCTCCACTGCCCATCGGTGTTTTGCAGATCGCGCGCGGTCACATCGTTTACGCACGTATAACCGAGAATGAATTGTTTAATATCGGCATCTGCCGCGGGCTGGTAGCAAGTCTTCCCGATGACGACTCCGAGTTCGCCCTCATGATCCACACGCTGCGAAATCCTGGGCCGGCGGACAACTCCGCCGGGCGGCAGCAGCGCAGAGGTAGCCTTCAAGAAAAGCAGCGGCTCCTTGGGGACGTCATGCCCCAGTTCGGCCGCATGCTCGCGATAGTTGCGGCCGATGCAGACGATTTTCGAGGGACGCACTGGAGGCAATAACACCGCTTGCTCGAGAGGAAGGGCTTCGATTCGCCGGCTGCGCAATCCTTCCATGTCGCCGTCCGCTTCCTCTGGCGGCGTGAGCAGAATCCGCACGATCGATTCGCGTCCGGCGACAGACTCCACCAGTCCGTATTGGGCTTGTCCATTGAGCTGAAATCGGCAGTATTTCATCGCTATCTATCTAACCACATTGCTTGGCTTCTCGTCGCGAGGCTTAGCGGAAAAGCTGCTACGGAACGCTCTCGCTCGCAGGCTCAGAGCGCGCGCTCTCGTTGCCGCGAAGGTCAACCGAAGTGACGGAATAGGCATATTGCTTTCTGGAACTGACACTCGAATCGCGGTATGCCGGCGTCTTAAGCGGCTCAGAATTAAGCTTGACCGGGGCGGTTTCATCTTCGGAACGATACACGTTGTATCCGGCGAGATCGATGTCGGTGACCGGCGCCCACACCAGGTCAATAAACGGCTTCTGCCCCGGACCGGAAAAAACTGCCTGCAGACCGGACGGAACCGCAGGCGGGAAGACGTCATCGGCATAAACCTTGACGGCTGGAGTATCGTCGCCTTCAACTTCGAGCGGAGCCTTGTTGGCCTGATCGATCACGGTAACGGTTTCGGCGCGATATTCGTAGGTCTTTTCCCACTCGATGCTCGTATCCGTGATGCCCTGTTCGCCACCCGCCGGTACTTGCCCCACGATGGTTTGTCCGCTGCCATCGAGGGCGCGGCGGTTGACGCGAACCTCGTAGTGAGCCCCCGGCTGCGCGCTGCCTGCCGGAATTTCGCTCTTCCAACTAAGCTCTATTCCACGGCCGGTCACGCGTGCCTGAAAATCAGCCGGCGGAGGCATGACCCGCGCCAGTGAGACTCGAACCTGATTTGAAAGCCCCGCAGAGCGCCCATTTGGGTTGGGGACTTCGACCGCGTACGTGAGGAACGAACTCGGATCGTTCTGCATCTCGGGCAAAAGCGTGTCGTCGTACGAGTCCGCAATCTTCCGGCCTGATTTGCCGGAAGACAGCCTGCCCGGTGTCTTGCCGATCGGTGTGCCACATTCTTTCAGCTCGCCAAGGCCTCGGCAAATGCGGGTGGGGCCAAGATTGCGAGCTGCTTGCCGATCGGTCGTAACCGTAGGGACGGTCCAAGTGAGGATTACGCGATCCCCCTTGCGCACAGCCCGGAGATCCGTCGGAGGCTTGGGCAAGTCCAACGATGGCGGCTGCGGAGGCGCTACGGTCGCGCATCCGAGGAAGAGCAACGGAGCGCCCAGAACCAGCAGCCTGGCTGTCAGGATTTTCATGCGGAAGAAAACAGACTACCAGAACCGTCCTACTCGTCAGGAAACTGGCTCGCGGGGCGCTGCTATCCTATAAACTCAGCCCGACGCCCGGGCTTTCAAAGAGGAGGGAAACGTTTGCCGTTGAAGCGCGAACTCGGTTGGCACAAGGACGCGATCATCTATCAAGTCCATGTCCGCACTTACTGCGACAGCAACGGGGACGGGATCGGCGACTTTCAGGGGCTCGCGCAAAAGCTCGATTACATCCAGGACCTGGGCGTAAATGCCATGTGGTTGATGCCGTTCTTTCCCTCGCCATTGCGGGATGACGGATACGACATCGCGGATTACCGGTCGGTGCATCCCAGTTACGGCACACTCGATGATTTCAAGAAATTTCTCTCCGATGCGCACGATCGCGGCATTCGCGTAGTTATTGAGTTGGTCGCCAACCACACTTCCGACCAGCATCCGTGGTTCCAGGAGTCTCGCAGTTCTCGCGACAATCCCAAGCGCAACTGGTATGTGTGGAGCGAAACCGATACAGCCTATCGTGGGACCCGAATCATCTTCCTCGACACCGAGCTTTCAAACTGGGCTTGGGATCCGGTTTCCAAATCCTATTACTGGCACCGCTTCTTCAATCACCAACCGGACCTGAATTACGACAATCCCGCCGTGCGGGAAGAGATGTGGGAGGTGATGAAATTCTGGCTGGAGATCGGAGTCGATGGCTTCCGGTTGGACGCGGTGCCCTATCTGATCGAACGCGAAGGAACCAACTGCGAGAATCTTCCCGAAACGCACGAGATCATCCGTGAATTCCGCAGGAAAGTCGATGAACAATTTCCCGGCACCATGCTGCTGGCGGAGGCCAACCAGTGGCCGGCCGATCTTCGTCCGTACTTCGGGAATGGTGACGAATTTCACATGGCATTTCATTTCCCGCTGATGCCGCGAATGTTTATGGGCCTGCGGCTGGAGGACCGCAAGCCGATCACGGAAATTATGCAGCAGACGCCGGAGATCCCGGCTTCGTGCCAGTGGTGCCTTTTCCTGCGCAACCACGACGAGTTGACCCTGGAGATGGTCACCGACATCGAGCGCGACTACATGTACGACCTCTATGCCCGGGACAAGGCCATGCGGCTGAACCTGGGGATTCGTCGTCGCCTGGCCCCGCTGCTCGATAACGATCGCCGCCGCATTGAATTGATGAACGGCATGTTGATGTCGCTGCCTGGCACTCCGATCATTTACTACGGCGATGAGATCGGGATGGGCGACAATCTCCATCTCGGCGACCGCAACGGCGTGCGGACTCCCATGCAGTGGAGCGGCGGCTGGAATGGAGGTTTTTCGAACGCCGATCCGGAAGCCCTGTACTCGCCTCCGATACTCAATCCCGTTTATGGATACCAGGCAGTAAACGTTTTGTCGCAAAAGCGCAACGAAAACTCTTTGCTCTCATGGATGAAGCACATCATGCGGATTCGCCGTTCCAGCCCGGTCTTCGGTGCAGGGTCAATCGAGTTTCTGTTTCCGGCGAATCACCGCGTGCTGGCCTACGTGCGGCAACTCGGCAAAGAGATCATCCTGGTCGTGAACAATCTCTCCAGCGCCGCGCAAGCCGTCGAACTGGACCTGCGGCGCTATAAAGGAAACATCCTGATCGAGATGTTCGGGAAGAATATCTTTCCCCGCATCGGCGATCTGCCTTACCTTTTAACCATGGGGCCCTACCAGTTTTACTGGTTCCGGCTTCGCCGCATCTGAATCAGTTGTTGGATCTTCGTCGTAAGGTTCGGATGTGCTGCATCTGAACTGACTGGATTTTCTAAGGGCTGACGCCGAAGATCTGAGCCGAACACTCCCGGAGGACGAGTTGGCCGAAGAGACGCTTTTGACCGATGATTTTCTTCGCCAGCTCATGAACGTCGGCGAAGTCGACATCCTCGTCGGCCTTCCGTCTTATAACAACGCCAAAACGATCGAGCCGGTCGTGCGCGCGATTCAGGCAGGCATTCTCAAGTGCTTTCCCCGGGAACGAGTCGTCATTCTCAACGCCGATGGCGGATCGCAAGACGGTACCTCGGATCTGGTCACAGGCGCATCCATTGACGACGTGTGGAGAGCCTCAAAGGTATATGCGTTGAGGACGCTGCACGCCATCAGCACCCAGTACGCGCCAACGCCGGAGCCGGGCACTGCACTCCGGACCATCCTTGCCGCCGCCGATTTGCTCCGCGCCCGAGCCTGTGTCGTGGTTTCGCCCGATTCGAGCACGATCGAACCGGACTGGCTGCAACGCCTGGTGCGCCCCGTGTACGACAATTCCGACCTGGTTCTGCCTATTTACAGCAGGCAGAAATACGAAGGCGTCCTGATGCGCAATCTGCTTTATCCCATGACTCGCGCCATCTATGGATATCGAGTCCGGGAGCCCTACGCTTCTGAGTTTGCGGTCTCTGGCCGGCTCGCGACTGATTTTCTGGGGAACGGAGTTTGGAATGACGACTGGGGTAAAACCGGCCCCGAGATCCGCCTCACGATCGCGGCCATCACAGGAAAATATCGCGTCTCGCAGTCTTTCCTCGGAACCAAACCGCCGGGAGATCGAGCTGCGACTGACCTGGTCGATGCCATGCGCCGGACTGTGGGCGCTCTGTTCTCGGCGATGGATACCAATCTCGAGTTTTGGACCGGCATTGGCGGGTCCGAACCTGTGTCCACTCTGGGCGCGGAAGCAGAGCTCCCGATCGAGCCTGTCCGGGTAGACCGGGAGCGGCTACGCGAGATGTTTGCCTCCGGTGTGGCTCAGCTCGAACCAGTTTTCCGCTCGATTCTTTCTGCCACGACGCTTGCCGAACTGCAAAAAATCGCGGCGCTCGAAATCGGCCAGTTCAGCTATCCCTCTGAGATCTGGACCAAGACCGTGTTTGAGTTCGCCGCGTCTTATCACAAGTCCGTTATCAATCGCGACCACATCGTGCAGGCCCTAGTTCCTCTCTACCGGGGAAGGACCTTGGCCTTTCTGCTTGAAAACGAAAGTGACCACGGGGCGAATGTGGACAAGAACGTGGAGTCTTTGTGCGTTGAGTTCGAACGATTAAAGCCGTACTTGCTCGAAATCTGGGCTGAGAGAAAGTGAGGCGCTCATGCGGGAAATCATCATTGCCGAATTGACCCAAGCCTTGCAAGAACTGGCCAGAGGCTTCGCCCATTACCTGCCGCGCGCGGTGGTAATGCTGATCATTGCCTTCATCGGATGGGTAATCGCCTATCTGCTGAAAGTTCTGGTGCGGAGCATCCTGCGAGTCACGAAATTTTCGCGGCTGTCCGAAAGCGCGGGGGCCACCCAGTTGCTGCACCAGGCGGCGTTGCCTTCGTCCACGGAACTGCTGAGCCGGCTTGTCTTCTGGGTGGCCTGGGTCGGCTTCATTCTCCTGGGAGTAAGCGTTCTCGGCATTGTAGGTTTGCAGGAATACACTGCGCGCTTCTTCTTTTTCCTGCCTCGCGTGTTTGTTGCCATCGTCATTCTTTTTGTTGGATCTCTCGCCGCCAGCTTTTTTTCCCGGGCAACGTTGCTGGCCGCAGTGAATGCAAATTTGAGGTCGTCGAGGCTGCTGAGCATTTTCGTGCGAATCATCATCAGCGTTTTTGCACTATCCGTGATGTTCGAGGTGCTGGGCGTTGCGGAGGAGACGATGATGCTGTCGTTCGGGATCGTTTTCGGCGCGGTCATGCTCGCCTTGGCGATCGCCTTTGGCCTGGGAGGCAAGGACCTTGCGCGTGAGTTTCTGGAACGGAAGCTGGCTGGTGGGAGAAAACAAGAAAAGGAAGATGAACTGTCGCCGTTGTAGTGAGCAATGAGCAATGAGCAATGAGCAATGAGCAATGAGTGATGCGCACGAAGCAAGATTGGCTGCTCACTCAACGGTCAAAGCTCATAACTCATTGCTCATTGCTCGACGCAAGTTCGGCTAGTGCTTCGCGGAAGATTTGTGTATGCCGGTCCACGTCTTCGTTTTCTGTCTGCGGGCACATCAGCGCCATGTTGTGGAAGGGTGTCAGCAAGACTCCGCGGTTCATGGCATAGAGATGCATGAAGCGTTCGAGTTCGAAATCCATGGCATCGTGCGCCTGCGTGCCGGTCTTCGGCTCGGGGCCAAACATGTATTCGGCGCGGCAGCCTAGCCGCGTGACGTGCCAGGGCAGTTGAGCATCGGCGACGGCCCGCGCTACTCCTGCAGTCCAGCGCTCGGCCATGGGGATCATGCGATCGAAGGCTTCTTTGGTGAGAACCTTGCTCAGAGTAGCCCGCATGGCAGCCAGCGAGAGCGCGTTGCCCGCGAGCGTGCCGCCGATGCCGCCCACGTCGCAATTTTCCAGTTCCTGCTTGGCGACAATGCGGTCGGCAACCTCCTGCGAGAAGCCATAAGCAGCGCCTGGGATTCCAGCGCCAATGGCCTTGCCGAACACGATCACATCCGGATCGAGATTTTCCGCTCGCGTATATCCGCCCGGTCCCGCACAAATCGTGTGCGTCTCATCAATGATCAGCAGCGTGCCGTGCTTGCGGGTGAGTTCGCGCAGGGCGTTGTGATAGCCCGGTTGGGGATGCACGATGCCGACGTTGGTCATGGCGGGCTCGGCCAGGACGCAGGCGACGTCTCCGGGAGCTAACGCGTTTTCCAGAGCACTGACGTCATTGAACTCGACGACCTTGGTGGTGACCGAGGGGTTGACCGGTGGGCCAATATTGCCGGGGCGCGGTCCCGCAGTGCCGTCGGGATGGAGTGTGATGAAAGATTCATCCACCGTGCCGTGATAGCACCAGTTGTAAACCAGAATCTTCGGGCGCCCGGTGATCTGGCGCGCTAGCCGAATCGAGAAACGGTTGGCATCGGTCGCAGTCAAGGCGAACTGCCAGTAGGGAAGTTGGAAGCGCTTCTGCAATTCCTCCGCTACCACGATGGCGTCTTCTCCGGGCAGCATCAGGGTGATGCCGCGGCGCATCTGCTGTTCCGCGGCCTGGAGTGTGGTCGATGGCGAGTGTCCGGTCATCGCGCCGGTATCGCCGAGGCAGAAGTCGATGTAGCGGTGTCCGTCCACGTCGATGAAGTGAGCCCCGTGCGCCTCGCGGACGAAGGGAGGAAAGGCGCCGGCCCACTTCACCATCCAGTTCATGGGCACTCCGGCCAGCAGCGAGTTGCGCGCGCGTTCAAACAGCGCCTTCGATTTCGGACGCTCATCCACGAACTTCTTCTGCTCGCGCTGCATTAGGGACTTCAGGCGGGAACGGTCTATCGTCTTCATGGGTTCGAAAGATAACCACGGAGGGCACAGAGGCTCACTGAGGAATTCCTCTGCGGCTCTGTGTGACGTCCGGGGTGAAGATATTTACAGAATGTACCGCGACAGATCCTGATCTTTCACGATGTCGGTGAGCATCTTGCGGACGTAATCAGCATCTACCGTGACCGACTGTCCCTTCTTCTCCGGCGCCTCGAAGCTCAGTTCATCGAGCACCCGCTCCATGATGGTATGCAGGCGGCGCGCGCCGATGTTTTCGGTGCTCTCGTTGACGCGAAACGCAAAGTGGGCGATTTCATCGAGCGCCTGCGGCGTGAATTCCAGCTTGACGCCTTCGGTTTCGAGCAAAGCCGTGTACTGCTTGACCAGGGACGATTTGGGCTCGGTGAGAATGCGGACGAAGTCTTCCATGGTGAGCGACTGCAACTCGACACGAATCGGGAAGCGACCTTGCAGCTCGGGAATCAGGTCGCTGGGCTTGGAGACGTGAAATGCGCCCGCGGCGATGAACAGGATGTGGTCGGTACGCACCATGCCGTAACGCGTGTTGACCGTGGTGCCTTCGACGATCGGCAGAATGTCGCGCTGCACGCCTTCGCGCGAAACGTCGGGGCCATGGCCGCCTTCGCGTCCGGCGATCTTGTCGATCTCGTCGAGGAAGACGATCCCTGAGTTCTCGACGCGGTCAATGGCCATCCGCGTGACCTGGTCCATGTCGATCAGGCGCTGCTCTTCTTCCTGAATCAGGTACTCGAAGGCTTCGTTGACCTTCATCTTCCGCTTTTTAGTGCGCTGGCCGAAGATGTTGGGCAACATGTCTTTGATGTTGACGTCCATCTCTTCGACGCCCTGGTTGGTGAGGATCTCGAAGGAGGGGAAGTTGCGTTCGCGCACATCGATTTCAACCATGCGCTCGTCAAGCTTGCCCTCACGCAGCTGCTGCCGAAGTTTTTCGCGCGTGCGGTTTGCCGACTCAGCCAAGGAAGTGTTGCCGTCGATGACGACTCCGCCCGCAGTGGTATCGGGTCGCGGCGGAGGAGAGGGAGGCAGGAGAATATCCAGCAAACGTTCTTCGGCGTTGAGTTCGGCCTTATCGGCGACATCTTCCAGTTTTTCTTCGCGGACGTTGTCGATGGCAATTTCGACCAGGTCGCGCACCATGGATTCAACGTCGCGTCCCACATAGCCGACCTCGGTGAACTTCGAAGCCTCCACTTTCAGGAACGGCGAATTTGCCAGCTTCGCGAGCCGGCGGGCGATCTCGGTTTTACCCACGCCTGTGGGACCGATCATGATGATGTTTTTGGGAATGATTTCTTCGGCGAGATCGGGGGGCAGTTTCTGGCGGCGGGTGCGATTGCGCAACGCGATGGCGACGGCGCGCTTAGCGTCCTTCTGGCCAATCACATGCTTGTCGAGTTCAACAACGATCTCGCGCGGAGTGAGTTCATCCAGCGCCAGCTGTTCTTCTTCGGCGGTAGAGGGAAGGTAAATAGCCATAAATCAGACTTCGGACCTCAGCCGTCGGACCTCAGGGCGTTGTCGCAGAAGCTTGAGGTCTCGCCGGCTTTTAGAGTTCTTCAATGGTGACTTTATCATTGGTATAAATGCACATCTTGCCTGCAATCTTCATAGCTTCCTCGGCGATCTGGTGGGCCGAGAGCTGGGTGTGTTCGGCGAGCGCCTGGGCTGCAGCCTGGGCGTAAGGCCCACCGCTGCCAATGGCGGCGATGCCTGTGTCAGGCTCGATCACGTCGCCCTGGCCGCTGAGCAAATAGGTCTGCTCCTTGTCGCTCACCAGCAGCAAGGCCTCCAAATGGCGGAGAAACTTGTCCGTTCGCCAATCGCGTGCCAGTTCGACGGCGGCGCGACCAAGATTGCCGTGATACTGCTCCAGCTTGGCTTCGAAGCGGCTGAAAAGGGTGAACGCATCGGCGGTCGAGCCGGCGAACCCGGCGACAATCTTGTCGTTGTAGAGGCGGCGAATCTTCTTGGCGGAGTGCTTGATCACCGACTCGCCCAAGGTGACTTGGCCGTCGCCCGCCAGCACCACATGTCCGTCGCGGCGAACCGACAAAACCGTCGTGGATCGAATCAGTCGCTTCGTGCTCATAGGCGCAATCCCCGATTATAGCAGTCGCAGGGTTTTTGCCTTCCTTGTGACGAATAAAGGCAATGCTTTCCGGCATTTACAGAGTGCTTCAGTAACCCGGCAGCGGATTACTCCTGTGACATTTACCGGTTTAGCCGGGGCCCGTAGGTTATGGGCATGCGCCAGTCTGCAGCCGTGCTGTGTCAGGACAAACGATCGATCCAGAGCTTGCAAGCCACGCTGGACCACCTTGGAATGGAGCTGAAAAACTGCCAGTCCCAGCAGGAAGCGCTCGAATCGGTCATGACCGGCAAGTCGTCCGCATTGATCGTGGACTTCGATCTTGTTGGCGCCGAAGAAGTGATCCGCATGGCGGCTCTCTTGCCACCGGCACAAAAGCCGGCGCTGCTGGCGATCGCCAGCCGGGCCTGGCCGGGCACGGGGCAGGCGTTTGTGTCGGGCGCGAACCGCATCCTTTACAAGCCGCTGGCTCCTGAGGTGCTGAAAGATGCATTGAAGCCGGGGCGCAAAGCGGGGAAGACGAATCAACGCCGGTCGCAGCGTTACGATGTGAAGACTCTGGTGTATCTCGAAGTCGAAAGCGGCACGATCGCCGGAGTCAGCATCGACATTGGCGAGCACGGTCTCGCCCTGCAGGCGACCGAACCGGTGCCGATGAGCTCGAACCTGCCGTTCCGCTGCGTATTGCCGGGTACGGATGTCACGCTGCACGGTCACGCCGATGTGATCTGGGCCAGCGATCAAGGCCGCGCGGGATTGTTTTTCTCCAAACTGGCGCCGGCCACGCGCAAGCAACTGAAAAGCTGGCTGAGCAAGCGTGGGCACGGCAAAGACAAGAATGCCGTGCGCGACCTGTTGCCGGCATCCGAGGATCACGTGTCGTTCGCAAACCGCGACGAAGAGGAAGTGCGCGCTTAACGGTCTAAGCCGGAGCCTCTCCAATCTGCAATCGCGGCGGCGTTTCCAACCAAGCCCTTTCCTGACTTACAATCGTTGCTGTTAGTGCGCGTGTGCCGGAGGCGCTTCTGTCCACAATTCCCCAAACTGGCGTGGCATTCAACGGACATTCCATGGTCGGTCCGCTGCAGCGGGTGATGGTGTGCTCGCCGAGCACAGCGGGATGGAATGATCCCGCACGCGTTGGGCGCTGGCGTGAATTGGGATTTCATCACGCGCCGGAGTACGCGCAAGCCCAGGTGCAACACGATTCTTTGTGCCGCGAACTCGCTGCGAGTGGGGCTGAGCTGCTGGAGATGCCCGGCGCGGCGGAAGTTTCGCTAGATGCCGTTTATGCGCACGATGCTTCGTTCGCCACCGATTATGGATTGATCCTGATGCGGCCGGGAAAGCCGAACCGCGTCGCCGAGGCCGCGCACCATAGGTCGGCGTGTGAAGGTTTCGGCATGCCGACGCTGGGCGCGATCAAGGCACCGGGCAGCACCGAAGCTGGAGACATCGTGTGGCTGGATGCGAAGACGCTGCTGATTGGAAACGGGTATCGCACAAATGCGGCAGGGATCGAGCAGATGCGCGAACTTCTCGCGCCCAAGGGCGTTGAAGTGATCTCGGCACCGCTGCCTTACGGCCCGGGGCCCTCGGCTTGCCTGCATTTGATGTCACTGATCAGCCTGCTCGACGATCAGACGGCTCTGGTGGATCTGCCGTGGCTCGCGGTGGAAACGGTGGAATTGCTCAAGGCCCGCGGGTTTCGAATGATTGAGATCGAGTATACGGAGCGCGATACGCTGGCTTGCAACGTTCTCGCTTTGGGATCGGGACGGTTACTGGCGATCGAAGAGAACCGCAAGACGAATCAGCGACTTCGGGAAGCGGGATTCGACGTGCGCACGTTTGGGGGCAGCGAGATCTGCATCAACGGCAGTGGCGGCCCCACGTGCCTGACCCGTCCACTGCTTCGGGGCTGAGTGGCGATACGAATAATCTGGATGGATCCTACAAAACTCCTTCTATTGATCAATCTTTCGAGCGGGGGAGTCCTCGCTTAACGCCCGCTAGACACTTTGCGGGGGCTCACGCAGTGGAATCAGTTGACGTAGACGCCGATCTCGGAGGTAAAGGCCACCCCATGCGAGCATTCCTAGAATGACCGGCATGGGGAAGGTGGGATCGCCCACGCGCAGGGTAGTGAGAGTGGCACCGCCGAGGAGTCCAGTCATCAGAATGGCGCCGAGGACGGACGTGCGCGGTACGACGTAGACCACCACACAAACCAGTTCAATGAGACCCACCGGGATGATGAGTCGCGGAGGAAGGCCTGCGCGGGCAAAGCCGTCGATGACCGAAGGATGGCGGATCAGCTTCATGATGCTGCCGAACAGGATCAGCAGGACGGGAAGGGCGCTCATCACGCGCCCGGTCCACAGTGCCGCTCTGGAGATGGAAACCGCTTGAGCAGTTGAGTGCATGGAAGAGAGTCTCCTGAGGTGAGGGAGAGGATACTACAGAATCGAAGCGATCGAGACGGCGCGGGCGAGACACCCGCGCGACAGCCGGCAGGATGCCGGCGCGACGAACCGCGGCCAATTCGGTTGCGGTTGGTATGATGTTGCAACCGAAGAAAGCAAAATTGTTTCCGGAAAGAGTTGCCTCATGCCCTGCTCGCGTTGGTTGGGGATTGTCTGGCTGTTGACCGCACTGGCCGTGCCCATCCCGCTATCTGCACAAAATGAGAGCGCATCGAAGGATGCAGTTGCGCTCGATAGCGTCACGGGCTTCGAGCCGCTGAAAGACGGTGTGCAGATTCAGGCGGGGGCAGCGATTTTGCGCATCACTGCGATGCGGGATGACATTATTCGCGTGCGCATCGGTCCTACGAGTACGCTGCCGGAAGATGCATCGTGGGCTGTGTTGGCGGATGCGCGGGGGAAGTCGGTCGAGGCGCAGTCCGAGCAGGATTCGGGTGCGGTCGGCTTTCATACCGCTGCACTAGATGTCCGGGTGGAGCGCAATCCGTTGCGGCTGGTGATTCGCGATCGCTCGGGGACCATCATTTGTGCCGACGCGGTGGGACGGCCAACGAGATTTCAGCAGGGTGGATTCTCCGTGTACAAGCAGATGCCCGAGGACGAGCACTACTTCGGCCTGGGCGATAAGACAGGTTCGTTCGATCGCAGGAATCAGGCGTACACGCTGTGGAACACCGATATCGGGCCGCAGGAGTCGGTGGATCCCATCTACAAGAGCATTCCATTTTTTCTCGCAATCAACGGGACGAGCAGCTACGGAATTTTTCTCGATAATACCTGGCGGACATGGTTTGACTTCGGCAAGCAGGCGCGGGACGCAATCGGGTTTGGGGCCGAAGGCGGTCCGCTGGATTACTACTTCATCTATGGTCCGACGCCGAAGCAGGCGCTCGAAGGCTACGCGTACCTGACGGGAACGCCTCCGCTGCCGCCGCTGTGGGCACTGGGATTTCAGCAGTCGCGATACAGCTACACGCCGGAGTCGAAGCTGCGAGAAATTGCCAACCGCCTGCGCGCGGACGCCATTCCTTCCGACGCCGTGTATCTTGATATCGACTACCAGTACAAGAACCGGCCATTCACGGTGAATCCGGAGACGTTTCCGAACTTCCCAGGGCTGGTTTCCGATTTGCGCAAGCAGCATTTTCACCTGGTCAACATTACCGATCTGCATATCGCTCATCTGCCGAATCAGGGATACATGCCGTACGACACGGGGCACGCGGGCGATCACTTTGTGAAGAATCCGGATGGCAGCGAGTTTGTCGGAGCGGTGTGGCCAGGGCCGGCGGTGTTTCCAGATTTCACTCGCGCGCAAACTCGCGATTGGTGGGGCGGGTTGTACCGCGAGTTTGTGAACGATGGCGTGGCGGGATTCTGGAATGACATGAATGAGCCGTCAGTGTTTAACGTTCCGGAAAAGACGATGCCGCTGAACACGGTGCATCGCATCGAAGAGCCGGGGTTCAGCACGCGCACGGCGACGCATTCCGAGATTCACAACGTTTTCGGAATGGAAAATGTCCGGGCAACGTACGAGGGCCTGCTGAAGCTGCGGCCGAACGAGCGGCCCTTCGTGCTGACTCGGGCCACGTATGCCGGAGGGCAACGCTACGGGTTCACATGGACAGGAGATAATTCGGCGACCTGGAATCATCTGCGGCTGGCGACGCAGATGGTCTTGAACCTGGGCGTGAGCGGGATCTCGTGGGTGGGCGCGGATGTGGGCGGGTTCAACGGATCGCCTCCGCCCGCGCTGCTGACGAAGTGGGTGGAATTAGCGGCTTTCTCACCTTTGTTTCGCGATCACACGAGCAAGGGCACTCTGCCGCAGGAATTATGGGTGCACGGGCCGGAGCAGGAGGCGATCCGGCGCCGCTACGTGGAGACGCGGTACCGGCTGCTGCCGTATTTTTACTCGCTGGCGGAGGAAGCTTCGCGAACCGGACTGCCGCTGATGCGCCCCGTCTTTCTGGAGTTCCCGGAGATCTTCGCCAAGGGAGCGAACTTCGACAACCTGGAGACGGAATTCCTGCTGGGCCGAAGCCTGCTGATCGCACCGCCACCGTTTGCGGAGATGATGGACGATTATCTGGTGTCGTTTCCGAATGCGAGTTGGTATGACTTCTGGACGGGGCAAAAAGTCGCTACGCCGCCGGCCGCACCTGTCACTGGCGACGTGGCGAAAGCTGATGTGGCGGCGAAATTTCCGGAGCCTCGAAAGATTCATCCGCAACTGGAAACCATGCCGGTTTACGTACGCGGGGGAACCATCTTGCCCATGGAGCCGTTAACGCAGAACACGGAAGAAACACCGAAAGGGCCGCTGGAACTGCGCGTATATCCGGGGGAGCAGTGCGGTGGATCGATCTATCTGGATGATGGGCATACGTTCGCGTATCAGAGCGGGGAATTTCTGCGGCAGGCGTTCAGTTGCGAGTCGGATGCGAGCGGAACCCAAATCAAGTTCCACCCACGCGAGGGATCATATGTGCCATGGTGGAGGTTCATGGAAGTGGTGATCTATGACTGGCCTTCGGAGCGGGCACAGGCGAAATTCTCGGGCAGCGCTTACCCGCTGAAGACAACCTATGATGCGAAACAGCATGCACTGCACATTACGTTTGCGGACGTTACGGGCGAGGCGGAGTTGAGTGTCAAGGGGAAACCGGGGCGCTGAAGGGTAGCTACCAGGCGTCCGTTTTTTAACGCCGAGTTCGCTAAGAATAACAGCGGAGAGCGCTGAGAAATTCCGCGCCAGCGGCTCACAATGCTCCCGACAGCCTAAAAACAGTTCCGTGTTCAGACTCACGTGCTTGGGGCCGGTCTTATGGCGCGCTCGATCCTGCTAAAATTGAAGAGCGATGCTTCTTCCCTTCGTCCGCGAACTCTTCTCGGACGTTGAATTGCTACCCGGCTTTACGCGTGCAGCCTCCCACCTCAAGGAGGGCACGGGGCGCATTCGTGTCTCTGGCCTGATCCCCACTGCCAAAGCTTTGCTGCTGGTTTTGCTGCGGCGGGCGGCGGAGCGGCCGCTCATCGTGGTGGTCAATGACAACCGCGGTGCTGAAGAGTTCGTGCCCGTGGTGCGTGGATTGTGCGAGCTGACGGCGGCGTGCGATCCCGAATCCGTGGTGGCGCTACCGGCGCGCGACGTGCTTCCCTTCCAGAATCTCTCACCGCATCCGGAACTGCAGGAAGAGCGCGCTACGGCGCTTTGGAAAATTGCGACCGGAAAGGCTGCGATTGTGGTGGCTCCGATCGCGGCGACTGCTATTTTGCAACGCTCGGCGGAGTATTACAGCGATCTGGCGCGGACACTGCGGCGGGGCGAATCGTTTGATCTGGAGAACCTATTAGCGCACCTGAATACGGTCGGCTATGCGTCGGCGGATGTGGTGGAGATGCCGGGGCAATATGCGCTGCGCGGCGGAATTCTTGACGTCTACTCGCCCGAGGCCGAACGCCCGGTGCGGGTTGAGTTTTTTGGGGACGAGGTGGAATCGATCCGGCGATTCGATCCGACATCGCAGCGCTCGTCGAATCCGATTGATGAAGCGCTGCTACTGCCGCTTACGGAGACTCCAGTCAGCGACCAGTTGCTGGGTGCGATTCATACCAGGCTTTCGGGCAGACGCATCACGGGCAACGAAGAGATCGTGGAAGCGGCGGTGCGAGCCGGGGGAGTGACGGTGTTTCCCGGTTGGGAATTTTATGCTCCGGTGGCCGGGTCGGACCGGACGGTGTTCGATCTGCTGCCGAACGCGGCAGTCCTGCTGGACGAACCGGACCTGCTGCGGACGGAGTTCGACCGCTTCTGGACGCGAGTGGAGGAGGCGCACGAGCGCAGCGGAGTGGGCAATCTGGTGCGGCCGACCGATCTTTATCTGCCGCCGGAAGACTGGTGGCAGAAGGTTGGGACGCTGAACGGAGCGGACCTGGAACATCTGGGGATCACGCGCGCCGAGGAAGAGGAAACGGTGTCTCTGCTGACGCAACCCACGCCGCGGTTCCATGGGGCAGTTCCGGCCATGCTGGAAGAGGTGAAGAAGCTGACGGCGGCGGGGAATCAGGTGCTGTTCTCGGTTCCGAACACGGGAGAGGTTGAGCGGCTCGCGGACATCTTCACCGAGTACAACGTGAGCTACAAGCTGGGCAGCCGCACGCGCGGCGGCGAGAGTTATGCGGATGAAACGAGCTACTTCGCGGGCGAGGTGCTCACGACTACGTTGGCGAAGGCCTACGTGCCCGATGGAGTGATGCTGCCTGAGGCGCATCTGGCGATCTTCGGGGCACGGGATCTGTTCGACGAATCGGACACCGTGGCGGCGCGGCCGCAGCGCCAAAAATCGAAGGTATCGGCGTTCCTGTCGGATTTTCGCGACCTGCAGGTGGGGGATTACGTCGTCCATGTCGAGCACGGGATCGGGCAATACCAAGGGCTGAAGGAAATCAATCAGGGCGACGGCAACGCGGAGTTCATGCTGCTGGAGTACGCGGAAGGCGCGCGCTTGTACGTACCTCTCACGCGGCTCGATTTGATTCAGAAATACCGGTCATCGGAAGGAGCGAAGCCTGCGCTGAGTCATCTCGGCACGCAGGCTTGGACCAAGACGAAGGCGCGTGTGCGCAAGGCCATGAAAGACATGGCCGACGAACTACTGAAGCTCTATGCCGAACGAAAGACGGCGCAGGGGCATGCTTTCCCAGCGGGCAGCGAATTCGTGCGCGAGTTTGAAGATGCGTTTGAATTCAGCGAGACCGAAGACCAGGCACAGGCGATCAGCGACGTGATGCACGATATGGAGTCTCAGCAGCCCATGGACCGGCTGTTGTGCGGAGACGTGGGCTACGGCAAGACGGAAGTGGCGATGCGCGCCGCATTCAAGGCAATCAGTGACAACAAGCAAGTGGCGGTGCTGGCGCCGACGACAGTTCTGGCGTTTCAGCATTATGAAACGTTCAAACAGCGGTTCGGGCCGTTTCCGGTGACGATCGAGATGATCAGCCGCTTCCGCAATCCGAAACAGCAGAAAGAAATTCTGCAGAAGACGGAGTCGGGGAAGATCGACATCCTCATCGGCACCCACCGAATCCTGTCGAAGGACCTTAAGTTCGCCGATCTGGGACTGCTGATCGTGGACGAAGAGCAGCGCTTCGGCGTGCGCCATAAAGAGCGCATCAAGCAGATGCGGAAGCAGGTGGACGTGCTCACCATGTCAGCGACGCCGATTCCGCGGACGCTGCACATGTCTCTGGTCGGACTGCGCGACATGAGCGTGATCGAGACGCCGCCCAAAGACCGCATGGCGATTCAAACCGTGGTCGCGAGTTGGGATGACAAGCTGATCCAGTCGGCGATTGAGCAGGAACTGGAACGTGGGGGGCAGGTTTACTTCGTTCACAACCGCGTGGAGAGCATTTGGGAGATTGCGGCGAAGTTGCAGGAACTTGTACCGAAGGCGCGGATCGCGGTCGGGCACGGGCAGATGGGAGAGGTGGAGCTGGAAAAAGTGATGCTGCAATTCATGCATCACGAAGCCGACATACTGGTGGCGACTACGATCATCGAGAATGGGCTCGACATTCCGCTGTGCAACACGATTCTGATCAACCGGGCGGACCGGCTGGGACTGTCGGAGCTTTATCAACTGCGCGGGCGAGTGGGCCGGTCAAACCGGCGGGCGTACGCGTATTTATTAATCCCTCGAGAGATTGAACTCACTCCGATCGCACGGCGCAGGCTGGCGGCCCTGAAAGAATTTTCCGACCTGGGCGCGGGATTCAAAATCGCCGCACTGGACCTGGAGTTGCGAGGAGCGGGGAATCTTCTTGGGGGCGAGCAGAGCGGGCACATCGAAGCGGTGGGCTTCGAACTTTATACGCAAATGCTCGATCGCGCGGTTCGCGAGATGAAAGGGGAAGCCGCGCCCGACGAGGCTGAAACGCAACTCAACCTGGGCCTCAATATCCGGATTCCGGCGGAATATATCCCGGAAGAAAATCAGCGGCTGCGAATGTACAAGCGCGTGGCTGGAGTCGAAGCCGAATCGCAGCTGGCGGATGTGGCGGCGGAATTGGAAGATCGCTATGGCCCGCCACCGCCTGCGGTGCGCAACCTGCTGGATTATGCTTCACTGAAATTATTGTGCATGCGGGTGGGAGTGAACGCGATCGAACGCAAGCGCGACGCGGTGACGTTCAAGTTCCGACAGAATGCCGCGGTTGATCCTGAGCACTTGGCCCGATTTGTGTCGGCGCAGCGCGGGGCCAACTTCACGCCGGATGGCATGTTGAAATTCGGATTGAAAGCTGGCGCGGCCGAGGACGTACTGCGATCGCTACGCAGCGTGCTGGAACAGTTGGCGACTGAGGAAGCGTCGTCAGAGGTTCACTGACCCGCAAATTGAGGAAACTGTGCCCGCTCGGGCCAGTCATGAATGCCTCTGCATGCCGGGTTGCGAAAAGTGCTTCCCATGGCAGCGGCTTCCGGCTAGGATATTGCAACTCAACCGGACGGCGTGAGTGTTCGGATGGAGCCTAACGTGCAGAGTAGAGTCCGGGATCTCTGATCCGACATCCAAATCATTAGAGGGCTAAGAATCTCGTCCAGTTCACTGGATGTAGCGGCATTTGTTTCGAAATCATTTCAGATGAGTACAGCCAGGCCAGTAACGATTCTGGAAGAAAAGTTCTACCGCGCACAGGTCACCCGGCGCGTGGACTTTGCTCCCGACCTGTGGATGTTCCGGGTCCGCAGCAGCGGGGATTTCACTTTTGTCCCAGGGCAGTATGCCAGTCTGGGACTGGAACACAACGGCAAGCGGATCGAGCGTCCTTATTCGATTGTGTCGTCTCCGTCTGAAGATGAAGTGGAATTCTTCGTTGAGTTGGTTCCGGAAGGAGCGCTCACGCCGCTGTTGCACAAATTGCAGCCCGGCGATCAGCTGCTGATGCGGAAGATTCCGAAAGGGAAGTTCTCGCTCGATACGCAGAATGGGCGGAAGAACCATCTGCTCGTCTCGACTGTAACGGGGGTCGCTCCGTTTGTGAGCTATGTGCGCACGTTATCGAAGGAGTGGAAAGAGGGGCGCTTCGACGGAACACACAATCTTTACCTGCTCAATGGGGCGAGCCGTCCGTGGGAGTTCGGCTACCGGGAGGAGTTGGCGCAGTTTGATAAGGAACTGCCGTGGTTCAAGTATGTGCCGACGGTGAGCCGTCCGTGGGATCACGAGGACTGGCCGGGGGAGATAGGGCGGGCAGACGACATTCTGCGGAAATACGCCGATCATTGGGAATTGGACCCGAGCAATACGGTTGCTTATTTGTGCGGGCATCCGGAGATGATCGAGCACAGCAAGGCCATTCTGAAAAGGCGCGGATTCACCGATAAGAAGTCGATCAAGGAAGAGGTCTACTGGATACCGCCGCACAAATAGCGCGCCGCACGAACACAGGTCGTAAAATCTTAACCGCAGAGGACGCTGAGAACCTCCCGCAGAGCACGCAGAGATTTTTTAAGTTTCTGCAGGGGCGAAGAAGACCAGTACCGCCAGTTCCTCGACTATGTCGTGGAATCTGTGATCCAGTTCCGCAGCAACGAACAGCACTGTCCCGGCCGAAACTTCCTGGTCCTGCTTTCCCGCCCGAAAACGCGCTCGGCCTCGAATTACGTAGTACATCTCGTCTTCGTGGTGGGGACGCTGCGGATTCGGTAGCTCCGGCGGGTAGCACGTACAAGCCGGCGCTCATCGAGGACACTCGTAAAAATTCCCGGTAGAGCTTCCCGCTATCGGCGCGTTGGTGCTCAATCTCGTCGACATTGGCGAACACAGCTTTCACGCGAGAATTCCTCCGAAGACGAGATCGGTGAATTGCGGTACCAGGTTGTGGGTCTGTAGTTCTCCTTCGGGCTTATACCACTGGTAAATCCAGTTGATCATCCCCAGCAACGCGAAAGCTGCGGCACGAGGGCTCACGGCTCCCTTGGCGCGGCGGGAGCGTTGTACCTCGGCCATCAAGCTCTCTACAAAATGAACATAATCTTTCTTGCGCGTGTTGATGCGCTTGCGCAAGCCGGGAGGCAGGGGATGATTCTCGTGCAGCATGACGGTGATTTCGCGGTCGCGCGGGCTGAGCACGACTTCGATGTGCAGGCGGATCAGGGCGCGCAGGCGTTCCTCGGGATCGGCGATGTTGCGCACCGGCGTGAGGACGCGCTCCTGAGTGAGATCCATAGCGTGATTCATGATCTCGAACAGAATTTCGTCCTTGCTCTGGAAGTGGTGGTAGAGCCCGCCCTTGCTGAGCTTGAGCGCGGCAGCCACATCGTTCATGGAAGTGGCGTCATAACCGCGCTGTTGGAAAAGGCGGGCGGCGGTGCGCAGGATCTCCTGGCGGGAATCGACCACAGTCTCGCGAGTCATCGGGGGACATGGTAAACAGTTGCCGCCTGGAATGCCAATGGGGGCGCGCCCGGGATTGGTGCTGTGCAGAAGCGAGATTGCGAGACTAGGACTACGGTCTTGGGAGATCCCTCCTCTGGCTGAACTTCGCCAGCGTTCGGGATGACGCCTGGGCTTTAATTCGGGAGGGTAGCAATCAGCTTGCGCTGTAGATTTCGGGAATGAAGTTCTGCTCCTGAATGGGCGGGCGGACGTACTTGGTTTTATCGAGGGGCGGCAGCTTGAGGCGCTCCGGGGTCTGATCTTTGTATGGGATCAACGAGAGCAGGTGGCGGATGACGTTGAGGCGAGCGCATTTCTTGTTTTCGGCATTGACTACGTACCAGGGCGCTTGCTTGATGTCGGTGACGGCGAACATTTCGTCCTTGGCCCGGGAATATTCGGCCCAACGCCGGCGGGATTCGAGATCCATGGGGCTAAGCTTCCAACGCTTGGTGGGATCGTTCATGCGGTCTTGGAAGCGTCGTTCCTGCTCTTCGTCGCTTACGGAGAACCAATATTTGATCAGGCTGATGCCGGAGCGGACCAGCATGCGCTCGAATTCGGGGCAGCTGTGCAGGAATTCGACGTATTCGGTCTCGGAGCAGAAGCCCATCACATGTTCGACCCCGGCGCGGTTGTACCAACTGCGGTCGAATAACACCATTTCTCCTGCGGCGGGCAGGTGCGCGACATAGCGTTGGAAGTACCACTGGGTTTTGTCACGTTCGGTGGGAGTGCCCAGGGCGACAACCCGACAAATGCGCGGGTTGAGGGATTGCGTGATGCGCTTGATGGTTCCGCCCTTGCCGGCTGCGTCGCGCCCTTCGAAGAGCACGACAACGCGCAGCCCCTTGTCTTTGATCCATTCCTGCAATTTCACGAGTTCGATCTGCAAGCGGTCGAGCTCGTTGTCATAGGCGCAGTCTTTGCCGAGGCGGAGAGGCTTGGGCACTTTGTTCATGGCTTCCGCCTTTGGGGTGGCGGATTCAGCTGTGTGGTTTTTGTCGATAGCGGCGCGCTTGTCAGGCATGTCGGGACCTTCCTGCAGATACATCGGCGAGAGCAGCGCAATCGTATTGCATTCGAAGACAGAAAAGCCGTTGAATGCACGCGAAGTATTGAATCTGGATTCGCAATAGGCACTAAGCTGCTGATTATTAGCAAGATAGCAGCTGTTCCGTTTTGAAATGAGGGCAAAACGAAAGTCCGCGATTTAGGTATTTCTTGACAGCGGAAAATCGTCGCGTTAGCATCGTCAGATACCGACCGACCGGTCGGTTTTTCGGCAGTGCTGGTTTCCACCTTTGGGGGTTACACTAAGTCCCATCCCCAAAAAACAAGGGCCAGATTCTCCCCTTGCGCAACGAGAGGAGCACGATAGTGGTTACTATTTTTTACGAACGCGACGCTAAGCCCGAAACATTAAAGGGCAAGACGATCGCCATCCTTGGCTACGGCAGCCAGGGCCACGCCCAAGCCCAGAATCTTCGCGACAGCGGACACAAAGTCATCGTAGGTCTCGACCTCAACCGGCAAAGCGCACAGCAGGCGCGCGCCGATGGCATGGTGGTCGTGGCGCCGGATGAGGCAGCCAAGCGCGCGGACTGGATTCAGGTGCTCACTCCGGATGAGACCCAGGCTGCTCTCTACGAAAAGTCCATCAAACCCTATCTGCATCCCGGGAAAGTACTCGGCTTCTCACACGGGTTCAGCATTCACTTCAAGGCGATCGTCCCGCCGAGCGATGTGGATGTGATCATGATTGCGCCGAAGAGTCCCGGCCACCTGGTGCGACGGGTGTACAGCGAAGGACGGGGAGTGCCGGCTCTGCTCGCGATTCAGCAGGATGCCAGCGGCCGCGCTCACGAATTGGGACTAGCCTATGCGCATGGGATCGGTTCGACTCGCGCCGGCGTTCTACAGACCACGTTCAAGGAAGAGACCGAGAGCGATCTGTTTGGCGAACAGGCGGTCCTTTGCGGCGGGCTGACTTCGCTGATCAAGAAGGGGTTCGAGACTCTGGTCGAAGCCGGCTACGCGCCGGAAATTGCCTACTTCGAATGCCTGCACGAAGTAAAGCTCATCGTTGACCTGATCTACGAAGGCGGATTGGCGCGGATGCGTTACTCCATCTCGAATACGGCGGAATACGGCGATCTGACCCGAGGAGAGCAGGTGGTCGGAGATGCCACGCGAGAGGCGATGAAGAAAACGCTGGCCGACATACAGTCGGGAAAATTCGCGAAGGAATGGATTGCCGAGAATCAAGCCGGCTGCCCAAACTTCAACAAGCTGCGAGAGAAAGAGAAGCAGCATCCGATCGAGATCGTGGGGGCGCAGCTGCGAAGCATGATGAGTTGGCTTCCCAAAGAAGGCAAGAAGACAGCGACTTCGCAAGAATCCACAAAACAGGTGGTGAATGCATAAGGGAGCTGACATCGTTCTGCAGTGCCTGCGCGCCGAAGGGGTGGACCTGGTGTTCGGCTATCCCGGCGGCGCGATCATGCCGCTGTACGATGCGCTCGAGGGCAGCGGAGTGCGGCACATCCTGACGCGGCACGAGCAAGGTGCGGTATTTGCGGCTGAGGGATACGCGCGGGTGACGGGCAAGGTTGGCGTGGCGATGGCGACCAGCGGGCCCGGAGCGACAAACCTCGTGACCGGCATTGCGGACGCGAAGATGGATTCAGTGCCTCTGGTTTGTATCACGGGGCAGGTCCGAAGCGCATTGATCGGTACCGACGCCTTCCAGGAGACGGACGTTTTCGGGGTCACGCTTTCGCTGACGAAATGGAGCCGCCTGGTACGCACGCTGGATGAGATCCCCGAGGTGATCGCCGAAGGATTTCACTGGGCGCGCAGCGGGCGTCCGGGGCCGGTGGTCATTGATATCCCCACCGACATGCTGAAAGCGAAAAAGGAATTCTCCGGTCCGGTGCAATTTACGCCGCACGCGCGACCGGTGGATGCGAAAGCAGAGGGCGGATTTACAGATACGGTTGTGGCTTTGCTGGGACAGTCGGCCAAACCGGTGGCGCTGGTCGGCGCCGGCGCAAAGCTTTCGGGAGCGGTGCCGGAGTTGCGGCGGCTACTCGATGATTTGAATATTCCGACGTTCGCCACTGTTCACGGGCTTGGTGCCGTGCAGCCTGAGGCGCCTTACTACCTGGGCATGGTGGGCATGCACGGGACGCGCGCGGCAAACATGGCGCTGCACGAAACCGACTTGCTCCTGGTTTTCGGGGCGCGGCTGGATGACCGCGTTACTGGAGATCCGACGCGGTTCGCGCCGCACGCCAAGATTGTTCACTTTGAAATCGATCCGGCGCAGCTCGATCGCGTGCGTCCGTGCGATCTGCCGGTGATTGGGAATCTGGCCGATACGATCCCGGCGTTTCAGGCGGAGTTGCGGCGGCACAAGGCGCCTGATTTTTCAGGCTGGCGCAAGGTGGCGTGCGGAGAAGAGCGGGCTGAACTGGATCCGCGTGGGCTGGCGCAGCCGACCATTCGTTTTCTGGACGAGCTTTTCAGCCGCCTGCCACAGGACAACGTCGTTCTGGCCGATGTGGGACAGCACCAGATGTGGGCGGCGCAGCGCTATCGTTCGGCCTCACCGCGGGGATTTATTACTTCCGGAGGATTAGGCGCGATGGGCTTCGCCCTGCCGGCGGCCGTAGGCGTGCAGCTTGCTAAGCCGGAAACCTGCGTGCTCTGCGTTTCGGGCGATGGCGGATTTCAGATGAACATCCAGGAGCTCGCCACCGTGCATCGGCTCGGGCTGCCGGTGAAGATGGTCATCATAGATAACAAGTATCTGGGGATGGTCCGGCAGTGGCAGCAGCTGTTCTATGAGCGCAACTATGCCGAGACGGACTTGAGCGACAACCCGGACTTTGTGGAGATTGCGAAGGCGTACAAGATTCACGCTTTCCGGATGAAAGAAGACGCCATGCGGGAGTTTCCTGTGTCGGAGGAGACGGGCGATCAGATCGATCGGTTCTTGCGGTCTTCAGAGCCGGAGTTGCTGGTGTTCGATTGCGCGCCGGAAGCGAATGTTTTCCCGATGGTGCCGGCCGGGGCGGCGCTATCCGAGATGTTGTTGGAGGAGAAGTAACGAGGATTGCAGAGTGTAGATTTCAGATTGCAGATTGTAAAACTATACAGTTGGCGATCAATCTGAAATCCGCAATCTGCGATCGAAAGTTTAAGCCTGGGAGCACAACATGCAATTTCTAATTCGGTATCGCAATACGCAGGGGACGTTGATGCGGATTCTGAATGCGGCCTCTCGGCGGGGGCTGGATTTGCCTTCCGTGGTGGCTCAGGCCGCCGAACGGGATCATCAGGTCACGGTCGCGCTGGACGTGAATCATAAGCAGGTGGGGCAACTGTACCGGGAGTGGTATTCGATTGCGGATGTGATTCATGTGGGCCCGGGCGTGGCGCATGCCGACGCATGGACCTCGCATCATCCGCCGGCAGGCGTGGCGCTCGAAGAGTCGCGAAGCGCGGCGCGAGCGTAGAAGCAAGTTTGTGGCTGGGCAAGCATGACGACCCTGGGCAAACGTCATGCAACTGGGGAACCTGCAAAGCGGGTTCCCCGTTTTTGTGCAGGCAAGTTTCAAGTTTCAGAGTTTCAAGGTTTCCAGGAATTTCAGCCGATTCGTGAGTCTTGAAACTTAGAACCAGTTCCATCGCAGTTCACAGATTCGCCACTGTCCTGTAATCTTTCTGCCATGGATCTCAAACATATCAGCCGTGGAATTACAGAAGGACGCGATCGCGCGGGCGCGCGTTCGATGTTCAAGGCCGTGGGATATACCGATGCCGACCTCAGCCGTCCTCTAATTGGTGTGGCCAATACGTGGATCGAAACTATGCCGTGCAACTTTCATCTGCGCCGCTTGTCGGCGAAGGTGAAGGAAGGTATTCGCGCGGCCGGGGGCACGCCCATGGAGTTCAATACGATCGCGATCTCTGACGGCGAGACGATGGGCACGGAAGGCATGCGAGCATCGCTGGTGAGCCGTGAAGTGATCGCCGACTCGATCGAACTGGTGTGCCGCGGGCAGATGTTCGACGCGGTGGTGTGCGTGGTTGGCTGCGACAAGACGATACCGGCCGGCGCTATGGCATTGGTGCGCATGAATCTTCCCGGCGTGGTGCTGTACGGAGGAACGATTGCACCGGGTAGCTATCGCGGGAAAGACGTGACGATTCAGGATGTGTATGAAGCGATCGGCGCAAACGTCGCGGGCAAGATGAGCGACAAGGAATTGAAGGAACTGGAGGACGTGGCCTGCCCGGCAGCGGGCGCGTGCGGGGGGCAATACACGGCGAACACGATGTCGACGGTGATGGAGATGATCGGCCTGTCACCGATGGGATTCAACAGCGTGCCGGCAATGGATTCGCAGAAAGATCAGGTCTCGTTCGATTGCGGCCAGATCGTGATGAACGTGCTGCAGAAAGGTCTGAAACCGCGCGACATCGTCACGCGCGAGGCGCTCGAGAATGCGATTGCGTCCGTAGCGGCGACAGGCGGATCGACAAATGCGGTCCTTCATCTGCTGGCGATTGCCCGTGAGGCCGGGGTTCCGCTGGAGATTGACGATTTCCAGACCGTGAGCGAGCGGACGCCGGTGCTGGCCGACCTCAAACCATCCGGCAGATTCGTGGCTGCGGATATGCATAGAGCGGGAGGCATCCGCTTGCTGGCGAAACGAATGATGGATGGAAAGTTCCTGCATGGGTCCGCAAAGACGGTAACGGGACAGACGATCTCCGCGGAGGCGGAGCGTGCCGTGGAAAGCGCTAAGCAGGAAGTGATTGCGCCGCTAAACACGCCCCTGAAAGCAACAGGCGGGCTGGTAATTCTGAGGGGAAATCTTGCGCCGGAAGGGTGCGTGGCCAAGATCAGCGGGCATGAACGGCTGGAGCAACGCGGTCCGGCTCGCGTTTTCGAGTCGGAAGAGGATGCCATGGCCGCGGTCACGGCGAAAAAGATTAAGCCCGGAGATGTGGTGGTGATCCGCAACGAAGGGCCAAAGGGTGGTCCGGGAATGCGCGAAATGCTGGGCGTAACCGCCGCGATTGTGGGAGAGGGGCTCGGTGAGTCCGTGGCGCTGTTAACGGACGGGCGCTTCAGCGGTGCAACTCGGGGCCTGATGGCGGGGCATGTTTCTCCTGAAGCGGCGCGCGGAGGACCAATTGCGGGGGTTCGAGATGGAGATATGATTCGGTTCGATGTTCGCAAGCGCGTGCTGGAGGTTGAGGTGACCGATGACGTGCTGCGGCAGCGCATGGCGCAGTGGAAGGCGCCGGAGCCGCGGTATCGCACGGGCGTGTTTGCGAAATATGCAGCTTTGGTGTCGTCGGCATCACAGGGGGCGATTACGCGCGCGGAGTGAGGAGTTGGCCTAGTGCGTTGCCATTCGTGGCAAGTGATCTGCCCCGCCGAAACTGCCCCTAAAAGACCTGACCAAAGGGCGTCCAGAGACCGTTAGCCTAGAACCAGTCACTGCGGTAGACGATCCACCAGGCGATAAAGAGAATGGGAATGGTTGCGGCCACTGCCCACCAGAAGGGCAGCAAAAAATCGGCCAAGAGGCCGAGGATCGCGAAGATCATCCAGAAGATCTTCTTCTCCATGAGAGCGATTGTAGGCTAAGCCGCTCGGACGTTGAAAAGGCGCTGCGGCAAATGGGGGCAAGGGGCTTCCCACCGGATTCAGCGTCAGGCGGCGCTGAGGCGTTGCATGATGGTACGTTTCTTGGTCTCGAGTTCGGCCGCTTTCTTATCTTCGTTTTCGATGATCCAGTTCACTTCGCCTCCGATCAGAATGGCGAATCCCGTGATGTACAACCAGAGCATGAGAATTACCGCGGCGCCCAGCGAGCCGTAGGTCGCGCTGTAGCTATTGAAGAAGTGCAAGTAAATGCGAAATCCGATGGAGGCGAGCAACCAAATTGCGACGCCGGCGGCAGCTCCGGGCGTGACCCAATACCAGTGACGCTCTTCGAGATTCGGGCCGAAGTAGTAGATCAGCGAATAAGAGAGAAGCATCGCGAAAATTGTGACTGGCCATTGCAGTATGTTCCAGGCTATCCGAAAGACGTCTCCCAATCCGGCGTGAGACGCAATAGCAACACCGATCTTGCCGCCATAGAGCACCAGAACGAGAGCAATGAGGATAAGCGCGGCCAAAGAAAGCGTCAGACCCACGATCGTGAGTTTCTGCTTCCACCAAGGCCGAGTTTCTTTCACTTGGTAAATGACGTTCAACGATGTGATCACTGCACTCATGCCGCCGGAAGCGGACCAGAGAGCGCCGAGGATGCCGGCCGCCATCTTGATTCCTCCGCTGGCTTTGAACGTCTGGTCCACGACTTTGTGAACCAGGCTCGACGCCGACCCGGGGGCGAGGTTCCCGAGCGCGGAGACTAAGGTCTCGCGCAATTGAGAACCGGGTCCGGCAATTACGGCGACAAGGGAGACAAGGAACAGAAGCATCGGGAAGAGTGCGAGCAGAAAATAGTATGACAGCGAGGCCGAGCGGGTGGAGAGTTCATCGGTCCCAATCTTCTTGACGACGAGTTGGGTCAGCTTCAGCGGGGTGAGGCCGCCGAATTTCCAGAGCGAGGGCATGGGACTAGGCTGCTCTTGTGCGCTCCTTAGCCCGACGGCGCGATTCGGGGAATTGGGTAAGCTCGTTGGCGGCGGTGATCAGCACACCTTGGGTGATGAAGAATTTTTTCTGCGGCTCGTCTTTGAAGCCGAGGAACTCGGGCATGGTCGCGACCATGGCGGCGATGCCGAGGTCAATTTCGCGACGGGCCGGGAAATGGATCACCTTGCGAACGCCGCCGGGATAATCCGTGAGCAGACTTACGGCCAGCCTGGCGCTTCCGCATAGAAGAGAGCCAATGGCGGCCCGCTTGTTGTGCCGCCAGAACCAACCCGCGGTGGCAAAAAATGTGCCCGCTATGACGTAGTCAAGGATGGCATGGGCTTTGGGAGAAATCATGCGCGGCAGCGGTTTCGCCGCGACCTTCGTAATACTGTTGAGCATAGGCATGGATTGAGGCTCCGAAAATAAGTAGTCGATTAGCGGCGCAGAACCAACGCTCCTGCAGCGTAACCCGCAAGCAAAGCCAGGCCAGAGACGGCGATCGCGATCGTGGAAAAACGTTCCCGGAGATTGGTAGAGGGGTCCAGTTTCTGACGTGCAGTCGCAATCTTATCTTTCAACTCCGCCGTGCTTTGATGAAGCTGGTTGCGCTGTTCGATCGCGCGCAGTTCGAGGTTTTCGACGGGCTGAGTGGTCATATCTGATTTTTCACCTCAGCCTGAACCCAGACCTTGTCGCCCTTGAGGACCTCGATAGTTCTCTTCGGAAGCAGGCCTTTTACTTCGAGTTCGCGTTTTGCGAAATACGCAGCAATGCCGCCGATGATCGTCCACAGAACCGCGATCGCTGCAAACGCAATGCACCAGCGGTACTGGTTGTCGGGCAGAAATGCCATAACCAGTGCAACCAGCGCTAAAGTGAAGAGGAGATAGGCTGTTCCCAGCAGAACCAGGGCGAGGACTGCGAGCGGAGCAGCGGTCTTTATGGTTTGTACCTTTTCCTGCACCTCAGCTTTGAGCATCGCGACGCGAGTCTGGACAAACTCCTTCAGCTCTTCCTTGATATCCGTGAGAACTTCTGCAATATTGCGACCGTTGTGGATGTTGGTAGCCATGAAATTAAACCCGAGCACGATTCGAAATCTGTTCTCTCTAGGGGTCAGCCTAGTAGCGTCAGGAAGGCGAATCGATCAGGCATTTCAGGTATCTCAAAGAAGGAGATGGAGGAGGCTCTGTAGGTGCAATTTACGGGCCTCTTGCCCACTTTGCCGCGCTGTGAAAAACTAGCAATTACCCCTTATTTCACTGGAATTTATGACAGCAGCGCGGACGTTGTTCGAGAAAATCTGGCAGGCGCACCTGGTGGCTCAACCGGCGGGGCGATCGCCCATCCTTTATATCGACTTGCATTTGGTGCACGAGGTGACGTCGCCTCAGGCATTTGACGGATTGCGGGCGGCGGGACGCAAGGTGCGGCAGCCGGCGCGCACGGTGGCTACAGTCGATCACAACATTCCCACCGAGCCGCGCGGGACGCCGATCACGGACCTGATCGCGGCCAAGCAAATTGCGGCGCTGCAGGCGAACTGCAAAGAATTTGGCGTGCGGTTATTTGACATGGATTCCGCCGAGCAGGGAATCGTGCATGTGATCGGGCCGGAATTGGGACTGACGCAGCCTGGGATGACGATCGTGTGCGGCGATAGCCACACCTCAACTCATGGGGCATTCGGAGCGCTGGCATTCGGCATCGGAACCTCAGAGGTGGAGCATGTGCTCGCGACACAGTGCCTGGCGCAGCAGAAACCGAAGACGATGAAGATCGATGTGCGCGGCCAATTGCCCGATGGGGTGACAGCAAAGGATCTGGCGCTCGGCATCATCGGGCAGATCGGCACTGACGGCGCAACGGGCCACGTAATCGAATATGCCGGCGGAGCCGTGCGCGCGCTCTCGATGGAAGCCCGAATGACCTTGTGCAATATGAGCATCGAAGCGGGTGCCCGCGCGGGCATGGTGGCTCCCGACGAGACGACCATCTCATATGTAAAAGGAAAGCGGTTCGCGCCGCGGGACGCAGAGTGGGATAAGGCAGTTGCCGAGTGGCGTAGCTTGCCTACGGATTCGGATGCCAGGTTCGACAAGGTGGTCGAGATTGATGCGGCGCAGCTTTGCCCATTTGTGACCTGGGGAACAAATCCGGGTATGGTGGCTCCCGTGACGGGTCGCGTGCCGGAGGTGAAAGGCTTGCAGGAGAACGACCGCAGGGCGGCGGAACTTGCCCTACAGTACATGGGGCTGGAGCCGGGACGCCGGATTGAAGACATAGGGATCGACCGCGTGTTCATCGGATCGTGCACCAATTCGCGGATCGAAGATTTGCGCGCCGCGGCGAAGGTGGCCAAGGGACATCGGGTGAGCGGGAATGTGCGCGCGATGGTGGTGCCCGGGTCCCAAACCGTGAAGCGGGCGGCGGAGCAGGAGGGGCTGCACAAAATTTTTCAGGAGGCCGGATTCGAATGGCGCGAGTCGGGTTGCTCGATGTGTTTGGGCATGAATCCCGACATCCTGCAACCCGGGGAACGTTGCGCTTCGACCAGCAACCGAAATTTTGAGGGACGCCAGGGACGCGGGGGACGGACGCATCTGGTGAGTCCGATGATGGCCGCGGCGGCGGCGATTGCCGGGCATTTTACGGATATACGGAACTGGAAGTTTCAGTAGGAGTTCAGTAAAGGATGGCTCGGGGGCGAGGCGCCCCCTCGACAGCCGGCGAGACGCCGGCGCTACTAAGGCTTATGAAACCATTTACTGTGCATCGCGGGCGCGTGGCACCTCTGGATCGGGTCAATGTCGATACCGACCAGATTATTCCCAAGCAGTTTCTGAAGCGGATCGAGAAGACCGGCTTTGGCCAATTTGTATTTTATGACTGGCGGTTCGGGGCGGACGGACAGAAGAATCCCGATTTCGTATTGCACGAACCTCGGTATGAGGGCGCAAGCATCCTGGTGGCAGGAAAGAATTTTGGCTGCGGCTCTTCACGCGAGCACGCTGTGTGGGCGCTGGCCGACTTCGGATTTCGAGCGGTGATCTCGTCTTCGTTCGCGGATATTTTCGCGAACAACAGCACCAAGAACGGATTCCTGACCGTGCCTCTGAAAGAAGAGGAAGTTGCGACGCTGATACGGCGCGCGCAGGAAATCGACGACTACGCCCTCACGATTGACCTGGAGAAATGCGAAGTGCGCGACGACCAGGGCTTCTATGCGAAATTTGCGATCGATGAATTTGTGCGGCACTGCCTGTTAAATGGGCTGGACGACATCGGGTTGACGCTGCAGCATGAGAAGGAAATTTTTGCGTACGAAACGAAGCATCCGTCGCCAGCCGCGCTTCGGTAAAAGGAAGGTCAAACGGAGTAAAGATTTGTAAAACCTTCGCCCCTATCTTGACCCGCTACCGGGGCGAGGTTGATCCTAAGATGGTCACGGATCTGCCATAGCAACTTCCACTTCTGGCTCGACCCTCAGGAAGGCCCCTGGCATCGCAGTGCCGCTTTTCGGGGCAAGTTGCCGCAACCGAGTCTAAAATGCATACGTCTAATACTCCAAGCTCATGCTGGGCGTACGAACGGACGAATGGTGAACATAATCGATATTCATAGCAAATCAGATGCGGAACGAATGATTCGCACCGCGATCCTCTGCATTCTTGCGGCAGTTTGCGCAGTTTCATTCGGCTGCAGCACGGCCGATTCCAAACAGCAACAGAAAGCCCATGCGGCGGGTCCGCGCTCGGTTTCAGTCTCTGTTGCGCCCGTGCAGAAACAGGATGTGCCGGTGTATCTCTCGGGCCTGGGAACCGTAACGGCCTTCAACACGGCGAACATCAAGAGTCGAATTGACGGGCAAATCATGAAAGTGAATTTCCGCGAGGGACAAGAGGTCCACCAGGGAGAATTGCTGCTCGAGATCGATTCGCGGCCTTACGAGGTGCAACTGGAGCAGATGCAGGCCCAGTTATTCCGCGATCAGGCGCAGTTGCGCGACGCCAGGCTCAACCTGGAGCGCTACACGGCGCTGATTCCTTCCAGCAGCATTGCGCAGCAGCAGGTAGATACTCAAAAAGCGACGGTGGATCAACTGGACGGGACGGTGCGCAACGACCAGGCACAAATCAACAGCGCAAAATTGAACATCACGTACTGCCATATCACGGCGCCATTCAGCGGCAGAATTGGCTTGCGGCAAGTGGATCCCGGGAATATTGTGCATGCCTCGGACACGAATCCGATGCTGATTTTGACGCAACTCCAGCCCATCGCGGTGATCTTCACGCTGCCTGAAGATGTGTTGCCTAAAGTTTCGCAGCAAATGGGCAAGCGAACTTTGGAAGTGGACGCGTTCAGCCGCGATGATCAGACGAAGCTGGCGGCGGGTAAGCTGCTGACGATCGATAACCAGATCGATCCCACCACAGGAACGGCAAGACTGAAGGCGGTGTTCGATAACAAAGACAACAAGCTCTGGCCCAATCAATTCGTGAACGCGGACTTGCTGGTGGAGACGCGAAAGAGCAGCACCGTCGTTCCGACAGCGGCATTGCTACGCGGTCCCCAAGGAACATATGTTTACACGGTAAATCCGGACAATACCGTGCAGGATAAAGCGGTGACCGTAGCCTTGACGCAGGGCGATACGACGGTGGTCACCCAGGGAGTGAATCCTGGAGAGACGGTGGTCACGGATGGACAAGATAAGCTGCAGAGAGGCAGCAAAATCGAACCGCGCAACAGCACTCCGAGCGCCGGGAGTGCGGCGCCCGTGACAGGAGCTGTGCGGCGTACGCCCCACCAGGGAGCGCCGGGAGTCTCCGCGGAGCCGATTTCAGGTGTTCCTGGCTCATGAGCCCTTCCAGATTATTTATCTTGCGGCCGGTCGCGACCACGCTGCTGATGGTAGGCGTGCTGCTCGTGGGCGCGGTTGCGTATTTGCAACTGCCGGTTTCGGCGCTTCCCGAGGTAGATTATCCGACGATCCAGGTCGTGACCTTTTATCCCGGAGCAGACCCCGAGGTGATGGCGTCGTCGGTAACATCGCCTCTGGAGCGGCAGTTCGGGCAAGTGCCCGGATTGAGCCAGATGACGTCGACCAGTTCGTTCGGTAGTTCCGTCATCACCCTGCAGTTCGGCCTTGACCAGAATATCGACGTGGAAGAGCAGCAAGTGCAGGCCGCGATCAACTCCGGTTCCACCTACTTGCCTGCGGATCTGCCGAATCCTCCGATCTATAACAAGGTGAATCCCGCGGACGCGCCGATCCTGACGTTGGCACTGACGTCGGACTCTTTGCCGCTTTCGAAGGTGGAAGATCTGGCCGACACTTCACTGGCGCAGAAAATTTCACAGCTTCCGGGAGTGGGACTGGTCTCGATCAGCGGCGGACAGAAACCGGCAGTACGCATTCAAGCCAATCCGACGGCGCTCGCTTCCTACGGGCTGAGCCTTGAAGATTTGCGGGCATCGCTTGCCCAAGCCAATGTGGATCAGGCCAAGGGCGTGATCGACGGGCAGCGGCAGTCATACACGATTGGGGCCAACGATCAGCTCTTCTCCAGCGAACAGTACAAGCCGATCGTGATTGCCTACCACAACGGCGCTCCGATACGGCTGAGTGATGTTGCCAATGTGATCGATGGAACCGAGAACGATCAGCTCGCGGCGTGGATGAACCTGACCCCAGCCGTGATCGTCAACATCCAGCGGCAGCCCGGGGCCAACATCATCAGTGTGGTCGATCGGATCAAAAAGCTGCTGCCTCAGTTGCAAGCCTCGCTGCCAACCGCGGTTAAAGTGCAGATCCTCACCGACCGGACCACGACGATCCGCGCTTCGGTGAAGGATGTTGAGTTCGAATTGATGTTGGCCATCGCCCTGGTGGTGATGGTCGTATTCCTTTTTCTGCGTAATGTTTCGGCGACCACCATTCCCAGCGTTGCCGTGCCGCTCTCGCTGATCGGAACGTTCGGGGTGATGTACCTGCTGGGCTACAGCCTGAACAATTTGACGCTGATGGCCCTGACGATCTCCACCGGGTTTGTGGTGGATGACGCGATCGTGATGATCGAGAACATCGATCGTTACCTCGAAGCGGGAGATTCCCCGCTGGATGCGGCGTTGAAGGGATCGGAGCAGATCGGCTTCACGATCATTTCGCTGACTGTTTCGCTGATTGCTGTGCTGATTCCGCTGCTGTTCATGGGCGATATCGTGGGAAGACTGTTCCGAGAATTTGCGATCACGTTGGCAGTCACCATCCTGGTCTCGGCGGCTGTATCTCTCAGCCTGACGCCCATGATGAGCGCCAAGCTGCTCAAACAGCGCAAAGAAGGTGAGCAGGGAAAGTTCTACGAGAAGACAGAAGAGTTGTACAACCGCATCATTGCTTTTTACGGACGCACCGTGAAATGGGTGCTCCAACACCAAACGGCGACCCTGCTGGTGACGGCGGCGACTCTGGTGCTCACCCTGTTTCTGTACGTGATCGTGCCCAAAGGATTTTTCCCAGTGCAGGATACGGGCGTGATTCTCGGCGTTTCGCAAGCGCCGGATTATGTTTCTTTCGAGGCGATGGCGCAGCGGCAGCAGGAACTGGCGAAGGTCATTCTTCAAGATAAGGCTGTGGAGAGCCTCTCTTCGTTTATCGGAGTCGACGGCACGAACACGACGCCGAACCAAGGGCGAATCCAGATTAACCTCAAGCCACTCGACCAGCGCTCCGATGATGCGTCAGCTATTATCCGGCGGCTGCAACCGGAGCTCGAAAAGGTGCAAGGTATCACGCTGTACATGCAGCCGGTGCAGGATCTCACGGTGGAAGACCGCGTGAGCCGGACGCAGTTCCAGTACTCGATCGAAGATGCGGACGCACAAGAGTTAGCGCAGTGGACGCCAAAGCTAGTGTCTAAGCTGCAGACTCTGCCGGCGCTGCGGGATGTAGCCACCGATCAGCTCAATAACGGCTTGCGAACGAACGTAACGATTGACCGCGACACGGCTTCGCGGCTGGGAATCTATCCGCAGGCGATCGACAACACGCTCTACGATGCGTTCGGGCAGCGGCAGGTCTCGACCATTTTCACCCAGCTGAACCAGTACCACGTGGTTCTAGAGGTTCTGCCGAATTTCGCGCAGACTCCAGAGAACCTGAGAGACATTTACATCCGTCCCAGTTCGGTCACACCAAATACGGGCGCTCCAACCGCCAATAGTGCGACTGTGGCCACGAACGGGTCGCCGGTGCCAATCAGTGCCTTCACGCACATGAATTCAACGAGCGCGTCGCTGGCGGTGAATCATCAGGGGCAGTTTCCGGTCGTGACGCTGTCATTCAACCTGGCGCCGGGAGCATCGCTGGGTGACGCGACCAAGCAAATTCAGCAGGCAGAAAAAGACATTCAGTTACCGCCGAGTATTCATGCTGCCTTCCAGGGGACTGCGGCAGCGTTTCAGAACTCACTGTCTTCCGAACCTTACTTGATTTTGGCGGCCGTGATTACCGTTTACATCGTGCTGGGAGTGCTGTACGAGAGCTATATACATCCCATCACGATTCTTTCGACGCTGCCTTCCGCAGGCGTGGGCGCGATCCTGGCGTTGATGTTGACGGGAAATGATCTTACGGTGGTGGCGCTGATAGGAATCATCCTGCTGATCGGTATTGTGAAGAAGAACGCGATCATGATGATCGACTTTGCGCTAGAAGCCGAGCGCGAGGAGCACAAGCCGCCGGAAGAAGCCATCTACCAGGCCTGCCTGCTGCGCTTCCGGCCGATCATGATGACGACGATGGCGGCGCTGCTAGGCGGGCTACCGCTGGCCCTGGGCACGGGAACGGGCGCGGAGTTGCGCCGGCCGCTAGGCATCACGATCGTGGGTGGACTATTGCTGAGCCAGCTGTTGACGCTCTACACAACGCCGGTTGTCTATCTCTGGTTTGACCGCCTGGCGCAGAGATTTGCGCGCCACGGGATCGGCAATCCCATTCCGCAAGAGGGCATGACGGACTAAGCGATGAGTATCTCGGCTCCATTTATCCGGCGTCCGATTGGCACATCGCTGCTGGCGGCGGCACTGCTACTGTCAGGAATCCTTGCCTTCAATTTTCTTCCAGTCGCCTCATTGCCGAAGATGGATTTTCCCGTGATCAGCGTCGGCGCTTCGTTGCCGGGAGCCGATCCGCAAACCATGGCGTCGGCGGTAGCGACGCCGCTCGAGCGGCAGTTTGGACGCATCGCGGCGATCAACCAGATGACTTCCTCGAGCCAACTGGGAAGCACTGGAATTTCCCTCCAGTTCGACCTGAACCGGAATATTGATGCGGCGGCGCGCGATGTGCAAGCCGCGATCAACGCAGCACGCAGCCAGTTGCCCGCGAACCTGCCGAACAATCCCGGTTATCGCAAGGTGAATCCCTCGGATGCTCCCATTCTGTTGTTGGGACTAACTTCGGATACGGTGACTGTGCCTCGCATGTACGATGCGGCCGACTCCATCCTGGCGCAGAAACTGGCACAGGTGGAGGGCGTGGGGCAGGTTTTTGTATGGGGATCATCGCAACCGGCGGTGCGGGCGGAAGTCAATCCGACTCTGTTGAACAAGCTTGGAATCGGTCTGGACACGGTACGGAATGCCCTGAACGCGGCGAATGCTAACCGGCCCAAGGGCGCAGTCTCGGACGGATCGAGACTGTATACGGTCGAGGCCACCGACCAGCTGTTTACGGCGGACCAGTATCGTCCCCTCATCGTGGCCTACCACAATGGGGCGGCGGTGCGGCTTGGCGATGTCGGCGAGGTGATCGATTCACGAACAGATAGCCGCAATCTCGGGTTGATTAATGGGAAGCAGGGAGTGATGCTGGCGATTTTCCGCCAGGCGGGAGCGAACATTATCGACACCGTGGATCGGGTACAAGCGGTGATCCCCTTCCTGCAATCCTCCATTCCACCGTCGATGCAGCTCTCCGTTGTGATGGATCGCACGGTGTCGGTGAGAGCGTCGGTCAAGGATATTGAGCGAACGCTGCTGATTTCCATCGGCCTGGTGATCATGGTTGTGTTCGTATTTTTACGCACCGTGCGGGCGACGATCATCCCCAGTATTGCGGTCCCGCTTTCGCTGGTAGGAACCTTTGGGGTGATGTACTTGCTGGGGTACAGCCTGGATAACTTATCGCTGATGGCGCTTGCGATTTCAACCGGGTTCGTGGTGGACGATGCGATCGTGGTGCTAGAAAACATCACGCGCTATGTAGAGCACGGCATGGGAGTGGTGCAGGCAACATTCAAGGGAGCGGCGGAAATTGGATTTACGGTCGTGTCGATGAGCACATCGCTTGTGGCGGTGTTTATCCCGTTGCTGATGATGGGCGGAATTGTGGGGAGGCTCTTCCGCGAATTTGCCGTCACGTTGAGTGTGGCGATCGCAGTGTCGCTGGTGGTTTCGCTGACAACGACGCCGACCATGTGCGCAAAGTTCCTAAGGCTGCCGAAGAAGGACCAGAAGCACAATATCTTTTACCGCACCAGTGAGTGGTCCTTTGACCGCCTGCTGAGAGGTTATACGCATGCCCTGAAGTGGGTATTGCGATATCAGTTCGTGACGCTCCTGGCAACGATTGGCGTTGCGGCTTTAAGCGTGTGGTTGTACATCATCGTGCCGAAGGGATTTTTCCCCCAGCAGGATACCGGGCGCATCCAGGGGACAGTGATCGGCGCGCAGGACATCTCATTTCACTCGATGGCGGAGAAGATGGGGCGTTACGTTGACGTTGTGATGGCGGATCCCGCAGTGGACACGATGGCAGGCTTCACGGGAGGAAATACAGCATTAAATCAAGGCCGGTTCTTCGTGATGCTGAAACCGTTGGAGCAGCGAGCGCCCTGCCTGAAACAACATTTTTGGCAGGCATGCCACTACCCGTCGGCCGACGATGTGATCAATCGCCTGCGAGGAAAGCTGGCCGTGGTACCGGGGGCTACGTTGATATTGCAATCGTCACAGGAGCTTACGATTGGCGGGCGTTATGGGAATGCGCAATACCAGTACACACTACAGAGTGCGGACGTCAACGAATTGAATTCGTGGGCTCCCCGGCTGTTGCAGAAGATGAGGCAATTACCGGAGTTGCGGGACCAGAACTCAGATCAGCAAGATAAGGGGCTGCAGGCTAAACTCGTGATCGACCGTGATACGGCCAGCCGGCTGGGGATCACGCCGCAGACGCTGGACAATGCTCTCTACGACGCATTCGGGCAACGTCAGGTTTCTACCATGTATCTTCCGCTGAACCAATATCACGTGGTGATGGAGGTGGCGGAGCAATTTCAGCAGACGCCGGAAGCGCTGCAGAATATTTATCTGAAATCGACCACGGGACAGCCTATTCCTTTGTCGGCGTTCACTCATTTTGAGCCTTCGAATACACCGCTGGCGGTCAACCATCAGGGGCAGGTGCCTTCGGCGACGATTTCATTCAATCTGGCGCCGGGAGTATCGCTGGGAGAGGCGACGGACGCGATTGAGAAGGCTGAACGCAGCATCGGATTCCCGCCGTCGATTACTGCAAGCTTCCAAGGGACGGCCGCGGCATTCCAGGATTCGAAGTCCAACATGCTGACCCTGATCATTACGGCTCTAGCGGCGGTGTATATCGTATTGGGCATGTTGTATGAGAGCTACATGCACCCGATTACGATTCTTTCAACGATCCCGTCTGCCGGGGTGGGAGCGCTACTGGCGTTGCTGTTGACGCACAATGAGCTGAACGTGATCGGGATGATCGGGATCATCCTGCTGATTGGGTTGGTAAAAAAGAACGCGATCATGATGATTGACGTAGCGCTGGAAGTGGAGCGCAATGAAGGCAAGAAACCGGTCGAGGCGATTTATGACGCATGCATCTTGCGCTTCCGGCCGATCATGATGACGACGATGGCCGCGATGCTGGGCGGGTTGCCGCTGGCCTTGGAGAGTGGCGTGGGTTCGGAACTGCATCGGCCACTGGGTATTACGATTGTCGGCGGACTGATTGTGAGCCAGATGCTGACATTGTTCACCACGCCCGTCGTATATGTTTATCTCGACCGCTTGAGGCTGGCACTGCGCGGGGGAGCAGATCATGCTCTGCCACAGACCGCGCCGCCCGGGCCGCCACGGCCGAGCCCCGCGCATTGAAGGCATTGTCGATTGACCGCTGGTTAGAACCTCTCCGTCCCGGGGCCGAGGTGGTACAACCTGACTGGAGACATATCGCATCGCAGAGTCAGCTGCGCCCGGGGCTGCGCAAAAATCGCTTGTCCCGTATGATAGAGAGCACGCGCAACACTGCCTGAAATACAATTCCGTTTGTCCTGGAGCGGTCCCGGGCAGCCAGCGATTCCAAGTTCAAATTTCATGAGGAGTGAGGGATGCTAAAGAAAGCTGCGGCTCTGTTCCTTGTTTGTGGAGGCATAGCCACGTGGGTAGGTTGTGGAACGACGAGCAGCCGGTATCTGTATGCGGCGATTCCCGCATCGAGTGAAATTGTCGCTTACCGTGAGGATCCAAATTCGGGCGTCTTGACGACATTGTCTGTCAGTCCCATCCTGGCAGGCCAAGGAGTCGAGTCGCTGGCGATGCATCCGTCGGGGAAGTTTCTGTATGCCGCGAACTCCGGGGCCACGCCGCAAGGGAATATCTCGCTATACACCATCTCGAAGACAGGCACGCTTACCGAGGTGACGCCGCGCACGACTACGGGTTCCGTTCCCACCCTCCTCACAATGGATTCAGCGGGAAGCTTTCTCTACGTAGCCAATTCCGGCTCCTTAGATATTTCGGTATTTTCAATCGACGCCAGTAGTGGCGCGCTGACGCAGGTCGGCAGCAATTTTCCCATCGGTATAGTGGCAATGAATATGAAGTTGTCGCCCTCTGACAATTTTCTCTATGTGACCGGCGAAGGCTCCACGGGATTCATCGAAGTGTTTCCGGTGAACAAAGGGGTGCTGGGAACGCCAGTCACGGGGTCTCCCTTTCAGACTGGAGACGATCCTTTCGGTCTCGCGATCGACTCCGCGGGAAAATTCCTGTACACGGCGGACAAGTTGCACAGCACGATCTCAGAGTTCACGATTAACAGCGACGGATCGCTCACGGCCCTGCAAAATTCACCGATCGGGCAGTCGTATATTGCCCCGGTATCTTTGCTGATCGAAAAGACCGGCAAGTATCTTTACGTCGCGAACCAAGGGTCGACAAACCTTTCGGCCTATACCATCGCTTCCGATGGCGGATTGACTTTGTTGGGGAGTTCGCCATTCGGCACGGGAACGAATCCGAGTGTCATCGCCAGCGATGTGAGCGGAAAATTTCTTTTCGTGGGGAATCAAGGGAGTTCCACGTCGGTGCAGTCGTTTGCTCTCAATCCCAATAGCGGGACGCTGACCTCGGTTCAGACTTACACTGTTCCGGGAACGGCGACGTCGATTGCGATCACGCCGTAAGTTCGATCTGATTCAATTGTTGTGCACTGTTGGCGCGGCACGTATTCGGGCCAATTTTCCATTATTATTACAACAATGTGACAATTCAGGCGCTTCGTCGTTGCGACAATGCTCTGGTCGGCACGCAGGAGGCAAGGACAACCGCAGACAGCGCCCGGTCATCTAACTGCATATCCCGATATCCGGCGGTAAAGGCGCTGAACCGTGCCGGGACGGACCCTGACCAATGAAAATAGCCAGCGCCGCGAGCGCCTTCCCGAAGAATTACTACCCGCAAAAATTCCTGCTGGAAAAATTGCAAGAGTACTGGGGCGACCGGTTGAAGAATCCCCAGATGCTGGCGCGCCTACATCGCAATGTGGCCGTAAACGGCCGTCATTTGGCGATCCCTCCGGAAAAATATAACGAGCTGGACACCTGGGGAAAAGCGAACGACGTTTGGATTGAGGTCGCGCAGGAACTGGGCGAGCAGGCGCTCTGCCGCGCTCTGCACCATGCGGGGCTGGAGGCGAGCGATTTGGGATCGCTCTTTTTCACTTCGGTGACAGGCATCTCGAGCCCGTCAATCGATGCGCTGCTGATCAACCGCATGGGCCTGCCAGTGAATATTCGGCGCGTCCCAATTTTTGGGCTGGGGTGCGTCGCGGGTGCGGCGGGAATTGCGCGCGCGGCCGACTATGTACGTGCCTATCCTTCACAGGCCGCCGCATTGGTCTCGGTCGAGCTTTGCTCGTTAACCATTCAGCGCGACGATCTTTCCGTCGCAAACCTGATTTCGTCTGGACTGTTCGCCGATGGTTCAGCTGCCGTGATTGTTGCTGGAGACGAATTGCAGGTCACCGGCCCGGAAGTTCTTGCGACACGATCCGTCTTCTATCCCAATACGGAAGAGATGATGGGATGGAAGGTGACGGAGAAGGGATTCCGGATCACTCTGTCGCCCGAAGTGCCTGTACTTATTCGTGAACACCTCGGGCATGATGTGGATGCGTTTCTCGCCGATCAGGGGCACAAGCGCAGCGATATCAAAAGTTGGGTGCTGCACACAGGCGGCCCAAAAGTTCTGGAAGCCACAGCTGCGGCGCTCGATCTCAACGATGGCCAGCTCGACGCCTCGTGGGATTGTCTGAAGCGGGTGGGAAACTTGTCTTCTGCCTCGGTGCTGGTTGTGCTCGAAGATGTAATGGCAAACCGGCGGCCCGAGCCGGGCACGTTAGGAATTCTGGCGGCCATGGGTCCGGGATTTTGTTCGGAGATCGTACTTCTGCGGTGGTGAGGTCGGGCTGGTTGCGCAATTCCACAGATGTTTTCATTATTGGGGGCGGTCCAGCGGGGCTGGCCGCGGCGATTGCAGCCCGCCAGCGCGGACTTCGCGTGATGGTTGCCGATGGGAGCCAGCCGCCGATCGACAAGGCCTGCGGTGAAGGCCTCATGCCCGATGGGCTGGCGGCCTTGCAGCGTTTGGGTATTCAACTTCCACTTGCTGAGGCTCAGCCGTTTCGCGGTATTCGGTTTGTAAGTGCATATTCGTCGGCCGATGCTCTTTTTCCGAACCATGACTGCGGTCTCGCGGTGCGCCGTACCGTGCTTCATCGCGTCATGATCGAACGCGCAGCACAGTTGGGTGCGGAACTGCTCTGGAAGACTCCGGTGATCGATATTTGTTCGGCAGGCGTGTATGCCGGGGGCAGCTTTATGCGAGCGCGCTGGATTGTGGGCGCCGATGGCTCGAATTCGCGTGTACGGCGGTGGGCCGGGCTGGAACAGTCCTCACGGCCTCGTCTGCGATATGCATTTCGACGCCATTACCGGACCGCTCCCTGGACCGACCACATGGAAGTCCACTGGGGGAATCGTTGCCAGGGGTACGCGACGGCTGTGGGTGGGGATGAGGTATGTGTCGCGGTTGCATCAAAAGATCCCAACCTGCGCGTGGAGGAGAGCCTCAAGTACTTACCTGTTCTTGCCGAACGGCTAAAAAGCGCTGCACTCATCACTGCGGAAAGGGGAGCGATCACGGGGAACCGGCGACTTAAGCACGTGTGGCGAGACAATGTGGCATTGATCGGGGATGCGGCCGGCACGGTCGACGCGATTACGGGTGAAGGACTAAGGCTGGCATTCAGCCAAGCCGTAGTATTAGCGGAATGTCTGGAAGCCGGGGACCTCACGCCTTATCAATACGAGCACAGACGACTGGCTTTGCGCCCGCTATTGATGGCCCGCTTGATGCTCACTCTGGATGGGCGTCAGCGATTGCAACATCGCACGCTGCAAGCTTTTCAAAAGCGTCCAGAGATTTTTCGTAAGTTGCTGGCTTTGCATGTCGGAGCGCTACCGCCACAACGTCTGGTTTGGGATGGGTTGACGCTGGGATGGGGGTTATTGACAGCGGAATCATGACGCGGAGGAATGTTTCAAAATATTTATTGCGAGTGACGCTGCTATTGGCCGGCGGCGCGGCACTTGCGCTTGGTCAGGAGACTGCTTTCCAGCTTGATCCCGCGCAAAGTTCGGTGCAGTTCACCCTGGGGGACGTGCTCCACACGGTGCATGGAACGTTCAAGGTGAAAGAGGGAAACCTGCAAATTAAACCTTCTGGAAAAGTCGAGGGCGAGATTGTGGTGGATGCCGGCAGCGGGCAGAGCGGCAGCGGCATGCGCGACCGCAAGATGCACAAAGAAGTTCTGGAGAGCGCCCGTTATCCGGAAATCGCTTTTCGCCCGGATCGGATCGACGGCAAGATTCCCAGCGAAGGCAAGTCGTCCGTGCTAGTACATGGGATTTTCAGCATTCATGGCGCGGACCGCGAAGTTACTGTCCCGGCGCAGGTGGATATGTCGGCGGATCACTGGACTGCCAAGGTTCACTTCACGATTCCATACGCGAAGTGGGGCATGAAGAATCCGAGCACGTTGTTTCTGCGAGTGAGCGATACAGTGGAAATCGATCTGGCGGCCGCAGGGAGTGTAGTCAGGAATACTGCGGCGTCGAGTCAGTAGCCATTCTGTGGCACAATACCTTTTGCTTCGGTGCATTCATAAGCACGGCCGGCGTCCAGAATTTTGTATTCTTCAACTCTTCCACTCGGCCAGGTGATTACCGCCCGCTCGATGCGGTCCTGCTTTTCCAGACCGAACGTCACCGGAAGTTCGGATTGCGACAGATAACTGGAGCCGCCTTTTACCAGGCGGGATTGCGTCACTCCACCCGCGTAGACCTGCACCAGGGCGCCGATGGCGTCACGGTTCGACTTTGTGCCCGTCAGGCGAAAGCGGATGCTGCGATTCCCGCTGAGTTGGTCGTTGCGGTAGAGATACGCCGGGCCATTGTTGGTGGTGATCAGGAGGTCGAGATCGCCGTCGCGATCAAAGTCGCCATACGCCAGGCCGCGTCCCACTTTGGGCTGATCGAAATTGCCGCCCGCTTGCGCGGCAACATCGCGAAAGGTCCCTCTGCCGCCGTTTAGAAACAGCGCCGGAGGTTGCGCATACCCCACATTGCCGCGAATATTGCGCACCGTTTCGTCGATGTGGCCATTGGCGACGACAAAGTCAAGCCAGCCATCGAGGTTCACATCGAGGAAAGAGCAGCCGAATCCAAGACTATTTCGCGAGGCATTACCGACTCCCGACTGCGGCGCGATATCTTCGAAACTCTTGCCGCTCATGCGATAGAGCCCGATCATCTCGTTGTCGAAATTAGTAATCGCGACTCCCGGCGAGCCGGAGTTATCGAAATCGGCAACGTCCACACCCATGCCGGCCCGGGCTTTTCCTTCGCTGCTGAAGGCGAGCCCGGCTTCCACAGCCGCGTCTTTGAACGTGCCGTTTCGCTGGTTGCGATAAAGCTTATTGGGCTGCGTATCGTTGGCCACCAGCAGATCGGGCCAGCCGTCATGGTTGTTGAACAACGCGACTCCCAGCGACTTGGAACTGCTGTCGAAGATCCCGCTTGAGGCAGTGACATCTTCGAATGTGCCATTACCGCGATTGTGGAAGAGCCAGCAAGTTTCTCCGCGATAGGCTTCCGGTGTGCAATACGATTTGTGCTTGCCATCGAGGCTGCAGAAGACGTCGTGCTCCGGCGACCACTTGACGTAATTGCATACGAAAAGATCAAGCAGGCCGTCTCGATCGTAGTCGAACCACAGGGCGGAGGTGCTGAAGCCTTCGCGCTTGCCCAAGCCGGCGGCGCTGGTGACATCAACAAATTTTCCCTTGCCGGTATTGTGAAACAGCCGGTTCTGGCCGACGCAGGTGATCAGGATGTCAGGGAAACCATCGTTGTTGTAGTCGCCGACGGCGACGCCCATGCCATAGAGTTCCACGTCGAGTCCGGCGCGGGCCGTCACGTCGGTGAACGTGCCGTTTCTATTGTTGTGATAGAGGCGGAGGGTGGTGCGATTCTTCTTATGACCGGGCCAGTCGGCGCCATTGATCAGCAGAATGTCTTGCCAGCCGTCGCGGTCATAATCCAAAAAGGCGCAACCAGAGCCAAGAGTCTCAGGCAGGTACTTGCCGCCGAAGGCACCGCTATTGTGAAAAAACTGGATACCGGCCTGGCTGGTAACGTCGGCGAAGCGGAAGCCCGGCGAAGGACCGGCCGCCTGCGCGGCCCACGTATGCAGGCCATGCATATGCGACCACGACGCTATTCCTGCCAGGCCCCCCAGGAAAGAGCGACGGTTCACGGAACGTTCACCAACCCGGCGCGAATTGCGTAGACGACCAGTTCCGCAGTTTTGTGAATGCCAAGCGTGTTCATGATGTTGGCGCGGTGCACGGCAACCGTGTTGGCGCTTAGCTCCAGCGCGCTGGCAATCTCTTTATTCGATTTGCCGTCGACGATCATCTGCAGGACTTCCAACTCTCTTTGCGTGAGGGCGGCGCTGCGCTCGCCCTTTAGTACGGAGCGCTGCTCAACTTTAGGGTCAAAGACGGTTTCACCGGAGGCGACTTTGCGGATCGCGGCATCCAGTTCGAGATCGAGAGCGTCTTTAAGAATGTATCCCTTAGCCCCAGCTTCAATTGCCTGCCGCACCCATGTGCTCTCGGTATGCATGCTGAGCATGAGCACCGCAGTGTTGGGCATGTCTTCCATGATCTGCCGTGTCGCCTGCAAGCCGTTCATGCCGGGCAAGGCGCAGTCCATCACGACGACCTGGGGTTGCAATTGCTTCGCTAGCCGGATCGATTCCTCGCCGTCGCCCGCCTCGCCGACCACTTCCATGTCTGACTCATCTTCGAGCATGCGCCGGAAGCCGCGCCGCACCAAACTGTGATCATCCACGAGCAACACTGTGATCTTCTTTTCCATAAGACTCCGCTTTCTCCCTCGGTACAGTTAGATGCACTAAGGTTCCGCCATCGGCAGGATGCGAGAACACAATGTTGCCACCCATGAGTTCGGAGCGCTCACGCATCGCAACCAGGCCGATGCCACGTTTGCTCGGACGCTCATGGAATCCGCTGCCGCGGTCTTCGATCTCCAACTCGAGCGTGCGGGGCAGAAAGCGCAATCGGACCCATGCCTGCTTCGCTCCCGAGTGGCGCGCTACGTTATTCAAAGCCTCTTGCAGGATACGGTAGACGTGTACTCCAGCCGCGCCGTCGACGGGAAACGGCTCCCCCTGCTTCTCATAGGATATGGCAATTCCCGTTTGCCTTTCTACGTTGGGGATATACCAGTCCATCGTGCTCTCCAGTCCAGCTTCATCAAGCATGACCGGGTGCAGGGCTTGGGAGAGGCTGCGCACGCTTTCCAGCGTCGTCTGGACGGTTTCAAGCACTTCCTGCAAGTCGGCGCGCAAAGAGGAGCCTTCGGGAGCATGGGTTCCGGCGCGGCGCAACATGGAGCCTACAGCGGTCAGGACTTGTCCGAACTCGTCGTGCAGTTCTCGCGAAATGTAGCGCAGAGTGGATTCCTGCGTGGCGATCAGTTTTTGGGCAAGTTCGCTGCGGCGTTCAGAAATCTCCTCCATGCGGGCAAAGAGGCGGCGGTTCCAGCGGATCAGGGACAGTCCGTTGAGCAGAATTGCAAGCAACGTGCATGCGAGAAAGACATAAACCTGCCGCCCCACACGGTCGTAAATCTGAACGATGCGCTGCCCTGCCTGCTCCTCGTTCTCGCTGTTTTGCACGAGGAGGCGGGCGACGGCTGTGCTGAGGGCCGCTTGCCGCTCCTGCAAGGAAAGCTGGATCTGCTCGCGGGCCTCCTTCTCTTTGCGTTCCTGCGCGAGTGCAAAGATGCGGTCGACGGCGTCCCAGAACTGAGTGAAAGAGCGGCTCAGGAACGCGCTCTGCTCGGGAGTGCGGCTGGCGGCGGCGAAACCAGCCTCAAGCCGCATGGCGTCATCGAGATCGGTGCGAATGCGCTGGAACTGCGCCGACCATGCCGTCAGGGGATACGGCTCGTCGCTGCTGACCATGTCACGCATGGCCACGGCGAGCAGATTGAGATCGTTTTGGATCCGCAATAACTGTAAGGAGTCCTTGCGATTGCGGTCGACAAGGTTGGTCTGTAATTGGCGCAGGCCCTTGATTTGCCACGTGATGTAAGCCGAGTATGCCAGGACCGCGGACAGCGTGATGAGCAACCCGAGCAGCAGGCCCAGGGTCAGCGAACGCTCCGGCGGGGATGGGCGGGACACGCCCCGAGCATACAACGCTGGCGCGTTTGCTGTCACAGCCGCTGGCCTGGAAGACCGCATCGGCACAGGCCGAAACAATGCAGTAATATTGAACCCTGGCCGCGCCCTACGGAGTCAAACAGTAGATTGAGTTCCCCGACCAAAGAAGCCGAGAAACCTCCCAAGATCCAGCGATTGAAGGCCGTCTGGCCGGAAGTCTGGAAGCTCATGCGCCCGCGGCGGCGCTTGCTGGCTGTTGGCTTCGTGCTGATGGCAATCAATAAGCTCGCCGGATTCGTGCTGCCGTATTCCTCGAAATTCCTGATTGATAACGTGGTCACCAAGCATCAGATCAGCCTACTGCGGCCGCTGGTGTTTTGGGTTCTGGTGGCCACCGTCATCCAGGGTGTTACGTCATTTTCTTTGACGCAATTGCTTTCGAAAGCCGCCCAGCGACTGATTGCCGATCTGCGGCAAGAAGTGCAGGTTCACATCTCGCGGCTTCCCGTCGGATTTTACGATGCGAATAAGACCGGCGCGCTGGTTTCGCGCATCATGAGCGATGTAGAGGGCGTGCGGAATCTGCTGGGAACCGGACTCGTCGATTTTGCGGGAGGCATTCTGGCTGCGGGCATCGCACTGGTGCTGCTGCTACGGATTAGCGCGCCACTGACGCTCATTGCCGTCGGTTCGCTGGGATGCTTTGCCATAGCACTGAACAAAGCGTTTGCCACCATTCGCCCCATCTTCCGCGAACGCAGCAAGATCAACGCAGAGGTCATCGGGCGCCTGACGGAATCTCTGGGCGGGGTGCGGGTGATCAAGGGATATCACGCAGAAAAGCGGGAAGAGAAAATTTTTGCCGGCGGCGTGAAGCGGCTGCTCGACAACGTGATGCGCACACTGACGGCAACTTCGTTGATGAGCCTGTCGGCCAGCGTGCTGCTGGGTGGCGTGGGCGCCGCAACCATGTACATCGGCGGACGCCAGATGGTGGCCCACACATTAACTCCCGGAAGTTACTTCTCCTTCAACTTCCTGCTTGTGTTTCTGGTCGCGCCCATCATGCAAGTGGTTTCAATCGGCACCCAGCTGACCGAGGCTTTGGCGGGATTGGAGCGCACCCAGGAAATTATGCGCGAGCGTCCCGAGGATCAGAACCCCAAGCGCTCGGTTTTCCTCGAAGACATCGTGGGCACGGTGGAGTTCGAGGATGTGAGCTTCAGTTACGATGGCGACCATGAAGTACTGCACAATGTATCCTTCCGCTCGCAGCCGGGAACGGTAACGGCGTTAGTTGGTTCATCTGGGTCCGGGAAATCGACGACGATCGGCCTGGTGTGCGCGTTTTACGTGCCGACGAAAGGTACGATCCGCGTAGACAATATTGACCTGAGCACGGTACGTCTGGACTCGTTCCGCACGCGCCTCGGAGTGGTACTGCAGGAGTCCTTCCTGTTTGATGGAACGATCCGTGAAAACGTCGCCTTCTCGCGCCCGAATGCGACCGAAGAAGAGATCATGCGGGCCTGCCGCATTGCGCGCGTAGATGAATTCGCCGAGTCTTTTGCGGAGAAGTACGAGACCGTGGTAGGCGAACGTGGGGTAAAGCTCTCGGGCGGCCAGCGGCAGCGCATCTCGATTGCCCGCGCCATTCTGGCCGAGCCGCGCATCCTGATTCTGGACGAGGCAACGTCGAGCCTGGACTCGGAATCCGAACATATGATCCAGCAAGGTTTGTCGTATCTCATGCAGGGACGCACCACGTTCGTCATTGCCCACCGGCTGTCAACTATCCGCCGCGCCGATCAGATTTTAGTGATGGAGCAAGGGCGCATCATCGAGCGTGGTACGCACGCGCAGCTCTACGCCGCCCGCGGACGCTACTACGACTTGTACACGCGGCAGCACGGCGTCGAAGAGAATCTCTTTCTCGCTCCCGGCGAGGGGGATGCCATGATCGTCAATGGCAACGGCACGGAAGCGAAGAACGGCGAGGTGAAAGCCGGCGATGCTCTGCGCGTGCTGCGGGGAGAGATGCGCTAGTGACGACCGCACCTCCAGTTTCTGCCGCGCGTGGAACCGTGGCGATCCGCAGCGAAAATCTTTGCCGCTACTACCGCATGGGCGAGAGCGAGATTCGGGCGGTGGATGGCGTTTCGCTTGAGATTGGCGTCGGGGAGTTCGTCGCCCTGCTGGGCAGTTCGGGTTCAGGCAAATCATCTGTGCTGAATCTGATTGCGGGGCTGGACCGTCCCACCTCAGGCAGTGTCATCGTGCAGGATCGTGATCTAGCGAAACTCTCGCGCGAGGACCTCGCGAAGTACCGGCTGCATGTGGTCGGGATGGTATTCCAATCATTCAATCTGATTGCCAGCATGACCGTCGCGGAGAATGTGGAGTTGCCGCTGCGTTTTGCCGAAGTTGACCGAGACGAGCGCCAAAAAATGGCTCAGCAAGCGCTGGAACGAGTTGGGCTGCGGGCTCGAACGAACCATCGTCCCAGCGAACTGTCTGGCGGCGAGCAGCAGCGCGCAGCGCTGGCACGCGCGCTCATCAATCGTCCGCAGCTTTTGTTGGCAGATGAGCCCACCGGAAATCTGGACAGCCGCACCGGCACTGAAATCATGGACATGGTGCGAGATTTCAACCGGGAATTGGGGATGACAGTGCTGATGGTGACGCACGAACGTGCTTTGGCTGAGCGCTACGCTCAGCGCATGATTTTTCTGGCGGACGGCAAGCTTATAGACGATCGGCGGAATCCATCCGCCGACATCCATGCGGATCTTCGTCCGAGTGTGCCGCGAGGGCAGTTATGAGGGTTCCAGATCTTACCGAACTCGCGCTGCGGAACCTGCGCGAATCCCTGCTGCGGAATTCGCTGACTACCGTCGGCATTTCGGTGGGAGTGGCATCTTTGGTGGCGATGTTGTCGCTCGGCATTGGGCTGCAGCAAATGGCTTCACGGCGGCTGATGAAGTCGGGATTGTTCGACACGATTGTGGTGACGTCGCGGCGCGAATTGCGCGGCATGGGCCGGGAAGAAGAACGCAAAGGTCCGCCGCCGGGAGAAAGCCGCGTGCTCGATGAACCCGCGCGGGCGGAGATCGAGCGCATTCCGAATGTAGCCGAGGCGTATCCGGATATCCGATTCGCCACCGAACTGCGCTTCGATGATAAGCCTCATCTGACGATGGTTTCGGCGCTGCCGGAATCGGCTAAGACCAATGACGCGTTCGAGGGCATGCAGGGCAACTTCTTCTCCTCAGATGGCGCACCCGAAGCGATATTGCAAAAATCTTTTGCCGAAGAACTCTTAGGAAAGACCCCGGCCCTGGGAGCGTCCGAACCAAGCGTCTCAGAACTGGCCAGGCCATTGCTTGGGAAAGAGCTGACCATGCGCTATGCGCAGCGTGCCAGCAGTCCGCCGGGTCCTGCAGCAAATGCGGGGACTTCCGCGCCAGAAGACGTGTCGGGTGCAGCGTACTCGGTTGTATCGCGCGAACAGAAGCTGAAGATCGTCGGGGTTTCTGATCTTGACCCTGAAAGCATGCGCGGGCCCACCCGAGCCAAAGTATTCCTGCCTTTGAAACTGGCAGAGAGCCTGCATGTGATGCTGCCCACCGATCTGCGCGAGATTGCGCGGGCCGATAGCGATCAGCCGGTCTACTCCTCGATCAGCGTGCGTGTGAAGAATCCGGCCCAGATTCAAGGCGTTGAGGACGCGATCAAGAAGATGGGCTTCAGCGCATTTTCAATTCTTGATGCGAGCAGAGGGCTACGCCAGTTTTTTGCCGTGCTATACGCTTTCCTTGGGATCTTCGGGAGTCTTGCCCTGATGGTGGCCTCGATCGGCATTGTTAATACGCTGGTCATGGCGATTCTCGAACGACGGCGCGAGATCGGCATCATGAAGGCGATCGGTGCCAGCGATGGAGATGTGAAAAAGCTGTTCTTCGCCGAAGCCGGTGCCATGGGCGTTCTGGGCGGCATGGTCGGCGTGGCTCTGGGCTGGGCGATCGGCCAGGTGATCAATCTCGGCACGAACGTGTATCTAAAGCGGCAATCGCTGCCGCCGGAGCATTTCTGGGCTGTGCCCTGGTGGCTGGTGGGAGGCGCGATCCTGTTTGCCTTCGTCGTCAGCCTGGTGTCCGGGCTTTATCCCGCGGGACGTGCCGCGCGGCTTGACCCCGTGCAGGCGCTGCGCTACGAGTAAACTGATCGGAATGACGTTTTCCCGTTCGCTTTGTTTGTTCCTCTGTCTGTTCTGCCTGTGTGGCCTCCCAGCAGCGGCACAAAGCCGCATCGACTGCAATGCTCTCGAAAGCCGTATTCTCAAGCGCCCCGTTCACTATTGCGTTTATTTACCGTCTGGATACGATGCAGCGACGAAGCAGCGGCCTCCGCGGCGCTATCCGGTGCTCTATTTCTTGCACGGGTTGGGCGACAACGAGCAGACTCTCTTCAACAGCGGCGGCTGGACACTGTTTGACGACCTGCGCAACCAGCATAAGATGGGTGACTTCCTCATCGCTGCGCCCGAGGGCTGGCGCAGCTTCTACATTAATTCCGCCAACGGAAAGTTCCCGTACAGCGATTTCTTCCTGCAGGAATTCATGCCCCTGATCGAGAAGAAATATTCGATCCGTCCCGGACGCCAGGGAAGAGCGATCAGCGGTATTTCCATGGGAGGCTATGGAGCCTTGCGGTTCGCCTTCGCGCACCCGGAGCTGTTCTCGGCCGTGAGCGCGCAGAGCGCTGCCCTGATCACCGAATCGCCGAAGCAACTGGATGCGGCTGGCGGCACCGGCGTGCCGATCCTTTCGATCTTGGGCCCGGTTTTCGGGAAGCCCATTGACGTGCGCCATTGGAACGAGAACAACCCTCTGTTACTCGCAAAGAAAAATGCAGCCGCCCTGCAAAGGCTGGCCATTTATTTCAACTGCGGTCAGGAGGACAATTACGGCTTCGAAAAGGGAGCAGCCGAGTTACACGAAGAGCTCGTGAAGGAGCACGTGAAGCACGAGTATCACGCCTATCCTGGCGATCACAGCCCGGCCTATTTCTTCTCGCACTTCGCTGAAGTGATGGAGTTTCATTCCCGAGCCTTCGGACTGACGGCGACGCATTGAGTCCCAGGCGGGCTGATGTAAACTAACGAGAAGTTCACGGCGACTCGCTGAAGCAATAAGGCTTCAACACGCAATCCCGGAGAGGTGGCCGAGTGGTTGATGGCTCCGGTCTTGAAAACCGGCGTACCCGAAAGGGTACCGGGGGTTCGAATCCCTCCCTCTCCGCCATTACTTAAATTTCTCTGTAATTACCAGGGTTACGCCCGTTTTTTACTATTCGCTTTACTTTTCTCTCCCGTACGGTATCGTTCGACCCAGTATTAGCCGGGAAGGGGCCGAACGTGGCGAACAGAACCGCAACGCTGTACATCCATTACAAAAAGGCCGACGGGACTTGGGCCTACGCCAAGCCCGTCGTAAAGGCCAATGGCCGATTAAAGCCGCTCTCCGTGCTGGTGGAGGGCAACGAGAAGCACCACCCCGAAGCCCGGTACAAGGTCAGCTGGTACAAATCCGGCCAGAAACGGTTTGAGGATGTAGGACAGGACGCCGACGTGGCGGTCGCGGCCCTCAACCGCCGGGAAAAGGCGCTGGAAGCCATTGCAGCCGGGCTAGAGGTCAAAGGAGAGGGCAAGGATAAAGGCCGGGTATCGGTCAGCGCCGCGATTTCGGTTTACCTAAGCGATGCGAAGGACGGCAAGGCTCCCAAGACCTATAGCAGCCGCAAGCGCACGCTGGAGCTATTCGGCCAGTCTTGCAGCAAAATCTTCCTAGACCAGCTGGAAACCCGCGACATCCTGGATTTTAGGGGCTTCCTGAAGCGACAAGGATTCGCAGACCGCACGGTGTTCAACCACTTTGAAACGGTCAACTCATTTCTCCGCGCAAACGGCATCAAGGATATTGTTCCGAAGCACGAGTGGCCGCGTTTTGATGAGAAGCCGGTCAAGAAATACCAACCGGAGGAACTCGCAAAGCTATTCAAGGTCGCAAACGAACGGGAATCGCTGCTATTTCAATTCTTTCTTGGCTCCGGCGGTCGCGAGGGTGAAGTCGCCCGGCTAAAATGGCCCGACATTGACTTCAAGGACAAGAAAGTCCTGTTCGTCTCGCAGCAGGGTGCCAGCACGAAGAACCGAAAGTCCCGCCCTGTTCCGTTGCCTGACCGCGTGATAGCGGCACTCAAGAAATATCAAAGCGGCAATAGACACACGGAGTATGTATTTCCGAACGGCCAGGGCGGGATCGAGGGCCACTTTCTCCGTGTCCTGAAAAATCTCGCCCATCGCGCCAAATTGAACTGCGGCCACTGTAAAGGCGTTGGGGAGAAGAAACAGCAGAACTGCAAGGAGCACGCCGTATGTGGGGAATGGGAGCTACATCGCTTCCGCAAGACCTTCGCGAGCACTCACCTCCACAACGGCGCCAACATTCGGCAGATTCAAAAGTGGCTCGGGCACCACTCACTGGATGTCACCCTGGCCTACCTTGCGGACGAAGACGATACTTCTGAGCCAGTTCGCAAGCAAGTCAACGCGGCGTTCTCCCGCAGCCTTAGCCCTCGTTAATGTGGCGCGGTCGCGGACCAATAGCTACGGCACAAGCACCGGCAATCTGCATTATGCTGACGCCAGCCTTTTCAGAACCGTGGTCTTGAATACTTTCAACGCTTTACAAGCCGCCGAGGACTCCCTTAGTACGTTGTAACCCCTCTAAAACGGAATCACCACAGGTGACGACCACAGGTGAGATTTCGTGACGTATGTGCCAGTGCTGCTTGCTAACATCAAAACATTTCGTAGCCCTTGGATTATGCATGTAATCTAATAGTGCTGATATGCGTTACGAACCGGAACACAAGACGCGAACCCGCGATCGTATTGTGCGAAACGCCGCTCGCAAGCTCCGATCTGAGGGATTGAGCGGTCCCGGCGTTGCAAGCGTTATGAAGGCGTCGGGTCTCACTGTCGGCGGTTTTTACAAGCACTTTCGCAGCAAGGACGACCTTCTCGCCGAAGCTATCGCGCAGGGATTCGCGGAGTCTAACGAAAAGATCTGTTCTTGCCTGCAAACTGTGCCGCGCGAAGACAGATGGAAAGAGCTCGTTCGGTTGTACCTGTCGCCGGAACACTGTGATCATCCCGATTCCGGTTGTCCGATCGCGGCTTTAGCGCCTGAAATGGCGCGCACCAAACTCGGTGTCAGAAAACGAATATCCGGCTTGATCAAAGAGCGCGCGGAGCGGTGGGTGAAGTTCATGCCGGGCCGGACGGCAGCAGAGCGGGAGCGAAACTTCTTCATCATTCTTAGTTCGATGGCGGGTGCGGTATCCATTGCCCGCGTCCTTACGGAGCCTGCCGACAAGGAGAGAGTCTTGGCTACCGTACGAAATCATCTTTTGCACAGCTTTTGATTTTTTTTTTTGACGGAGGTGGGTGATGTACGATGCGGTAATTATTGGCGGCGGCCCAGCCGGGTTGAATGCAGCTCAACTGCTAGGCAGAGCGCGACGGAACGTCCTTTTGTGTGACACAGGCAAACCGCGCAACGCTGCATCTCACGCCATGCATGGGTTTCTTTCGCGAGACGGTTTCGATCCATCTGAATTGCGGCGCATTGGCCGCAGCGAGCTGGAAAAATACGGGATTGACATTCGTGACCATGGCGCCGTCCGCATCAGCGGTTCGCTTGATCGCTTTACTGTGATGCTCGATAGCGGCGAGAAGGTCGAGGCACGTCGGCTGCTGCTCGCCTTCGGGATGAAGGATCAACTCCCTGAAATCGAAGGCTTGCGAGAGTTGTGGGGACGCGGCGTGTTTCCATGCCCGTACTGTGATGGATGGGAAGTGAAGGACGAACCGCTAGCAGCTCTCGGTAATGGGGCAAAAGCGCTCACCTTCACCTTTTTGTTGTTCAAATGGAGTCGCAACCTAATTCTCTGCACAAATGGCTCCTCTGAAATAGATGCCCAGGGTCAAGGAGCCCTCCGAGCGTATGGGATTGAGATCAAAGAAACACCATTGAAGAAAATAGAAGCTGCGGATGGGGCAGTGCATCTGGTCTTCATCGATGGCACCGTCCTGAAAAAGCGGGCTTTGTTCTTTCATTCTCCTGGAATCCCCAGCTCAGATTTGGCTCATCAGCTAGGCTGCAAGATGAGCGAGGGGGGGCGCTGTAGCAGTGAACGCAATGTGTCAAACTTCCATTCCAGGTGTGTATGCCACAGGTGATTTGGCGCATCCAGACGGGCTCCCTTTTCCGCCGGCATCCGTCATCGTGGCTGCTGGTCAGGGCGCTATTGCGGGTCGCGCTATCGACCGAGAGCTGCTGCTAGCGGACTTTGAAGCGAGCCAGCGGACTGCCTGAATGTAGTCGGAGCGCGGCGGAGCGAGAGCGAAACTTCGTCATCAGTCTTAGTTCGATGCGGGTGCGGTGTCCGTTGCCCGCGTCCTTACGGAGCCTGCCAGACAAGGAGAGAGTCTTGGCTAGCGTACGAAATCATCTTTTGCATGGGCGTTTGATTTTTTTTGCGACCTTTGGATTATGTCAATAATCCTATAGTGCATGAAAGGATTCTTATGAAACTCACTGGTCGCACCATCCTTATCACGGGGGGCTCAGCCGGTATCGGGCTGGCTTTCGCCCTGAAGTTCCTCGAACTGGGCAATGAAGTCATTGTCACTGGTCGGCGTCAAGCTGTTCTCGATCAGGTGAAGGCCAAGCACCCGAAGCTCCAGACGATCCAGAGCGATGTCGCGGACCCGGCACAGATCGCCGCCCTAGCAGCGCGCGTGAAATCGGATTTCCCCAAGCTCGATGTGCTGATGAACAATGCGGGCATCATGCTCTACAAAAACCTGAGAGCGCCAGCGGCTGATCTCGCTGGATTAATGGCGGAGATGAACGTCAACGTAGGCGGCGTAATCACCACGACTTCTGCGTTCATGGATATTCTCAAGGCCAACAAGGGTACCGTGATAAATACATCATCGGCGCTCGCGTTCGTGCCGTTGCCCTCTGCGCCGATCTACAGCGCCACCAAAGCCGCGATTCACTCGTACACCCAATCACTAAGGTTCCAGTTGGAAGAAACTGGCGTGGAAGTTATCGAATTGATGCCGCCCGGCGTGAAGACCGACATGACGGTGGAGCTTGCGGAAGGCGGAGTCTCTGTGATCACCACGGACGAGTTGGTAAAGCAGTCGTTTGCGGCCCTTAAGACCGGTGCCGTCGAGATTCGGCCAGGGCAATCCAAACAGCTTGCATTCATGCGTCGCCTCGCCCCCAATTTCATCAACAGGCAACTCTGGAAGGCGTCTAAGAACCTGGTTCCAGTCGGAGTTTAGGGCGGATTGCAGCTGAGGCTTTTGGCGTTTGCTATCCAGTTGGGACAAAGGAGAGTATTCGTGGCGCAATTGTCTGAGCACCCAAGCGTGAAACATTTCTACCAGGAAAGGGCGAACCGGGGTGAAGTCCCTACGGATCGGGTCCTTGATGCAGCTTGGCTCCGCCAGTTGTGCCTGGATGCGGGCGCAGACGATGTGGGCTTCGTTGAGCGCGACCGGCCAGAAATTGCCGATCAGAGGGTTGACATTGAGAACGTCTTTCCGAGAACAAGAACACTGATTAGTGTTGTCTGCCGTATGAACCGGGAAAATATCCGGACGCCAGCCCGTTCCATCTCCAATCTTGAATTCCATCACACGACCGACGAAACCAACGAAGTGGCGCGCCGGATCGTCTCCGAACTGGAAAAAGTTGGGATTGGGGCGATCAATGGCGGAGCCGTTGGGTTCCCGATGCAAGCTGATCGTTGGGGATCGAAAATGTGGGTGATCTCTCATAAGCCTGTGGCAGTAGCAGCGGGCCTCGGGCAGATGGGGATTCATCGCAACGTGATTCATCCCAAGTTCGGGAATTTCATTCTGCTCGGAACCGTGCTGGTGGATGCAGAAGTCTCCGAGTATTCACACCCGGTCGTCTATAACCCCTGCCTCGAATGCAAGTTGTGTGTTGCCGCCTGCCCAACTGGTGCGATCAGCCCGGACGGTCAGTTCAATTTCTCCGCCTGCTACACCCATAACTACCGCGAGTTCATGGGCGGATTCAACGATTGGGTGGAGAAGATCGCAGAAAGCAAGAGCGCACACGATTACCGCAAAAATGTGTCAGGGGCGGAGACGGTGTCGATGTGGCAGAGCTTGTCGTTCGGCGCCAACTACAAGGCCGCTTATTGTATGGCAGTATGCCCTGCGGGTGAGGACGTAATCGCGCCCTTCCTCACGAACCGCAAGCAATTTCTAGACGATGTCGTTCGGCCCCTGCAGAACAAACCTGAGACTGTCTACGTTGTTCCCAATTCTGACGCCGAAGAGTTCGTTGCGCGGCGCTTTCCGCATAAGAAGATTAAGCGGGTGTCGAACGGCCTTACCGGCCAAGGAACCATTCGCTCGTTCCTGCGAGGCTTGAACTTCGTTTTTCAGAAAGGTCAATCAAAAGGACTGAACGCTGTCTATCACTTCACGTTCACTGGTCAGGATGAAGTGAAAGCAACAGTCACGATTCGCGACGAAAAGTTGCAGGTTTCCGAAGGCCACAATGGGGACGCCGATCTACGACTTACTGCCGATAGCGAGACATGGCTGCGCTTTCTGCGTAAGGAAGCCAATCTCGTATGGGCACTGGTCCGGCGGAAGATTCGTATTCAAGGATCGCCCAAGTTGCTGATTGCATTCGGGCGCTGCTTCCCATCGTGAACAGGTACATAGAGGATCCTGCATTGCGCCTGGACAGGTGCGAACCCACACGACAGATGGCGGGCAAGCTACGTTTTGGCTGTCAATCGGTTCACCGCATTTGACTTTGTCATCATGGCCGCGAGCATCTCATCCTGCGCTGCAAGACGATCTTCGCTCATGCTGTGCGCGTAAATTCCGAGTGTGGTGCTAACGTCGCTATGGCGAAGCATCGCTTGAACGGTTTTCCAGCCGCATCAGCCACTGGAATCCTGAATGAAGCGCAACCCGCCTTTATTAGGCGGGGTCTGGGACGTCGTCTTCTTCGTAGCCCAACGCCCAGCGTATATTGGCGTGAAACAAAACCGGGTCGTCCAATATCTCGGGGTAAAGCTCAATCATGTCCTCAAGGCGCTCTGCGGCTACTTTTGCGGGCAGTAGTTTTTTCATCGTGGCCCCCTCCTAGGGGTCACTTAAAACTACGAAGCCACGGTGAAAAACAGGTAAGAAGCCGCACAATCAGAGATTTACCAGCGGAGAATGCCTTTTTTGCGGGTGTAGATGTAGAAGCACCAATGATTGAGAGCGCGGCTCAGGGTCGAAGCCGCTGACCAGCTTCCTCTTGCCGACGGATCTTATGTTCCTTCCGAAATCTCGTCGAACGCCATTTTCACCTGTTGCCAAGTCGAACTCTTGCGCCAAGAAGTTACGGGACACCTCTTACCATCCACAAGTTCCGCTACCGCAGCGCGCGCGGCAGGCTCCCAATTCGGATTGTTCAACAGGCGAATAACGATGGGATGGGACAATAAACGTTGCTTGATGCCTTCTTTGGCCATAAAGAGATTATAGAGGCCACGGTCATAATGTCAATAAATAATAGCGAAGGCAATAATAAGCCTTGACACTGTGTGTGAAAGAGACTACCGTTATTTTAGGAGGTACAAGATGAACGTCATCACTACATCGAGCCGGGGAAGGAAAAGACAGATGGTGCTCGTGCCCGAAATCAATCCGCGATCATTTCTCTTTTTCTTTGAGAAGGGCGCGAGCGGCTTCTCCTATTCTTTACGGGATTACTCAATTCCAAATCACGTGACGGAGCGGCGCGCGCGCGATTTTGGCTGGAGCGCCGATGAGCTTCGGCGAAAAGCGACTCACATCCTGGATGCGCCTTATATGGACGTAAACCTACTGACAGAGTGACACTCCTACACCTGCGCGCTGAATGCCTCCCTAGGTATTGGATCTACAAACGGGGCAATCCTTCCGGCGTCTGAGCTCGTCACCCAGGCCAGCGCCGCTGCATCCCCGAAGACTTTTCCGTTGTTAAATCCAGATGGTTTTGCCGCACTGCCAAAATCGGCGAAGAGCGGGGACGTTCGAAGGATGCTGGAATCGCCCCACAGCGAAGACTGGGTTACCTGGAATGCAATGAATTTGCTCCTAAGCAGCGGACCGGACACGTGGTGGGCACAGCTATCGGCACACTCGAAGCGAGCAAATCCAAACCTGCAATTCCCGGCTTCAATGATGCTCCCGCAGGTTCGATTCTGGCAGAGAGCGGCAAGTCCAAAGGAGTACGAAGCATCTAGCCGTGAACGTATGCGGCGGTCTTCTGATCCGATGATCTCGGCACGCAGCCGCGCCTCAGAACCAGTCGAGGGTGATTCAGAGATCGACCTCATCATTGAGTCTCCCTTGTTCCTGATATACGTCGAGGCGAAACTGGATTCGGATATCAGCATGCGCACGACGTATGATCCGGCTCGGAACCAGATTATTCGCAACATCGACTGTTTGTTGGACTCGGTGCACAAGCGAACCCCATTCTTCTGGATGTTTGTACGCGACGCTTCGCAAGGCCGCGCTTACACGCAATTAATGCGGAAATACCAGGAAGACACCACAACCCTGTCCCATGATCTGCCGCACCATGACCCTCTGCTTCTAGAGAAAGTCGCGAAAGGCCTGACGATAGTGACATGGCGCGAAATCGCTCAAGGAATCTGCACCCCATGTGCGACCGATGACGAGCAACTCCTGTCCATCAAGCGTGAACTCTGGCGCAGGGTTCAGTAACTGGGAGTCAGTTAAAAGGAGGATTGGATTATGTTCGTGGCAACCAAACACGCCGAAATCCGGCTTCGACAACGAGGTATCCCGGTGCCGGTTGTTGAATGGCTGTTCTCCTATGGGTCTTCACATTTCGATCATCATCGTGGTTTGGTCTTTTATTTCGATTCCCGATCGCGCGCCGTGCTTCGAACTGCCATCGACAGAGCAGTGTTGGCGCGCTACTCAGAACACTTGGACTGCTACGTAATCGCGAGCACAAACGGGGAGGTCATAACTGTAGGGCACAGGACACGAAGGTTTAGGCATGACTCTGTCAACAGACCTAGAAGTCGCCGAAGGAGGCGCTGAAATGCATCTAAAAAAGTCTACCGACGATGCCAAAAAGCTGGTGCTGTCGATTCCGCACAAAACGTGCGAGCGAGCTATTGCGGAAAACTGGAAGGTGGGGTCAGATGAAAGGGTTCGGGCCCAGAGTGTGCTCTGGTTGTTCTGTTGGGCCAAAACTGGTATGAACAGCGAGCACGCGCGCCGTGTTGCAGTTCGTGTATTTGATGAGATCATGCCGATCAGTTTCGCGGAATTTGATGCCGCCGTGGATCACGCGTACGCTCGCGAGTCAAGGTATGCATCTCACAATATAGAGCACGAGCTGGAGGAAATTCTATCTGGCCTGAGTGGGACGACACCTGGAAACCACGACCGATCTTTTTGACAGCCGCAGCACGAGAACGGAGTAGCTCGTGGCCGCTGCGGTGCAGCGGATCATTGGGAATTATGATGGTGTGGTTTCCAGAATAGACTCGAGGCAGACCTCTCGGGTAAATGCGCGGAGAACCCCACCGCTCTGCCGCTGAGATGCCGAGAGAGGCACGATCACCATTTGTGGAACCTAACCCCGGTGTCGGCCGCTTCGTTACAGATACGCTAGCGCTTCCATTCGGTAACTTGGTGCAGCTGCCACGAAGATTCTGGCCATCCTTTCCAGCCAGCATATTTCTGAGGAGCCTTGTTGATCTCGCCCATGTACGCCAACACTTCCTCCGAGGTGAGGCCTAAGCTGCGAAGACAGCAGGCAATAACCGTCCCCGTTCTACCAGTGCCGCCAACGCAATGAACAACTACGCCCCTGTCCTCTTCCAATTCTTTCACGACGGCATCAACAACTTCTTTAAGATGGCGAGCCTCGCGAGCCGGGTCATCAGGAAAACGTCCGCCATAAAGATCCTTGAACTTGAACGACCGCAAAACCTGCAACGGCGCAGGGTCATAGCTTGGGCTATCGTCTGTTAGGCAGACCACTGATCGGAATCCTGCAGAGGCGAGGGTTCGCCACGGGCGACCGTCCGGGAACGACATGCCGGCCAGCAGCGCGGGTTTCTGTAGGACGCAGTAAAAGTTTCTCGGTGCTTGCAAAACTCCTAGAGAATGCATGGCTTCGGGAGCGTTGGGGATGACTCTCATATGTAGTTCGCTATGGACCGCCCAGAGTCTCGCCTGGCGGCGTCGCCCATCTCTTAAATTCACGATATTTCAAACCCACCGGAAGCTAAGCAAAACTCGGCGAAATCTCTTAGGTTCTTCACAGTGAATTTGGGTTTATTTGGCTTTCCCCCCAGCGCCTGTAAACATCCATTCCCATGGTGACTCCCGATCAATGTGATAGGGCATTTAGACCATACGAGCGCGGAGCGCGCACCACCCTGAAGTTTTCCGCAATAGGCGATCTGGGAGTCCTACTTAATCTTGAATACCATAGATTTCCCCAGCCTTTGCTTCAGCTTCTTTGCTCGACCAAGGGCGACCATCGTATACAGCGCATTAAGTCGGGAGAAGCTGTCGCCGAAGAGATCTGGTCTGCGCCCTTTCTGAGCCAACATCGTACCCGTAACGCGCTGTCCACTGAATCGACGAGATATCACTTCGGGCGTCTCCCGATCGACGACGTTCATGTTCAGCCCTCCACGGTTGTTCGGTGATACCACAAGGTACGTGCCGTTTCCCTCGAATACGTAGTACGTCAGCCGCTCGCCTTCGGCTTGTCCTACGAACGGAAGCCCCTGCAACAAGCTTCGTATTTTCACCTTCGCTCCTTCCGGCTGCTCTGCACCTACTCCTCAGGAACTGGAAGCACTTGAGCAACCCTTTTTCCATAATTCGTAACCAGAACACACTTCTTCCCGTACTGGACACGATTCAATGTCTCGCTGAGCTTAGAACGCAACTTGCTTAAGCTGATCTCGGTATAAGCGTCAGAAGGGCTAACCAGCACGCCTTCCTCTGCCTGCTTGCGCGGGATTCGCATCACCTTCGATTCCTTTGGCATGCCTGAGTTCCTCATTTCACATTGTATACAAATATCAAGAGTTAGACAATGTATATAATGTTTTAAATGTATAAGGTCCTGCGATTAACAGAAACCGACAATGCGCAAGAACACATCTCTCGCCAAGGTCCTGACGACCCCCTTGTGGGCATCTTTGTACAAACGCAACAATCGCTTCTGTGCTTGCACTTCCTACTCAAGGGGCGTTCTTGCCTCAACCTGCACCGACACGAACACCCGCCCAGACAAATTGGCGGGTATTCGCGGCCACCACCCGCGCACGGCACCATGTGAATGTCCGTTTGCGGTCGTACAGGCGGCTGTCTCCGTTGTTACCGGAACTCTTTGGAAAGCAGGGACATGACATGCGCCGCTGCCCTCGGCATTGCTTCGGAGGTGGTTTGCCGAGAATTGCCCTTAATTCGGCAATGTCCTCTCGAAGACGGCGCATCATCTCGCACCTGTCAGGACATTCACACTGAGCTAAATGCAGTTCCTCGACCTCAAGCAACGTTGGCAAGACTCTGTATTTTTGACGCTCCGATAAAGTCAGCGTGTGCATGGTCCCCTCCGCTTTGAATCTACGGAGGCTCTCCGCAAAACAGCTAATTGAGCCTTATCAGTGATCGACGGATGAAAAGGTAGCCCCCAAATCAGGAATAACGCGTGCGGACTTGTTGGCTGGCTTACGGATCCGCACTCGCACGGTTCGCACCCACAGGAAATCCCGCTGTGCTGCGATTAAAGTGGCGCAGGCGAGCACTTTCTGGGCTAACGCAGGTGATTGATTTGATCGTCGTAAGCGGAGGTGAACGGCTGACCCTATCCTCTTTTCAAACCATGAGGCGTTGAACGCCTTGCAATCAAAGCGTTGAGAGGTAAACTGGGCAATGCTATGAATAACCTGAGAGGCGATCATACTCCATGAAGACTCCAAAGCACTCCCTTCGGAAAATCGTCACTTTTCTTAACAATCCTGACGAAGACGGGGGCTTCTGGCTGCCCAATATTCAGCGGGCTTTTGTATGGGGTGAGGACCAGATATGCCGGCTATACGATTCAATCCTCCGCGAATACCCTATCAGCACGCTCCTCATTTGGAAGACGAAGAGCGAGATTCGTCGACGCAAGTTCATCGACAACTTTCGGCCCGAGCACCGCACGCGGCTCGCAGATTTCTATGTGCCCTGCGACGACAAAAAGAAGTGTTTGGTGCTCGATGGTCAGCAGCGACTGCAGAGCTTGTTCATCGGACTAATGGGCAGCTACGAAGGACGTGAGTTGTTCCTCGACATCCTCAGTGGCGATCTCGCTGCGCCCGATGACGTGAAATACAAGTTTAGGTTCTTGGATCCCGCGAACGCTGCCTTCCCCTGGATAAAGTTTAAGGATCTCGTTTTCAGCAAGAAGGACATGCTGACGCTAGCTCAGGATCTGGTCAAACACGCAGGCCGGGCACTAAGTGACGTCGAGAAGCAGAAGGTCAGCAAGCATGTCTCGTTAATATTCAAGGCATTTCACAGTGACGATGGTGTCGGATACCAAGAACTGGACAGCATCGAAAATGAAGACCTGTACACCGAAGATGATGTCGTCGAAGTCTTTATTCGCGCTAATTCCGGCGGCACGAAACTCGGTAAATCGGATCTACTCTTCTCTCTCCTCGCTGCCTCCTGGGACGTGGCGGATGAACGGATGAACGAATTGCTGAACTCCCTCAACAAACACGGCTTCGCTTTCGACCGAGATTTCATTCTGAAAACCTGCCTCGTACTCGTCGATCAAGGAGCGCGTTACGAAGTTGAGAAATTCCGGAAGAAGGGCGTCCGCGAGTCCATTGAAGAACACTGGGACAAGATCGCAGGCGCCATTCAGGAGGTCTTGGATTTTGTTCGCAACAAGACTTTCATTCAGTGCGACAAGGCCCTACCGACCTATTTAGTCCTGACCCCGCTTATATACCTTCGCTATCACTTCTTGGAGGAGTGGAAGAGGGCGAAGGACGTGGACACCTACCTGCTCCGCGCGTCGCTGGCTGGAGCTTTTAGTGGCCAGCCCGATAACCTCATCGACGCAATGGTGAGGAAGATCGAAGAGCTAAAGGAGTTCAACCTCGATGAACTGTTTGGGGTTATCCGAGGTCAGGGCCGCAGTCTGGAGCTGACTGAGGAACGGTTCTGGCAGATGGGCTACGGTTCTGACACGGTCCACCTTCTCTTCAATTTGTGGTATCGCGATTACAACTATACCCCAGCCTATGACAACAACTTGCCTCAGGTGGATCACGTTTTTCCCCAATCTGCGCTGAAGAAAGTGAAAGTCGAGAACCCACGAACGGGACGAAGGGACCTAATCAAGTACCACGAATCTGAACGAAATCAACTCGCAAACTGTATGCTCCTGAGCAGAGAGGAAAATGGTGCAGGAGGCAAGTGGGATACGCCGCCGGAACAGTGGTTCAAGGATAAGGACAACGAGTACTTCAAGCGACATTTGATTCCGACGGACCCTGACCTGTGGAAGATGGACAGGTTTGAGGATTTTATTGCAGAGCGCAAGAAGCTCATTCGCGAGCGCTTTAAAGCGCTGCTTGTAATAGCCCAACCTTCTGCGGACCTCACATCGGAGAAGATTTTGGTGTGAACTACCCGCCTTACGAGCACTCTTTCGCAGGACCACATACGAAGGCAACAAGTCGGGATCTCGGTGCTAAGCAGAATCTGACGGTCAGCAACACGCCAAGCCCACGAGTTCGCCGCGAATGGTGGGTTGTCCGTCCGAGGCAGCACGTAATTCCGCTAGTACCCCCTGAAACTCGGCCTCGGCAAACGCCTGGAGCTTCGTAGTGTCAATATTAACGGCCTGCTGCAGGTTCGCCAGACCGGCAAAGTATAACTCAGTTTCGGTGCGGGCCACATGAAAAAACTTGTCCGAGCTGGCGCTACTGAACGGCTGGACAGATGGTTTATTCGGATTCCGCTTGGGCCGGTCTTGAGCGGCCCGCGATTGTCTTCACCTGAGGTGTTCCCGTTTTACCGGACTTATGACGTACAAAGCTACTACCGAAATCCGGCTGAGCGAGTGCCAACTGTTGCGTTGCGGAAGCATGTTCCGGGCACACTGACACGCGTTTTGTGGAGCATCTAGGCGGGGCAGACCTCCCGGTTTCGGGGTTTCCTTCCACCCACATAAACACTGCACGAAAATTCCCCCACCAGGAGAAACTCAAAAGTCGGTACCTTTTCTTGGGATTGGTTGTTACGGTCTGAATCGGCTCGATTATGCCTTTTTTCCGGAATGGCAGGCAACGCTACAACCGGCAACGGCAGCGGAAAAAACCATTCCACGAACCAGCCCTAAGTTTTCCTGGAAAATTCGCCTAAGACATTTCCTGGAATAATCACTTTCTGCTCGTCACAATTCCCCCATCGCCCCTTTGGACGGTATACGATGCGTGCGGGTACGGCGATTCCGATTCACGAGCGTTTGTTTGACAAGCTGGAGCTGCTGACCGTAACCGAGGTGTGCGATATTTTGCGGTGTCATCCGAAAACCTTGTGCCGGTGGGTGCAGAAGGGATCGGTCACCGCCATCCGCATCGGGTCGAAACTCAAGTTTGATCCCGCAGATGTGGCAGCGTTCATTGTGTCCCGCCGTACTGGGTAACATCCTATTCGTTCGTAAGCAATTCCTAGCGCCCGGTCTCTCGACCGGGCCTTTCACTTTTCACTATGAGTATATCTCGCTGCAAAATCGGTGGGCTCACACGGAATCGCCGGAGAGCAAACTCCTGTACTGAAGGTGACCTCGTACTCCCAGCTTCTGAATTATGTTGCGGGCAACCTTGGAGGCATCAGTCCCGGACTTAAGGACGGTCTCGAGGATTGTATTAAGATCGTCGACCCAAAGGATGACATCTACCAGCTCAGCTTCTATGATGAGTTCCGTGCACCTTATTACCATATCCGGATATCGCTCCGCCAACTTCGCCAGTCTTTGTAATGTGCCCAGTTTGGGTTCCATGTTTCCGTTCGAAAGTTGCAGGCTCTTAAGAAGATGTTCGAGCGCCCAGTTGTCCTCAAAATAGGCACTGTTGAACCACCATCCGAATGCGGCCATCTCACGCACGTGACCCGAATCGGCGGCTCGGGAGAGATGATAATCCCAGAGCTGTTGTAATCTACTCAGTATTTCGTCAGGAATTTCTTTCGTGTCACTGATTGACCTGCCCACATACGTGACAGTATGACCGAGTAGTGCGTCGTCTGCCTTTCCGTAAAAGCTTTCCAAGATCCCGCCACTTTCAAGCCCAATTCGTCCGCGCCAATACAGTTGCATAAGATGCTGTGCCAATTTCTCATCAGGTTGATCGAGCATATGCCCCCGCCCGAGTTCCCTGTCAGAGCCGAGTTCATCAATTGCGACGACATACTCAGAGCGGAGAATTTCGAACGCTTGGTCATATGCAGAGTTCGCCGTGAGATAAGCGACCCAGGCGACATCTTTCAAAAACCGGAGAGCTGGGTCACGGGGGAAAATCCTCTCAACATTCTCCTTCACCCAAGACAAATCGACAGTCATTAGGAATGGCAGAAATTCACCATAGATCAGGCGCACGTCGAGTGAGGCATCAACGGAAATATCTAAGTGCTTCTGTAGCAATGTTTCGACTTCAGGAACGGCATTAAAAGAAAATGTCTCGGCGCGCAAGTTATCTCGGCACCATTCCAGATACATAATCACGTTGCGAATCGCTCGCGGACGAATCCGATTGATAGAAGCGCTCCAGACGTCTCGGTCCTTAGAGTCTTGATTCCGGTAGTCGAGACGATCGTCAGGATCCTCGTCGCCAGCTAAGCCCTCAAGGACCTTCCAGAGGACTTCCCGGACTTCGAATGGGATCTCCTTCTGCCTGAAACCCGCGTCGATCAGACTTACGATGGCCTGTCGTGTCCAACTCCAATCGGGGTCTCTCGTCCCGATACCGCCTCGAGTTCGATCGGGGATTTGCACCGGTCGTGAAACTATCCATATGCAAAAGTCGAGGACCGCTTTCCAATCGAAAGGCTCGTGAGCTCGTAAAGCGCTCTCAAAACCGTGTAACGTGCCACGGACATAAGTCGGGTCAAGCTGTTTCAGCTCTTGCATGTGCTCAGCGAAACGAGCGGCTTTCTTACCTACAATGCTGGTGAGAACTGAGGCGAGTCCGTCTTCAGACGCGCCAAAAGGCCCTTGTTGGTCCTCCGGCGATGGTCGCCAAGACTTGAGGTAGGCTATTACTTCGTCAACAGATAATGCTTCCAGCTCGTCAGCAGGCCTGGGGCTCTTCCCACTGATCGCATACGCCCCTCCCGAATAGACCGGATATTGCGGGTGGCGTGGTTTGCCGAACTTTTCCTCTAATGCTTGATAGCGTTGCTTCCATTCAGGGGGCAGGTGCTCCGCGATCGGGGCAAGGCGTTCCAGTTGCCAGTGCTCGATCTGGGCCTCTGCCGCTTCAGCGGACAATCCGTTGGCCACAAGCTTCTGTCGATCTAGTCCTTGATCGATCCATTGAAGAATTTCGGCTTCTTGAGCCGGGTCGAGCAGACCAAATGCCTTCCCCGAAAGTGAATAATACTCAGGGCGCACGCCTAGATCATTGAAAAGCTGCTTGTCGGTGAGCTTTGCGACAGCAGCTTCTCTCCCAATATCGAGATGGCGAGAGATTATTTCGAGGTCGAGTCGTTCGAAAACCTTGAACTTTTGAGCGCTCAGAATAGCTCGTACCTGCCCGAAGTGCTCCGCTCCTTGCGAAGACACGTAGTCAGAGGCTGCCAAAACTGCCGAGATGAGGAGTCTCTTTGGAGATTCACGATGGTCGCCGCTGGACAAATTGGGAAACCAAATGTATGAGTAGTCCTCCTTCTTTCCAGCGGAGCCTTTGTCGCGAACGTGCTCCAGTTCGAGTGCTCGTACCAGCAATTTCGCAAGCATCCTCACAAATTCGACACCCAAAAGCGTGGCCAGATCGGGCGTGTTCCGCTGAAGAATTAGTTCGTATTCGTAGGCCCGTATTCGCGTGCGTGCCTCGTGTCGATACTCCCGGTCGAAGCTCTTTAGTTCCTCGGCTACCGGACGTGGATCAGGAACTATTTCCAGAGCGGCTTTCAAAACAGCAAAGGCCTGCTCACGCTTTCCAGCTCGCGCCAAGTTGACGCCTAACTGCCCCGCCATCTCTGCACCTATCAGGAACGGTGTTCGAATGAGTGCTCCGATTTTCGCAGCGATTTTCGCAGCGATCTCGCCCGGCATGGAGAGCGCTGCCTTCAAGAAGTCGCGCACTACAAATGGGTTCTCTGTTTCAGGAACGGAGAGAATAATTGAGCTGACCGCGTCTGGAGCAAGAGGCGCCATCCTTAATAGGTAGCGCGCGGCGGGCCAGACTTGAAACTCAATCGTGCCTCGCTCTTCATCACGCTTCGGAGTTGGCGGGGTTGAGAAGAAGCCTTTTTTCTGCAGAGGTTCGAGCCAATTTGGGTTTTCCAAGCGGTCAAAAAAGTAGCGCTGCTGTTCGAGCCGAACCATGCTCGCCACAGCCTGATCGACGGTCTCAGGAGTTGGTGTCTTGTAAGATCTCATCTAAAGTCGCTACTGGCTCATAAAATTCGCCGATCAAAGCATTGATCTGGCTCTCGAGCGTGGCGAACCGGGTTTGAAGCTCATCCTCATTGACAGTACCCTGTTCGAGTCCCGCATGCGCATGGCCCTGGAACCATCGATGCAACTCAAGCCACTGATTCGCGATGGGCAACAGCGCTTCCCGTTTACCGACGTTTTCAGGTGCTACGGCTTCTACCATCTTGATAGCGCGATCACGGTGATTTAGAGAAGCTTGCTTGTGATGGTCGATCAACGCACTTACACGGTGCACCACTATGAGGGGCATGCCTATGGTTGGCTGCGTGCCCTGGGGCAAATCTGCTTTCTGTGCTGATATCAATGCCATCTCTGTTTCGCCGACGCGATGTTCCATCCATAACGAGGAAAGTTCGTTGAGGTCAGCTGTTAAATCAACCCTGCCCACGCTCTCGGCGAAGAGCTCCGGAATCCTGTTGGTGAGATCTCTTCCTGCATGGCAGATAAAACGTACCCTACCTGGAATGGCGCCGTCTCCAAGCAGATGGATTGCACCACTGTACACGTCGGCAAGCTGCGGTGCGTGCTCCGTAAGCCAGTCCGCAATTTTTTGCTGATTTGGCCGCAACATTTTGGAAACCAGGTTCCCGCCAATTGTAAGGCAGACTCGGAGCACGCGATCTGCTGACGTTTACGATCCTCTTCGGCCGTCGCGTTAGGCGGCTCGGTCGAGGCAGACGCTCAGCCGTCGTGTGGCAAAATAGGGCAAACAGCGGTGCAATTGCGTTGCAAGTGCTGGCAGGGCTTCGAGATATTTTACTGTTTTTACTAAATTGTGGCGTTTTGCTCGCACCCAACGGCTACCGGCCGATACCGGCCGATACCGAGGGTAACACGGCGTACACCGTGTATTTATTGGCGAAGGTGATGGTTTTACCAGTATCGTTGGCGAAACACAAAATGGCAGGGTTAAAATCCCTCCCTCTCCGCCAGACCTTTTGTTATCAATTAGTTGTATGCTGGTGATACCTCCACTGATTCCGAGTTGAATCGGAGGTACCGCCAGATGCCCAATACCTGCAGCAGATCGCGGCCACTGGTGAGATAGGTAAGCTCGAACCGCTAAGTGAGGTATTGCCCTTTCTCGTCGACTAACGCCGCGAACGGGAGCAAGTTCAACGTTCCGCCCGGCGAGGGTAATAGCGGTTTACTATTCGCCAAGTGTAGGTGGAGGAGCTCGTTGTAGAGTTCCTCGGCCACTCCTCTGAAATAGATGCAGGCCGGAATCGTTGGCCGCAGATCGATCGCCGCTGGTTCTCCGCTACGCCCAGACTGCCCTCTCGTCTCTCATAAATCCAACTGAAATCGCCTTCACGTTCCATAGAGTCTACAGTGAACGCCCGATTTGTTTTATTTTTTTCTGCGCTATAAGCATCCTGTAGTTAAGCAAAGGCGGATCTTATGAAGGCCTTTGATCTGGCCATGCACAATGGTGTCATGGGCTGCGCTATCTGTGGCAAGCCTCTCCGTCTGGCAGCAGCCAAGAACGACGATGCTGGATTGCCCGTCCATGAGGAGTGTTGCTTGCGTCGGCTAAACCAGAAGCAGGCCCCAATGCCTCCCGCACAAAAAAGCACAACGTTGGCTCCCGTTAGGTGACAAGTTCCTGTTGGGAGGCGGGCCTTCCTGGAAGCCAACCCTTTCTGGACCGAAGCGAATGATCTACCTTCTCCGAGCTGCCTGGGCGGTTTGGCTTTATCGAGGCACCTTCCGAGTCAATCGAATAAACCGTTGAACGATTGTGCATTCAGGTTCTCGCCCGCCATTTGTGGAACGAACTCACGCCGGGTCTGGCAATAGATCGTTTCGCGAAAGCGCTTTACAGAGCCGGTATATGGAAAGTTCATGCCATCGCGTTTCGTTTTGAGGTGGAGGCTGATCATGCAAATGTCTTGTGCGCAAATCGGATCAACCGAGCGTCGACTGCAAAGAAAAATAACGTTGAGCAAGCCTAAACTCGTCTATGACGTGGGAATGAATAATGGCGACGATTGTGCGTACTACTTGTCCCAGGGATACGCCGTTGTTGCCATCGAAGCCAATCCCATTCTCGTGCAGAGAGCGTGCGAGCGGTTTCGAAGAGAAATTGCTGTAGGTCAGCTGGTGATCGAACAAGTAGGAATTGTTGATCACGCCTTTAATATCCCTTTCTGGATTTGCGACGAAAGAGACGTATTTAGCTCTTTTGATGCTGCCAGGGCCGGCAGGAATGGAATGAGGTGCCATTCAGTCAAAGTGAAGTGCGTAACTTTTGACGCAATCATTAACAAATACGGCGTCCCTTACTATCTTAAGATTGACATTGAGGGCGCCGAACATTCCTGCCTGAAACATTTACATTCAAGGCAATTGCCACAATACATCTCAGTAGAAGCCGAAGACCTCGAAAGCCTGGTTCTTCTCCAGGAACTCGGGTACAGGAAATTTAAGATTGTGGACCAGATGCGCCACAATTCGAACTTCCCCGATTTCGATAACTCGAGTGTATTCTCGCGCTCGGCAAAGCAACTTTGCTGGTATGCAGACCGGGTTAAAAATAGGTTAGGTCGCATTCCGTTTCCTCGCGGCTCTTCCGGCCCCTTCGGAGAAGCAACGCGGGGACAATGGCAGAGTTTTGAAGACGTTGCAAGTAATTGGCTGCACATGCGGCTAGGACATTACAAGAGTGGCACGCTGAATCGATACTCGTGGTACGACTTTCACGCCACAACGTCGTCGGTAGAGAACTGTTAGTCCGGAGGCACCAGAAGCGTCCCCAATATGGGCAATTTCGAGTCCGCCTGATTTGTACGTTAGGTAGGTTTATGAATCCCCTCGCCGTCAATACTCCAGCTGGAGATTTCAGATGTCAGATGCCCCGACAAAAGGCGAGCAGTCAACTGCCTCGAAGACAACGAATTGTCGCCCTTTTTCTATCCGGAACGATAGCACTGTTGGCTCACCTTTCGTTCCTGCTGCTGTTGCCGGAGTCCTCACGTAGGAGCCAGAGTTCTGATTACACCGCGTATTACGAGCCCGTGGCGGAGAACTTGATAAGCGGACACGGACTGACTCTGCATTCCAAGCCTGCGCTCAGGTACCCGCCAGGAATTCCAATTCTTTACGCAGCAGTATTCTGGGCTGGTCGACATCTCAAAATGAGCGAGGCGACCGCACTGCAGATAACTGAAGCGTTCTTCCTGATCCTTTCTGCAGTCACCCTTTGCCTACTTACCATGAGGTTTTTTAGTTGGAGAGTGGCACTTTTGGCTTCTGGGCTCTGGGCTACCTATCCGTTTCACTTGTGGTTGACGAAGCAGCCCGAAGCTGCAAGCTTGCTTTCGGTACTTTTGTTGGTCAGCGCCCTTCTGTTCTTCATGTGGTCCTCGAAGCCTCAGACTCTCTCGTATGGCATGCTGTTGGGAGTCGTCCTCGGCATCACCGCTTTAATCAAACCGTTTAGTCTAGGGCTTCCCGTAGTATTCATAGCGCTCGCCAGCGTCTCGCCGATTGCTGGCCAGAGACGAAGTCGTATTGTGTTTTCAGTGTCCATCCTCATCGCCTACATTGTAACGATCTCGCCTTGGGAAATTTTGGCATGGCACCTTGGAGGACAGTGGATCTTGCTCTGTACCAATGGTGCTAACGTGCTCATTGACGGCATAACCTTTGGCACAGAGAGGGGCCTTGCGCAGGTGGCAATGCCCCATGCCGCGAGAGTTCTCGTGGCCGATGCGGTCGCGCAATATCCACATCTTAAAACTACGGGTAGCATTGTTCATTTTCTGCTGGCGAAAATCCACCAAACACCTAGCGCGGTTCTAGAACTGTTTTTGGTAAAGGCGGGACGAAGCTGGTTTGCCAGCGAATCGCACACCGCCGAACGTTTAATCATCATCGTGCAATTGTGTTACTTACCATTCGTAATTTTGGGTGCTCATGCCGTATGGAAACGCGGAGATACTCAGCAAAAGAACTTTGTTCTTTTTGCACTTGCCATGTTGGCGTACTTCTGGGGTATGACCACTGTCATCTCATTGTCCATACTCCGCTATATGGTCCCAATGATTTGCCTGATGATGGTTCTGGTCGCGGTTTCTCTTGAGGCCCTTACCAATTGGTTGTGTTCCAGCAGACCGGTCAAAGTTCTTGTGATCGGCAATTATCCACCTCCGATGTGCGGGTGGGCGATCCAGACTTTTTGGGTCACTGCCGAACTGCGGCGCCGCGGTCAAGTGTGCGACGTTCTTAATCTCAATGAGAACCGCATGGTGAAGAGTCCTGACTACATTGACGTCACGGGCGCATGGGACTATCTCACGAAGGTCGTGGGTTGTGTAGTCCGCGGCTATCGTCTGAATGTGCACGTCAATGGCACATCCAGGAAAGGGTACATATTAGCGCTGATCGCCACGATCACTGGCTGGCTTGCGTTGCGACCGGTCGCTCTCACCTTCCACGGCGGGCTTTCGCAAGGTTATTTCCCCCGCTACGATTCGCCGCCGTTATACCTCGCATTCCGCTTGTTATTCAGCGCTGCAGGTAAGATTGCCTGCGACAGTCGTGAGATCAAGCGAGCGATCGAAAGCTACGGCATCAGTCCCAACAAAGTTGCCGATATCGCCACCTTCTCACCTCAATATCTAACGTACACACAGACACCTTTGCCGACAGAAGTTGGGGCATTTCTATTCGAGCATTGGCCGGTATTCTGTTCTTACCTATGTTTTCGCCCAGAGTATCGATTGGAGACCATCCGAGAGGCAATGAACCTATTCCGGAGGGCATATTCGAATGCTGGCTTCATCTGGGTAGGATTTCCAGCTCGCGAGTTGCCATCGGCACATGCATTCTTAAAGACGTGGTCCGAAGAAGAACGTCGTTCTTTGCTTCTAATCGGGAATATTGGCCACGATGAATTCCTAACACTGTTGACGCGGTGCTCTGCCTATTTGCGTTCGCCGGCGTGCGATGGCGTAGCGGCGTCCGTACTGGAATCATTAGCCTTGGGCGTGCCAGTCGTTGCCAGCGAAAACGGACGAAGACCAGCAGGAGTAGTGACTTATCGCGATCAAGATGCTGCCGATCTATGCGCGAAGATGAGTTATGTGACGGCAAACGACAGCGTGATTAGGGCACGGATAACGCATCGGAGTGTCGGCAATGAAGACTTCCAAGACAATGTCGCCCGAACAGCGGACTGGTTGACCGGGTGACCTCTGTTCCGTTTACGCTCGCACGATAATTTGTGCTTCTATGAGGCACACCGGCAGTGATCGCGGTTCGACGAGCTGCGCCCAACTTGATACAAAGTTACCGCTTATCAACTGCAGCTTTGTGATCACTCTGGCACGACATGGCTAGTGCAGTTACGTTCATTGAGCCGCAACAGGCTTTTTGAACGCCTCCTGAGGTCTCAAGTGTTGCCCTGGACCAAACTGATACCATTTTGCGCGGAACTACAGCGAACTAGAAAAACTAAAGAAACCGTAGCTAAAGAAATCGAATTCGCTTGTAAGCCCATAAAACACAGAGCCCAACCAGGAAAGACGCTAAGCGAAAGATGCCTCGCCACACGTCCAGCCAAAGTTTGTCGTGCTACATTTACGGCAATGCGTTCTGAGATTGAACAAGCCGTGAAACTTCTGCAGCGGGGGGGCGACGCGGCGCTGGAACAAGCTCTCATTCTGCTCCAAAATACGGTGTTCTCCTTCAGCATGCGCGTCTGCGGCCAGCGCGAGGACGCGGAAGATACGATGCAAGAAGTGCTGCTGAAATCGGTTCCCCACCTGCCCAGATTCGACAGCCCCAAAGCGCTCGTGGTGTGGCTCTATAAAGTGGCGAAGAATCGCTGCCTGATGAGCCGGCGGCGGAGCAAGTTCGCTCCCCAGCAGGATCTTTCCCTCGAAGATCTCATGCCCGATCGGAAAGAACTGGAACAGATGGGGAGCGAGGGGAGCATCAATCCCGAAGCGTTCGCGATTCGCAGCGAAGAAGCCGGCCGTTTGCGAGACGCCATTCAGAAACTTCCCCCCCAGTACCGCATTGTTTTGGTGCTGCGCGATATGGAGGGGCTAACCGACGACGAAGTGGCCGAGATCACAGGACTACGCTCCGGAACCGTGAGGGTTCGTCTACATCGTGCGAGGTTGTTTGTCCGGAAGGAATTGGTGAAAGGGTTGAAACCACGCTCGCGGAAGGGCGCCGTTGCCTTGCGGGCGCCTTCCCAAGAACAGCCAAGCAATCAACAGCCCAGACCTGCCCGCTGCAAGGCCATGTTTGCTGAACTCTCGAACTATCTCGACGAACAGCTGGATGATTCGCTTTGCGAGGAACTGGAGCGGCACCTCGCCGGCTGCGAACCGTGCCAGGTCTTCCTTTCCAGTCTGGAAGCGACGATTGAGCAGTGCCGCATGGCCCCGAAGGAAGGCCCCGAGACTAAGAAAGCCGTCCAGCTCCGCAAGCAAGTGCGAAGGGATTACGAACAGGCCCTCGCGGTGGTGAGACCGAAGTTGTCGCCCTCCTTCTAGCCCGTAAACGCCACACCAATTCTCTCTGTAACAAATCCAACTTCCTGCATTTATTCGTGTGCTTAGTCGACCCGGAGAGTCGGAGGCGATCATGATCACCGCCAAAGTTGAATTGACTCAACCGCTTAAGCAGCAGCGCCAATTTGTGACCCAGAGCGGAAGGGGCCACAACTTCTTGTTAGACGACACCGCCGGAGGCACCGGGCCAAAGCCGATTGAACTGGTCGCCGCGGCCCGGGTGCACGGCGTTCGACGTGATCACCATCCTCCGCCAGAGGTATCACCAAAAGGTCTCCGGTTACGAGATGCGGGTCGAAGCCGATCAAGGGGAACGCCCTCCCCAGGTATTCACGACAGTGCGAATTCACCATGTGGTAACCGGCTTTGAACTTGACCCAGCGGCGCTGGAGGAGGCGATCCGTCTCTCCGAGGAAAAGTATTGCTCGGTGGGAGCCATGGTGCAGAAGACGGCAAGTTTTCACGCCACCGCTTTATTCTGTTGTCCTTGGCACTCGGGCACTACGTCAGCTCCTACTGGTACCTATTCACGGCTTTTGTCGGCCTGAATCTGCTTCAGTCGGGGTTTATGAACTGGTGCCCTAGGATGACCATCCTGCGGAAACTGGGAGTTGGCGCATAGCGGAAAGTAAACATTCCCAATAGGGTTTGGGAGGGCGTTTTTCTTCCCGTATGGCCCGAAGTCCGGTTCGCCCGTCAATCCTGGGTGCATTGGACAAAAAAACGGCTGCCGGCAGGTTTATCTGCCGTCAGCCTCGAGATTACGAGCCCCAAACCTGAGCCCAAACGTAGCAAGCTGCTTGGCGAAGTGGTCGCCTCTGGCCCAGTGACTAGCTGTTCATCGGGGGCAGCGTGCTCTGGCAGTTGGTTGTGCCGGGTTTGCACAGGATGAGTGGCCCTCCGTCTGAGGCGCTAGCAAATGGCTGAACGCCGGCTGCCAGGAACGCTCCTACCATTCCAAGGGTGAGTACCGCGATTCTGATTGCCAGCTTCGCATTCATCTTTGCCTTCATTGTGGTGCTCCTTTGGGACCTGGGAAGTTCTTGCTCCGACTACTGTCGCAAGTGACCTTGGTAATGCACGGTGCATGCCAAAGTGGGCACATCGGCCAGCGGAGTGCATCCGGAAGCGTTCCCGATGTAAACAAAGGAGAAAGCCTGTGTTTGTAGGGGATCACGGGGTTCATTCCACTCCTCCGCACCGGCCGGGGCCTAACAATAACGCTCAGTCCTAACATTTCTGTTAGGTGCCGCTTCGCGGTTGACCTGCGGGTATACTCATTGCGTTATGGGCGATCTGACTGGGCAAGCTGGCGCATCCGTGAATGGCGCACGGCTGGAGGCGGTAAGCGGTCCTCTCAAGGGGAAATTGTTCTCGCTGACAAAGGAAGAGGTCTCGATCGGCCGCGACCCGTCAAACGAGATCTCGTTGCTGGACTCCCTGGTCTCCCGGCGCCACTGCGTGATCCGTATGGAAGACGCTGGTTTTCGGCTCCTTGACCTGGACAGCCGCAACAATACTTTCGTCAGCGGCGTGCCGGTAAAAGAACGAGTTCTGGTCCAAGGCGACCAAATCCGGGTGGGGAACTCGGTCCTAGTGTTCCAGGGGCCGAATAGCGAGAGCAGTCCTGCGATCGCCTTGCAACTCGATGCCACCCCAGCGCCAGGGGCTGCGACTGTCATCTTGCGCAAAGAAGATGCTCTTTATTTGCAGCCTCCCCGTGCAGAGGCTCTGCCCGCTACCCCGAAAACTGTTCGCGACCTGAATGTGCTGCTCGACTTCAGCCGAACGCTGAATTCGGTGCGGGGGCTGGCCACCCTGCAGGAGAAGATTCTGGAGGCTGTGCTCGCCATTGTGCCGGCGGATCAGGCAGCCATCCTGTTGATGGAGGACGGAACAACGGGATTCTCCTCGGTAGTCGGACGACACCGCCGTCTCGGGCCCAATCAGCCCATTCATGCCAGCCAAACCATCCTGAACAGGGTCATCGACGAAAACCTCGCGGTGCTCTCCAATGACGTTCAGAGTGACGATGCGTACCGCGCGGCTGAGAGCCTGCTCGAACGGCGGGTCCATTCGGTGCTAGCCGTCCCGCTTTCGGTGGCGGAACAGAAATTGGGAGTGCTGTACCTGGACGCCAGTTCTCCGGGAGCGCGGTTCGACTCGGACCTGCTGCAACTCGTCACAACGATCGGAAACATCTCGGCCCTCGCGATTGAAAATGCGCGGCACCTGGAAAGGCTAGGTGGAGAAAATCGGCGGCTGAACGAGGAACTCAACCTCCACCACAGTATGGTCGGCGAGAGCAAAGCCATGCGCGACGTGTATGCATTTGTTTCGCGGGTAGCCGGGCGCGATTCGACCGTGCTGATTTCGGGCGAGAGCGGGACCGGGAAAGAGTTAGTGGCGCGCGCGGTTCACATGAATAGCCCACGAGCCGCCAAGCCTTTTGTGGCCATCAACTGTGCTGCCATTACCGAGACTTTGCTGGAGAGCGAATTATTCGGGCACGAACGCGGCGCCTTTACCGGAGCGGTCTCGCAAAAGAAAGGCAAGCTGGAGATCGGCGAAGGAGGGACGGTTTTCCTGGACGAGATCGGCGAGCTGGCAGTCCCCATGCAAGCCAAGCTCCTGCGCGTCCTGCAGGAGCGGGAGTTCGAACGTGTCGGCGGCACCCGTCCCATCAAACTCGACGTGCGGCTCATTGCCGCAACCAACCGCGATCTCAAGGAAGCGTCGCGTTCGGGAGCCTTTCGCCCGGACCTCTACTATCGGTTGAATGTCGTTTCGCTCCATATGCCGGCATTGCGCGAGCGACGCGAGGACATTCCGATGCTGGCCGCATTTTTCGCGGCTCATTATGGAGAGAAGGTGAAGCGTCGCGTCGCGGGGATCTCGCCGGAAGCTCGTGCCTGCCTCATACGGTATGACTGGCCGGGCAATGTGCGCGAGCTGGAGAACGCGATCGAACGCGCAGTCGTGCTCGGTTCTACGGAGTTACTGCTTCCAGAGGATTTGCCAGATTCGATTCTGGAAGAGACGGCGGCGTCGGGAGAGCCGGTAAGCGCCCTGCACGAAGGAATCCGCGAAGCTAAGAGATCGCTGATCGAACGTGCCATCGAGCAGGCCAATGGCAATTACACCGAGGCAGCGAAGATTCTTGGAGTGCACCCGAACCACCTGTTCCGGCTAATCCGCACCTTGAATCTTAAGCCCAAGCGGCAGAGGCAAGCATGAACGGCTTCACCGGGCACGATGTCTGGGCACTCGACTTCCCTTGGTTTTGATTTGAAGCGCTTCCATGTGGGTTTGTGGAGAGACCGCTGGGCAACTTTTGGGTAGCTGATCAAATCCAATATCAGGTGGAATCGTTTCAACTGATAGATTTCACAATCACCCTTAGCATTTTTATTCTCGTTAGTCAGAAAGGAGAGGACTGGACTCTGTATGACAAAGCGCAACCGTGAAGCCTCGTCATCCACGATTGAGCTGTTGAACTTGGCGCGCCAACGAATGCAGGAATCGAAGGAGGCATTGGAGGATTTTCTCCGTCGAAAAGAGGAAGTGGAGGACTCCTATGCCAGGCGCACATTGAACCTCGATGGGCCGATACGGGTGGACGATGCGGTCAATTCCGTGGCTTGGATTGAACGGGTTTGCCGGCTGCCACTTGGCAATCTGCCCTGTGACCTTCTGGAAACCATCGTGCGCCACGACGCGCATGACGGCGCCAAAAGGCGTGATCCAGGTGCGATTGGCTGAAATCAGAATCTAACCGATTTATGGCAATCCCTGAGTCAACCACCATCACATTACTTCAGCCCCCGCACCAGAAATAAGTTGGCCAGATCGCGTTGGAAGCTGATCGCAGATGCCTTTCCATCGGCGGAGAGTGCCAAGGGACCAAGAAATTCTGCTCCCGGTTCCGTCACCTTTACCATCCCCCAAGGTTCCCGGCGATGAGTACTTATGTCGAATCGACTGATGTTCAGGCTGCTGGGCCCGCGCTGCTGTAGAAATAGATATCGTCCATTGCCGCTCCAACGCGCCACGCTTTCTCCGGGTTGCAGGTCGACAATGCTCTTCGAACTCCCTCCCGCGATAGGCGACAGCAATAGCTTGTGCGGGTCCACTGTGACGAACCACTGACCATCGGGCGAAACGCGAGTTCCGCGAGTCCCTTCCGCCGTCAGCGGAGTCCACTTGTTGGCAGCAATGTCGTACATCCACGTGCGTGTGGGGTGGCCTGTTTCATTGCCGGTGAACAGAATACGTTTGCCATCAGGAAACCACTCGACGCCATCGAAGTGCATTCCCTCCATCTTGGGAAACTGCGATTCACCTGGGCCAGTCGGCAGTAACATCAGCGAGGAGCGCTCACCTTCATGATGGATGCAGGCCACCCACTTGCCATCCGGCGAAAGCGATGGCCGGTTTCCATAGCCAAGCTGAATGGCGGGAGAACCGTCGGTCTTCCTCAAATAGATGGCAGAGTTACGTCCTTGTCCATTGGAAAGTTCTACAAAGACAAGCGACTGTGCGTCATTCGAAAGCTCATAGATCAACGAGGCATCGAGCCAGGCTAAATCGCGAGGCGCGCCGTTCGGCGGAGTAAAGAGGATTCCTAGCCGGGAGTTGACGGTGCTCAGAAGAACGCGCCCGTCGCGAGCGACGTCTTGCATCACGATCATTCCACCAGCCTGCGTGACGAGCCGCTGCGAGCCGGAGAGAGTGACAGCGTAGAGCGCCGGGTCGGCACCCGGCTGCCCGCCCGAGAACCACACTTCACGATTATCTGGAGACCAATTCAAGGCGCCGATTGCCCGCCACCCACGCGAGAGAACCTGCCTGGGATGATTTGCCCCGATCACGCACAAGGCATAATCACCGACTTCCACATCAAAGTCGAAGAACGCAACCAGTTTTCCATCTGCTGAAACCCGCGGCATCATCGCGGGACGCTTCTCGGTTTCGTACAAAACGTTGCCGATCGGATATTCCAGCCGAAACTTACCTCCCAGCGCGCGCACGACGGCGAGAGATTCTCCATCCGGTCCCCAATCCGCCCCGCTGACCCCCTCCAGCACCTGGCGAGGGGCGCCTCCCCCGAATGGCACGCGGGCGAGCGTTCCGACGTCTTCCCCTCCCAGCAAGATCGCCATTTCACCGCTTTGCGAAACCGCCAGTACCCTGGCGCTGGGGAGGGCCAGGGGGCGAGCTTCACGATTGCCCGGCTGAGCGGAAAACAAGGTGGAAGGCGCGCCGTCCCACTCGGCGCTGTAGACTACCGTTCCGCCGGGAGCGAATTTCGCGGAGGTCACATCGCCGCGACGAAACGTGAGACGCTGGAACGACGGCGGCTCGCTGGGCCGCATGAACTTCTGCTGATTCTCGTAAGTGATGCGGAGCGCGAGGCCAAGCAGGACTCCGGCCAGCACCCCCAACCCGGCCCAAAGCTTCGTGCGCGCTTTAGTTCGTGGAAATGTCGCGGGTTTTGCAACCGCGACCTGGCTCGAATCCAATTCGTCGCGCAACTCCTGCAGCGCGACCTTCACGTCGGACATCGTTTGCCAGCGACGCTCGGGATCTTTCTTCAGGCAGCGTGCAATAATTCGATCCAGTTCTGGCGGCACATCTGCACCCGCCTGCGACGCGGGTTGCGGATCTTTGTAGAGCACCGCCGAAAGCGACGACCACTTGGAACCGCCCGTGAACGCGCGCTGCCCGGTCGCCATCTCGTAAAGCACCGATCCAAAGGAAAAAACGTCGGACCGGGCATCCACGGGTTTGCCGTCGGCCTGCTCAGGGGACATGTAAGCAACAGTCCCAAGGATGGTGCCTTCTTCGGTGAGGGGCGAGCCTTGGCCGTGCATGGTTTCTGCGTAGGCATCGGCTTGTTCTGGTTCTGACAGCTTCGCGAGCCCGAAATCGAGGATCTTTACTACGCCCTGCGGACTCACGATTACATTCGAAGGCTTAAGGTCACGATGCACAATTCCCACAGCGTGAGCCGCCGCGAGTGCATCGGCAATCTGGACCGCATACTTCAACACATCTCGAATCCGCAGCCCCTTGCGCCCAATCAGGTGATCGAGCGTGTCTCCCGCCACGTACTCCATGGCGATGTACTGCACGGGCTTGCCGTCGACCTCCTGCGTGTCGATGTCGTAGATGGTGACGATGTTGGGATGATTTAGCGAGGAGGCAGCCTTGGCTTCCTGAACGAATCGGCGCTCGCGTTCTGCATTAAGGGCGCCCGTGGAGAGAATCTTGATTGCAGCAGTGCGGCCGAGCCGGGAATCCACCGCCTTATAAACCACACCCATTCCGCCGGCTCCAAGCTTGCTCTCGATGCGGTACGAGCGGAGAGATTTGCCGATCATGTGCTCAGCCCTGGACTTCTGTTCCGATCTGCGGCACGAAATCTGAGAGTCTGCGGCCCTGCATGCGAAGTCAGCACCGCGGAAAATGGCGGCGTAAGAATGCAGGGAAACAAATTCAGCATTATCGGCTGGACGATTTCGGGTCCTGGAAGGTACGAGTCCTGAGTCCCGCGCGGCCGGCCGAGTTGATTGTCCGTGCTCGCGGAAATTATGTGGGGGCAATTCTAAACTAGAGAGTCAATATGCGCCGGCAAATTGAATCCTGTTTCAAAATCCGGACTTAAGTGCAGGGAGGTCCACCCATCCCCGCTTGCCATTGCTCTCCAGCACGGAATTCAGGATGACCATTTGCCGCAATCCATCGGCAAATTGCGGATATTCTGCGGTGCCAGAATCGCGGATGGAGGCGTAGAAGCGCCGGAAAACCTGCTTGAACGTGTCGTCGTAGCCCTCGCTGTGCCCTCCTGGGAGATCGGCATAGCCACGCGCTGCCGGTTTCAGCAGCGACGGGTCTTTAATGTAAATGCCATTCGCGACATCGCGGTGGCCTTGCCAGAGTTCGTCCGGACGCTCCTGATTCCAGGCAACGGAAGATTTGGTTCCATAGATTTCGAGGCAGAACCCGTTCTTTCGCCCGGCTGAGACCTGGCTGGCCGTCATGGAGCCGCGGGTGCGCGTGCCCATCCTGAAGACAACCGCACCAAAATCCTCCGTATCCACTAGAGTTTCGATGTAATCTTCCGGCCCCATCAGCTTATTTGCAAAGGTCTCGACCGAATGTTTTGGCTGCTTGCGCGTTTTATGAAAGGTCTGCAGATCGGCGCATAGGGACGTCACCTGCAATCCAGTGACGTGTTCGGCCATATCGAAAAAGTGCGAACCAATATCGCCCATGCATCTGGAAGCCCCGGCAGCTTTCGTCTCGACACGCCAGTTCCAGTCGGTATCGTAAAGCAGCCAGTCCTGCGAGTACGTGCCTTGCACCACGAGGATGTCGCCGAGGTCGCCGGCTTCGCGCATGCGGCGCATCTGCTGCACCATTGGGTAGTAGCGCAGATTGTGGCAGGTGCAATTGCGGAGTCCCCGCTTGGCTGCCAACGCCGCTAGTTCTTCGGCCTCGGCGACGGTCGTGGTCAGAGGTTTCTCGCAGAGCACATGCTTGCCGGCGTCGAGCGCTTCTTTAGCCATGGTGAAGTGCTGCGCATTCGGCGTCGTGATGTGGACCGCATCGATCGCTTTATCGCGAAACACGTCGCGATAATCACCGGTTGATACGGGAACGGAGAACGCTGCGGCCAGGCGTTCCACCGCCTCTTTATTTCTGCCTGCGATGGCCGCGGCTTCGACTGACTCCACCCGTCGTACTGCTTCAAGGTGTACGCGACCCATAAATCCGGTGCCAATAATGGCTGTTCTGATTGGTTTCATTGTGAGTTCCCGTCCTTAGGACCACCACGCAGCAGCCGGCTGCTCACGAATTACGATGCTGTTAAGCAAATTGGCCGCCTTGGTCAAACCTTCGCCGGGGGAGAGCAGGCTGTCTTCGTGCTCAATCGAAATCACGTAATCGTATCCAAACATGCGCAGCGTGGAAATCAGCTCGCTCCAAAATTCGATTCCGTGACCATAGCCACAGGTACGGAAGATCCAGCTTCGGTCGCGCTCATCCGTATACGGCTTGGTGTCGAGCACTCCGGTGCGCACCAAGTTTGCCGGATACAGTTGCGTGTCCTTGGCATGCACATGAAAAACCGCATCCTCAAGCACGCGCACCGCTCCAACCGGATCAATGTTCTGCCAGAACAGATGGCTTGGATCATAGTTGCAGCCGACGTTCTTGCCAGCGATGGATCGCAGCCGAAGCAATGTCTCCGGGTTATAGACAACGAAGCCGGGATGCATTTCAACCGCGATCTTGACTCCATGGTCGGCCGCAAACTTGGCATGTTCGATCCAATAAGGTGCGACCACCTCGTTCCATTGCCAGTCGAGTACTGTTCGGAAATCCGGTGGCCACGGGCAGGTGATCCAGTTCGGAGCGGTAGCATTCGCTGAGTCACCGGGGCAGCCCGAGAAATCGACCATGACCGGCACTCCCAGCTTCTCAGCCAGCAGGATGGTCTTGCGGCTTACATCGCGGTGGTGCCTTGCCTGCTCCTTGTTGGGATGCAGCGCATTGCCATGACAACTCAAGGCGCTGATGCTGACGCCGTGATCGTGGATGACTTTTTTGAACTCCGCCAGCGCTGAAGGATTCTCGAGCATCGACAGCTTGCAGTGAGCATCGCCCACATAATTCCCCGTGGCCAGTTCTACGGTGTGGATGTCGAGATCCGCCAGTTTTTTGAGAACCGCATCCAGCGGAATCTTCGATAACAATGGAGTAAAGACGCCAACGCGCATAACGATTCGAGCTCCTCGGAAGGACCGGGGTATTTTATCGCAGCCATCAGGTGAATTTTGGTTTCGCGTGTCGGCCGGCCTCCGGGGACTTGCGCTACGGCTCTCAAGCCACGTGGCCCGCGCAACAGTGTGGTAATTTACTTCCTTACAGTTTTCCTGATCCTAAGACGTTATGGGGGAGATCACTTGCGCCAAATTGGGATGCTTATCTTCCTGTTTCTGTTTCCATCGTTGGCTATTGTCGCAGCCCAGAACGCTCCAGCGGTTGCTCCCATGCCACCGCCGCCACACGAGCAGAAGATTCACATCAAGCGCGTCCTTGTAGTCAGCCAGACCAAGGGTTTCGAGCACGACTCAATTTCCGCCGGAATGGCCGCAATCTACCACATGGGGCATGACAGCGGTCTCTGGGAGACTATTCTGCGCACCGACACTGAACTGATCACCAAAAAGAATCTGGAGCGGAATACCAAAAATCTCGACTATTTCGATGCCCTGGTCTTCGTGAGCACGACTGGCGAGCTCGATCTCGACGACAGCCAGAAGAAGGACATGATGTCCTTCATCAAGGACGACGGCAAGGGCTTCGTCGGGGTGCACGCTGCGCTCGACACCAACTATAAATGGCCTGAGTACGGGGAGATGATCGGCGGATGGTTCGATCAACATCCCTGGATGACCTTCAACGCTCCCATCATCAATGAAGACCCCAATTTTCCCGCAGTGCGGCACTTCCCGCACGCTTTCGTGAAATACGACGAGATCTACCAGCCTAAAGAGTGGTCCCGCGACAAAGTCAACGTGCTGCTCAGCCTGGACCCCACGAAGTTGAATTATGAAAACAACCCGCGAGTTCACCGCACGGACCATGACTTTGCTGTGGCGTGGGCGAAAATGTACGGCAAAGGGCGCGTGTTCTATTCCACGCTGGGCCATACCGAAGAATCGTGGAGCGATCCAGACGTCCGTAAGATGTATTTTGAGGCGATCCGCTGGGTTCTGGGCATGACGGAGGGTAGCACGGCTTCTCATCCGCGGCCGCAAGGTTCCGGAGAAACGCACTGAGCGCCGATATGAGATTTCTTCAAACAAGTTTTTGGCTGGTGGCCATGTGTGTGTTTTTGCTCGCGGTCGCTGCCGCGCAAAATCCTGTTCCCAGTCCACAGCCGGGAAATCAGGTCCAGCCGGCCCCTGCAGTTGCAGACAAGACCTATCCTCCTGAACTTGTGCAGAGTGGCGCCACTCTCTTCCGGCAAGACTGCTCATTTTGCCATGGTCGCGATGCTACTGGCGGCGAGACTGGTCCCGACCTGACGCGTTCACGATTGGTGAGAGCTGATGTCGAGGGCGACAAGATCGGCCCGGTAATTCGCAACGGTCGGCCCGATAAAGGCATGCCGCTCTTCGACCGCTCCGATCAGCAGATCGCAAGCCTCGTCGCTTTCATCCACGCTCAACAGAACGCGCAGCATAACCGCGGCGGCGGACGCAAGGGCGTGGATCCTTCCGATCTGCAGACTGGAAACGCCGAGGCAGGCAAGAAATATTTCGACGGTGCAGGAGGATGCGCTCACTGCCATTCTGCCACCGGCGACCTGGCGGGAATAGCCTCGCGCTATAAGGGACTCGAACTCGAACAGCAGATGCTCTATCCCCGGCATGCGAAATCTAAGGTCACGGTGACGCTGCCTTCTGGCGAGACAGTCAGTGGCACGCTGGCATATCGCGATGAATTCACGGTCGCCCTAACGGATTCGTCCGATACGTATCGGTCGTGGCGTGCTCGAGATGTGCAGTACAAGGTCGATTCGCCCCAGGACGCGCATGTCGAGCAGTTCAGCAAATATACCGATGCTGATATTCATAATCTGATGGCGTATTTGCAGACGTTGCAATAGCCGATGACTTCGGCCGGGATTTTGAGAAAGTCGCGATCCATGATGAATAGTTCCAGGCACGCATTTCTTCTGGCAATGAGCGCCCTCCTCGTCGCGTTATCCAGTGGCTCATTGCTAGCCCAGGCGCCCGATGATCCGATGCTGCTTCGTCCCCCTGTCGACAGTTGGCCGGGATATCACGGCGATTATTCTGGCCGCCGCCACAGTTCGCTCACCCAAATCACCCCGCAAAACGTGAAGAGTCTAACCCTGGCCTGGTCGTTCCAGACCAATCAGACGATCCCCCTGAAGTCGTCTCCGCTTTTGGTGGATGGCATTCTTTATTTCACTGCTCCCGACAATGTCTGGGCCGTGGATGCGAGGTCCGGGCACCAGGTCTGGCATTTCAGTTATCCTCGCGGGGAAGGCGAGCACATCGGACAACGCGGCGTCGGAATGTACAAAGGCTCTGTATTTTTCTTAACGCCCGACGCGCACCTGATCTGCCTCAGCGCGAAAGATGGAATGGTGCGCTGGAAGGTGGAAATCGCCGACGTCAGCAAAGGTTACTGGACCAGCATGGCGCCCTTGGTGGTCGGCAACCATGTCCTGGTCGGGGTTTCGGGAGATTTCGACAACCTCAGCGGCTTCCTTCGCGCCGTCGATCCGGAGACTGGCGCAACGGAGTGGCAGTGGAATTCCACGCCTCCCGCTGGCTCTCCCAATCAAACCACGGGCGGCATGACGTGGATGACCGGGACCTACGATCCCGATCTCAATCTCGTTTATTGGGGGACAGGCAATCCAACTCCGGTCCTGAACGGTTCTACGCGTCCGGGCGACGATCTCTACACGTGCTCGATCGTGGCGCTGAATCCGGACACGGGCAAGCTGGTGTGGTCATTCCAACCGTCTCCCCACGACACTCACGACTGGGATGCGGTTGAGACCCCGGTGCTGGTGGACGGAGATTTCCACGGCAAGCCGCAGAAAATGCTGATGCAGAGCTCGCGTAACGGCTACTTCTTCGTTCTCGATCGCAGCAACGGGAAGAGCCTGCTCACGGTACCGTTTGGTCCGGTGAACTGGTCATTAGGAGTAGACAAGAAAGGGCAACCAATTCCGAATCCCGCCAAGGAACCGGCTCCGGATGGACGCCTCATTGCGCCCGACGAAGGCGGCATGACGAACTATCGTTCTCCCAGTTTCGATACGAAAAGAGGTTTGTTCATCGTCAGCGCGCATCCGAGCTGGAGTGTTTATTTTTCCAAGCCAGCCGACGGCACCTACGGTTGGTCGGGAGCGGACTACGACGTCTGGGGCACGGGAGTCATTGAAGCCATCGACTACCAGACCGGCAAGATTCGGTGGACGCACGACCTTGGGAGCGAATCGGGCGCCGGGATCCTGACCACCGACTCGGGCCTGACCTTCAGCGGCGACGCGCACGGCAACTTTCTGGCGCTGGATTCAACTGATGGCAAGACGCTCTGGCACGCCGGTTCCGGCTCGCACATCACAAGTTCGCCGATCACTTACCAGCTCGATGGACGCCAGTATTTGGTGACCAGCAGCGGCGGCGTGCTATTCGCGTGGGCGCTCCCGGAATCTTAGCGGGAATGAGAGCGGAAGGGTGCTTCGGGGATTACGAGTTAGCCCGCATCTCACTCGACGTTCCACCCGCAGCCGGTACGTAGCACTGCTGGGTATAGTCCATCACCATGCGGTCGGCATTGAAGCGCCAACCGAGCGTGCGGATCGTCCGCTTCATGCGTTTGATCCAGCCTCGGGGCAGACCGTCGCGATCGCGCTGGTAGTACAGCGGGATCACCTCATCGCGCAGCGTCCGCAATAGATCTTCGCCGTCGCGCGCATCATGAATGCTCATATTCGAATGCGTTTTGCCGGTTCCAATGGCGAAGCCATTCACGCCGTCATAAGCCTCTGCCCACCATCCATCGAGAACTGAGAGATTCAGCCCGCCGTTGAGTACCACCTTCTGGCCGCTCGTACCGGACGCTTCCTGAGGACGGCGGGGATTGTTTAGCCACACATCGACTCCCTGGACAAAATGGCGGCCGACATTGATGTCATAGTCCTCAACGAACACGAATTTCTCGCGGAACTTGGGATCGCGCATCATCTCCGCGATCTGCTGCAGCACGCGCTTGCCGGGTTCGTCCAGAGGATGCGCTTTACCTGCAAATACGAATTGAACAGGGCGGTTGGGATCATTCACCATCGATGCCAACTTCTCGATATCGCTGAGAATGAGATTCGCACGCTTGTAGGTTGCAAACCTTCGCGCGAAGCCAATCGTCAGCGCGTCCCGGCTAAGCACGCCGTCCAAACGCTGCAATACCTCGCGGGACTCGCCGCGCCGCTTGGCCTGAGAGACCGCGCGTTTGCGTACGAACTCGATCAGCTGCGACTTGAGATTGAGGTGGGTCTCCCAAAGCTCGCCGTCATCCACGCTTTCGATGCCAAGCCAGATCTTCGCCTCGCTGCCGCGCTGGACCCAGTCAGTGCCCAGATGGCGATCGTAGAGGCGGAACATCTGCGGAGCGAGCCACGAGGGAACATGCACGCCGTTAGTGATATGTCCGATGGGAACCTCGTCCTCGGGCTTTCCGCGGAACAAGCCGGTCCACATGGCTCGCGAAACTTCGCCGTGCAACGCGGACACCGCATTGGCGCGGCGCGAAAGCCGCAAGGCAAGCACGGTCATGCAAAACAGTTCGTCGGAGTTGCTGGTATGTTCGCGGCCGAGCCCAAGCAAACTTTCCTGGGAAAGACCCAACGCCTCGCGCAGAGGTCCAATATGTTCCTCGACCAGCCTGGCGTCGAATCGGTCGTGCCCGGCCGGAACTGGCGTGTGGGTGGTGAAAACCACTTCGCGCGAAACCCGCGGTACCGCAGCATCGAAGGCGATGCCTTCATCCTCCATCCGCATGCGAATGGCTTCCAGAACCGCAAATCCACTGTGGCCCTCGTTCAAATGAAGCACGCCCGGAGTAATTCCCAGGGCTTTCAGGGCGCGCAGGCCCCCAACACCCAGCAAAAGTTCCTGGCGAATGCGGATGCGCAAATCTCCGCCGTACAAGCGGGACGTCAGCTCACGATCTTCGGGCGCGTTGCCCTCCACGTCCGAATCCAGCAGCAGCAGGTCGCGGCGACCGACTTTCACGCGCCACACTTTGGCAAAAATGCGTCCACTCCGGGTTTCAATCTCGACCACCACCGGCCTGCCATCTTTGCCAATGGCGACCTCCATCGGAAGCTGATTGACGTCGGTCTCGAGGTACTCTTCCCGCTGCCATCCCCCCAGGTCGAGATGTTGGCGGAAGTACCCCTGCCCGTAAAACAGCCCGATTCCGACCAGGGGAATGTCAAGATCCGACGCGCTTTTGATGTGATCGCCGGCGAGAACTCCCAGGCCGCCGGAGTACACCGGCAGGGATTCATGAAGTCCGAACTCTGCCGAGAAATACGCCACTGGATGCGGCCGCAACACGCCGGCGTGCCGGGTTCCCCAGGTACGGTCGTCTTCCAGATACTCCAGCATGCGCCGATACGCGTAGTTCACGCGGCTGTGAAGCATCAGTTCGGTCGCTCGAGTTTCCAGCTTCGCCAGGGGAATTTCGCTCAGCAGAGCCACAGGATTATGGTTCAGGTCACTCCACCGCGCAGGATCCAAGTCCAGAAAAAGGCTCTGCGCGTTATGGTCCCAACTCCACCACAAATTGCGCGCCAACGCCCACAAGCGCTCCTGCAATGGCGCAATGAAGCGATCCAGGGTGCGCGCTTCGCTCACCACTGGCGCGACCTGCATCGCAGCCTCGCTCAGCATGCGTATTTCTTCTGTACTGAACACGCGAGCTTCCACAGTTTGGACGACAAGGACACCTTGCAGAATGCCGCGATCCACCAGAGGAACGCCCAGAAACGACTGATAAGCGTCCTCGCCGGCGTCGCGGAAATATTTGAAACGGGGGTGATTCTTCACGTGACTGACGGAAACCGGCTGCACCTGTTCCGCCACGAGTCCGGTCAATCCCTCATGCACAGCCATTCTCAGATTGCCTACGCATTCGCGACGCAACCCAACAGTGGCCGCCAGCACGAGATTGGCGCGGTCTGGTTCCAGCAAATATGCCGAACAGACGTCCGTATGAAATCTTTTGGCAATCAGAGCGACGACGTTCATCAGCGTTTCCGCTGACTGCCCCCCTTCCGCCGCGAGGTTCGCGATCTCCTCTCGGGTTAGGACATCTCTCTCTTCGCTCGAACGAACACCCTGATCCATATCCCCAGCTACCTCATACGCGTCCAAATCGTTTTACTAAGCCTCCCTGGGACTCGATCCCATTCTGCAATTTCCTGATGACGTCACGGTCAGAAGGGTTCCACTATTGTACGGTGTAGGACTGAATTCGCGAATGGCTGTTTAATTTTTTCGCAGTCACAGAGGTAACCCGCAGATTCTTCTGCTGCCATCGTGCGCATTCTTACTCACAAGGCCACCACAGCGAAAAGCGTTTGCACGCTCCCCAGAGAAAGGGTAGAATTCCGGGCAATCCAGCCAATCGATGGAACCTGGCGAGCTTCCATCGGCCACATTCGTTCGAAATGACTTTTAAAAACGCGGTAAGGACTTTGGAGTGCTGCAGACTTAGTTGGCAGACCCGGGAGTTGAGAAGAATGAATAGTACCGGCGCGCGATTCGCGAGGGTAGGCGGAGCACTATTGCTCCTGGTGACCGTGGGCTGGTTCTTCACACTTCACGCGGCAAGGCCCTATGAGCATGGCCTGCCTACCGACTGGAGCCATCGGCACATTATCTTTTCTCAGCCGCGAACAGCAGAGCAGGTTGCCCGCGTGGCTCATGATACGCGCTATTGGCAGCAATTCGTGCGACGGAAAATGGTTCGACTTCTTTCTGTCGAGGATGGCATTTCCAACCCCGACCAGCCTACAAGCTTTGCCACTGCCGAAAATTCGGCTGGTCCCTCCAGTAAAGGCCTTTGGGCTATAAACATGGGCACCGGGGCCACAGTCGGAGCAGGAAATTATCCGACCAAATACGGTTTCAGTGTCACAACGGCAACGTGCAGCAATTCTGCTACTCCGGATTTCGTAATCTTCAACACAGGACTCCAAGCATCCACGTCGCAAGCCAGTATCATCGCTTACGATAATCTCTATTCCGGATGCTCCGCGTTTGGCACGGTCCCCTCAGTTTATTGGGCTTATAACACCACCATTCCACCTTCCACGCATGGAACGGTGAAGACGTCCCCCATCACCTCGCTCGACGGCTCGCAAGTCGCCTTTGTGCAGACAGACGGCACGAACGGCTACGTGATCTTGCTGAAGTGGAAGGCCGGCAATGGCACGTTGACATCTCCCATCCCGCCCGCAATTAAAACTGCGGCTAACTATCCAGGCTGTACTGCGCCCTGCATGACAGCCTTTCAATTGCGCACCACTGCTACCGGTGGCACCCAGACCAATGACATTACGTCATCGATCTTTTACGACTACAGCGGTGACACCGCCTACATCGGTGACAGCACCGGTTTGCTTCACAAATATCATCCTTTTTTCACCACCGGTGCTCCAGCGGAGGTCGGTTCCCCATGGCCAATTAAGGCCAATGTTGCTAATCCGAAGGCCCTTACCAGCGCCGTCTACGACCATGTGACCGGTAATGTTTTTGTAGGGGATTCCGGTGGATACTTTGCAAGGGTCAATGCCGGGACGGGTGCGGCCACCGTCTCAGCGCGCGTGGACTATGGCGTCGGGATCAGCACAGACGGCCCAATCCTGGATCAAACCGCGCAAAAGCTCTACGTTTTTTCCTCCAGCGACGGTACCACTAACTGTGCTGGCGCCCCATGCTCCGCAGTCTTTCAGTTCAGTACCACTTTCTTAGCCGGAACTTCTGGAACGGAAACTCAGGTTGGTACCAGCAGTGCGACTCCGAACTTTCTATATGCTGGCGATTTTGATGATGCCTATTACAGTTCGAGCAATCAGACCGGCAATCTATATGTTTGCGGCAATACGGGTTCGAATCCAATCATGTATCACGTTCCCATCTCAGCTGGGGTCATGCCCGCAGTGGGTACAAGCCTGAATACCGTAACCACAACTGGCACCTCCGTTCCCTGTTCGTCGGTGACCGATGTCTCCAATCCCAATGCTGCCGGAGGTTTGGAGGAACGCATTTATTTCAGCCCACAGAATCATGGCCGGGCGACGCTTTGTGCTTCGAAAGGGTGCGTCGAGAGCTTCATAGTTACACCCTGGCAAGCCAGCACCGCTTATAGCTTGGGGCATGAGCTCCTGAGTCCCAACGATCACACCGAAGTCGCGATCGTAGCCGGCACCTCGGCGGCCACCGAACCGGCGTGGGGCACCACGACTGGAGCGATCCTCGTAGACGGCGGCGTAACCTGGATTGACCAAGGACACCTTACGGCAATCCCGCTTGCCGGATGGACAGCCAATACGGCGTATGCCTTCGGTGCCCGCATTATTGACTCGAACGGCAAAGTTGAAGTGGTAAACACGGCTGGAACATCCGGTGGCGCGACACCAGGATGGTCGACAACGGTGGGCGCTAAAACCACGGATGGAACGGTAAAGTGGATCAACGCGAGTATGCTCCCAGTCAGTGCGCTGCAAACCGCAGGGGGGGCGAGCGGTATCATCATGGATAACGTGGTCAGCTCGGGCACTATGGCAGGTGCTTCGCAGGTATACTTCAGCACTCTGACAGGTCAGGCTTGTACCAGCGGCGGATCGGGCGGTTGCGCCGTACAGGCCTCGCAAGCGGGTCTACAATAAGGTTCACTTATGGCTACTGACAATAATGTCTCCGATGCTCCCAAGAATCCGGCTCCCAAAAAGCCCTACGAAAAGCCCACGTTCCGTTACGAGCAGGTTTTTGTGACGACGGCGCTTTCCTGCGGCAAGATTTCGGGCGGATCGGGCCGATGCCATCACGCTCCGAGTGCCTCATGACCTCCGCTTTGCATGCTCCGGACCATGCCCATGCTCTGAAGTGCGAACTCGCGGGCGAGGTTCTACGCTCGTGTGGGAAGGTGCGCTTGCAGGTCACTGGTTGGAGCATGCTTCCCGCTGTCTGGCCCGGCGATATCCTTTTCGTCGAACGGACGAGCGCCAGCGCCGTAAGCGAAGGCGATGTCGTTTTGTTTGGCCGTGAGCAGCGGCTCTGTGCTCATCGCATTGTGGAGAAACTTGGGGGCTCGACTTTTTTGGCGCGCGGTGATGCCAATCCCCAACCGGATCCTCCAGTTCATTCCCAGGAACTGCTGGGTAAAGTCTGTTCCATCGTGCGGAACGGAAAATGTACCGGGCTTCGGCGTAGGCGGAGCATTCCCCAGCGTGTGATCGCTGCTTTGGTTCGAAATTCGCGAATTGCCGCCCGCATACTTGTGCAGGTAAGCCGCAGCCATCACAGTTAACAGGTTTCAACATCAAGAAGCAGGTGTACCGTTGCTCGAGCTAGCGTCTGAAGTCGATCGCCTAAGCGTCACGATTGAAATCGGTCAGATGCCAGTGCGACTGCATACGACGGACCCATTCTTTCTCAATCTCCTGACGGAACGCTATGCGGGATTTGTCAGCTCGTCGGAGCGCGCCGAAATAGAGTTCGAGGTTGAGATCGTGCCCTCCCGTTCTGCGGTCAAAGATGTTCCGGTGCGTGTCAGCTGCGAGCAAGGCCGCTGGATTTTCGAGCGGGGCGATTTTTTCGCCGAGTGGGAGCCTCTGAAGCGCCGCGGCTCCATCCGCCAGACTGCGAATCCGTATTCTGTGGATGCAGTGCTGCGTATCGTACACACCCTTGTGCTCGCCAGGGAGGGAGGTTTCCTTCTCCACTCGGCCAGTGCCATCCGCAATGGCAGGGCCTTTCTGTTTGCCGGTGTGTCCGAAGCGGGGAAGACCACGATCTCCCGCCTCGCTCCGTCCGACGTCACTCTTCTTACGGATGAGATCTCTTATGTGCGGCGGCAGGGAAGCGCTTACGCGGCGTTCGGCACGCCCTTCACCGGAGAGTTAGCCAAGCTGGGAGAGAATGTGTCCGCGCCAGTGGCCGCCTTCTATCTTCTTGCCAAAGGGATGCAGAACCGCATTGATCCTGTTGCCCCTGGCGATGCTGCGCGTTCGTTTCTTGCGAATGTTCTTTTTTTTGCCAAAGAAGAGGAACTTGTGCAGGCTACCTTTCATTCTGCGTTCGAATTCGTCAGCCGCGTGCCCGTATTCCGGTTGACTTTCGTCCCCGATGCCCGGGTTTGGGAGTTGATCCAATGAGCAAACTTTATGTGGCCCGCAGCCCGCGTGTTGCTGCGCGAAGCCTTGGCGGCGAAATGATGATCATGTCCGGCCGCGACTCCACTCTGTTCACCCTTAACAAAACCGCCACTATTCTATGGCAGGCCGCTGATGGAGCCACTCCGCTCGACGAAATTGTGCAGCAAAGAATTTGTGGCGAGTTCGAGGTCGAACCGGGCGAGGCCCTGCAGGACGCCGAAACTCTGGCCCGCGAGCTAGCCAGTCACCACATCCTGCAAATATCCGAGCAGCCGATCGCTACCCAGAGTGCGGTCTCCAGAGAATCGAGATGAGCAGGCTCCTCGAAGAGATGACCGAGAAAGCGTTGAGGCTGAACATTCCCCTCAGCGTCCAACTCGATCTCACTTACCGCTGTAACGAGCGTTGTGTTCACTGCTACCTCGATCATCACGATCACGGCGAGATGTCCACCGCGGAGATCAAGCATCTTCTCGAGGAAATGGCGGAAGCCGGAGTCTTCATTCTCACACTGAGCGGCGGCGAGATCATGCTCCGCAAAGATTTCTTCGAAATTCTTGAATATGCGCGTCGGCAGCTGAGTTTTTGCGTCAAACTCAAAACCAATGCCATTCTCATTCGAGATGCGGAAGCTGCGCGCATTCGAGATCTCGGCGTCGAGTCCATACAGATCAGTATTTACTCCCATCGTCCGGAAGTTCACGACGCCATCACTCTGGTGCCGGGCTCGCTGAATCGTTCGCTGGATGCGGCGTCCTTTCTGAAATCTCAGGGCCTGAGAGTCATCTTCGCAAATGTTCTGATGGTCCAAAATCTTCAGGATTATCAGGGCGTGCGCGCGTTGGCCGCGGAAATGGGCATTGAAAGCACCATGGATCCGACGATCACTCCGATGATGGATGGGGATCGCTCGGTGCTCAGTCTTAATATCGATCGCGGCTCATTGCATCAACTTTTCCGCGATGAATCTCTGGTCATGGACGCCGAAGAAGCATGCGGCGTCGAAGATAGCGCGCAGGATACCTTGCAACATCTGCCCTGCAGCGCCGGTCACACTACTTGCTATGTTTCACCGTACGGCGACGTTTATCCGTGCGTCCAATTTCCTTTTGCGACGGGAAATGTACGTAAGCAGCGGTTCATCGATATCTGGCGGCATTCCGATCGGATGAACGAGGTCCGGTCCATCCGACTGAAGGATCTGAACACTTGCACCTCCTGCACCCACATGTCATCGTGCTCGCGCTGTCCTGGGCTCGCCTACATGGAAGGGAACATGCGGGGCCCTTCATCGGCGGATTGCGAAAAGTCTTTTGCAAAAACCGGAGTCCCTTCGGCGAACATGTTGGCGAAGAAACGCGCCGCAGCGAATCTGGTGCAGATCGGCAGCATTCCGGCGGTGGCTAACATGCCGGGCGCTATGGCTTGACCGCCTCTGCCTTTGTAACCGAAGAATGGCCCACACGACTACCGCGCTCGAGACGGAGTGGTCTTTGCTGCGGGCCGCCTGTTCAGAAATTATCCGGCCATTAGCCCTCGCTTCGCAGCAGCAAGCATCCATTCGCTGGAAGAGTGTTTTCGACCTTGGCGAATACCACGGCGTTCTACCAATTCTTTACCGGCGACTCTCGAGCGTCGAGGGATTACTTTCCACAGATGAGATGGCCACGCTAAAGCAGCGTTATGAAGCCAACCTGCACAAAGCAATGCTGCTCTCGCTGGAGTTGATCCGCATCTATGATCGCTTGTCCGAGAGCGGGATTGAGGTGCTGCCCTATAAGGGCTTGGCGTTAGCGGAGGCTGTCTACGGCGACATCGCGCTGCGCCGGGCCGGTGATATTGACCTCTTGATTCACCCTGCCGACTTTCCGAAAATCCGCGAAGCACTTCATGAGTTCGGATATACGGCGCACGCTGAAATTCCGGCAGCGCGGGAGTCCGCTTATCTGAAATCTGGATATGAATGCGCCTTCGATGGAAGGCGAGGCCCCAATCTTCTTGAAGTGCAGTGGGCACTCCAGCCGCGATTCTATGCAGTTGACTTCGATATGGGCGGACTCTTCCGCCGAGCGGTGACGATCTCAGTCGCGGGCCGCGCGATGCAGACGCCCTCGATGGAGGATCTCTTCATCATTCTTTCACTGCACGCCGCCAAGCACGTCTGGGGACGCCTGATCTGGCTGTGCGATCTCGCGCGCATCATGAATCTGCCCACGTTGAATTGGACATTGATTGCAGATCAAGCCACACACTTGGGGATCGTGCGCATCGTACGAGTCGGCATGCTCCTGGCGAATCGGATCCTCGCTGCCCCCATTCCTTCTGCAGCTGAAACGAAGCTGCCGCAGGATGCCGCTGCCGAAGCGCTAGCCGACGATATTCAGCCTCACGTCACTGCTGAATCGCTCTTCGACGTCGAATCGCTCGATTATTTCCGCTTCATGCTGCGTCTGCGTGAGCGGAATTCCGACCGCCTGCGTTTCTTGAGTCGCCTGATCTTCACTCCCGGCCCCGGAGAATGGGAAGCAGTTCGCCTTCCTGCCACGTTATCTCCGATTTACCGTCTGGTCCGGCTCTCGCGACTGACCGCTCGCATGCTGCGAGCCTAAGAGGCCACGCCGCCTACGTCTTCAACCGCCGCCATGCTCCATTCCCTCCGATAAAGCGCGTACATCGCCACGCATCCCAACAAGGGAACAAACAGCCCCGCTTTCAGCGTGCCGAACCGGTTCGACGAGAGCCCCACAATCCACGGTAGCAGGCCTCCTCCGACGTTCGAGAGCACAAACATCACCGATCCGATCCGGGAGGAGGCTGTTCCGAATTCGCGCGACAGTAGCGAGATCGTAATAGGGTACGCCGCCGCGAGTCCCAGCCCGGTCGCACAAGAACTGACCACTACACCGGCCAATTCACGCGAGAACAACAGTCCAGTGGTTCCCGCGCACGCCAGCAGCAACCCAGCCTGTACCAATTGCACTTCGTCGATTGTGCGCAGCAACCAGGGCGCAAGCCATCTCCCGATCATCAGCGCCGCATAAAAGACGGAAGGAGTCATGACGGCAATTGCCAGCGTCATGCTGCCCAGACTTTTCGCATACGACGCTATCCACTGGCCAAATCCATTTTCGGTGCCCACATATACGCAAAACAAAACGCCGAGAGCAAGAAACGCACTCATTTTTCGTCGAATCAGCGGCAGGATCTTTGTCCCTGCGGACTGTCTTGCGGGGGGCTCCACAATCCGCGACGGCATAGCTGCAATGCCAATCGTCACGACCAGGCAGAACACGGAAACCACTCCCAGAACAAAGGGAATTTGATGGCTCTTTTCCGCCGCGGCCACCAGGAATGGGCATCCTACTGCGCCGGCGCTCCAGAAAAAATTCAGCAGGTTCAGGATTGCGCTTCGCCGTGCCGGATTCGCCGCCGCCACCAGCAGATTCGCCGCCGGAACGGCCAACCCCAGCCCCGTTCCGTAAGCTGCTATGCTTGCGATTCCCAGCCACTTCGGTCCGGCCAGCAGCAATCCCAGTCCGAGGGCGACCAGCAACAACCCTGCCTTCATGGGAAGACGAAATCCCCAACGCGCCGCCAGCACACCCGAGAGCGCTACCGCGATGGTCGACGCTAGATATTGTGCCGTAAACAGCGCCCCAGCCTGCGCATAGTTCAGTGACCATCTTGCTGAGAGCGTAGGTAGCATCGGACCGAGCAGAACGGTCGCAATCCCGATGGGCACGAACGATGTGTACGCGGCGAGAGTCAGGGCGCCGGCTGAGACGGGAGTCTTCGTGTCTGAGGAAACGGGCATGAAGCAGACTCGCGCGCCGCAATCCATCCGGAGGGAACAGCGCTTCTTGCGATGCTAGCAGGAACCCGGGGCCTGCGTCGTCGATTCGCGCACCACGAGTTCAGGCTCGATTGCGATTTCGGCGGGATATTCTTTGTTGCCTTCAATTCGGTCGAGCAAGCACTGCGCCGCGACCTCGCCCATGCGGTTCAGGGGCTGGCGCACCGTCGTCAGACTCGGAGAGTGAAAAGCCGCGCCGGGAATGTCATCGAAACCCATAACCGACACATCCTGGGGCACCCGCAATCCCTGCTCCTGCAGTGCGCGAATGGCGCCGATCGCCGATATATCGTTATACGTGAACAGTGCCGTAAACGGTTTGTGCCGCGCCAGCAGTTGCTGGGTAAACGGATATCCTAATCTCGGCGTCGGATCATCGGTGTCAATCTGCACCGTCAGATCCGGGTCAATCTCAATTCCAAGCTGCTGAGCCACCCGGCAGATCGCTTCCCATCGGTCGTTCGCATCCGAACTGATGGGATTCCCTTTCATAAACGCGATACGCTCGTGCCGCAAATCCTTCAGGTGATTTAACGCCAAAATCGCCGCCCGCTCGTGGTCAAGCACGATATTGGTGACGCCCTTCATCTTCTTGTGGCCGGCAATCGCCACGGTCGGCAGCATTGGGGTTTCGTGCACGGTCGTATCCACCGTAATGATGCCTTCCACTCCGCGTTCCGACAGCATCTGGGAATAGCGATTCAGAAGCACGGGATCGTGCCGATGCACCACGGTCAAGAAAAAGTAATCGCGCTGGCGCAAGTATTGTTCCAGGCCGCTGATGATGGGCGAACTATACGAATCGCCAATTTCTTCCGCAATCACCCCTATGGTGTACGTGCGCTTATTTCTCAGCGTGCGCGCAAAAAAATTGGGGCGATAATTCAGTTCTTTAGCTGCCGCGCGAATTCGATTCTTCGTTTCCTGGGGAATCGAACGCGCGGAGGGCGAATCGTTGAGTACGGCGGAGACCGTGCCAGGAGTGAGCCCCAAATATTGCGCTACCGCTTTCAGGGTTACGACATGAGGCCTTTGGCCGGCTTTCTTAACTTGGACCATGATCTTTTATCAGTTTATTGAAAGTCCCGCGAAGTTAGCATTCACCCGCAGCTAGTATTTGTCAGTGATTCCACACACGCGTGTCTGCATTCGGATTTCATGAACTCTCTGCAAATCCTAACTTCACGCCTTTGCGTAGCGCTCGCTGTTTGGTTTTGATCCGCTCAACGCAAAAAATAGTATGTACAAATAACAGATGACCGGCAGGAAGAACGCATGATGAATGCCGATATGATCGGCAATCCATCCTTGCGCCACGGGAATAATCGCGCCGCCCACAATTGCCATGATCATGATGCCGGATCCGTCTCCGGTCAGCGGCCCCAGTTCCGCGACGCCGAGAGTGAAGATGCTGGGGAACATGATCGAATTGAAGAATCCCACCAGAATGATGCTGTACATGGCGACATGGCCGTTTGTGAGCATCGAAATCGCCACCAGTCCCGCTGCGCAAATGGCGCAGATCCCTAGCAATCCTCCGGTCTTTACTTTTTGTAACAAGGCCGACCCGATGAACCTTCCCACCATGGCGCCGCCCCAATAAAACGCCACGAAGCTGGCGGCGACTTTCTCCGTTAACCCCCCGATTTCGGGTTGTCCAAAATAATTTACGAGGAAGCTGCCGATCGAAACCTCCGCGCCCACATAAACGAAGATCGCGATGGCTCCGAAAATCAAATTCGGGTGTCTCCAGATCGAGTCGGCGACCTTCTCCCCGATCTGATGTTGTGCATGCGGGATCTTGGGCAATTTGAAACTACCAATGGCGATGGCCAGCAACACGAGCGCGATTCCCAAGCCCACATACGGCATCTTCACCGTGGCCGCTTCATGCAAGCGATATGCCTGCAGCACATCGGGCGCCATGGCTCGGACTTCCTCAATTTTTCGCGCCTGAGTCAAAATGAACAGGCCTCCGAAAAATGGCGCCAGAAAGGTTCCCAAAGAATTGAATGCTTGCGTGAGATTCAACCGGCTAGAGGCCGTCTCGGGCTTCCCGAGCACCGTCACATAGGGATTGGCAGCCACCTGCAGGCACGTAATGCCGGCCGCCAGGACGATAAGGGCGCATAAGAATAGCGGATACGAAGGAACGCTCGCCGCCGGCACGAAGAGAAATGCACCTGCGCCCATGGTCAGCAATCCCAATACCATCGAACGCTGGTATCCCAGCCAATCAATAATTTTCGCTGAAGGAATGGAAAAGATGAAATACGCCCCGAAAAATGCAAACTGAATAAGCATGATTTCGGTGTAATTCAGGTCAAAAATGGGCTTCAGGTGGGGAACCAGGATGTCATTCAAACAAGTGAGAAATCCCCACATAAAAAACAGCGTCGTCACAGTGGCTAGGGCCGCGCCGTAGCTTTGTCCGGTGCTGCTGGCGGTGGCGGATGTGCCGGTATTGGGGGTTGCGATCGCCATAATTTGATGTCCACCCTCTAAATAGATACAAACCTGAGGAACGCCGCCATCATAGCATCGCCAGCGCGCACTGTTCGGCTATTTTTCTTGCTCCCAGCTTCGTCTTAGGCTCTAGAAAATCGTTTCTCTAAGCCTTGACATCCTTGTCGCCTTGCCGGAGACTGCACTGTTTCCCGCAAGCACCCGTGGCTGCCATTCTCATGCGTAAAACCATTGTTCTTGCTGTCTTACTCGTTTGCCTTCTGATCGAACCTGCAATGCTTTTGGGCCAGGATATGTCTGGCCTCGTCGTCTTCAGTGAATCGAACTTCCCAGCTGCCGATTCTGCGGCGCCTACCGGTACGCAATTGGCTAGCCTTTTTCCGTCGGCCAATATGAAGATGGCCGACCAGTTGCCCACCGCCCTTTCCTTATCTTCCACTCGACTTCTCGTGCTCCCCTACGGTTCAGCTTTTCCCGAACAGGCGTGGCCCGCTATTAACCACTTCCTCGAGGGCGGAGGAAACCTCCTGGTCCTCGGAGGCAGGCCATTCGCTCGTGCCGCTTACCGGGACTCCAACGGATGGCATCTTCGCGATTACAGCGTGCGCTGCACTCGCCCGCTCATGATTGATCAGTACCAGGAAACTCCCGGTTCCGAAGGTCTGGAATTCCAGACCAATCCCGATCTGACTTTGCAACTATCCGCGTTTTCGTGGAAGCGTGCCTTTAGTCCCGTGATCCGCCTCAGCGCGGTTGACCTGTACAAACGAGGCGGCTCGGCCGGTTCCATCGACGCTCGTTTGGACACTCTCGCTTGGGGTGTACAGAATGGGCGCAAGCTCTCGGCCCCGGCCATCCAGATCGATCATTACCGCAACGGCTTCGATGGCGGCCGGTGGATCTTCGTGAATGCAGAGCTCTCGCGCGACTTCTTCGAGAACTCAAGGCTCATCCGGTCTCTAGCTCAACGCGCGTTGCGGGGCGAGGAGGAATTTACCGTTCGCCCCGTTCTGCCGCTGTACCTTCCCGGCGAGCCGGTGGAGTTGCAGGTAAACTGGCATGCAGCCACTCAGGCGAGCGTTCCGTCGCTAAAAATTATTTCGTACCCGGAAGCGCAGCCAGCGAATCGGTCCACCATCCTGAAGCCTCTGCAGCCCAACCAGCCGATCCAGTTGCCGGCACCGGCCGGGAAGGGCCTTTACATCGTCGAAGCACAGTTACTCGAGGGCGACAACGTACGTGCGATCTACCATTCCGCTTTTTGGATTCGCGACGACTCTTATCTTCGCTCCGGCCCTCATCTCACGGTAAATCGCGACTACTTCGAAGTAGACGGGCATCCTTTAGCCGTGATCGGTACCACGTACATGTCGAGCGAGGTGCAGCGGCTTTATTTCGATCGTCCCAATGTCTACGTCTGGAATCAGGATCTCGCGCAGATTCATGATGCCGGCCTCAATATGATCCGCACCGGCTGGTGGACAGGCTGGGACAAGTTCTGCGACGAGAACGGCCAGCCCTACGATCGTACACTGCGCACGCTCGAGGCATACCTGATGACCGCTCGCAAATACGGGCTGCCGGTGCAATTCAATTTCTTCGCGTTCTTGCCCGACGTCCTCGGAGGTGAAAACGCGTTCCTCGATCCGGAAGCCGTGCGCCGCCAGCAAACGTTGATCACTGCAGTAGTTTCCCGCTTCCATGACGTCCCATTCCTCGCCTGGGATCTCATTAACGAGCCGAGTTTCTCTAAGCATCTCTGGCAGACTCGCCCCAACGGAGATGCCATCGAACTCGCCGCCTGGAATGCTTGGCTGAGCGCGCGCTATCCGGATCGCGAGAAACTGGCTGCTCTGTGGAACGTGCCGCCCGATTCGATTTCTGGAACCATCTCCCTTCCCAGTGAAGAGGAGTTCTCACCCCGCGGCATGTACGTTGGCGCCAACTCTCTTCGCGTCTACGATTATTTCCTGTTCACTCAGGAAACTTTCGCCAAATGGGCACGCACCATGCACGACGCAATCCGGGCCACGGGCTCGCAGCAATTGGTCACAATCGGGCAGGACGAAGGTGGCATTCAAGACCGCCTTTCGCCCGCATTCTGGGGCGCGTCGGTGGATTTCACTACCAATCACTCGTGGTGGCAGAACGATTACATCTTGTGGGATTCTCTCGCCGCCAAGCAGCCTGGGCAACCCATGCTCATTCAAGAGACCGGATTACAGCGGGAGTTGAATCTCGATGAGACTGCGCGACGTACTCCTGAAAACGAAAGCTGGCTGCTCGAGCGTAAGATCGCCAGCTCCTTCATCCAGGGATCGGGCGCGATTGAGTGGCTCTGGAATACGAATGCTTACATGACCGAGAGCAACGAAACACCGATTGGCGCCGTCCGCACGGACTACACCGAAAAGCCCGAAGCGTCGCTTATGCGCGCCTTTGCGCAGTTCGCGCCTTCGCTGTCGGAGCACCTCCGGAGTGCGCAACAGCCCCCCATTGCGATCATCACTTCGCAGGCCGCGCAGTACTCGGTCATGGCCGACTTTCAGTTGGAAGCGCAGCGGCGCGCAGTACGTGCTCTCACGTATTCCGCCCAACTATCGGCATACATCATTGCCGAAAATCAAATCGGGAAGCTGGGCTCCCCGAGGCTGGCGATTTTGCCCTCTCCCCAGGCCTTGGGCGAAGCCGCGTGGAACACCCTTCTGAAATACGTAGAAGGGGGAGGAAATCTTCTCATTACCGGACCGGTGGACCGTGATGAGCACTGGCAAATCGTGACTCGTGCCTCAAGGCTTGGAATCGCCGCTCATGCCGAGCCCCTCGTTTATCACAATGCGACGCTCAGTGTGGGTACGCATTCCATACCCCTCGATTTTGCCCAGCCGCAACAAAACTCGCTCGATTCGTTGCGCTTCGAAGATCGGTCTACCTTCAAAGAGATTACTCATGGGAGAGGCCGTATCTTCTGGGCTGCGTATCCGACTGAACTCGCCGAAAATCTCCAATCCACCGCCGATCTCTACAGCTACGTCGCAAAACGCCTGAGCATCTCCCCAATGTTCACCGCGCGCGCTCCGCTGCCTCCGGGTGTCCTCGTCTTTCCTACGATGCTCGAAGATTCGATCCTTTACGTACTAATATCCGACTCCGCCGATGACTTAAGTATTCAGATCCGGGACAATGCGACAGGCGTGGAACTCGCATTCACGCTGCCTTCCCAACGCGCAGCGATCGCCGTGACCGGCAAGAAAGAAAGGAAAATCCTCGCCCGATACGGGTTTCAGCCGTAAAACGGGTTTTGGCCACAAGGATGACCGCTACGGGTTCTTTTCTGAAGCCGCTGCCGGGAAGACCCGATTCCGTTTCGCGGGTGGTAGGGCTAAACGTTAGGCTTGGCCGAACAGAACCAAGCTGTCGCCGCGTCCTCCGAGGTGCCGAAGACGCGCAAGCCGCGCTCCCGCCGTTCTCGTCGCTTGCGGTGGATTTTTGGCATTGTCCTCGCTGTTTTCGCCGTACTCGCTGTGTGCGTCCAAATCGCTGTCTTGCGCGCCGAACCCATTCTGCGCACCCGGCTCATCGAAACACTTTCCACTCGTTTCAAGAGCCGTGTCGAACTCGCGGAGCTTCACGTATGGATCGCCAACGGAATCCACGTGGGCGGGAAGGGGTTGAAAATCTATGGCGCCACCGATCCGAATCCCTGGCAAGCCGGGGTGCAGCCCCTGCTTGAGATCGATGAGTTCCGGTTTCAGACTGCCCTGCGCAATCTTTTTCGGGAACCTATGCATGTGGACACGATCTTTATCGACGGTCTGACCGTGAACGTCCCGCCCGCGAAGCACCGGCAGGAAATCAAAGCAATGCGGCGGCGTTCAGGAAAAATGAGTATCGCCGTAGAACATTTTGTGTGCGCCGGCACAAAACTCATTATCAATACAGACCGGCCCGGTAAGCCGCCTCTCGAGTTCGATATCAGCGCGCTCCAGATGATCGACATGGGGCCCGCGCAACCGCTCCGCTTCGTTGCCACTCTTGTGAATCCCAAGCCCGTCGGCGACATTCAGTCGAACGGCCTATTCGGCCCCTTTAATGAACTGAGCCCTCGGGAAACAGCCTTGGCTGGCGTGTATTCGTTCACCCACGCCGATCTTGGAACTATTCGCGGCATTGGCGGCATTCTATCTTCCACCGGCCAATATGGCGGAACGCTGGGCCGCCTCGAAGTCAATGGCCAAACCGAAACTCCCGACTTCCGCCTTGCGGTCAGCGGACATCCCGTTCCACTCCACACTGAGTTCCACGCCATCGTCGATGGGACTGACGGGGACACCTATCTGGACCCAGTGCACGCCCGCATACTGAGCTCCTCATTTACGGCGCAAGGTAAGATCGTGCGGGTCACCGCGCCGCGTGGGCACGATATCGTGCTCCAGGTGAACATGGCCAACGCCAGAATTGAGGACCTGCTGCAACTGGGGGTCAAAACCGAGCCACCAATCATGAGTGGAACTGTTCAAATGCACACGAAATTCAGGCTTCCGCCCGGCACCGGCGACATCGCCGATCGCCTCAAATTGTCCGGAAGGTTTCGCGTCGCCGACGGCTATTTCAGCAATGAAAAAGTGCAGGCTCGAGTGGATGGCCTGAGTCTCAGAGGTCTGGGCCAGCCCAAGCTTTTGCACGATGCCGCCGAATTCAAAGTCCCCTCGGAACTGGCGGGGACATTCAGCTTGGATCGGGGAATGCTTTCGTTTTCCTCGCTACACTTCGAGGTGCCCGGCACCAACGCAGACATGAAGGGCCGCTATAGCCTCGACGGCAACACCTTCGATTTTCGGGGCCATTTGAAGATGGAGGCGAAGCTGTCTCACATGACGACTGGCTGGAAGTCGATCCTGTTGAAACCTGTCGACCCATTCTTCGCGAAACATGGAGCCGGAACAGAGATTCCATTCAAAATCACCGGAACGCGCGAAGAGCCGCATTTTGGTACCGATTTCGGCCACAAAAATGAGAGTTCTCTCGCCGGCCGATAGGCGCCGCGATTTACGGTGCATTCTGCCTACGTTCGCGGTTTTCCATACAGCATCCGGCGTATTGTTTCCGACTATCGTAGAAAATACTTTGGAAAAAATGTATCAGCGAGCTTCGGCCGCTGGATTTCAGTATAGGAGGAACATAATGCGGAAGGACTCATTGCGGCAGCTCTACGTCGATGAATTGAGGGATCTCTACAATGCCGAGACCCAGCTGGTAAAAGCCCTGCCTAAAATGGCCAAGGCCTCATCCAATGCCGAGCTGCGCCAGGCTTTTGAAGAACACCTGCGCCAAACTTCCGAACAGGTGTCGCGTTTAGAGCAGATTTTTGAAATGCTCGACGAGAAGCCCAGTGGTAAGAAGTGCTTAGGTATGGACGGCCTTATTAAGGAAGGCTCCGAGACTATGCAGGAGGACTATGAGGACGCTGTGATGGACGCCGCGATCATCGGCGCCGCGCAACGTGTGGAGCACTACGAAATCGCCGGCTACGGCACCGTCCGCACGTTTGCCGAATTGCTAGGCGAAAACGAACACGTCTCGCTGCTCGAAGAAACGTTAGAGGAAGAAAAGCAAGCTGACGAGAAACTGACGCAGTTGGCAGAACAGGTTAACTCTGAGGCAGTTGAAAGCGAATCCGAAGATGAAGAAGTGCAATCCGAGGCCACCCGGTCCGGTTCGCGCAAATCTCGCCGCGCTGCTTAACTGAATGCTGGAGGGGCGCCCTTCCGGGCCCTTCCATCTCCTTTCTTTTCTTTCTTCGCGGCTCACTTCGACTGTGGAAAATACGGCGTTTACCGTATACCGTCTTGTCCTATCTACAGGTAATTTCCTCGATGAGCCAATACATCACCCGTCACGAAGCATTGGTCATCAGGATCCGGTATGAAAAAGAACTCAGTTCACAAAGCACTTCCCTCCCACCTCGCCTGGCACTCGCTGTATCAGGCCGCCTTATTTGAAACAGACCGAAACAAAATTCCGGACCGCATCGCGGAAGCCGAGGAAGCAATTCTTGAGCGCGTGAAGGAACTATTCGTCGCCAACACCGACCACATCGAAGAAGACCAGGTCCTCGATGACGCACTTTATGCTCTGCGCGCATTGCGCAACTGTGTCACGCCCGAGGCCAGCGCGGCATAACCTTACAGTGCCACACTCGGTTGTGCTCCATCCCCTTAGGAAACTCCGCGACAGACTTTTGCATGCAAGTCCGTATTGTGGCTCCTTTATCCCCGTCATAGAGTGCTCATACAAACTAACGCGACAGCGGAGTTTTCCTCTCTATGACGAACAAGGGTCAACGACAACCTGCTCCCCTAACCGACCACCTGCAGCGCTCATTTGAAAGTGCCGTGCACGACGTGTATAAAGCCGGTTTCGGCAAGGTCTCTCGGTATCGAACGCCAATCGTACAACGAGCCGGACATGCCGTACCAACCTCCGGCCCTATGGCAGAAAAGCGCGCCCTTTCCGATGCGGCAAAGGCGCTTGCTCAGCTGTGGAAGGTCTCTCATAATCCGGGCCGCTGAAACATTTGTCGCAGCGGCGGTAAGACCCCGTCCTGTTAGAACTGCGAACTGACTATCCAAGTGGAGGGATGGAGCGGCGGCGTCTGCGCAGGAGCTTGCTTTTTTCTGCTGATCACAACCAGAGTGATCACGCACATGGCGAGCAACACTGCAATGGCCACCCCTGCTACCGTTCGCCCAGCTTTTGGATTTCCAACAATCACGTCATCACCTCCTAAAGCCGAAGACCTCCGGGGTGCCCCGGAGGTCTCATCTACTGCCTGGCTCGTTCTCATACAGCCTTCCGGAGAGTGTCCGTGCTCTCGGACCCGCGCTTGGACGCCGACTCTCCTGCGCAGGTCTGGCACGTCGCCACCGCTTGCTTACGGCGTTCCCTAAGCCGGCTTTGGAAAGTGTCCCATCGGCCGCCGATACCCGCCGCGCTGTTGCTGATCACCACCGAATCCATTCCGGCTGGTACTGCTCTCTCGGTCGGAGTCGCCGCGGCATCCACGTCGGCCTTGGTCAGCCCCGTCGAAACCGGTCCGCGCCTCGGCCCTGTGTTCAGTCCGTGCGTCCCCGCCTCAGCCTGTTCCGAAGAGGGATTCCCGGTCGCTTGATACGCGGTGGGCGTGACGTTACGATCGGTCTCCGCGCGGTGCATCACTGGATTGCTTACCCACTTGGAGCGGTACCGTCCTTCATAATCATTCCATTTTTTTTCGGACTCAAGATCCGATTCGTTGTATGAAGGAAAGCTCTCCACCTGTTCTTTGGTGAGATTCGCCTCAAAATCATCCTTGTGTTTGGCTGATGCCCGAATTCGCTCCGAGGGAACAAGGAATTTCTTGCTCTTCAGCCATCCGCCCGTGTCCACTACGATGTAGCGAATGTCGCCGCTCGAGTGATCGAAGACCACATCGTCGATTTTTCCCAGCTTTTCGTCATCCAAACCGTACAAATGCGCTCCGCGAATGTCCTCCCCCGATTCGCCGATCGCCGTGTCTCTCAGGATGCCATAATGTGCCATTTGCTCCTCCTGTTTTTCTGTCTTTATGAACGTGCTTCAACTCAAACTCCTGCATATACACGTATCCAGACGAGTATCAAATCGCTACTCACTGGAAACAATCGGCGGTTCCCTGTACGAATGAAAGGGGATGGACAAAGGGTTGGCCGAATCAAATCTGCCCGGGGACATCCGGTTCAGGTTCGCGCACCGGCACGTCCGGGTTCTCCGGTGGATTCGGGGGGTCCTGGATCGGAGGAGGAAAAGGTTCCGAGGGCGGAATCCTCATCTGGTACGTGATCCCGAGATTCTTTTCCGTTCGCATCGCACCCTGAGATGCCGAAATCTGACGAATGGAAGCCCTGCAGATTGTTTGAGCCGCAGCCGTTGAAAATGTGAATAGCGGACCCGCAGGCCCGCTACTCATGTAAAACCACCTGTCCCGCGTCACTTCAGTGAGGCGAGGTGGTGCTGCCGGCGGTCGGAGGGCACGGAGTTCCGGAAGGACTCATGTTTCCAGCCGTGCCGCTGTTAGCAGTCGAGTTTCCCGAAGCCGTCGAGCCTGCAGTGCTCGCCGACGAAGGTGTAGATCCGGCGTTGCCCGGCAAGGTTCCGCAGTTGTTCGCGGTACCGCTGGGCGGATTCGTTCCGCCAGGCGTGGACGTGGTGCTTCCCGGCGCACCAGGCGTCACCGTGTTCGGCGAGCCTGGACTCGCGCTATTAGGACTAGTCGTACCGGGGGTCGTCGTGCTCGGCGTTGTTGTGCTTGGGGTTGTGCTCTGCGGAGTCGTTGTGCCGGCTGGGGGTGTTGCCGTTTCGGCAGGCGGCGTGGCAGTTCCGGGGGTCGGCGAGGTCGTCGTACCCGGTGTTCCTGCCGGAGCAGTCGTGGAACCGGGGGTCGAACTCTGTCCCGCTGTGCCCGTTCCGCCTGCCGGAGCCGTTCCGCCGCCAGCAGACGAACTCTGTGCAACCACCCAACTGCCACAACACAAAATTACAGAGAGCAATGTAAGTCTTGTAATCGACATTTCTACCTCCAAAGGATTTGTTCGCTCGCTTGGATCTTCCAGTTGGAGTCCAGTATCGGAATCTAACTGACCCCATGCTATCCAGCTAATACTTTAGTTTTTGAGCGGATTTCACTTCGATCAATCAGGGTTTGCCCACAAAGCTCTCGATCAGGCAGAATGCTGCCGCGGGTCAAACCGCTCAGGACGCTGGCTCGATACGGTCAATATGGATTGTGTTCTTCTTCATGCCAAGTTTGCCGACGATCTTCACTTGCTTTCCGAGGTAGGCAGTTGCCTTGCTCGGATCGTCCAACTGATAGTCAACCTTCGTAACCGGATCCCTTAACAGTAGCTGGCCATTCTGCTGCACAATTCGACCAGTAAACGTCAGCGCATCTTGCGTCTGATCCTCGTCGCCTGATTTGGTGGGCGTCGTCGCATTCGGCTGATCGGGTTTCGAATTTCCCTGTTGCGCACCCGATTGAGAAACATCCGGGGCTTGCTGCGACTGGGGCGCAACCGGTCTTTGATCTTCATCTACTTGAGGTAACTGATTGGTTTGCTGCGCGTCAGCCCAAGATGCCGGCGCGATCGCAACTAGGGTGATCGCAAACGCTAAAAGAAGGCGATTCAAAATTTCTTTCATCTCGTGCCTTGCCTCTTTTCGCTCAGCTTTGCGCGCTGACCGATTTCACGATTATTGTGTTCCCCTTAAGATCGCCGATTACTCGAACGCGTTCGCCAGCCACTTTCTTCAATGCAGGCAGATCCCCCTCCAGCATGTACACAGTTTCGGCATTTACCAGGGCGAAATGTGCTCCCCCATGCACGCATACTCGCACACAAATTTCGGCTGTTTGCCCCATCTTGGGCGAGTGCTTTGCCTTGCAACGGGAACACGTCAGCATTCCCACATACGCGTGGTCTGTCGTATTCCCGGTCTGCATTGACTGGTCTGTTGCGGAGGGATGTTCTTGCTGCGCTAGTCCATCCACTGCGGCGCCGGCCGCTGCGCCCAGCGTCGCGATTAGGAGTGCCAGGGCACACGCGATCGCTGCTCCCAGAAGCACGATCTCGATCCACACGCGATGCGCTTTTAGCAAAACACCCTCCAAGATGGTCGAACAGGCGATGGATGCTCCACGCCCACAAAATGTTGGTTCCATAGAGTGCAACTCGCATGCCATGTGCGCGACAGTTGGGTACGCGCTCGTAAGCCCGTGAATCGTAAGAGTTCTACAGCATCAGGGGAAAGTGTGAAGCGATTTCCGTCCGTGCAGAATTTTCCGTTTGCAGGAGAGTACGGAGGGTAATCAGGTCACCGGTAGTTAAATGCAGATATAGATCAGCGATTAAAGCTCGGAAAGCAGCCCTGTCGACATCAAGGCTAGTAGATCGGGCACTCAAGCTGCAGCAGCGGCGGCCGCACTCTGCGACCCTAGGCTGGACGCTTCTCGCGCCCCAGTACGCCGCAACAATTCAATGGCCCCTCTAGCTTTCATGCCCTCTGGGCAAGATACGTACACAAGAGCACCAATGTCGGTCAATTGGCGGCTTAACCGCTTCGCCTCATCCGAAGAGAAGCCCAAGCCCATCAATGTTCCGGACCAACGCGAAAACGCCGGAAAATTCTGTTCTGCAGTAAGTGCGTGCAAGAATTCTGGAGATCGAACGAAGAACCCGACCGTCGGGATCACCACGGCACCCAATTGCGAATACCACGCCAGCATGCGCGCACATCCTCCGTCTCTTTCGTCCATCTGGGACAAGAGGCTGGCGTCGCCGAATCTTGCCGCATCGGGGTGAGCCGGCGAAAGCACCATGCAAATGTCTTGCTTTTCAAATCCAGCCTGCCTGAGGGCAGACACCACGTCGGGCATTGCGACGTGCCGAGGATACATTCCGTACGCTGCGGTTCCAGTGGCGCTCATGATGGATTCTCCTGACTGGCGTCGCAGGAAGGAATGAACAATTCCTACTACGGCATGTGATTTCTAAAAAATACAGGCTCTCCGTTTGTGCGACACTAGGGTGAATCCGGTAGGCGCCCGCGTCTTTCCCACAACTTCCCTGAGGACACAAGGCGCCAGTGCACGAAATCGAATAGTTTGAGCGAATGTGCCGCGTGCATATCAAGGAATAGCCTTAGAGAATCCACCCATTGCCATTAGGACAAAAATGCAAGGCCATCGGAAGGCGTTGCACTGTCGACGCAGTAACCATTGAATGTCAGTTACTGAAAATCTTGCAGTTACTCGGTAGCCGGAATGGCACGCTGTTTGCATTGTTGTGTGGTGTGCGAATCACACAATTCACACACTCAAAATAAAAATGTTTTCGGAGGAAGGTAACCAATGAAACGGATTCTATCCATCGTTGCACTGCTCGGAATGTCGTTCTTCGCGATCAATCTCGTGGCACAGCAGACTCCGTCGACCTCGCAGCAAACTCCGTCCAGTTCTGCTCAATCCAGCTCCACGCCGCAGCAGAGCCAGACTAACGCGACCACTCCGGGCGAATCCGCCCGCAGTTTTGAGGGCAAGATCTCGAAATCGGGGGATCAGTACGTTCTGCAGGACAACGCGACTTCGACCAGCTACAAGCTGGATGACCAAAGCAAGGCCAAGGAGTATGAGGGCAAGAACGTGAAAGTAATGGCGACCATGGACTCCAGCACGAACACGCTGCACGTCGTCGATATCACGCCTTCTGAGAGCCACTAGCCTCCAAGGTAGGTAGGACCGCTCAAACCAAGAGCCCGCCGCAACAGTGCGGCGGGCTCTAATCTTGTGGGCACATTCCGTTCGACGCTTTGCAGTTCACAAAAGCTAAGGACAGTAACCTATACGGATTACCTATGACGCGCCACGCTCTAAAGCGGTGGCCTCCCGATCCGATGTTCGAGGTATAGGAGACCATTATGATCACCCCTGTTGCGAGCGTGCATCCGACGCATGTCGAGCAAGTCCAGCATCCCTCAGCCCCTAAGAGCGTGCCTGCGGCGCAAACTTCCAAAAGTGGCGCCCTCTCCCACGACCATGTCACCCTCAAAAGTGCTGGCGAACCCGATGAACATTCCACTTACGAATGACTTTGCCGCAGCGCGATTTCGGATCCCGATTTTTCCGGTCTTTATGTGTGGCGAAGGACTCTCTGCGCTCTCGGGCGTTGTCCCACTGCATCTCTGAATCCATGTGGACCTGGATGTTGTGCGATGGGATGCCCACTTCTTGCATCCGTTGCGCGAACTATCCAACTCGAACGATCACCTGGGATAGCTCGCTCGTCTTCTGTCGCAATCGCATCTCACCCGCCATTCGTTCCCTCATTCCCGTTTCGGCACAGTAGCTCTAGATCCTCTTATTCTTTGGGTTCGTGTTGCTCGGGGCTTGTTATGATGCAGTGTTTGCTTCTTTGCTTGAGGTCGCAAAATGCGACCTCAAGTTTGGTGATCCCTTATGAACAAGACTGCAATCATTCTTGCCAAAAGAGTCGGTTCGAAGATTCTCATTCTGCGGAATCAGAAAGTCATTCTCGATAGCGATTTAGCCGAGCTTTACGGCGTCCCAGTCAAGCGCTTGAACGAGCAGTTGAAGCGTAATCCACGGCGCTTCCCGCCCGATTTCATCTTCACCATTACGCGTGCGGAATACCGAAACTTGAGGTCGCAAAATGCGACCTCAAGTGCTGCTCATGGTGGTCGGCGCTATCTGCCGAATGCGTTCACCGAGCATGGCGCGATCATGGCAGCAACTGTTTTAAACTCGAAGAGAGCGATAGAAATGAGCATCTTCGTTGTCCGCGCATTCGTACAGATGCGGCAAGCGCTGGTTGTAAATCAGCACGTTGTGTCGAAATTGTCAGAGCTCGAAGCAAGAATCGAGAGCCACGATGCTGAGATTGGAGAAGTCATCGAGGCCATTCGCGAACTCATGGAGCCGTTACCCGCAAACCATCGCCGAATCGGATTCGAACTCCCATCAGTTTCAGAAAAGCCTCAGCGCAAAGCCTTGAAAGCTAAGCGAGCCTAGCTTAGGTAACAACGCAAGCAAGTCGAGCGATCGCTTCAGACATTGTCGTCACGGCAGATTTTGTAGCTGCACAAGCAATATGGTGCTGTAGATTCCCCCTTCGACGGAATCCCATAGCCGCTCGCTGCTGTGCGATACTTGTGCTATGCAGTCCCCCCTTCAAATCCCAAGCACCTCTACCGATCCCAAGTCGGTTCAAGTGAATCTGTCGACGGGGACGGGCATGGATATTCAGTGGAACGACGGACACGTCTCACACTATAGCTTCGTCTATCTGCGCGATGCATGTCCTTGCGCCATGTGCGAAGACGAGCGTGAGAAAGCGGGACGCCGGCCGGGAGAGCCAGCGAAGCTGGCTACTGGAGCGTTACCCATGTTCAAGCCCGCGGCTAGGCCGGTCTCCGCCGAACCCGTCGGCAAATACGCCATCAAGTTTTCATGGAACGACAATCATGACTTAGGGATCTACTCGTGGAAGCTTTTGCGCGAAGTTTGTCCGTGTGAAACTTGCAAAACATTGCGGGCCGCGGGATAACGACGTCTCAGCGCATGATGATGTCATCGAAACCAACCGCTCACATTCAGGCAGTCGTAAATGAGCTTCTGGCTGAACTGCATGCCAAGAGCGGCTGTGAAACGTTCGGACTCACTCGCGAAGCGCTGGGAATGATTTTGTTTGAGGTGGGAGCGAAGTACTGCGGCGAGCTCGAATCCGAAGCGGCGGTGCGTACGTTTTTCCTGAGTTTGCGCATCGACGAACTGGCCTTGGCCCGCGCCTGTGCCGCCGGCGCCGATCGGGCATGGGAACTATTTCTGACGCGTTATCGAGAGAAACTCTACCTATCAGCTTTGAGGATCGCACGGGAAGATTCCGCCGCGCGGGAGTTGGCCGACACCCTCTATGCCGACCTCTATGGGACATCGACGCGGGAGGGGCAACGAGTTTCGAAATTGGCTTCGTACAGCGGCAGGGGATCGCTCGAAGGCTGGTTGCGGACCGTTCTGGCGCAGGAATATGTGAACCGCTATCGCCGCAACAAGCGTCTGGTGAGCCTGGAAGAGGAATCGGAGGAAGGCACGCAATTGCGAGCTCCCCAACCAGAGCCCGTTCGAAGTTCAGACGACCGCCTGGCGCAGGCGACGGACGTGGCGCTTGCTGCGCTGCCGGCCGAAGATCGAATGATTCTAAGCGCGTATTACCTCGACGAGCGCACTCTTGCAGAGATTGCACGAATACTGCACGTACACGAATCCACGATCAGCCGCAAGCTGGATAAACTGGCGAAGACGCTGCGCAAGCAGATCGTGTCGGGCCTGGCAAAGCGGGGGATGTCGCGACTGCAGGCCGAAGAGGCGCTCGACGTGGATGTCCGCGACTTGCAGATAGATATTCGACGCAGTTTAGCGCAAGAATCGCCTTCGCCTTCGTTCTCAGAGAAGAGAGTGGAAGCTAGGGTTCGGGAAGGGGAAGGATAGCGCGGCTGCGCGTGTAAGTACTTCTAGTTCATGTAGATAGCTTTGGCCGCTGGATTGTATGCAAAACATTCCAAAAATCGCTCACGAGAGGCTGAAGGTGGTCGGTGTTGCAGCCGATCACCCTGATGCCAACCTGCTGACCGCTTTCGCGGAGCAAACGCTGCGTGAGGCTGAGCGAGCGACAGTGGTCGAGCATTTGGCACGTTGTGCAGAATGCCGCTATGTTGTGGCGCTGGCTCTGCCGGCGATGGAATCGCCAGCCATGCTTGTTGCGCCTGGCAAGACTTGGTTTTCGTGGCCGGTTCTGCGGTGGGGATTTGCTGTGGCAGGAATCGTGGTCATCGCGACTTTCGGCGTTGTGCATTACCGCGGTCGCAATTCGTCGACGATGACCGAAAAAAGTGCCGTGGCCGCAGCTCTCGAGGCGAGTAATGGGAGTCCGTCAGCCGTGTCTGCGCCCCAAATGGCTCTCGATCAGAACAAGAAAGGAGCGCCCTCAGCTCCCACTTCAGGTAAGGCTGCGGATGAAGGGAGATCGTCTTCGCGATCCCGTGCCGCAGAGTTCGTGACTGGACCGTCACTAGCAAGTGGGGCAATCGGACCCGGATCCCTTTCACCGGGTCCAGGGCAGGCGACTCAGGAGAACCAATCACAGCAGCAAAATGCCAACGCATTTACGAGAGGCAACCTTACAGCGCCGGCTGCTCCCCCGCCAATGGCGAAGCAGCAACCGAGCAGTCGACTCGTGGCGGACGCACCAATTTTGTCAGAGTCGGAAATGCCAGGAATGCAGCCGTCATCGGCTCCCGCCAACACGCAATCGCAAGACCTGCAGCTTGCTGAATCGCAAAATCAGGATTTGCGGGTTGAGGGCGCGGTGGCGCAGCCCTCTACTTATGGGCACGGAGAAGAAAAAGTTGGCCGAGCGAAGGAGCCGACCGATACAACAGTGGTGCACATTGAGCCGGAGAAAACGTTAGCGGCGACAGCACGGCAAGCGAATCGTCCACTAAAATATTCCGAGTCGAATGCCCGCTGGGCGATTACATCTGCCGGAGGCTTGCAGAGATCTTTGGATCACGGAAATAGTTGGCAGGACGTGAATGTAAAAGCGAGCCCTGCCCCGTCTGCAGCCACCACTTTCGACGTACTCGCCTCAGTTTCAAAGGCAAAAGCGAGGGATACGGCCAAGACTGACAAAGATAAGAGCGAGCCCATCGTGTTTCGCGTAGTTACCGCGAATGGATCGGAAGTTTGGGCGGGCGGATCGGCCGGCCAACTTTATCACTCGATCGACGGGGGAAATCACTGGAGCAAAGTAGTGCCCTCCGCGCAGGGATCACTTTTGACCGGGGATGTGGTTAGCCTCGATTTCTCCGATACACAGCATGGCAGAGTTTCGACTTCCACGTCAGAGGTTTGGATCACAGGGGATGACGGGTTGACTTGGCAGAAGCAATAATCGTCTGCCCCATACGCGTAGAAAAAAATACTTCTCTTAAAACCGTGTCAACGGCACGCTAGAACCTCTTTCCTTCATATTCCACCCTTCTGTTCGATTACCATGGTAAGCATCTGTGACGCAGGCGATTGCTGAATTACCAAAGTGACGTTTACAGGAAGTGAAGGGGATCTTAATATCCGAATCGTGGTTTGGCAGTTCTGGGGGAGGGCTGCCGAGGCGTCCTGGACTGAAAAGTCGAGGGCGCTTTTTCTTTGTGGCACGCTGCTAATTTCGCGGCTGTGCGCGCTTTTTACCTCCACCCGACACGCAATCTTCGTGGATTTACGGGACCATTCCAGTGCGGAGTCTTATCCGACTGCTCATCTCAGCGACATTGCCCCCAACCAGCAGTCGATAAATCAATGACTTTGGATCGTGCTAAGGCCTTTTTTGACGGGCAGCGTCGATTGGCAGTTTGCGACTTTCTGTCTCCCTTGGCATCTAACCCCAGTGTTACCATAGAAGGTTGTACTCCCTTATGGGGAAGCACTTATATCGATCGCTATGACCGGAGTTCGGTAAGAGCACCGGTCGATGCGCGTACACAACAGGAGACCGAAAAATGGCAGGCAACGGAATTGTCGAAGTCACCGATGCGAACTTCGACCAGGATGTGTTGAAATCGGATAAGCCCGTGCTGGTGGACTTTTGGGCAACCTGGTGCGGCCCGTGCCGCGCCATTGCGCCTATCGTCGAAGAGGTTGCAGCGGAGTATCAGGGCAAGGTAAAGGTCGGCAAGATGGACGTGGACTCCAACAGCGCGACACCGATACGCTACAAGGTCACCGGCATCCCGACGCTTCTCGTGTTCAAGGGCGGACAGGTGGTCGAGCAACTCGTCGGCTACAAGCCCAAGGAAACGATCACCCAGGTCCTGAACAAACACATTGGGTGAGTTGTTACGTGCCGGATTGAATGACGCCCGGGATGTTGCCCGGGCGTTTTTGCGTGAATCGCAATGATGTGTGGGCTAATACTTCCTTAGTACACCGATGACCCGCCCCTGCACGTCGACGGACGCCGCGGGAACAACGATGGGCCTCATGTTCACATTCGAAGGCTGGAGACGGATGTTGTCGCCCTCGCGGTAAAAGCGTTTGAGAGTGGCATCGTTGGAATCCACGAGCGCTACGACGATGTCTCCGTTATGGGCGGTTCGCGCTTTTTCGACCAGCACGTAATCGCCGTCCAGGATGGCTTCATCCTGCATCGAATCGCCGCGCACCTCGAGCACGAAGACTTCCTTTGAGCGTACGAAATCAGCCAGCGAAATGGTCTCAGGATTTTCTACAGCCTCGATGGGTTGGCCGGCAGCGATGCGCCCCATTAGCGGCAAGACCACCCCGGTGTTCACGCCCATCGACTGTTTGAGCTTACCTTTCGGCGGCAGCAGATCAATAGAGCGGCTGCGATTGTAATCGCGCGTTAAAAGGCCTTTTTTTTCCAGATTTGAGATGTGCTTGTGCACAGTGGCCAGCGAGTTCAACTGCAGGCCGTTTCCAATCTCTTCAAAAGACGGAGAATAGCCGTGCTCGGTGACGAAGCGGGAGATGAAATCATACACTTCGCGCTGCCTGCGGGTAATGGCCATGCGGACATTATTGGCGAAGATAAAGCGAAAAAGCAAGAAGAAAATGTAACCGTCGGCACCGGCTGCGTCCTCCGCTCCAAAATCCTGCGTGAAACTTTTCGGCTCGATACCACTCCAATTCGGCAGATCACATTCATTCAATGAGGAGACCGAAATGCCATCCACGAGCCGTCTTGCTTTGATTCTAGGATCGCTGCTCAGCGCAACGGCATGCACTGCCAAAGCCAGCCCAAGGGTCCCGGTGCCTCCGCCCGCCATGGACCAGCCTCGTACTTCGAACCCAAGCCAGCAGACTGTAGTGCTCTCCGGCGGATGCTTCTGGGGCGTGCAGGCGGTCTTTCAGCATGTAAAGGGAGTGATCAAGGCAACATCCGGCTACGCTGGCGGCTCGGCGAAAACTGCGGAGTACGAAACTGTCAGCACGGGTGAGACTGGGCACGCGGAGTCGGTGCAGATTGTCTACGATCCGTCGCAGATCACGTATGGCGAATTGCTGCGCGTGTTTTTCTCGGTGGCGCACGATCCTACTCAGCTGAATCGTCAGGGTCCTGATGAAGGCACTCAGTATCGGTCGGCTATTTTCTACGCCAATGACGAGCAGAAGAACATTGCGGAAGCCTACATCGCACAACTCGACAAGGCAGGGGTATTTTCCCGAAAGATCGTCACGCAAGTTGCACCGCTGCAAGGTTTCTATGCGGCCGAGGCTTATCACCAGAACTACGCAGCACTGCATCCGTATCAGCCGTATATCGTCTACAACGATGCGCCGAAGGTAAAGCATCTGCGACAGGAATTCCCTGAACTTTACACGGGAAAGTGAGGAGCATGTTCGATTCTGACCTCGGCCACGAGCAGCATCAAGGCCTTAGGACGCGACGCCGGGCATTCCTCGCGAGTGCGGTAGCAGCGTTGGGAGGATTGGCTGTTTGGCAGTGGCGGAAGCCTCGAAGGCTGCAGGTTGCGGCTTCGACCGAGCCCGCAGAGGTCACGGTTATCCTGTTTTCTAACACAGGGCAGCGGCTGAAGGCGGTTCAGATTGCCAAGGTCATCAAGAGTCCGGCAGAGTGGCGCAAGCAATTGTCGGCCAATGCCTACGACATAACACGAAATGCGGACACTGAGTTGGCATTCTCCGGACAGTATTGGAACTTGCACGAGAATGGACTCTATCGCTGCATCTGCTGCGACAATGCGCTATTCGATTCGGCGACCAAGTTCGATTCAGGGACAGGCTGGCCCAGTTTCTGGGCGCCGATCGCTGCCGAAAATGTGACGGAGAAGAGCGATACGACTTTCGGCATGGTTCGTACGGCGGTGTCGTGCACAGAGTGCGACGCGCACCTGGGACATTTGTTCGACGACGGGCCTGAACCTACGCATCTCCGGTACTGCATGAATTCCGCCTCACTGCGGTTTGTGAAGCGCGGTTGATCCCGCGAATTTGCCGAATACGGGCAACCTCCTGTAAAATCTAGGTTTGCCCTACAAGATCTGATCATTCAGGGAGTAGTTCATGGCACAACAATGCGATATCTGCGGCAAGAAGCCGCAAGCGGGAAACCGCATCAGCCACGCGCACAATGTCACCAAGCGGCGCTGGAACATCAACCTGCGTCCGGTGCACGCCAAGGTGGGCGGGCAAGGGAAGCGGATCCGCGTCTGCACGTCCTGCCTGCGCAGCGGCAAAGTCGTTAAAGCTTAACAATCTTTTCACCACAGAACCCAGAGGTTCACAGGTAAGCTGCGGAACCGCTGTGCCTACTTGGCAGCTTTCGGTGCGATGGAGACCAGGCGGACGTCGAAAATCAGCGTGGCCTTTTGCGGAATCTGCGGCGGATGACCCGCTTCGCCATACGCTAGTTCCGGCGGGATGCGTAGCTGGCGCTTGCCGCCTACTTTCATCCCCGAGACTCCCTCGTCCCAACCCTTGATTACTTCACCGGCCCCAATCGTGAACTCGAAAGGCGCGGCTCCCACGGAACTGTCGAACTTTTTGCCGGTGGTCAGCCATCCAGTGTAGTGAACCTTGACCTTATCGCCTTCCTTAGCAGTTTGGCCGGTACCTAGCCGGATGTCCCAGTACTGCAGGCCAGAGGGAGTCTTCACACCATCGCCAGTTACCTTTGTCGGGCCGGTGGTGGCAGGATGAGCTGTGGTCGTGCGTTTGTGCGCGGGGGTCTGCGCGTATACGAAGACTGCAGTCGAGAGAAGAATTGCGATTACCGCAAGTCGAGTCATAGTGCTCCTTTGAAACGGGGAAACGCAGCAAACGACAACAACGAAGTCCTGCCCTCGCCTCCCCGCCGTCCACGGCGAATGATGTTTACTCCAGCGCGATCACATCGATTTCTACCAGCACATCTTTGGGTAGCCGCGCGACCTCGACGGTGGAACGGGCGGGTGGGGCACTGCTGAAGTACTTCCCGTAAACCTCATTCATCGCGCCGAAATCGGACATGTTCTTGAGGAACACGGTCGAGCGCACCACTTTGCCCAGACCGCTACCGGCGGCTTCCAGAATTTCCGAGAGATTGCGCAGAACCCGGTCAGTTTGCGCCGCCACGTCTCCCGCGATTACCTGCTGAGTTGTGGGATCGATGGCGACCTGGCCGGAGCAGAACACGAATCCGTTCGCTTTGATGGCTTGCGAGTAGGGGCCGATGGCTTTAGGGGCATCCTTGGTGGAGATGATTTCGCGCATAACCGAGTCTTAGCTTAAAACATAAACCACAGAGGGCACAGAGTAACACAGAGACTCTGGCTAGGGTTTGGGTCTTTCCCCAAAGATCGCGGTCCCGAGACGGACACAGGTTGAGCCTTCTTGGATGGCGACTTCGAAGTCGTGCGACATGCCCATAGAGAGCACATCCATGCCGATGGATGGAAGTTGGCGGGCGGCGATCGCATCGCGTAGTTCGAGCAATTTGCGGAAGTAGGGACGGGGGCCTTCGGGATCTTCCGTGAATGGGGGCACGGTCATCAGGCCGCGAAAGGCCAGAGCTTCGAAACCAGGCGCCGCCAGCAGCAGATCTTCCAGTTCGCGCGAGTCGGGAGCTACGCCGCTCTTGGCCGCTTCGCCTCCCACATTGATTTCGATCAGCACGTGCAGCTTTCTGCCCAGATTGTTCGCGGCGGCATTGAGTCGTTCGGCGAGTTTGACTGAATCCAGCGAGTCGACGCCGCTGAACAGTTCTGCTGCCCTGTTGGCCTTGTTGGTCTGCAAGTGTCCGATCATGCGAAATTCGGCGTCCGCCAGATCGGCGAGGGCGCTCGCTTTTGCGGCGAATTCCTGCACTCGATTCTCGCCGAACAGGCGCAGCCCTGCGGCATAGGCCTCACGAATGCGCTCAGGGGGATGAGTTTTCGTCACCGCCATCAGCTCGACGTCGGCAGCTGACCGTCCCGCGCGGCGTGCCGCTTCGGCAATGCGTTCTTGAATCGCCGCGATATGTTCAGAAATTCCCATCGGAATCCAGAACCACACAAGACACGAAGTTTCACAAAGGAAGATCCTTCGTGTTTCTTCGTGTCCTTCGAGGTTTACGAACTTACATGATTGCTGTTGGGGGAGCCGGCTCATCAGGGCTGCCGGCATTCGCCAGAGGAACACGGATCATTACAAGCACGAGCACTACCAGAGCCCCGAGTGCCGCCCAGATCGAAGGGGTCCAGTGGACCAGTGTGACGTCTTTGCCGGAACCGACGAGGCCTGCAATGACCAAACCGCACAACGCTTCGCCGGCAATCAAGCCTGAGGCAGTGAGCACGCCGGCATTGTCGACGCGCGCTTTTTGCGCATCGTTCAGGCCTCGACGGTCGCGCAGTTTGTCGGTGATCCAACGGATTATGCCGCCGACGAAGATCGCAAATGTCGTTCCAAGCGGCAAATACATTCCGACCGAAAACAGCATGACGCTTTTCACTTCGATCATGATCATGGACAAGCCAAGCAAAATCCCGACCACAACCAGAGGCCATGCCATTTCCCCGCTGACGATGCCTTTGGAGAGCATCGCCATCAGCCCGGCTTGCGGGGCCGGCAGGGCATTGCTTCCGAAGTGATAGGCCTTATCCAGTACCGACAATGGCACGAACAGGACTAGGGAGGCGACCACGATTCCGAACAGATCGCCGATTTGCATTTTCGACGGAGTGCCGCCGAGGATGTGACCAACTTTTAAATCCTGGAGCATCTCACCGGCGACTGCCGAGGAGACGCAGACCACCGCAGCTACGCCTAGCACGGCGGCAACTCCCCCCGTACCGGAAACCCCGAGCGCAACCATCAGGAGCGCTGCGATTAACAAGGTGCATAGTGTGAGTCCGGAGACTGGATTGTTCGAGGATCCAATCATGCCAACGAGATTGCCGGAAACAGCTGCGAAAAAGAATCCGATGATAACCATGACGCCCGCGGCGACCAGCGATCCTGAAAGAATCTTGGAGACCGTGAGATTCCCTGCGCCGCTGATGAAGTAGTAATAAAGGACAACCATGGCGATAAAAACGATGCCAATGCCGGCGAAAACCGCTTTCGCAGGGAGATCGCGTTCAATTCGGCTCGTCGTATCGTGCGCTGCCGCCGATTTTTTCAAATCGGAAATAGCGCGCCCCATGCCCACGGCCAACTGCTTGCGCATTTTGAACAAGGTGTAGGTTGCTCCCACAAGCATGCCTCCTACCGCGATCGGGCGGACCACGGAATAGTAGATGGCACCGGCAAGAAGATCCCAGGCGAGAGGCTGTCCCGCGGGTTGGGCAGCCTGAATGTAAGGTCCGACGATGAACGTGAGGAGTGGGACCAGCAGTCCCCAGGCGAGCACGCCGCCGGCGAAGTTCAGAGCCCCCAGCCGCGGCCCGATTATGTATCCAACTCCCAGGTAGGCAGGGCTGACGTCAGGCAGGCTGAAGAATGTAGCGCCGCCGGTTACTGTGGTGGCGACATTGGGATTCGTCCCGGTGCGCAACAATAGTTTCTTGCCAATTTCGCTGATTCTCGCGTGCAATGTGTTGCTGGCAGCGAAGAAGTTGACCGCCCCCAGCAGGTACATGAATCCGCCAAAACCCATGTTGGCAAAGAGAATCTTGGCAGCCCTGGCACCCTGCTGTCCCGCCTTGTGAATCTCCGAAGCGGCTACCGATTCTGGATAAGGAAGTTCCGGATCTTCCACCATTACGCGCCGCAACAGCGTCACAAAGAGAATCCCTAGAGTCCCCCCGATCAGCATCAGCGCTACTGACTTCCAGTACACCGCGCCTGTGAGTCCGCTCCAAAGTCCTGCCATCACGAATGCGGGAATGGTGAACACCGCCCCCGCCGCCACCGACTCCCCAATCGAGCCGACAGTTCTCGCGATGTTTTCTTCCAGCAGAGAACCTTTCATCAACCGGAGCAAAGCCATGCCAATGACCGCCGCCGGGTAAGTTGCTGCAATAGTCATTCCCGCTTTCAATCCGAGATAGGCATTGGCGGAACCAAGAATCGCAGTCATGACGAGCCCGATGAGCAAGGCGCGGAAGGTGAATTCCTTCATCTCCATCGTCTCGGGGACATAAGGCACGTGTTTTTTCTTTGCGGGAAGTTCTGTGACGGGGGTGCTCATGGACGGGGTCCTTTTAAGGCGTGGGATGGAAGCTATTAAGTTTGTGCTGCTTTCGATTGAAAAGGTACGAACGGCGCACGTTAGCACGCGGGAAGGGCGCATGACAAGTGCGGCATGGTCGCTGGAGAGGGTATGCCTGTACAACTTCCAAATCTGGCGAGAAACGAAAGGCGCCGTCGTTTGCAGTTCCCGAGCATCGCCGCTCGCACGTATGATGGTAAATTCACTTTGATCGAGAGCGAACCTTGCCCAACACGACTACAAACAACGCGACGCAAACGACGGACGACAGGAGCGGATCATTGTGTCGCGTGGGTCTGATTGGCTTTGGCACGGTGGGGCGGGCGGTCGCCAAGATATTGTGCGATCGCGGGCAGCAATCTATTCGCCTGACGCACATTTGCAACCGAAACATCGAGCGAAAGAAACAGCCGTGGGTTCCGAGCGAGGTGATCTGGACCGCCGATCTAGAGTCGGTGCTGAAGTCGGATGTGGACATCGTGATCGAACTGATCGGGGGGCTCACTCCGGCAGAGCAGATCGTGCGTGCGGCGCTGAGTTCAGGCAAGTCTGTGGTCACGGCGAACAAGCAGCTGATTGCGCGGCACGGGCCGGAACTGCTCGAACTTGCGGAGAAGAAAGGCGTGCAACTTGAATTTGGGGCCTCAGTTGCAGGTGGAGTTCCCGTGCTGCCGTCGCTGCGGACGGGCCTCTGTGGAGACCGGCTGCATGGCATCGCCGGCATTCTGAACGGAACCTGCAACTATATTTTGAGCCGGATCGAGGCTGCCAGGATTCCTTTCAGCGAGGCGCTGGAAGAGGCGCAAGCACGAGGATATGCCGAGGCAGATGCTTCCGAGGATCTCGATGGCGGCGATGCCCGGGCCAAACTGGCGATTCTGGCGCTGGCGGGATTACACACCCGGGTTGTTCCGGAGTCCGTGCGGGCAAGGACGATTCGCGCGGTCGAAGCCGTGGACTTCGACTATGCGGCGGAACTGGAGTGCACCATTCGGCAGATTTCACGGGCCGATTTGAAGGGCGACGTGTTGTATGCGGAAGTCGGCCCGTGCCTGGTTCCGATCGACTCTCCATTTGGTCGGGTGCAGCGGAACCTGAACTTGGTGCTGACTTCCGGGCAGTATGGCGGTGACATGGCATTCCTGGGTGCCGGAGCCGGGGGCGATCCGACGGCGGTTGCGGTCGTTTCCGATGTCATATTCGTGGCGCAGGGAATGGCAGGGGCAAAAAGAGAGGTTGCCGGCAACGTCTCGACTCCGAATGTGAGTCATGATTTCGAGACGCCCTGGTATCTGCGATTTTTTGTGCGCGATCAGCCCGGGATTGTGGCGAGGCTGGCGCAGATCATGGCGGCGCACCGGCTGAACATTGATTCCCTGCTGCAGAAGCCGGGATTCGAAAAATCGTCGCTGCCTTTTGTGATTACGCTCGAGCCCTGCCGGGATTCGGCGCTGCACCCGGCGCTGGAGGAGATGGCGACGCTGGACTTCGCAATCCGGCCTTGCCTCTGCCTGCCCATCCTTCCTTAGTTGTGTAGGGAAAAACGCAGCGCCGGAGAATCTATGCGGACGAGGGTGCCCGCTGCACACCGGCGCTGGTCGAACTAATTCCAGAAAGGATTCTTGAGACCGGCGGGCGCTAGTGCGCTGTCGGTCTTGGTTTCCGTGCCCGACTCATCGGAGATCTTTTCATCAATGAAGCGGGACGGTGGTGGCGGCGGTGGTCCGATCAGTTCGTCTTTGTTACCGGGAGTAGGAATAAAAGGATGTTCAGATTTCATGGCCGAAACTCCTCGATCTTTATGATCTAGCTTCATTAAACACCTCCCTGGGGCATCTGCGGTCGCAATAATTTTGATGACCGCGATCAAAAAAACTGCAGCAGCCTTTATGTGGGAGATCGGCGAAAGGAGCCGAGTTCAGCGAATATCCCGGCTTCGATATATCCTGTTCAGTTCCGTTTTGAGCATGGTCTCAGAACGGGGTACATGAGGACGCAATTATGAGATACCGCAAACTTGGCCGTACAGGCTTCGATGTTAGCGAAATAGGAGACGGGCTCTGGGGGATGAGCGGGTGGACGGGGTCGAGCGATGAGGAATCGCGAAAGTCCATGCAAATGGCAGTGGATCTGGGATGCAATTTCTTCGATACGGCATGGGCCTATGGAGAAGGGAAAAGCGACGGACTCCTGGGCGAAATCATGTCGCGCAACCGGGGGAGGCGGCTGTACGCGGCATCGAAGATTCCTCCGGCGAACGACCGCTGGCCGGCTACGCCCGAATATAAGTACAAGGATGTGTTTTCGGCCAAGCACGTTTTCAAATACGCCGACCTGATTCGCAAGCAATTGAAAGTGGATACGATCGATTTGCTGCAATTCCATGTCTGGGACGATAGCTGGACCGATGAACCGGAGTTCCGTTCCACGGTGGAGAAGCTGAAGAAAGACAAATGGATCCACTTTTTCGGGCTGAGCATTAATCGGTGGGAGCCGGAGAACGCGATCAAGGCGCTGCGTACGGGGTTGGTGGACGGGGTCCAGGTGATCTACAACATCTTTGACCAGGCGCCCGAGGACGAACTGTTTCCGCTTTGCCAGGAATTGAACATCGGGGTGATTGCGCGGGTTCCTTTCGACGAAGGCAGCCTGGGCGGGAATATGACTCTCGAAACGCGTTTCCCGAAGGGCGATTGGCGGGCAGGATATTTTGGCCCCGAGAACCTGCCGAAGACGATCGAACGGGTGGAAAAGCTGAAGAAAGTGGCGCCGGCAGGGATGACGTTGCCGGAAATGGCGCTGCGGTTCATCCTGTCGCATCCAGCGGTGAGCACGACCATCCCTGGAATGCGCAAGCCAGAGCACGTCCGACAGAACATTGCTGCGAGCGATGCTGGCCCGCTTGACAAGAGCTTGCTGGCGGAATTGAAAAAACATCGGTGGGATCGAAAGCCGACGCCGTGGTCGGACTAAGGCAGCATTCAGAACTCGGTACTCAGTACTCAGTACTCGGTGTACTCGGTACTCAGCATCGATTCAGCGGTGAGTTTCCGGTCTGGCATTTTGATAAGGAGTCATCATTTGCTTTCCAAGTCGATTGCTGCACTGTTTGTGATGTGCATGCTTTGGGGGCAATTGCTGGCGCAGAGTCCGCGGGGGTCGCTGCGGGGGGCGGTACAAGACACGACCGGCGCACGCATTCCGGCGGCGAAAATCGTGGTGCAGGCGGCCGACTCGTCTCTGCAGCGCAAGGCTTCGAGCGAGGACCGCGGTGAATTTCGCGTGGACGACCTGCCACCCGGAAACTATCGCATCACGGTAAGCGCGGCGGGTTTTGCCGAGGCAGAGGCCGAAGTCTCGATTGCGGTGAGTTCGGTGCCGGAAGTGACCGTCACGTTGAAGGCAGAAGCGCCGCACGAGACGATCAGCGTACACAGCCAGAATTCATCGATCACAACCCAGTCGGTGGATCTGGCCAGTGTGGTACATCAGGGAGTGGTTAGCAGCCGGGATCTGGAGACGCTGCCACTCGCTGAGCGCAGCTTTGCCAACATCGCGTATCTCGCCCCGGGGACGGTGCCGGTGGAACCTTCGGATCCGACCAAGGCGCGGATTACGGCGGTTTCAACGGGCGGAAGTTCGGGACTGAATAACGACCTGTCGGTGGATGGCGGCGATAATTCCGACGATTGGATTGGCGGATTCCTGCAGAACTTCTCGCCGGATGCGATTCAGGAGTTTGCCGTGCGCACGGCAAATGAAGATGCTGACACGGGCGGGACCACCGCTGGCTCTGTGGTGATTACCACCAAGCGCGGGACCAACGATTGGCATGGGGGAGGCGCATTCTACGAGCGGGCCGCGGACTTGAATGCGCGGTTTCCCATCGAAAATCCCGCGCCCAATCCCAAGCAGCCCTTCTCACGACAAAATTATGTGGCAACGCTGGGCGGACCGGTCCAGCGCGACAAGGTGTGGTTTTTTTCGTCGTTCGAATATGTGCGCGAGAATGCTAGCGTTGCTTACAGTCCGGCGAGTGCGGCCCAGTTTGAAGCGCTGGCTCAATTGGCTTCTGCTGGCATGATTCCGGGCGTGCCGTCGCTTGCCGTGCCGGCGAACGTTGCGACTCCGTTTCGCGACTATATTGGCTCGCTGCGTTTTGACTGGGCGCAGTCCACCAAGTCGCAGTGGTTTTTGAGGATTTCGGAAGACAGCTATTTGACGCACAACAATCTGGTGCAGCAGGCCACGCTGCCGTCGACTGGGCTGACCACGCATAACAACTACTGGAATGGGGTAATTAGCAACACGTATGCGTTTAGTCCGACATGGTTGGGAACATTTGTGCTTGGTGCGAGCACGTTGCACCTGACGCAGGTTCGCAACTCGATGCTCGGATTCGCATTGGCTTTTCCCTTCAGCGCGACTTCGCTGACGGTTTCGGGATTCGAGACGTTCGGCGATAACCAATTTGCGACGCCAATCACGTTTTTCCCATCGTTGCGCAATCAGGAGAAATATCAGTTGCGCTACGACGTGAGCCATGCGACGGGAGATCATTCCTTCAAATTCGGAGTGAACTTCATCCATGAGCCTGTGCTGAGTGGAGCGTTTCCCGGGAATCAGGAGACGCTCTATACATTTCCCCAGGATCCAACGTACTACGTGGCGAATCCGGGACAGTTCGCGGCGGATTACGCGGCCGGTGCATCGACTGCGCCGGCGAGCGACGGCAGCTTCTCGCAAAATGTGCAGCGGCTCGGGCTCTATGTGCAGGATTCATGGCGGGCATCGCGGCACTTCACCGTCAACTACGGACTGCGCTGGCAAACTACGTTTGGATTGTTCACCGGCTCCGGCCACAGCCAGAATCTGAATCCGGCGTTCGTGACCTTGCAGACTCTCGCGATTCCATTGGCCTCGCGGGCTCCGCACGATTATCGCAAGCAGTGGGGGCCTCGGCTGGGGATCGCGTATTCCCCTGGGGAAAGCGGGAATACCGTGTTCCGCGCGGGATTCGGGATGTACTACAACGATCTGGCACAGAGCGGATGGGCGGCGGCATTTCAGAGCGTCAATTCGGCAAATGCGGCACACGGTAGTTGCGCGCTGATGGGTTCAAACGGCGCGTATTCGCTCACGGGTGCGGGGTGTTTGTTGGGCGGAGCGAGTGCGACTGGCAATCTGATTGATTCGAATTACAAAACGCCGTATGCGATCCACGCCACGGGAGGCGTGCAGCACGCGTTCCACCGCAATTGGACGTTGAGCGCTGATTTCACGCACGAGGAAGGCAATCACGGCTACCGCGGGTACAACTTCACCAGCAATATGAACGTGTTCACACCGTTGATTCCGGCGTCCGACCCCAACTTCGATGCAGATCAGCAGAGCGTGGTGCCGAATGTAAACCTGTTCAAGTCGGACAACCGGTCGAGCTACAACGCGCTGATGGTTGTGGCGCAGGGGAACGTGAGTGGGCGGTTTAATTTGATTGCGCACTATACGCTGGCGAGCGCCAAGACCTGGGGCTGTCTGTTAGGCGAACTGTTCGATTACGTAAATGGCGTGTGTGATCCGCTGCATGCGTTTGGGCCGGGAGATTATGGGCCATCGGGCGAAGATGTGCGGCATCGATTCGTCATCGCGGGGACATTTCATTTGCCGGGAGGCGTGGAGTTCGCCACGCTGACGCAGGCCGAGACGGCGCGGCCCATCACTCTCACGACGCCGGTCGGAGATCGGGCAGTGGTCAATGGAATCAAGACGAGCCTCGATCAGTTTCGCGGGAGGGCGTTCATCCAGGCGGATGTGCGCGTGAGCCGTCCGGTCCGCTGGGGAGAACGGGTGGAGGTACGGCCATTCGCGGAGATCTTCAATCTGTTCAACCGGAACAATCCGGGAGCGAATTATGTGACGGATATTGCGGCGCTGCCCAATCCAGTGAACAGCTTGAGCAACGCGACCGCAATCTGCACGGACCCGGCGTGCACGGCGATTGTGCCGATTACAAATCCGCAGAAGCAATTGCTCTTTCCCGCAGGGGCGCTGGGCGATTTTTTTGGGCCGGGAACGACGGTGGGGATTCCACTTGCGGCGCAGCTGGGAGTAAGGGTGAGCTTCTGATTGCGTGAGGCTGTGAGTGGCGACCCCGGAGGGGCTCGAACCCCATTTCCGGTAGTGCATTGAAAACAGTAAACTTACTAGAGCGTAAGAATCGAAAAACGCCAAAACCTGCGTCCCAGGGGGCGGTTTTTCAAGTGAGAGTAGGCAGAAGGGGAACTCAAAAACTCGGAGTACAATTTTTTCAATGAAATGTCCCAAATGTGGCCATGAAATGGAGCGACGTAAGCACGCTTTAGATGAAACAGCGTACTTAACACGACCATATTATTTTTCCGAATGGGATTATTGCCCATATTGCCATCACGTTCAGCACTATGAAAAATTTAAGGTGACAAATCTGCACCAGAAGAGAGTGATGAAACAAAATCGCAGGGTTTATTCTCGCTATCACCTCAATCGTGGGAATGTGGCTCTCTGGAAAGGATCATCGACCGAGCGAGGTTCAACGTTCCGCCAAGTTGTCCTCACCTCTGATGCCTGGAACTCAACGGATGCGATATTTCAAATTTTCGCGTTGGAAGGAACCAGTAACGGCCTCAAGAACGGCGTCCTCGACATCGACGACGCTCAGATTAAAGTTCTTTTTGATGAAGATCGGCAGGGCCTAAAGGCGGCTGCTGACAAAGCACAGGAGCTAGTGCAGCAAGCACAACGCGACGGCTTCAAAGAACTTTCAATATTTGATCAGGCGCGATACGAAGAAAAAGTCCGTCAATCGACCCCGCACAAATCACCACACTAACTTCACTGATAGCTGGCTTCCCACGAAGTCACATCAAGCGAATATCGAACTGACCGGCCATTCAGAATGCGCCAGGACCCAAACGCGACAAAAACAAGCGATATTTCCTCGAAGATGTTTGCAGGAGAATGGTGCCGACGATAGCTGAAAAGCATAGGACACTCCAGGTACACGAATGTACCGCCATCGCTAACTTGTTTGGAGAGGAATTGGCGGCCCCGGAGGGGCTCGAACCCCCAACCCTCAGTTCCGAAGACTGATGCTCTATCCAGTTGAGCTACGGGGCCGCAATCGAGGGCTGTCGAGCTGCGCTCGACGGACAGCCGACGGCGGCTGTCCCCACATGTGCTTCGCCTAAAGAAAATTGGGGTGGGAAACGGGAATCGAACCCGCAACCGTCGGAGCCACAGTCCGGTGCTCTGCCAGTTGAGCTATTCCCACCGCAACCTAATGATTATAGCAATTTGGGGTTCGAGGCGATGAAGAAGATCTCAACCACAGAGCTGACGATTGCAGATTGTAGATTTCAGATTGCAGACTCAAGACGGATCCGGTTTCCAATCTGCAATCTGAAATCTACAATCTGCAATTCTTTTGCTGGTTTAGATCCGGCCGATGCCGACGTATTCGAAGCCAAGGGCGCGCAGACGGGTGGAGTCGAGCAGGTTCTTGGTGTCAACAATCACCGGAGTTTTCAGCAGGTGCTTGATGCGATCGAAGTCGAGCGCGCGGAATTCGGGCCATCCGGTGCCTACGACCAGCGCGTCGGAACCTTCGGCCACCGCGTAGGCTGAATCGCAATAACGGACCGTGCTGTTGAGGCGGACTTTGGCTTCGGGAATGGCGACAGGGTCGTACGCACGAACGTGGGCGCCTTTCGAGACCAGTGTTTCGGCGAGGCGTATGGAAGAGGATCCGGCAACGGAATTCGTGTTGGGCTTGAACGCCAGGCCAAGAATTCCAACCTCTTTGTTTTCGACAGAGTTCAGCGCACTCGCAATCTTTGCCACCAGCCGATCCGTCAGGTCAGTGTTGACATCGCGCGCGGCGCTCAAAACTTTCAACGAGACGCCGTGAGACTGAGCCAGCTGGCTGAGGGAATCCATGTCGGACTCGGCGAAGACGCCTCCCATTCCGGCTCCGGGCTGCAGGCAGCGCGGTGCGATCTTTTTGTCGAGGCCGAGGGCAAGCGCGAGGTTCACGGCGTCGGCATTGACGCGCTCGCAGAGGGCTGCGACTTCATTGATAAACGAAATCTTAGTAGCCACGAAAGCCGTGGCGGCTTCGCGCACCAGTTCCGCGGTCGATTGGTTGGTCACGATCACCGGAACGCCGCGCATGACTAGCGGGTGAAAAATCTGCTTCAGCATCTGCACCGCTTCGGTGGAGGTCGATCCCAGAATCAGGCGGTCGGGCCAGTTGAAATCTTCGACGGCGCAGCCGTCAGTGAAGAACATAGGCTGAGAGACAATGGTGGCCTGCAGGCCGGCCGCTTTGATGCTGGTTTCGAGAGCGACTGCTGTCCCTACCGCTACCGGAGTGACAATGGTCAGGATGGGGGGCTTGGGGGCAAGGCGCGTTATGCGCAGGGCAATGTCGGTCAAATTCTCGGCTTTATCTTCGGCGAGGAAAATAACCCCGGTCCGGCGGGCGAACGATTCGATATCGGTGGAGTAGGCAAGGCGTCCCGCGCGCACATTACGGCGAATGATCTCTTTCAGATTCTTTTCGAAAAAGGGGATATTGCCCTGCGCCATTTCGACCATGCGGGTACGGTCAGGGTGGCAACAGGAAACGGGAGTTCCAAAATCCGCCAGGCAGGCCGAAATCACCGTGCCCAGGTACCCTGAACCGTAGACGCCGATCTGCATGTGGTCGCTCCCGAAGGTGCCGGAAACCCGCGTCTAGCGTGGCATTCAACGGGGATCGCCGGAAAGGCTCCACTCTTTATCTACAGGGACAGCACCACGATTTCAACGCACGGGAGGATGATGTACCTGAGGCCATGTGCCGCGGGCGAGAGTAACTGAGAAAAGTAATGCGAGGACGATTACGAAGCGCTAGCGGGAAACCAGGCTGCGGCCAAGCACAACCGAGGCCAGGTCGAGCCAGTAATTGGGCGAGTCTTCGCGCACGAACGTCAATCTTTCTAGTAGGATCCGGCGGCTCCCGGAATACTCATTCCAGCGCTCGCGGGCGATCTCAAAGGCAGCATGGGCAGGCTGTTCGGCGGCCATTTTGACGATCGTCAGGTGGGGGATGTACGGCCATTCTTCTTGGAACTGAAGGACTTCGGTATTAAGCTTGCGGTGGAGTTCGCTCATGCGCGGGGCGGCATCCTCCACCCGAATGAACACAGTCGGCGTTACAGGGATAAACGTCTCGACAGCGCCCAAAGTGACTTGGAACGGTTCTTCGCCGCCGCAGATACGCTCCAGAGTCTGCAAGGCGGAACTCTCGCTGCCCTGCAAGGGACGCGGAGGCAGGATGGTCAAATGCGCGGCCAGGTGTGGAAGATCGGGATGAAGCTCCCGCCGCAGGTTCTCGACGAACTCTCCTGCGGGACTTCTCACGTACGCCACTAAGGCATAGCGCCGATTCTCCATACCCGGTTAGAGATTATACAGCCCGGGGCGGCGTTGCTATGGAAACTACGGTTTCATATAGCGAGAACCTAGGTTTCGTTGACAACGATCGTTTGGGGACCAAGGGCAGGGCTGGAGACCGCGCTCTTTGCAGGACGGCGTAGGATGCGATTGATCGGTTCCGAGTAACACGACGCAACCAGGGCACCAAGACCCGCTGCAACGAGGATGGTAACCAAAAATAAGAATGGTACGAGTCGCATCGGCTTATCGAGGTAAAGAAATAGACCGAAGAACGTGAACACGACGAACATGTGCGTGAGGTAGACCTCGTAGCTGTATTGACCCAGCCTGAGCAGTGGCGTAAGCAGGCGCGGGGCTTTCCATTGCATCTGCGTGGTGCCGGCGATGAACATGCAAGTACCCAGCCCGAGGAGAGTCATATTCAGGCCGGTCCGTCCGAGCCAACCTCGATAGGCCTGCCAGGAGAAGATCAGGCTGGCACCGACAATCGTCGTACCGATGCTTCCCACAAACCAAAGCACCCGGCGGGAAAAGCGAGTCTCCGAAAGCAGGAGAGCGGTCAGGCATCCCAGAGCGATGCCTTCCATACCTCCAAGGTAGGAATAATCCTCCCAAATTTCGTTCCCATGGGCAAAGACTGTGCGGCCGAAGGGACCGAGAGCGACGAAACCTAGAAGAATGGCAATGAACAACTTGCCTCGACCGAACAACCGGCACACGATGGGGAAGAACAGATAAAACATCTCCTCCACGGAAAGGGACCAGAGGATGTCCCAATTGCCGGGAAGATATCCGTGGCGAGCCTCTAGAACATTGATATGAAAGGTAAGCGCGGCGAGAAGAGCCCGCGGTAGGCCACCGGTTTTAGCGGTCACAACAAAACGATGCACGTGCGCAAAATGCAGCCCGCTGAGAACTGCCAACAGAAGCAGTAAGAGCGGAGCGATCCGGGCGGCACGCAGTCGATAGAAACCGCGCAGCGAAACTTGGGCGAGCGAAAGGTGCCAAAGACAGAACTGTCCCGTTCTCTTTCGAACTTCGCCGCTATCTCTGGAAATGGAAGCAGCAAACCAAATGGGAAACGGTGTTTCCGGGTCGTGATGGTCAGAAGCTAGGACGCAGGGACGTACTCAGGGATGTTAAGAACTTGTGCAAAGCTCTGGGCATTGCAGTTCCCGAGCGAACATTACACGCATTTCGTCACACGTTCGCACTTCATTACCTACGGAACGGCGGTTCGGTATTCCATCTGCAAAAGATTCTGGGGCATTCATCTTTGGAGATGTCTCGGCGCTACTCGAACCTGCAAACGTCTGATCTACAGCAAATTCACCAGCGTGTTAGCTTGCTGAGCAGTACGTTAGCGCCAAGGAGAACCGCTTATTGATTCGAATCTCCTTAGCCAGGCACAGGGACACCCGGTTGTAGGAACGACAAAAAAGTCTCTCTTTTATCTGAACCGGGCAAGGCACAGAGAGGGGTTTTCCCCGTCCTCTTTCGAGGCAAGGGTGCCCACATCCGGTCCTGCTGGGGCAAGAGTTGAGTGGCGGATGTGCGCCTGGTGTGAAACGTCAGTCGGAATATACACAGCGGTTTGCTGACTGGAAAACTGGCAGTTCTTGCGGGTACTGAAACACTGCTCTTTTGATGTGCCGGGTTGCTATTGTCAGTTGTCGTCCTCAGTCTGAAATCTCCAGTCCCTTGAGCCAAATCAAATCCTCATCGCCAAATGTTGTTCGCTTGCACTCTCTGCAGGTCCACGTCGTTTTGGTGTGACCCTTGAACTGTGTGAACGCACCGCAGGTACCCAATTCGGATTCGACCATGAAGACATGTGCACTCAGGACGGGACATACCGATGCTCGACCTGTTTTCACCTCGGCAACGGAGTCAGCCTCAAGAACAAAGTCGCTGGTCAGCCGTTCGGAACGTGCGAGGGTTGTGGCGAGGAAGCAGCATGGGTCAAGATGCCAACGTAGCTTACAAGAAGTTTCTCAGAGCAGCCTAACGAGTTCCGTAATTGCCTCCGCCAAGGTTGACATCAAAACAGCTTCACAGGGCTAAGGGCCTTCAAGTCGGACAAGCGACTTGGCTGTAGTACCTCGAATGCTTTCTGCGGGATTTTCAAATACTGCCACTGGACTTTCGTAAGCTGAGTCGCATTCTCGCACCACTGTGTTGCCGCTGCGTCCTTGTGAGAAACGTCCTCCGTTTCAGCACCCTTCGTTTCCAGCAGCCAACGAACACCGTGGTCATCCGCGGCGACGAAGTCAGGGTAATAAGAACGGAGATTCATTGCTCCATCTGTGTACTCGATGGAGAATCCGAATGGTTGAGGTAGCTTGGCATACGCCTCAACGTCCTGAGCGTTGTCGAGGAATTTGGCGAAGTCACGCTCGAATCCGTTGTCGCACGGCACGAGATTAAATACCGTTTTCACACCTTCCCAGACCTGTCTTGACCACGGGAATGGCTGGCATGTAGAGAGCGTCCGTTCCGGTTCCAATAGCGTCGGCTCTTGCTCTGCGATGGTCAGCTTCTTCAACGCCTTCGAGAAAACATCGACACAGACATAGTGGGCTACCGGAGTGCTCATTGCCTTCACAATTTCGTGGTCACTCAGGTCTCGACTGAACCTGTCCAAAGCCCAGAACAAGACGACATCAAACTCCCGGCGAGAGGCGGCAGCGAACATCTCTTGAAATTGCTCCCTGTCTCCCGTCTTGCCCGAGACGCGGTCAACGTACTCGCGGACGATTGTCCAGCCCTGCGTTAGGCAGAACTCGCGCAACTGGCGTAGCTGGTTCTCAGTGTCCTGCCCCTTATCCTTCGTCGAAACTCGGCAGTAGATCGCTATTCGTGTCAATTGCATGTGATACGTATATACGTATCAGCGTACTTACGTCAAGAGAAAAATGGTCCAAAAAGGGTCGTTTTAGGAACAGTGAGGTCCGGACTCGCAAGTCTCGACTTTTCAGCGGTGGTGAAGAGTTAAATCAAACACCCTTTTTGGAACGCACTCCGAGAAGTCGGCAGGTCCGTAGCATATAATCCGAGCGGAAAAGCCTCCCAAATGCGTATCCTTCTCTTCATAGCGCTATTCTTCAGTGGTCAAGTGTTGGGATCGCCGGATGAGGACGCGAAAGCAAAGGCTCAGGCATTGGCATCGGGAATCGAGAAATGCTCCCCGCGAGTGGTCGTAGCGAAGACCAGCAAGCATGGATGGTCGAAGGGGATTTGGGGTCCTCCGATAAACGCCGACTTCGATGTTCTGAAAACAAACTCGATCATCTGGCCTTATCAGATCGTAATCTCGTTCACGATTCCGTTCAGGAACACTGAAAATCACAAGAAGCGAGATGATGCTGAGCAGGATACAAAACCTGCCATTGCATTCAAGTTCAGTTACAAAAATGTGTACGAGATAGGAGACGATGGCGGAGTCCGCCTTTCGCAAACCCTAGATTTGCCATTTTCTATTACGGGCAAAACCGCGTGGGAAGAACGTCATCGTTTGCCGGATGCCTGTTGGGATCAGTTGCCGAAAACAGAGTGAGGCAAGCATTTCGTCAGGGCGCTAGGTGGGTCCCATTTCCCGGAATTGACCCGTAGCCGGGAGGTCCCCGGCCTATCCATGATCCAGCGGCGCTTGGCCCCGGCACCTCGTTAATCGCACAAACTAAAAAAAGCCCTCCGAGACTAAAGTGCTTTCTCTTCCCGCCGATATGCCCTCTCAAGGAGGGCACATGGCTGCTGACTTTCCAACACGACTTATTCGCAAATCACGTGATCGCAAGGGCTTACAAACTCAAGATGCGTCAACGATGCAGCGCCGTGGCAATTTCAAGAAGGTGAATCTGGAGATGGCGGACCGCTTCGGGCGATGGCTACTCGCACAAAAGTATTCCAGTTCCACCCATGACCGCTACTGCCGTATTGCCCGAAAGCTGTGTCGACACATCGGAAAAAAAGCACTTTCCTCAGTCACGCCGATGGACATCGGGGACTACCTGACGCGGACTCTTCCAGACCGCTGGGGGGACAATTACATTGCGGACCAACTCCCTGCGCTGAGATGTTTCTTCGATTTTCTGTACCTCGGCGGTGTGGTCGACAGCGTGGCACCAAGGTTCGTCAAAGCTCGTGCTCGCATAAAGGCACTCCCTCGGACTCTTACCCGCGCACAGATCAATAAACTAATCCGCACCGCTCAACATCCTCGGGATCGTGCTCTCGTAGAGTTGCTCTATTCGACAGGTTGCCGAATCGGCGAAGTTCGTACACTTCGCGTCGAAGCGATTGACTTCAAGGGCCGCAAATTCAAGGTCGGCTCAAAGAGAAGGGATCGAATCGTCTACTTCGGGGCACACGCTGCAAAGGCAATTCGCTTGTACCTAAATGGCCGCAGGACGGGCTATCTGTTCGAAGACAAGATTGACCCGCAACAGGGTTATATCACGTATGGCCGGACCACGTGGATTGGAAGCTGGAAGGATTATCGGCCGGGTCAGAAACGCGGGACGAAACACACCAAGAGTTTGGGGAACCGTTCCGAAGTGCCCTACGCTACCGCGCAGCGACGATTCAGGAAATTCCTCATGGACATTGATCTTGTCCGCTACAAGCGGGATCGTCCAATGCATCGGAGTAGCCTGAGCACGATAGTGAGAGAACTCGGACGACGATCTGGAATTGGCACAATCAGCCCCCACGTGATCCGCCACAGTTTTGCCACTCACCTTTTGGAACGAGGAGCGGATATTCGGGCAATTCAGGAGTTGCTCGGACACGCGTACCTGACCTCGACTCAGGTCTACACCAGAATCAGCAACACTGCCGTGAGATCGGCTTTTCGGCGTTTCCACCCTAGGAGCTAAAATCCGATGACCAAAGAAGACAAACAACTTCTCGACGATATTTTTCTCCAGCCTTGGTTTCTGCCTCAGCAGACGGCATTTGCAATCAAACGGTTGCTGCCGCTTGAGCATCGCCACAGGATGAAATTTTACTTCGATGACTATGGTTGCCTGAAATGCGGCAAGACAGACGTACAGTATGGATCGAACGCTCTTTGCAAAAATTGTATGCAACAGGTCAAACTCAGGCTCTTTTTCGCCATCAAGCGACGATGGACGGCAGCCAGCCCAGAAAATATTCCGCGAACCTTCAAGAGGATGGCTGATGCCCAACGGTTGCTGAGGGACTTAATGCCTCGTCGAGGGCGAGGACGTAAGAAAGGTTGACCGTCGAATTATGGAGCGGCAACGACGGAACTGCCGGACGTAACGAAGCGAAGCCAACTCTGCGTAGAGACGAAGCCTTATCTCTTCGAGCCGCTCTTGACGGGCTGCGTAATCACTCCGTTCGGTGCGAGAAGGATGTGGATTGAGATAGTAAGAGCGATCTAGAATCGCGATTGAAGCCAGTTCGGCCTCATACTGCCGACAAATCTGATCCTCGTTTTTCATTGCGGTGACGCTACTATACAACAGCAGCATGGGGAATTCACTGCGACTCACAACTTAGCAGCAGAGAACTTGGAGAAGCCTCCATAACGCACCTGAAACATCGCTGATCTTCCGATGCCTGTGATAGAGAGGTGGCATTCCAGATGTTGGTCAGATCAGACTATTCCTGTGCCGACCTTACGGCAGAAGTGCCGATAAATCGGCAGGGCCATTCGTGGTCTGCCACGGTGACGAACTGAGTTGAGTGCGACAGTCTCCTTCTCCAGTACTTTGTGTACACGTACACTCTTCGGTCCTAGTTGGGTCCCATATTCGGAGAATGACCGCGACGGCCAGAGTCCCGGCAGGGCTACCAGACATCGAGGCTTGGCGTGGCGTTTGAACTCTAGAAGCCATGCAAAGGTCCGCAAGAGCAACGGCATGATTTCGTCAATTGACGTCCACGCGAACAGAATATAATTCCGTCCGGAGGCTGCACCGCTATGAAAGATGTGATCCGCACGGATGCAGAACTGGCCGCCTACTCTAGCGAGCATCTGCGCTACGAGCTTCAGATGTTATCGTACACAGCGAATGAATTATCAAGGATGCAAAATCCATCGCCACAAGCGTCGGCACTATTGGAGTCCTTCTGTCTCCATCTGCGCAACTTGATTGAATTCTTCTTTACTAAACCGGGCGACGAAAAGGACGACGATGTTATCGCCCATGATTTCTGTCCTCGCTGGAGCGAAAAGATCTCTCCCCTTCTGGACAAGGCGGCAGTACGCGCTAATAAGGAAGTAACCCACCTCACTCTACAACGTAAAAGCGGGTTTGATCCGGCCAAACCTTGGAATACAGTTGCGCTGTTCAACGAAATTACGGCGGTAGCAAACCGATTCGTGGATCGTGCAGACGACGCGAAGCTAAGCGCAGAAGTTAGCAACTGGTTGACCTCGCATCACAATCTGCACACCCCGATTCGCGTGGGCGTTTCAATAACTACGAGCAACACCACCGCGACTATGATCGTGTCGCCACCTGTAAAAGCGACCGAGGGACCCTAGACGGCCTTTCTCCTGCGTTCGAATTCCGGCGATCCAGAACGTGAGTGTAAAGGCCTGATGCGTCAGTTGACCCAACGGAATAGTCTTTAGCCATGAGAGGCGTGCTCGTTTCCTACTTGATTAAGTTCATGCCGCTGGTCATCGCGGGTGCAGGTTGGGCGAAAGTGTATCGAGCGCGTAGGTTGGACCCACTGCATCCATTTGCTCTTTCATTGCTTGCTGTTGTCACTGTATTCGTCGCCGTTGAAGCTGGTGCATTCATTTTTTTCGGTTTGAGACCTGTTCACCTCCCCCCGTGGGAACCTCCCGAGGTTGCTTTTTTTGGCCGTTTTTTCTTGCTCGTCCTAGTCTGCACCGCGCTCAGTTTCCTCGCGTTTCGCATGGAACCTAAATGGTTGTTTTGGGTTCTCGCAGCAGCTTCCTTCTGGGCAACAGGCGTTGGATTTCTGGTCGCCATGGCGTATTAAGAGAGGCACCAAATGCCAATGAAACGCCATCCCCACTGAGGTCCTAATTGAGTCCCATATTCCAGAATTGACCCGTAGCCGGGGAGTCCCGGGCCTACCCATTATCCAGTAATGGCTTGGCCACCTGAGATTACGCCCCACTCTAAGTGGCATTGACAAATGAGCAACTCGGGAGGACAATCCCGTGTCTCGGCTGGTGTCCCTCTTCCCCTTCCTTTACAGCCGAGTTGGGCCTCGGAAATGGTTGAAGGCAGTCCCCTGAAGTTTTAGTGTGCCTACTCTCTTCAACTAGGTGCCTTGGATTTTAGAGGATGCCCCTCAACGGATGGAATCCAATCTCACTCTGCGAGGTGCACGATGAAAATGCAGTCTCGATTCTCCACATTACTGTCGGTCGTGTTCTCACTGACACTTCTAAGTTGCGGCGGCGGGAGTAGCGGGAGTAACTCTGTCAACAGTTCTTCTGGCGGAAGGTCAAATACTGCGGGTCAGGCTCAGGGAGTTTACGAGGGGACAACATCAAATGGCCTCACCTTCAATGCCATGGTTCTCCCGAGCGATGTTTTCTATGCCGTTTACGGAAATTTGGTTGGGAGTGTTCTCTATATCTGCGGCATGGCGACGGGGCAGGGTGCGTCCAACAACGGTGATTACAGTGCCAGCGAGAATGATTTCGATTACTGTGGTGGTCGCGCTGCTGTCCTCAGTGGAAATGTAACGGCTACGTACAGTACAGGAGTTAGCATGAACGGTTCGATTACCGAAAACGGAAATACGGAAACCTTCAATGCAACCGTTCCTCCCAGTTCCCAGTTCAATTTCGGAACCGCTGCTTCCGTGTCTGCCGTGTCAGGGTCGTGGAATGGAACACTGACGGACGGAGAATCCGCCACCGTGAACATCGATTCTCTTGGCAACATGAGTGGAACAAGCAGTGGAGGCTGTTCGTTCTCTGGGACGATCAAACCTGATTCGTCAAACAAAAACTTCTTTGACGTATCGGTCACGCTTGGTAGTTCACCTTGTGCCACCCCAAATCAAAGTTCCTCCGGAATCGGGGTAGACTACCGGCTCTCCGATGGGGTGACCACCCAACTTATCGCCGGAGTCAGTTCAGGAAGCTCGTTCGGTATCGTTTTTGCTGCACAACGGTAATAAATATGTCACCACGAATCGTCAATATGAGGGCCAAAGATGAACGCCCATGTTGTATTCGGGCTGAATGAGGAGAGAAAGATGAAAAATACTCAGCTTTTTGTCGCGGCACTGATGTGTATCGTCCTTCCAATTTCAATGTTTGCGTCGGATGCGTCAAATGGCCATAAGGTCACCTACGATGGAGGCTCACTCTCAGACACCAAAGCTGGCACAGGCTTGAGGCTCGTGATCGGTGGCGATCACGTTACCTTCCTCCATGAGCAAACTGAGGTCCTGAACATTCCCGCTTCGTCAATTACTGAAGTTAGCTACGGTCAAGACGTGCATCGGCGCGTTGGAGCAGCTATCGGGCTTGCAGTAGTCAGTTTAGGAGTAGGTGCACTGATGGCTTTAACCAAATCAAAAAAGCACTATGTCGGTTTGACGTGGGCTGACGGTGAGAAAAAGGGTGGTCTAGCCATACAGTGCGACAAGAACGAATATCGAGGTATTCTGGCTGCTCTTGAAGGAGTGTCCGGCAAGAAAGCAGTGAATTCGGACGCAATGACAGTAAAAAACTAAAAGAGTTAAAGGAGGACGTGTACGGTCTTCCCGAGTCGACGCAACGACCCTGTCTCCATTGCTCCAAAATAGCCCAATTGGAGAGCGGGTGAGCGGCTGATATCCGGCCCCAACCGCCAACTGAGTCGAGTGCGGCTGTTTCATTCTCAGTGGCTGTGTACATGTACACTTTGGGTCCTAGTCGGGTCCCATATTCCGAAATTGACCCTTAGCCGGGAGGCTCCCAAGGCATCTCCATTATCCTGTGACTCTTGGCCTCGCCGGTAGATCAGTCTAGGAGTGAATCTCATGCGCTGCCTTCGTCTTGGCTGGTTGCATTTTTGCCTATTCGTAATACTCGGCACCGTGTTGATATCGGCTGGGTCCGGCCGCGGCCGCCTTGTCGAGCAACCTTACGAAATGACCACCGCTCAGGAACACCGACCGACAGTGTCCCCGAATGTCCCCGACGTGCGACAAGGCACATTTTTCGCCCGACGCAGGGCTAGATTATTTGGGGAGGCTGCACCACGTGCGACGGCTTTGCAAGTGTCGGGATTAAGCTTTGCGAACGCTGCCGCCTACGGTTCGGGTGGCTATTTATCCTTCTCCGTGGCTGTGGCAGACGTTAGCGGCGACGGAAAGCCTGACATCATTGTGGCGAATGAATGCGCGAGTGGCAGCAATGGCAACTGTACTCCCGGTGGCACGGTGGGGGTGCTGTTGGGCAATGGTGACGGAACCTTCCAGACGGCGGTAGCCTACGGCTCGGGCGGGGACGGTGCCTTTTCGGTCGCGGTGGCAGACGTGAATGGCGACGGAAAGCCCGACATCGTCGTCGCGAACCATGACAGCGACAACGTGGGTGTGTTGTTGGGGAACGGCAACGGAACTTTTCAGACAGCGGTAGTGTACGGTTCAGGAGGGCTGTATCCCTATAAGGTGGTTGTGGCAGACGTTAACGGGGATGGAAAGCCTGACCTTGTTGTGGCGAACTGCAGCGAAGGTTGTGATAACAGCGACAGCAACCCCGGAGTGGTGGCTGTCCTACTTGGTAACGGTGACGGAAGTTTCCAGACAGCGGTAGCCTATGGGTCAGGGGGGTATGGTGCCTTTTCTGTCGCGGTGACCGACGTGAACGGCGACGGCAAGCCCGACCTATTGGTGGCGAACGACTGCGCGAACAATTGTGGCCAGTCCTATGCCGGATCAGTAGGTGTATTGCTGGGCAACGGTGATGGTACCTTCCAGACGGCGGTAGCCTACGGCTCGGGCGGGGACGGTGCCGATTCGGTAGCAGAGGCCGATATAAACGCGGACGGCAAGCCGGACCTGCTGGTCGCGAACGGCAGCAGCAGTGTGGGTGTCTTGTTGGGCAACGGCGACGGGACTTTCCAGACCGCGGAAGTCTACGGGGCGGGGGTGGGCGGGTATGCGACCTTCTCTGTGGCGGTTGGGGATGTAGACGGCGACGGCAGACCTGACATCGTACTGACAAGTGACTGCGTCAATGGAGACACTTGCCCACCCGGCGGTGTGAGTGTGCTGCTGGGGAACGGAGACGGAACCTTTCAAACCCCGGTGGTCTACGGCTCCGGCGGACAGGCTGCATATTCGTCAGTGATAGCAGACGTGAACGGAGACGGCAAGCCCGACTTGGCGGTGGTGAACGAGTGTGGCACCAACGACAATTTTTTCTGCTCGGATGCTACGCACGGAGTGGTGGCCGTCCTAATTAATACGACCTTGACGCTGACGACAACTGCGCTTGTTTCTTCGCTCAATCCGTCCAATTTAGGGCAGGCCGTGACGTTCACAGCCACAGTCACGCCACAACCCGGCTTCTACAAAGGCACGCCGACGGGCACGATTACCTTCTCCGATGGTGATGCAAGCCTCGGCAATTCCTCTCTTAACTCCAGCGGTGTAGCCATCTTCTCGACCTCGAACCTCTCTCTAGGGACTCACAGCATCACCGCCACGTACAACGGAGATGCAAATTTCGGTAGCAGCACGTCGTCCGCCCTGAGCCAAGTCGTGCAGGGCGCTGTCGTGCAGCTTTCTCCAACCAGTGTGAACTTCGGCAATCAAACGGTTGGTTTAGGTCGGCTGGGAGTCCTCATTAATGTGACCAACACTGGAAATATTTCATTGAATGTGACTTCGGTCGCAGTCACGGGCGACACCGTAGATTTTTCCGACGTTAACCTCTGTACATCGCCCGTGCCGCCAAACGGAATGTGCTCGATCACGGCATCGTTTGGGCCTACAACGGTCGGCATAAAGAACGCGGCTGTGACCATCACGGATAATGCTTCTGACAGTCCGCAGTCCATTCCGCTCACTGGTACTGGAGTATTACCAGCGGTCACACTCTCGCCCACGACGCTCACGTTCCCGACTCAAATTGTGTTTACGACGAGTAAGGCTCAGACTGTGACGCTCACCAATACTGGGCTGGGAATCCTGAGTATCACAAAGGTCGCTACGACTGGACCGTTTAAGCAGACAAACACCTGTGGTTCGACCGTCAATCCGGGAAACAGTTGCACCCTGACTGTAACCTTCACTCCTACGAAGTCCGGCTCTCTAACTGGCTCGATTACGATTACAGATAATGCGCCAAACAGCCCACAGAAGGTCAGCCTGAAGGGGACCGGAACCGATGTGCAGCTTACTCCCACGAGCCTGAATTTCGGCAATCAACCAGTGGGGACTAAGAGCCTTCCGAAGAAGATCACGCTCAGCAATAAGGCGAGTGTAGCTGTAAGTATCACGGGCATTTCGATCACCGGAACGAATGCTGGCGATTTCGCACAGACCAACACATGTGGAACGAGTGTGGCGGGAGGTGCAAGTTGCTTTATCACCGTGACGTTTACGCCTTCGGTGACAGGAAAGCGATCCGCAGCCGTCTCAGTTAGTGATAACGGTGGAGGCAGTCCTCAGAAAGTGTCTCTGAGCGGGACGGGAACGTAGTTTGCCGAATAAAACCCCGATTCGCCAGCGAAATCATGACCTACGAAATTCGTCAGCATTATGCCTAGTCCGGTCCCATATTCGGAGAATGACCGTGACGGCCAGAGTCCCCGGTAGGGCTACCAGACATCGAGGCTTGGCGTGGCGTTAACCTCTAAAGCCATGCCGAAGCATCAAATATCTTTTTTAGGAACTACAATGGTACCGCGCTTTGTTCAATCGGATTGTGGGATTATTCCATGGCTGAGGCCGGACTCTGGTAAACAAAGCAGGAAATCTTATGGCTCTGCCGGATGAGACCCGGATCATTAGATCGAAAAAGCTCTTTGAGCAAACAATTCTGCCCGAGAACAGAGACCAAATTGCTCAACTCTTCGATGATCCAAAACGTGTTCTCGAACTGATCACCGGTATGTTGGCAGTGGACAAGCAAAGTCTGCGCATCAAGATTGGCCACTTCGCACAGTCCATTCTCCAAGGAAACGCCCAACAACAAATAAACCGAGAGATCAAAGAACTCCGTGAAAAAGGGAAGATTCGAGATTTTACTGAAGATGAACGAGGTACTACCACGTGGGCTGAATTGATGAAGGAAATCGACGATGGTATTCCAGATACAGACAAACTGGCGGCGATGAAGATATTTTTCATCGAGATTAACAGGGTTAACGCTACCGACGAAAGTCGGATGCTTAACTACCAACTCTTTAAAATTGCCAAGAACTTGGATTCAGGAAAGCTGTTGATCCTTAAAGCGGCCTACGCGATAAAGGGTGACGTGGGAACCGGTGAATGGGGTATTCAAAGATGGGCGACTGCGGTAGCGAAGAAGCTTGGACACGGACTCACTGCTCTTGTGCTCAAAGATGAATCTACTTTGATGGAACTGGGGCTTATCTCACCTCACCGTGATAGAACAGTCGGGCTACCAAACCAGATAGCACAGGTAGACAATGGACGGCTAACAGACCTTGGCATCAAGCTGTGTGAGACGATTCAAAACTACCAAGCTGAAGAATAGACTGACTTCTCCGAACCGTTGGGGAAATCAGAAGTTTGCTGGCTCATTGGCTATAGGTCAGTCGGGTCCCGTTACCGGAATTGATCCGTAGCCGGGGAGTCTCCTTGGTCACTCTCTTCTCATTGGCAGCTTTGCCAGCCTCAGGAAGACCTATTGGAAATTTCCCAACCCGCATTTCATCCAAGCCAGAATGAGGGAAATCTATTCAGGTTATTGCAACACGTTGATTATAATAGACTTATCTCAGTTTTTCAACTTGAGATATAGAATTAATTCGCTGAAAAACAATAACTTAGAGGCCGGAAAATTGACCGGTTCCCCCTCTCTACGAATGGGTTAGAAACCTATCTTCCAGACGCTGGAAGGTATATTGTACTGAAGCGCGGTGGCTTGATGCTCCCGCCCCTTGTGCTTATGTCATCAACTCTCTGACAATTTTATAATTAAGTTATATATAATCAAAGACTTAGACGGGTTGACGAATACTTGATGGCGCGTCAACTGGTCGTCAACTCAGAATCTCTATTATTTTCAGTGAGTTATCTCCATTTCGACCAGACTTGACGAGGCGGAGCTACCAGTGGCCAGTCATCACAGGTCGTTTCGAAGCTATCATATACTATCAGCAAGATTAACTGATTTGACAAATTGTAGTAGTTTTGGTAATATAACAATACGGTCAAAAGCCCAATCCGGCAGAAGCTGGATGGGTGGTCGTGCTGAACTGGCAGGATATCCAGACTCACCTCGAATAAGTCGAGGAGAAGGCAGGTACACGTGCAATGCTCATCACCCGGAACAACGGTTCCAATAGATTCTCAAGCAGTCGAAATTTCTTTACTTCGTAGTTCAGTCGAAGACGCGCACAAGCGCGGTTTCGCAACTCTCGTTCTCAAACCCCACTCCAAAGAACCCCATCCGAAATACTCACCACACGGGGTTCACTCCTCGACAAAAAAACTCAGTGATGCTCTCCGTCCGTATGATGAGGGAGTAGCTGCGAACTATGGTGTCGATTGTGGTGCGTCCGACATCACCGTCGTTGATGTGGATCGCGGTCTGAAATCCCTCGAACATTTGAATTCGTGGATGCAGGAATTCAATCTCCCGTCAGCGCTGACAGTCAAGTCCGGGCGCGAGGGCGGATTCCATCTCTATTACGCCAGAGCCGTACCGTCAACCAATTTCAACCTAGGCGGCGTGACAGGCGACATCATTGGAATCGGTAGATACGTAGCTGGCCCCGGAAGCAATCATCCTGACGGCGAGAAATACGAGATTGTCTACGACGTTCCTCTCGCAGCATTCCCGGCAGAGGTCTTCAAAGAGGTAAAGACCAAGAAGGAGAAATCGGCTGCCGTTAGTCGACCAATCCCGAAAGGTCAACGCAATGCTGAACTCACTTCCATAGCTGGTTCTCTACGAAATTCTGGCATAAGAACGGAAGATGAAATGTACGCGATACTGCGTGAAATCGCGATACTACGATGCGAGGATGGACCGCAGTTTGTCATCGAGGAAGAAAAAGCGATTCGTTCCCTTGCACGTCGCGCCGTAACCGACTTCGACACGAAGAAAAGCCTTGTCGTCATTCGCGGTGATGAGGCTCCCCGTGAAGAACTGAAATACATCAGCGAACCATTCCTTCCCGCCAAACTATGCGGCTTGGCCGGAAACTCAAGCGAGGCGAAATCACCGATCACTCGGGATATGGCAGCCTGTATCACACGTGGTCTGACGTTTCCAGACCGCCGGGAAAACCCGATTGGTCCGCGCTCGGTCCTCATGTTGAACGCTGAAGACGACCTGAATGACACCATCATGCCGAGCCTCGATGCGATGGGCGCGGATGACTCGAAGTTTTATTACATCAAAGGAACAAAGGTCTGGAACAAAGGTGATGAGTGTGAGCGACAATTCGCATTCGATAAAGACATCAGGACTCTGTTCGAGTTCGCTAGGAAGATTCCCGATCTAGGGCTGATTATCATCGATCCAATTCAGAACTACATTGGTGATATCGACCAGAATAACGATGCAGAAATGAGAACGATTTTGGTTCCGTGCTCCGAGCTTGCAAAGGAACTCGGCATGTGCATCGTGACGGTCCACCATTTGAATTCTCGCGATAAAGGAACATTTCCGCTACACAGAATTCAGGGAGCGAAGGCACTCCATGCAGTTGCGCGATACATATATATGGTTGGGGCGGACAGAACGGGGGACGTTACTGACAAGCACCGTCATATCTTGACGCAAGCGCGAGGAACTACTGGGAATGTTCCATCGATGAGATATCGCACCGTTAAAGACGAGAGAAAAGTCGGCTCTCAGACCCTTCAGGCCATCAAGATCGAATGGACTGGTCAGACTGACGCGACAGCACAGGACGCTGTTGACCCGGTATCAACTCACGAAGTTGAGAAAACTGCGGAATACGGCGAAATAATTAACGAATTGTTGCAGCATGGCCCCAAGCTCTCCAGTGAGTGTCGTCAACGGTTGAAAGAGGCAGGTTGGGAGGGTAATAGCGCCACGAGCGAATCTGCGATCAAAAGGAGGGCTAAAGCGGAAAGCAGGAGGATAGACGGCCAAGCGTTCTGGGCACTCATCTCAGAAGTCAATGTTGGAAACCACAATGACATTCATTCACAGATTTGAAAGTGCAAAGACGTTATGGGCGATCATGCTTCCGGGTGTTGAACTCCCGCCGGATAAGACATTGTGTTCGTGGCTCAATGTATACGGCGACGGAGAATTTGAAACAGCCATCGTTCATATCCCTCGCCGGATTGAAAGTTGGCGCAGACGGTATAAAAAGTTTGACCCGGTCAATGTCTACAAGCTGATGAGCACGTATCTCAAGATCGCGAAGGAAACGAAGAACCGTAAAAAGAAAGACGTGGATGTCACGAGGATTTGTCGGCCCGAGGTGGAAGTCGCAGACGCACCGCAATCTCAACGAAAGGAGGCCGAATGCTATGCGACAGTCTAGAAGATTCAATTCAAGACGCACCGCTAACGCCTCCTTCGAACGTACAACCAAGCCTTGTTGTCGAGCGGTCTATTGAGGGAGTTCTCCGAGGCAAAACACATCCTGTAGTCGCGGCAGGTATCGCGCCTCAGCGAAGGAAAGCGAGGACAATTGAGTTGACTCAGGGCTTTGTTGCCCTGGTTGATGATGCTGATTTTCAAAGTCTCAATGAATACAAGTGGTACATCAAGAGAGATAGAAGGAAGAATACGAACTATGCTGTCATGGCAGACGGCACGAGAATGCATCGTTTTATCCTTCGTCTTCCGTCTGGCTCTGTTCCTCTGGTTGACCACAGGGACCTGAACGGGTTGAACAACCAACGCGATAATCTGCGTGTCTGCACGTTCGCCCAGAACAGAAGCAACACAAAGAAGGCTCATGGAAGTTCACAGTTCAAAGGCGTGTCTCGCGACGGTTCGCAATGGGTTACGTACATCAAGGTGAATCAGAGAACGAAATACCTTGGAACCTTTGCAGATGAGGTGGCAGCGGCTCTTGCATACGATGTAGCAGCAAGAGAACACTTCGGGGAATTCGCCCGGTGTAATTTCCCCACCAAGAAGCCTTGTGCTCCTTGCATACCTGCTTCTATAATTCTTACGGAAATGCCTGGGGCATAACCCCTTTGTCCTCAGCGTTTGTCGGGGCGTAGCGCAGCCTGGTAGCGCACCTGCCTTGGGCGCAGGGGGTCGTAGGTTCAAATCCTATCGCCCCGACCATTCAATCAGTGTCCGTTCCGGAGACATAGGTAACAGAACGTTCCGGAGACATAGGTTACACCTGCGGCCCGAAGGTGTTCTGCACGAGCTCCAAAGTTTTTACCTCCAAATCAGTCGAGAATCGTACTCCCTACTAGGGCTGAACGAAGCAAACGTCCCTTGCAGAAATCGCAAGGAGCCGTCCTCGGGAACTTGCCAAGCAGTTATCTTAGAGCAAAACCTTTCTGTTTTCAGCTACTTCGCTATTGACCCAGAATTGATTCCCCCTGCATTGATCCCTATCTCGATTTCAAGCATTTTGGCGAGGGCAGAAGCCTCTCAGTTCGACGATTTTGGGACAATGCTCGAGTTGTTGTGGGACGAATGAAGGCAATGTTTTCACCAGCAAACGTCGGGCGGCTTCTCACAAGGCGGATCGCACTGGCTGCAATTGTTCTACCTTTACTGCTCGGACCGGGAAGACTCTACGCACAGCAAACGCCCGGCAACCCAGGGTGGTCGCAGGACGATTCATACACGGGACAATACACGCCAGACCAGCCGTAGCAGCCGGATTATGGACAGCAGCCTGACACGCAGGCTTATCCCGATTCCAGTCAGGGATATCCGCAGCAAAGTGATAGCCCGCAAAGTGATAGCCCGCCTACGGTTCAGCCGTTGAATTCAGAACAACTGGAACAACTTGTGGCGCCGATTGCGCTTTATCCGGACCCGCTGGTGGCGCAGGTGCTCGCAGCATCGACCTACCCCCGTCAGGTTGAAGACGCCGACCACTGGCGGCAGACGCAGCGCTACGCCTCCCCTGACCAGATTGAGGCTGGCGCCGATTTCCAGAACTGGGACCCGAGCGTGAAAGCATTGACGGCATTTCCCAAGGTCTTGGCGCAGATGGACCGCAATCTGCAATGGACCACCGACTTGGGCAACGCCTACTACAACCAACCGCAAGATGTACTCCAGGCAGTCCAAGTCATGCGCCGGCGTGCTTATGACTCCGGAGCCCTGCGGAGCACGCCGCAGCAGGCCGTGAATTACGAACAGGACAACATCCAATTGATGCCGGTGAATCCGCAAGTTGTGTACGTGCCGGCTTACAATCCGTGGACGGTCTACGGAGACCAGGTATCGCCCTACCCCGGATTCTCGCTGCTGGACGCAGTGGGATCCTTCTTGGCCTCGTCGCCCATCACGTATGGCGTTGGAATCGCGCTGAATGCCTTTACCCAAGCACCCTGGGGCTGGCTGGCGTGGGGTCTGGACTGGTTAGCCCAATCCGTCTTGTTCGACCATTCGGATTACTATTCGCACAGCAGCACGGTTGCGGATTGGGGATTCCGCCACGACGGGTTGCATGCGTACGCGGGAAGAGGAGCGTTTCGTGGGAACGGCTCCGGCCGCACGCGAGACGGGTTCGTCCGATTTGGCAGAAACAACGGTAGCGATGGACGAGGATTCGGCCGCTCATCCGGCAGATATGCCGGGAACTGGCGAGGCAACTCCAGCGGCGGCTTTCATTCCTTTGGAAGCGGGTACAGCCGAACCTCTGGAGGTCGGTACAATCGAACGTCGCGCCAAGCCTACAACAATACGAGGTCGCCGGAAAATTGGCGGCGGTTCGACCGCCATAGCTCCGGAGCCAGTTGGAACCGTGGCATGGGACAAGGCTCCCGTGGTTCGGCCACAGCCTACAACCGTTCGAGGCAGACCTATCGCGCGTCGGCTTTGGGTTTTCAGCGCGGCGGACTTGCGGGACGGTATTCCGAGGGACGCGCGAACAGAGGGTTTGCGCATTCCGCCGGAACACCAGCGCGCTCGCACAGCTTGCATTTGTTCGGCGGTGGGCACGCGCCTAAGGGTGTTAGCAGCCGAAGCTCGGGCGGCTTCCACATGGGCGGCGGTGGCCATTCGCCAAAGAGCTTCCATGGCGGCGGCAAGAGTTTCGGCGGCGGACACTTTCACGGAGGCGGCGGGCACTCCGGCGGTCACGGCGGCGGCAGACATCACCGTTGACGCGACATTTTTTCCCGTTCGCCTGAGCCCCGTTATCGACGCTGCAGAATTGTTGTTCCCTCCGTTACGTGCTTCGCAATTCGATGTCTTCCCCGACTAATTAGGCCCGCCGCTCGATGACTTTTCGGATGCGCTCGAACGCCCAGTCAATTTCTTCGCGCGTAATGGTCAGCGGCGGAGCAATTCGGAGCACACGGTCGTGGGTTTCTTTGCAGAGGATGCCTTCCTCCTTTAGGGCTTCGCAATACGGACGTGCTGAGCTCCGTAATTCGATTCCAATCCAGAGACCCTTGCCGCGAACTTCCTTCAAATCAAGGCTGCGCAGGCTTTGCAGGCGATCCAGGAAATAGGCGCCCATTTCGGCGGAGCGCTCGACCAGGTTTTCCTCGATCAGAACGCGCAGAGCCTCGCGCGCGACGGCACATGCGAGCGGATTGCCGCCGAAGGTGCTGCCGTGGTCTCCGGGATGGAAGACACCCAAAACCTTCTTCGATGCGAGCACGGCAGAGACCGGATAAAAGCCTCCGGAAAGCGCCTTGCCCACGATCAGCACATCCGGGCGCACATCCTCGTGCATGCAGGCGAAGAGCTTGCCCGTGCGGCCGAGCCCAGACTGAATCTCGTCGCACATGAGGAGTACGTGGCTTTCGCGGCAGATGGCAGCCGCCTCGGAGAGAAATCCGGCAGGAGGAATAATAATGCCAGCCTCGCCCTGGATGGGCTCGACCAGAAACGCGCAGGTATTAGGCGTAATCGCGGCGCGCAACGCGGTGGCGTCGCCGTAAGGGATGATCTTGAACCCTGGCGTGAATGGGCCGAAGCCGTCGCGATATTGCTCGTCGGTGGAGAAGCTGACGATCGTGACCGTGCGCCCGTGAAAATTGTTCGCACATACGATGATCTCGGCTTTGCCCTCGGGGATGCCCTTCACCTTATATCCCCACTTACGGGCGGCCTTCACAGCAGTCTCGACCGCCTCTGCGCCGGAGTTCATGGGCAACGCCATGTCGAAGCCGGTGAGGCGGTGCAACTCCTCATAAAGCAGCGGTAACTGGTCGTTACGAAAGGCGCGGGAAGTCAGAGTCACCTTGCATGCCTGTTGCATCAGGACATGCAAAATGCGGGAATGGCAGTGTCCCTGGTTCACGGCAGAATAAGCGGCGAGGCAATCGAGATAACGCTTTCCATCGACGTCATAGACCCAGGCGCCTTCGGCGCGCTCAATGACGACATCGAGCGGGTGATAGTTGTGGGCGCCGAATTGTTCTTCGAGCGCGATCAGTTCCTGCGAGCGGGTCTTTTCGAGTACTGGCATGTCTTCTCCTCGTTATGAAAGGTCTTTTTCCAGCAACATGGTCAGCAGGGCCATGCGCACATAAAGTCCATTAGCCGCCTGCTTGAAATAAAGCGCACGCGGATCGTCGTCCACGGTTTTGTCGAGCTCTACCGTGCGCGGAAGAGGATGAAGGACGAGCGCGTCGTGCTTCATCTTCTTAAGCACGGTGGTATTGATTGCATAACGCTGTAATTCCTGGCGGTCGCGCACGCGCTCGGGACGAATGCGGGTCTGGTAGACAACATCGACCTGACGAATGACACGGTCGATATCGGACTCGAGTTCATACTGCACTCCATGCTCGTTGAGATAGTCGAGGATGTCGGGCTTCATCTGGAGTTCGGCGGGGCTGACAAAAAAAATCTTCACACGCTCGAACTTGGCGAGCAGGTAGGCGAGCGATCGTGCGGTGCGGCCTTTATCGAGTTCGCCGATGATGGCCACGCTGAGGCCATCGAGCGGGCGTTCGCGATAGATGGTGTACAGATCGAGCAGGGCCTGCGTGGGATGCTGGCCGCCGTCTCCATCGCCGGCATTGATAATTGGAACCGGGGAGACCTGCGCGGCGCGCCGGGCGCCACCTTCTTCCGGATGACGCACGACAATCACGTCGGAATAACTGCCGATGATGCGGATGGAGTCTTCGACCTGCTCGGCTTCCACCTCCGAGGAGAAGGCTCCTGCCTGCTCAGTGGAAAGAACTTTGCCGCCGAGCCGGTGCATGGCGGCCTCGAAGCAGAAGCGGGTGCGGGTCGACGGCCTGTAGAACAATGTCGCAAGGATCTTGTTCTGATAATCGAGAGAGCCGCCTCGGGCGACCACGCGCTCCATGCCGCGGGAGCGATGGAATAACTCCATCAGCAAAGGGACGGTGAGCTGCTGAGACTCGATCAGATGGCGTATCTTGGGCGCGTCGGATCTATGGTCAGGCTCTCGGGTGGATATGGGAGTAAATATTGAGTCTGACATCGTCAGCAGCCTCCTACGGCGGTCTTGAGATTCACGGGCAGCTTGCGAGTGAGGGGTTCTGCGTCAGGGAGGATGTGCGTGCCGGCGCGTCCAGCAACGGCCTCGCGAAGATACTCATACGACGTGATCACCACTTCCGTGCCGCCGGCCTGCAGGAAGTGGAGAGCCGATTCAACCTTCGGACCCATGTTTCCCGGCGGGAAGTGTCCTGCGCTGTAATGTTGCTGGAGATCCGAGGCGGTCACCCGGGTGAGTGGCTTTTGTGTGGGCTTTTTGTAATCGAGATAGACGTAGTCGGTGTCGGTGGAAATCGCAAACACGTCGACTCCGAGCTGAGAGGCAAGCAGCGCGGAGGCACGGTCTTTGTCAATGACGGCTTCGACGCCGTGAAGATCGCCATTCTCCCGCACGACGGGAATTCCGCCGCCACCGCAGGCAATGACTAGAACTCCCTGACCCACCAGCGAACGGATGACCTCGAGTTCGACAATCTCCACCGGTTCGGGAGAGGGAACGACCCGGCGATAACCGCGTGCCGCGTCCTCCACAATTTCCCAACCCAAAAGGCGTTTGCGTTCTTCCGCATGGGCTCGCGAGTAAAAAGGGCCGATCGGCTTGGTGGGATGCTTCATCGCCGGATCAGTGGCCGAGACAATGCTCTGCGTCACCAGGCTGACGACGGGGACCTGTTCGCCGGCAGCGGCTAATTCGTCCTGCAAAGATTGGGAGAGCAGGTAGCCGATCTCTCCTTGGCTGGCGGCGCCGCACACGTCAAGAGGCTGGCTTGGGACCTGGTCGGCGGCACGCTCGGAGCGCAGCAACTGCGCCCCCACCTGCGGTCCGTTGCCATGGGTGACGACTAAGTGGTAGCCGTCGCGAATGAGTCCGACAATCGCTGCCGCCGTCCGACGAGCATTGGCGAGTTGTTCGGCGGTCGTGCCTTTCTCCCCGGCACGGATCAGGGAGTTGCCACCGACGGCGATGAGCATGGTCTTCAAGAGTAGTTCTCAGTTCTCCGTATTCCGTTCTCAGTACCTAGTACTTTGTTCCACCCGAGCGTTTCAGATTGCAAAATCGGCCAAGGCTTCTGTCCTCTCGCGGCGGGTGATTCTTTGTGTTTCCGGCGCTTCGCGGTACTCCATGAGTTCGAGCAGAATTGCCTTCTGGGCATGCAAGCGATTCTCCGCTTGCTGGTAGACGACCGAGTGGGCGGAATCGATGACCTCGTCTGTGACCTCGTCGCCGCGATGGGCCGGCAGGCAATGCATGAAGATTGCGTCAAACTTGGCACGGCGGAACAAGCCGGCATTCACCTGGTACGGCAGGAAAATCTTGCGGCGTTCGGCTGCTTCGGACTCCTGGCCCATACTGGCCCAGACGTCGGTATAAACGACGTCGGCATTACTGACCGCTTCCATAGGGGCGTGAGTGACGGTGCAAAGCCCTCCCGTCTGCGCGCCGCGCTCGATTGCCCACTTCACGGCATCTGCGTCCGGTTCGTACCCCGCAGGCGTGGCGACCCATACTTGCGCGCCGAGTTGGGCTCCGGCGAACATCAGCGAGTGGCAGACATTGTTGCCGTCGCCCACGAAAGCGATCTTCAGTCCGGCCACGTTGCCTTTGAGTTCCTGGATGGTGAGGTAGTCGGCCATGGCCTGGCAGGGATGACTGTAGTCGGTGAGCCCGTTAATGATGGGGATGTTGGTGTACTCGGCCATCTGTTCGACGATCTGGTGGGCATAGGTTCGGATCATGATGGCCTGCACCATGCGTTCCAGGTTCTTGGCCACGTCGTACACGGATTCGCGCTTACCGAGGTTGATCTCGGCGTTGGAGAGATAGAGCGAGAAGCCGCCGAGTTGCTGGATGCCGACGTCGAAGGAGACGCGGGTTCGTAATGAGGGCTTTTCGAAAATCATAGCCAGAGTTTTGCCTTTGAGAACTCCGGAGTGCGCGGAGGGATGCGCCTTCATCTCGCGAGCAAGGTCGAGCAGATAGTGAATCTCTTCGGGGGAAAAATCTTTGATGGAAATGAAATTATGACGGCCCATGACGATGCCTCACTCTGTTGGCTTGTCGGTGGCTAAGGCAAGCGACGGTGCGGGATGCAGCTTCGGAAGCGCTTTCTATTTGCCGCGCGCTGTGGCTTGTTGAGAACACTGGCGACATTCTCTTGTGATGGTCTCTTTTTCCGGCCTAGGTGGGCAGTGAAAGGCATCACGAGAAGGGGTGACTGGGGTCACCGGGGATCCTCCAGAGCAGGGACTAGCGCTTCTGCTAAGGGATGTCGGGCGGGCGAGGACACCCACCCGACAACCGCCGGGACGGCGGCGCTATTCTCCGGCTACAGAACTGGTCTTAACTTTGGGTCTGGCAGTCGGTACTCCTTGGCGTTCGCCGAGGTTGAGGCCATGACTTTCCGGCCGGCGAGATAAGCTCTCAGCAACTCGATTTCGTTTCCTGCATCGCTAAGCGGAAGAGCCACCTGCCCCCCATCTGCGGCAGACCGACACAAGGCCATCATGATTTCGAAGCCCGCGTAGGCACTTTCGAAATTGCAGGGATGCACCTTGCGGTCGTCGTCCAGCCAGTTGGCGATGTCTTCCACATAGGGCGGCATGTCGTGCTCGTAGTTCATGCAGCCTTCTCCGGACGTGGCACCGCTCTTGGTGGCGGCGCGCCATCCGCCGCCGGTTAGGACTTCCGCGAACCCGTCGGTGCCTTGCGCGCCGATGCGGCACTTGCGCCACCAGTAGTCCACTTCGGGGACGTCGGGAGCGCCGGCGCCGCACTCGACGATGCCGCGCACTCCATTGGCGAACTGGATGAAGCCGCCGATGTAATCGGGAGAGGGATGCGGATCGTCGAGCTTGTGCTCGCCGGCGGCCTGCGCCATCACCCAGCGCGCCTCAGCTCCGGAGTTGAACCAGCGCATGTAGTCGATGAGATGAGACAACATGTGCATCATCCAGCCCGAGGCTGTGCCGTAAACGGTATGGATGCGGCCCAGCGCTCCGCTGTCGATGATCTCCTTGACTTTGCGGTAATGCTCGCCATAGCGGTGCTGGTGACTAACAACTGCTTTCACGTGATTCGCGTGCAACAGCTTGTTAATGTCCATGCCTTCGCGGCTGGTCAGGGCTACCGGCTTCTCGAACGCGATCAGGCGGGCGCCGCTGCGAATGCCGATGCGAATCATCTCGCTGCGAAGATGCGGCAGAGTGCAGAAGCAGAACACATCGGGCTTGGCGGCCAACGCGACTTGCAGCGCGTCGGCGCCTTTGAGGCAGCCGAATTTTTCTCCGGCTGCATCCAGGCGCGCGGGAACGACGTCGCACACGCCGGCCACCTCGAAGCGTCCGTTGGCTTGAAAGGCGAGGGCATGATGCATGCCGCGCTTGCCCATACCCACTACAACAACACGATATTTGTGGTTCATCGCACACTCCGATCCCACTCGAGGACTTTGTCCACGGTGTAGTCAACTTCTTCTTCGGTCAGTTCTGGAAACATCGGCAAAGAAATGCAGCAGGCAGCATTGCGCTCCGAATTCGTGAGCGGGCCGGCGATACGAGCTTGCTGGCCCCACGGATATCCTTCCTGCTGATGAATGGCGATGGGGTAGTGGCACTTCGCGTCGATGCCTTCATCATTCAGGAATTGGAGCAGGGCATCGCGATGTTTCGGCAGCTTGGTCTCGATCACATAGAGATGAAATACGTGACGGCAGCCGGGTATCTGGTAGGGGAGAGTGATGTTGCGCGCTTTCTCCAAGCCGTGGCTATAGCGAGCCGCCCACTTACGGCGGAGGTCGTTCCACTCGTCGATATGCCTTAACTTGGCGCTGAGGACACCCGCATGCAGGTCGTCGAGCCGGCTGTTGCATCCCATGCTGTGGCAGGAGCGCTTCTCGGAGCCGTGGTTGCGCAGCTTGCGAACCGCGCGATCGATCTCGGGATTGTTAGTGACGACTGCGCCGCCGTCGCCGAACGTGCCGAGATTCTTCTGGATGATGAAGCTGACGGTCGCGGCGTCGCTGAATTCCGTGATGCCGAACCCATCGCCGCCGGCGCCGATGGCCTGGGCATTGTCCTCAACGATCTTCAGGTTGTGCTGGTTGGCGATCTCGCGGATCGCTCTCATGTCGGCGCATTGCCCATAAAGATGAACCGGTACGAGCAGCTTCGTGCGAGGAGTAATCGCGGCTTCAATTTTGTTCGGATCGATGCAATTCGTACGCGGATCGGAGTCGACGAAGACGGCGGTCGCGCCCGTGATCCAGATCGCCTCTGCGGTCGCGAAGAAAGTGTTCGTCGTGGTAATGCACTCGTCACCTGGCCCGATGCCAAGCGCCTTGAAAGCCAGCCAGAGGGCGTCGGTTCCGTTCCCAACCCCAATCGCATATCGCGCAGCATGAAAGGCAGCGAGTTCCTGCTCGAAGCGTTTCAGCATCGGTCCCATGACGTACTGACCGCTCTCCAGCACTTCGTGGATATTGGCATCGATTTCAGACTTGATATTGTGATACTGGCGTACATGCCCGTAGAAAGCCACATTGAGCTTGGTTTGAAGCATATTGATCTCCTTGCCTGGATAGCCGGTAGACGTGCGTCCCGCGTGGGAGGTAGGTAAATTAGAGCCGTTCCCGAGGCGGAACGTGTGCGCGAACCTGGAAAAACGTCTTATGGTAGACAGGGCGGGCGGATTGAGGCTGTGATCAGCGACACTCAAAGATGTGATTAGCGGACGGGGTGATCAGGCGCCCATCTTCTCGGCCCATTGATCGCGGGAAGGTGTTTTTCTGCGCTGCGCTCCTCCTAATACCAGCGCGCACAGCCGATCCACAAAAAGCGGAGTAAGCCGGTCATGCTGGATAAGAAATCGCATGTAGATAGGACCATAAAGAGAATCGAGCAGAAGATCCAGATCGGTATTCTCCGGCAGTTCACCGCGCCGGATTGCACGTTGCAACGTCAGGTAGGCTTCCCGGCGGCGAGGCCAAAGGAAGCGCTCACGGAAGTCCCCGAGCAGAGTTTTGTCGCTCTGCCCGGCAGCCAAGATGGCCGCAACGATGCGTCCCATAGGACTGCGAAAGACTTTTACCAACTGGCGCATCTGGCGGCTCAAATCGGTATAGAGTGAGCCACTGTCAGGAAAATGGAGCTTCTGGCTGGTGCTGCTGGCAAAGGCGTCGGCGATCAGCGCACCCTTATTGGGCCACCAGCGGTACACCGTGGCTTTGCCGACTGCCGCGCGATCGGCAACATCTTCGATGGTGAAATCGGAGAAGCCGTTCTTCCCAAGAATCTTTAGGGTACTGCGCAGAATAGCCACGCGCGCCTGCTCGCTGCGCGGACGTCCGGGAGGGCGCCTGCCCTTTGAACTGTCGATCGCCGCCGTAGATTTCTGGCGCATAATGGTACGCTACCATATAATCAAGCGCAGTTATTTGGAATCCGATACGCGGAGTATCGAATCTAAGCTTGCATCGGTGGAATGGCTTGGGGCAGCCATTGCAAAAGCTTTGACCTTGGAGCGCTGGTAGACCATGTGGATAGTTGCTCTTGCCCTCAGACGTCCTTATACGTTCGTAGTGATGGCGCTCGTCATCATTCTTCTGACCCCGATCACCATCCTGCGCACTCCTACCGACATCTTTCCTGACATCAACATCCCCGTCGTTTCCGTGGTCTGGTTCTACACGGGTATGTCGCCACAGGATATGGCCGACCGCATTGTCGCCAATTCCGAGCGCGGCATCACCACTACGGTCAACGATATTGAGCACATGGAGTCCCAATCTGTGTATGGACTGGGAATCATCAAAGTGTTCTTTCGGCCGGGCACAAATGTGCAAGGAGCGATCGCCCAGATTACGGCCATCTGCCAGACCTCAGTGCGAGGCATGCCGCCTGGCACAACGCCGCCGCTGATCATCTCCTACAGCGCTTCCACCACTCCGATTATTCAGCTGGGTTTGAGTAGCAAGACTTTGCCCGAGCAGCAGCTATTCGATCTCGGGCAAAACTTTCTGCGAAATTTCCTGGCTACCGTGCCGGGCGCCGCTACGCCTTATCCCTACGGCGGAAAAATCCGCCAGATTCAGGTCGATCTGGATCTGCCGAAGCTTCAGGCCTACGGTCTGTCGCCCACGGATATCGTGAACGCGGTGAATGCCCAGAACATCATCCTGCCGACCGGCACGATCAAGGTGGGGCCCCTCGAATATGACGTAGAAATGAACGGAACGCCGCAGACAATTGCGGAGTTGAACGATTTGCCGGTCAAAACCACAAACGGCTCCACGCTATACATGCGGGATGTGGCTCACATTCGTGACGGTTTTGCTCCCCAGACCAACATTGTTCGCCAGGACGGGAACCGCGGCGCGTTGATGTCGATTTACAAGAACGGCTCGGCATCGACGCTGCAGATTGTGGCGGGGATCAAGGGCATTGTGCAGCAGGCAGCGCAGGCGTTACCGCCGGAACTGAAAATCACTGCGTTGTTTGATCAATCCCTTTTCGTGCGTGCGTCCATTGAAGGAGTGTTACGGGAAGGATTAATCGCGGCAGCCCTGACGGCCTGCATGATCCTGATCTTTCTTGGAGACTGGCGGCCAACCATCGTCATTTCAATCTCGATTCCCCTCTCGATCTTCGTGTCGATCATCCTGCTGGGCGCGATTGGTCAGACCATCAACATCATGACGCTTGGCGGCCTGGCACTGGCTGTGGGCATCCTGGTGGATGATGCCACGGTAGAGATCGAAAACATCGAGCGCAATCTGGCCATGGGCAAGGAGATGCGGCAGGCCATTCTGGACGGCGCTCAACAGATTGCCGTTCCGGCGTTTGTATCCACGCTCAGCATCTGCATCGTGTTCGTGCCCATGTTTTTTTTGACGGGCGTGGCGAAATTCCTGTTCGTGCCGCTGGCGGAAGCTGTCAGTTTCGCCATGCTCGCGAGCTACCTGCTGTCGCGGACGCTCATTCCTACTCTGGTGATGTACATCATGCGCGGCCATGAGCATCGGGCAGAGACTCCGACATCTTATTTTGGGCGCTTTCAACGGGGGTTTGAGCGCAAATTCGAGGACTTTCGCCGTGGATATGAATCCTTGCTGGAGACGACCCTCGACCATCGCGGGATATTCGCTGTGTGCTTCCTGATTTTCTGCTTGCTCTCTCTGGGGCTCTATAACTTTCTCGGGGAGGACTTCTTCCCGAATGTGGATGCCGGGCTGTTGCGGTTGCACGTCCGGGCCCGCCCCGGATTGCGCGTGGAAGAGACGGCACGATTGTGCAACCAGATTGAGGATGCACTCCGCGGGGAAATTCCGCCGGGACAACTGGAGACTATTCTGGACAATATCGGCCTCCCCAATTCCGGCATCAACCAGTCGTACAGTTCCAACGGGACGATCGGCAGTAGTGACGCGGAAATTCTCATCGCCCTTGATCCGGAGCATCATCCTCCGCAAGCCGCGCTCATGCGGCATTTGCGACAGTTTCTGCCGGAACATTTTCCAGGAGTGGAATTCTTCTTTCAGCCGGCCGATATCGTCACTCAAATTCTCAATTTCGGCTTGCCCGCTCCCATTGACGTGCAGGTGGTAGGAACCGATCAGCAGACTAACTATGCCATCGCGCAGCAGATCGCCAATAAGGTTCGGCATATCCCCGGGACTGCGGACGTACACGTGCAGCAGTTATTGTCCCTGCCCACGATTCATATGGATATCGAGCGCACCCGCGTTACCCAGGTCGGGCTGACAGCAAGGGAAGTGGCGCAAAGCGCCCTGGTTTCATTAAGCGGTAGCTTTCAGACCGCGCCGAACTTCTGGCTCAATCCGCGCAATGAGGTTACGTATCAAATGGCAGTGCAGGCTCCGCAGTATCGCATGACGAACCTACAGGATCTAATGAATATTCCGGTGATCTCGCAGCAGGGGCCGCAACTGATGGGCAACCTGGTGCAGCTGAGCCCGGCGGTACGTCCTGCAACCGTCAATCACTACGACGTGCAGCCGGTGATTGACGTGTATGCCAGTACGCAAGACCGCGATCTCGGAGCCGTAGCAGCCGACACTAATAAGGTTCTTAAGACATTTGAGAATCACCTGCCACGCGGTACCCACATCGTGGTCCGCGGACAGGTCGCAACCATGCGGTCCTCGTTCGTAGGATTGGGAATGGGATTGGCTGGAGCGATTCTGCTGGTTTATCTGCTTATTGTCATCAACTTCCAGTCGTGGCTTGATCCTTTCATCATCATCACCGCGTTGCCGGGAGCGCTGGCAGGCATCTGCTGGTTTTTGCTGCTGACGCACACGACGTTGAATGTGCCCTCGTTGACAGGCGCGGTCATGTGTATGGGCGTGGCCACGGCGAATTCCATTCTGATGGTCAGCTTTGCCCGGGAACAGATGGATGAAGGCGTGCCCGCCGTGAAAGCTGCGGTGGCTGCGGGGTACACGCGCATACGTCCGGTGCTGATGACCGCATTGGCGATGATCATCGGAATGGTTCCGATGGCGCTCGGTTTGGGAGAGGGCGGTGAGCAAAATGCTCCTCTTGGACGGGCCGTAATTGGGGGATTGTTGTTCGCTACAGTTGCGACACTGTTTTTCGTGCCCAGCGTGTTCGCGATCTTCCACTCGCGGCGAGAGGCCAGGCGGGCGCAGCAGGAGTCATAGAAGAAAATTCATAGATTAAATGGGGTAAAGCATGAGCATGCAGAGCGGGCGGAATACAATCTCAGAAGACGAGGAGGAAAGCGTGGAGCAGTCTCCGCACCATGCCCGGGGTTCGCAGGCGCAGCGGGACGAGGAGATCTCCGCGATGGAGGAACAGTCGCGGCATCAGCCCCCGACGATCGAGCCGCCGCCGGAGCTTCCGGCCGCCCCTCCGCGGAAAGCCTTGATGCTGGTGGGGGTCGCTCTACTGGTGTTACTGGTCGCCGGAGCGATGACGTTGCTCAGCCGTGCGAGCCACGAACGCGCGCTGGCCAAGGAAACCGAGCGCGAGACGATTCCCACCGTTGCCGTGGTTCATCCTCTCGCGGAGAAACCAGATGAGGAGTTGGTGCTCCCGGGGTCATTGCAGGCTTACGAGGAGTCTCCAATTTATGCGCGCACCAGCGGCTATCTGGTGAGGTGGTACAAGGATATCGGCAGCCGCGTCAAGCAAGGGGACTTGCTGGCAACGATCGATACGCCCGAAGTGGATCAGGAACTGAATCAGACGAAAGCCGCGCGCCAGCAGATCGTAGCGCAGTTGGAACTGGCCAAGATCAGCGCCGAGCGCTGGGAGAACCTGCGGAAGAGTGATTCCGTGTCCGCGCAGGAAGCGGACCAGCAGACCAGCGGATACAAGCAGGCGCAAGCGAATCTCGCAGCGGCCGATGCGAATGTGCGCCGGCTCGAGCAGTTAGAGGGCTTCAAAAAAGTCTACGCGCCATTTTCTGGAGTGCTTACCAAACGCAATGTGGATCCGGGAGCGCTGATCAATGCCGGGGCTGGAGCGGCGGGCAGGGAATTGTTTGACATTGCCCGCGTCGATCCTTTGCGCGTGTACACCAGCGTTCCTCAGGCATACGCGCCTTACATCAAGGTAGGGGCATTGACGACGGTAACGCTGCAGGAGTTTCCCGGGCAAAAGTTTTCAGCCAGGATCGCGCGGACGGCGGAGTCGATTGATCCAAATACCCGCACGCTGCTCACGGAAGTGGACGTGCCGAACAAGGACGGTCGCCTGTTGCCAGGCTCATTTGGCGAGGTTCATTTTGCCGTGGGTTCGAACGTAGATAAAGTCACGGTTCCAGTGAATGCAATGTTGTTTCGCGCCGAAGGACCACGGGTGGCCGTAGTCGGGCCCGACAAGAAGGTTGAATTGCGTTCCATCAACATCGGCAAGGACTATGGAACAAGCCTGGAGATTCTGGGCGGGGTCGGCGTAGCGGATCTGGTGATTATTAATCCTTCGGACTCACTAGAGCCCGGACAGGTTGTAAATGTTGCATCTCTCCCTGCCGAAAACCAACCGGAGTCGCCATCGATTCCCAAAAGTACCGAGCAAGAAGAGAACGCTCCCGAACAGCAGCAACGAACGATACAGAACTCACAGAAGGGGAACGCGCGGTGAAGCGGGTAGCACTTCTCTGTTGTTCTGCCCTATTGATCGTTGCATCGGGTTGCACGGTCGGGCCGCGCTATAGCCGGCCTGCGGCTCCGGCCCCCGCGCCGGATGCGTGGAAGACCCAGCCGCCCTGGGAGCAGGCTGCTCCCAAAGACACCGTGCCGAAGGGAGCATGGTGGCAGGTTTTTCATGATTCCGAACTTGACGCTTACGAACAGCAATTGTTGCAGGCGAACCAGTCCCTGGCTGCCGCGCGCGATCGTTTGACCCAGGCCCGTTCTCTGGCGCGCGTGGCCACTGCCGATTATTTTCCCCAAGTCTCGGTTGATCCTAACGCGGTGCGAGAGCGGGGTTCCGGGAATCGTCCGCTCAATGGACTCGTGCAGCCCGTTAAGCCTTACACCCAGAGCGTCTACACGATTCCGTTTTCGCTCAGCTATGAAGCGGATCTTTTCGGAAGAGTGCGGCGGAATGTGGAAGCCGCGAATGCCTCGCTGCAGTCCAGCGCTGCCGACTTGGGCAACGTGCAGCTGGTCTTGACCGCGGAACTGGCGGCCGACTACTTCACGCTGCGTGAGTTGGATGCAGAGTATCAAGTAGTGGAAGAATCCGTCGGGTATCAGCGCAAGGGTTTGGATTTAGTGCAGCGCCGGCATGAGGGAGGAATTGCCAGCGGCTTGGAAGTCGCTCAGCAGGCGACCGTTCTGGATTCTACGATTTCGCAGGCCGCGCTGGTGCAGCAGTCGCGAGCGCAATATGAGCATGCCATCGCCGTGCTGGTGGGACAGCCGGCTTCGGCTTTCAATGTCCCGGTTGCACCGCTGAAAGCTACGCCGCCATCGGTGCCGCTGGGAGTGCCTTCCGATGTTTTGGAGCGCAGACCAGACATTGCCACCCTCGAAAGGCAAATGGCCTATCAAAATGCTCAGGTCGGCATCGCGCGGACGGCTTTTTATCCGCATATTACTTTGAGCGGCACGGGAGGTTTGGAGAGCTCGCATATTTCATCGTTATTGAGTGCGCCCAGTCTTTTCTGGTCTTTGGGGGCGGATGCCCTCGAGCCGCTTTTGCAGGGTGGACGAAACCGAGCGAACCTGGCAGCTACCCGCGCCGCCTACGAACAATCTGTCGCCAATTATCGGCAATCGGTGCTCACTGCTTTTCAGGAAGTGGAAGACGGAATCAGCAACCTCAGTACTCTCTCTCAGGCCCTTACGACCCAGGCGGCCGCCGTTGAAGATGCGCGCAAGGCGCTGGACATTGCGAACAACCGCTATGTTGGGGGAGTAACCAACTATCTCGACGTGATCACCGCCCAGACTAGCCTGCTTAGCAGCGAGCGGCTGGAGACGCAGTTACTCGGGCAGCAAATGGTCAGTTCTGTGTACCTGGTGAAAGCTCTTGGCGGCAGTTGGGACGCAACCCAGATCAAAGATGAGCAGGTACATCCGCAGGCTGGACAGATCTTGCAGCAATAGAATTTACTGCCATACCGCCTTGGGAAATTAAGGCGGCCTTTCGGCCATCACCCCGCCAGGTGTTCATTTCTCAGCACGACGAAGTCCCGATTCGGGTCTTTGTGATGATTTTCATCACGACCTGCTGTGATTCGCATCACTGAGGGTACCTTCTAAAAAGAGGATAAACACTGCATTCGACTCGAGTTTGGACTGATCAGAGTCCCGGAATGGAGGCGTCGGCAAGGACTACTCGGGATATCGAACGCGCAAGTCAGTGGATACCTCATACGCTTTCATAGAACCGTCTTCTCAGGCCCCATCCCAAATTAGTCTTACCGCACCTCTGACAGTCGAATAAAGAATCCCGAGCACGCTCGGCTTCGATTTGGCCGAAGGGCCACGTCGCCAGGAGACTGCCTATGCCCACCGGCGAGAGAGAGACCATAGGGACTTATCTAAAGAAGAGCGGCGTGTCCCGGCGCAATTTTTTACAGCTCTGTTCAAAAGTCATCATTGCTGCGCCGGTCGGGCTGGCCCTCACGCACAAAGCGACGGCGGCGCAGGTTGCGAAACTGGTGAGCAAGGCACGGCGGCCTTCGGTGATCTGGCTGCATTTCCAGGACTGCACCGGATGTACCGAGACCCTGCTGAGAACGTCGGCTCCGGATGTCGCGCACCTCATCCTCGATGTCATCTCCCTTGATTACCACGAGACCCTGATGGCCGCGTCCGGAGCGCAGGCAGAAGCCGCACTACGCTCGGCTATTGAAGACAACGCGGGGAAATATGTCCTGGTGGTCGAGGGAGCGATTCCCACGCGGGATGACGGCGTGTTTATGCAATTGAACAGCCGGCCTGCCATTCAGGTGGTCAAAGAGGTAGCCGCGCGATCGGCAGCAGTTATCGCCATTGGATCGTGTGCGTCGTGGGGCGGTGTGCCGTCAGCCGACCCGAACCCCACCGGCGCGGTGGGCGTGGACTCGGTGGTCGAAGGAAAGCCTATCGTCAATCTTCCCGGATGCCCGCCGAATCCATACAACCTGCTGGCCGTGGTTCTCGAGTACGCCACGATGGGAAGGCTGCCGGAATTGGATCAGTACGGCCGTCCGAAGTTCGCTTACGACCGCGTGATCCACGATAACTGCCCGCGGCGAGCCCATTTTGATGCAGGAAGATTTGCGGCGGCGTTCGGCGATGAGGGCCACCGCAAGGGCTGGTGCCTCTACAAGCTTGGCTGCAAGGGTCCGGTGACTCATGCTGCCTGTGCGACGCGGCATTTCAACGAAATTCCGGGCGTGTGGCCGATCGGGACCGGCGTGCCGTGCATGGGGTGCACGGAAAAAGGTGTGGTGTGGCAGATGGGGACGTTCGAGACGGTGCCGATCCATCTGGCGACACCTCCCGAAACCTATCCACCAATCTTCAGCACGGCTGGCCAACTCAGAGTGGGAGCGGCGGCGCTGGTCGGCGCGATCACGGGAGCAGTGGGAGGCGCGGCTTGGGTGGCCTCGCAGCGCTTCCACAGCAGCATGGAGGCCGGCGTGACGAGGATTGCCGCCGACCGCGCCCACGCAGAAAAAGTCAAAGTGCCTGCGGAAAAAGCCGCCGAGAAGAAAGAGGAATAAAGTGGCGATCACTCGGCGACAACTTATCTCCGGGATCGCGAAGGCAGGAGTGCCGGCGGCGGTGGCAGTCACGGTCGGCACCGATGTGCTGCAGGCGAGCGAACACATTACGGTGCCTAATGCCGCGGTCGGCCTGCTCTATGACGCCAGCGTCTGCATCGGCTGCAAAGCCTGCGTGGCAGCCTGCGCCGAGGCGAACGACACCCTGCCCGACACGCGCGGTGATCAACTCCACCAGGCACCCTCGGATTTGAACGACCTGACGCGCAACGTGATCAAGCTCTACAAGCCGGAAGACGGTTCACCATTCTCGTTCGTAAAGCGGCAGTGCATGCATTGTCTGGATCCGGCATGCGCGGCGGGCTGTCCGTTCCAGGCGCTGCACAAGGATCCGCAAAGCGGCATTGTCAGCTGGACCGCGGAGAACTGCATTGGATGCCGCTACTGCACGATCACCTGCCCGTATCACGTGCCGCGGTTCCAGTGGGTGGGATTCAATCCGCGCGTGACCAAGTGCGAGTTGTGCAGCCATCGCCTGGCAAGAGGGCTGAAGCCGGGATGCACGACCGTATGTCCAACCGGAGCGGTGATCTTCGGGCCACGTACGGTTTTGCTGCTGGAAGCCAAGGATCGGATCAAAAAGAATCCCGGGCGTTATTACCAGGACCGCGTGTACGGCGAGACCGACAACGGCGGGACGCAGGCGTTGTATCTGTCGCGCGTTCCGTTCGAAAAGCTTGGGTTGCCGGAACTGGGGCCCGAGTCGGTGCCCGCGAAGACGCTGCGCTGGCAGCGGCGCTTCTACCAGTATTTCGCTTTGCCGGCGGTGCTGTATGCAGGTCTGGTGCAGGTCATCCGCAAGAACTTGAAGGGCCACGAGCAAGAAGCGCACGAGCGGGAAAAGGAAACTGGATTGAGGGCCCAATTATGAGCACCGCAGCCACAAACATCGATCGCGCTCGCAGCCACCGCTGGGAACGAAACGTGCCAGTCTACGGATTCCCGGTGATCAACGGATTCTTTCTTGCCTTGCTGGCCCTGGTGCTGGTGGCATTCGTGTTGAGCGGCTACCGCGAGTTAGCGGGACTGGGCCCGGTCAGCGGAATGAATGACGCCTACGGCTGGGGAATCTGGAAAACATTCAACTTAATGGTATTGACCGCGCTGGGTTCGGGAGCATTTGCCGTAGGGATTGCGGCATGGGTCTTCCGGCGCAAGCGGCTGCACTCGCTGATGCGCATGGCTTTATTGACCAGCTTCCTGGCATATGCCTGCGGCTTGCTGTTGCTCGGGATCGACGCCGGACGTCCGTGGAATTTTTATTGGATCGTGTTTCCCTGGAAATGGAACATGCACTCTCCGCTGGCCGAAGTGGCGATTTGCATGTCGATCTACGCCATGATTCCGCTAGCAGTGGAAAACATTCCCCCGGTGCTGGAGCGATTGTGGTATTTCGATTCGCGGCTGCGGCCTGGTGTTGAACGGATTGAAAAGCGTCTGCACTACTTCTTTCCGTGGATTATCGCAGCAGCCTATCTGCTGCCGGGAATGCACCAGTCTTCACTAGGGGCGTTGATGTTGCTGGCGGGCGAGCGCGTGCATCCGCTGTGGCAAACCCCGTGGCTGCCGGTATTGTATCTGGGCGCCGCGACCTTCATGTCATTTGGTTGTGTCGCCGGAACCACCATGTTGTGCTGCCTGGTGTACAAGCGCGCCATGGACATGGAAGTTCTGGACGAGGCTGCGCGCATTACGTCGTGGCTGATCTCGGGTTGGCTCGGACTGCGGTTGCTTGACATCCTGTTTCGCGGTGCTCTGGGAACGGCTTTTCACTTCGACCGTTTCGCAGGCGTGTTCTGGGTGGAAATGGTTCTAGTTGCGGTGGGCGGATTGTTGCTGGTGCGATCACTGAAGACGCACCATCCGCAACCGATGTTCGTCGGCTACATTCTCAGTTCGGCGGGAGGGATGATCTACCGCTTCAGCCCGACGACTCTGGCCTTCAGGCCGAATCCTGAGGCCCTCTACTTTCCGGCGACGATCGAGATTCTGGTCTCTTTAGGATTCATTTCCTTGGGTGTGCTCGGTTTTCTGATCGCGGTAAAACGGCTGGCTATCCTGCCCGCTCCGCTGACGGAGTGGCATGACATGGCGAGTTATTTCCGGTTTCGGCGCCCCTACATCCAGTGGACTGGATATTTCAAATACGGACATTTCGGCGAGGACGAAACCGAGACGGCGACCTCTGAAGCGGCGAGTTCCGACTAACAGCAGGCAAATATGGCAAAACGAATCACCATTGATCCAATTACACGCATCGAAGGCCACCTCCGCATTGACGTGGAGGTGGAGAACAACGCGGTCAGCAATGCCTGGGCATCGTGCACCATGTGGCGGGGGATCGAAAAGATTCTTCGGGGCCGTGATCCGCGCGACGCGTGGCTGTTCACCCAGCGCTTTTGCGGAGTGTGCACCACCGTGCACGCCATGGCCAGTGTGCGCTCGGTGGAAGATGCGCTGAACCTGGAAATCCCGCTGAACGCGCAATACATCCGTAATCTGATTCTGATCGCGCATGCGCTGCACGATCACATCGTGCACTTCTATCAACTCTCGGCGCTCGACTGGGTGGATGTGATGCAGATTCCCAGGGCGGATCCGGCAGCAACATCGAGGTTGGGCGAGAGCCTTTCGCCGTGGACGCGGAATTCACGAAACGAACTCAAGGCTGCGCAGGATCGCGTGAATGCCGTTGCCAGCAGCGGGCAGTTGGGCATTTTTACGAATGGATATTGGGGACATCCGGCGATGCGGCTGTCCCCTGAGGTGAACCTGCTGGCATTCTCCCATTATGTCCAGGCGCTCGAGTATCAACGCAAGGCGCTGCAAGTCGTCGGTATTCTCGGATCGAAGACGCCGCACATTCAGAATCTCACCGTCGGCGGCGTCGCCAATGCAATCGATCTCGACAGCCAATCGGCGCTGGGCATCGACAAACTGGAGATGATCCGCACGCTGCTGGCCGAGGTGGTGCAGTTTGTGCAGCAGGTGTATTTCGTGGATGTGTGCGCGGTGGCCGCGATGTATCCCGACTGGTTCAAGATCGGCAGCGGAGTCAAGAATTATCTCGCTGTTCCCGACCTGCCACTGGACAGCCGGGGCTCGGCATACGACCTGCCTGGGGGCTACATTCGAGGCGGTGACTTGGCGGGTGTGAAGGAATTTAAGACTGCTTCGGATGCGACTTTCCGGCAAGGGGTAAGCGAAGACGTCATGCATGCTTACTATCAGGGCGACAAGGCGCTGCATCCGTGGGCGGGAGAAACCGAGCCAGCCTTCACGGGTTGGGATGGCGAGCAGAAATATTCGTGGGTGAAAGCTCCGCGCTTCAACGGCGAACCGATGCAGGTTGGACCGCTGGCACAGGTGCTGGTGGGCTACTCGCAGGGCCATGCTCTCACGCGAAAGTATACCGATTTGGCAATCGACAAGATTGCTGCGATCGGTGGAGTTCGGGCGACGCCTGCGGCGTTGCATTCTACGCTGGGCCGCCACGCTGCACGCGCGATTCGCGCCTGCATGCTCGCCGAACTGGCGCAAAAGCATTTGCAGTTGCTGGTGGATAACATCGCGAAAGGCGATTACACCGTTCACAACCAGCCGGTGCTGCCGTCGCATGAAGTGCAGGGGGTCGGAACGCACGAGGCTCCGCGCGGTACACTCTCGCACTGGATCGTGATCAAGGACGAAAAGATAAAGAACTACCAGGCAGTCGTTCCCTCAACATGGAATGCGAGCCCGCGCGATCGGGCGGGAGCACACGGTCCGTATGAGGCTTCGCTGCTGCACACGCCGCTGGCCCGGCCGGAAGAGCCACTCGAGGTTCTGCGGACGGTGCACTCGTTCGATCCATGCATGGCATGCGCGTGCCACGCGTTCGATCCCTCGGGGAGGAAGATCGGGGTTGCGAAAATTCTGTGAGAACGGCGCTGATTGGCGGCATTGGAAACGTCCTGCTGGGGGACGACGGCGTGGGTCCGTATGTGCTGCGCATTCTTGAGTCGCAGTATTGCTTCGGGGACGACATCGAACTGGTGGATCTGGGCACGCCGTCGCTCGATCTCACACATCAGATCGTTGGCTTGCGGGCACTGATTCTTATTGACTCGGTTGCGAGCGACGATGCGCCGGGAACGGTTCTGCTGTATCGGAAGGAAGACATTCTTCGCATCATCCCCAGCGAGCGACTTGATCCACACTCTCCCGCGTTATCCGAATGCCTGATGACTGCGGCAATGCTCGGCGCCAGTCCCGAGCACGTGCTGCTGATGGGAATTGTGGGGGCGCAATACGAGCCCGGGCAAGGGCTGAGCACAGCGGTCCGCGACTCGGTTGCGAAGCCGATCGCAGAAATTGTTGAGGAACTGCAGAGACTGGGGTATTCCTGCCATGCAAAGAGTTCTCCCGATGCCCCGGGCATTTGGTGGGGTGAGCCACGGGATCTAACCGCAATGGGAGCGCAAAATCGCGAGTAACCCTCGTCAGGCTGATCGCTGCTTTTTGGCTACAGACTATAATGACGCGCACGGAGCGTTCTCTGCCCGTCCACTAAAGAAATCAATGTCCCGCGTTGAATCATCTCGAGTCGTAAGCGTTCCCGACCTCCGTCCTTTGGCCAAGCGGCGGCTGCCGCGGGTGGTCTTCGACTATCTGGACGGTGGGGCGGAAGGCGAATACACTCTTCGCGAAAACTGCCGCGCGTTCGAAGATGTAACATTCCGTCCTCGTCATGCCGTGTCCGTGCCGACCTGCGATTTGCGCACTCATGTTCTGGGATTCGACCTGGCTTTCCCTGTCCTGCTGGCGCCAGTGGGCTACAGTCGACTTATGCATCCGGAGGGCGAGGTTGCGGCGGCGCGCTGTGCGGGGGCGGCGGGCACGGCCTACATTCTCTCGACGATCTCCGGTCACCGCATGGAAGATGTGAAGGCGGCGTCGAACGGACCGGTTTTTTATCAGCTCTATCTAATGGGAGGACGCGGCGCCGCGGAGGGGGGGATTGCACGTGCCCGTGCCGCTGGATTCTCCGCCCTGGTGGTCACGATTGATACTCCTGTTGCCGGCATGCGCGAGCGCGATTCGCGCAATGGCATGAAAGAGCTGATGAGCGGCAGTATTTTCAGCAAGATTCCATTTCTACCCCAGATTCTCTCGCGTCCCGGTTGGCTGGTGCGATTCCTTCATGACGGTGGGGTGCCTGCCCTTCCGAACGTTGTCATCCCGGGGCAAGGGCCAATGCCGATGGTCGACGTGGGGGCCGCGTTAGCGAGTTCGACGGTCACGTGGCAGGATTTGCGCTGGATTCGCGAAGCTTGGTCGGGACCGATTGTGATCAAGGGTGTGCTCACGGGCGAAGATGCGCGTCGCGCGATTGACGAAGGGGCGTCCGCGATCGTGGTCTCGAATCACGGAGGGCGTCAGTTGGATTGCGTGCCCGCTTCGTTACAGGTGCTGCCGGAGATCGTGGATGCAGTGAATGGCCAGATTGAAGTGTTGATGGACGGGGGCGTGCGGCGTGGAACGGATGTGATCAAGGCGATCTGCCTGGGCGCGAAAGCAGTTCTGGTCGGTCGTGCCTATGCCTATGGCCTGGCAGCGGGAGGACCGGCGGGCGTGCGGCGGGCGATTGAAATTCTGCGCACGGAGATGGAGCGGACTTTGAAACTGCTCGGGTGTCCGTCGATTAGCGCGCTGGACCGCTCGTACGTCAACGTGGGTTCGAGCCGGCGCGAGAGAAATGTGGAGAGCTTGAGCGTCTGACTTATTTCACTGGCCCACAATCACCTTAACTCAGGAATTTCTGCGGGTCGCGGATGGCGTCGGCCAGATCGCTGAGGAAGTGCGCAGCGCGCGCGCCGTCGGCGACGCGGTGATCGCAGGATAGCGTCACGGTCATCATCGGGCGGACTGCGGGCTTGCCTTCCACAGCTATGACGCGGTCGACGATGCTGCCTACGGCGAGGATCGCTGCTTGCGGCGGCGTGATGATCGCGCTGAACTGATCCACCTGATACATGCCCAGATTGCTGAGGGTGAACGTGGCATCGGCAATATCCGCGGGTCGCAGCTTTCCGGCACGGGCGCGCTCGGAGACATCGCGGCGCTGCGTGGCAATTTCCGCGAGGCTCGCACTGTGCGCATTGTGGATCACGGCGGCGACCACGCCGTCGTTTACGGCAATCGCCACTCCCATATTCACGTGATCCTGAAGGTGAATGCCTTCCGTGCTCCAGCTTGCATTCAGGCGCGGATGCTTCAGCAAGACACGTGCCGCGAGCGCGACCAATAAGTCGGTGTGGGTGATGCGGATCTGGCGGGTGCGCTCGATTTCGCCGACAATGCGTGCGCGGTACTCGTTAAGTGCGGTCGCATGGAGGTCTCGACTCACGAAGAAGTGCGGGACCGTGGTCCAGCTCTGGGTGGTTCGCTCGGCCATGATGCGGCCCAGGGATGACGGCTCCTCAATGTTTCGCGATTTTCTGTGTGGTGGAGCGGCGGGCGCGGCTGCCGCGGCTTGTACGTCCGAGGCAAGAATTTCGCCGCCTGGACCTGAGCCTTGCACATTCGCGATGTCTACGCCTAGTTCTTTGGCGAGGCGGCGCGCCTTGGGAGAAATCTTCGCACTGGACGTCGAGGTTGACGATGAGACGGTGGCCGCCACGGGCGCGGCGTGAGTGGTCTCGGCCTTCGTGTGCGCCCCGGCTCTCGCAGCCGGAGCGCTGGTGGGGCTTTCCTCGGGAGGTTGTTCGCCAGGAGCGACAATCCACGCGATTGTTTGCCCGACCGGAATGTCAGCGCCTTCCAGCGCTTTGATTCCCGCCAGGATACCGTCGGCCGGAGACTCTACTTCCATGACGGCTTTGTCAGTTTCGATTTCGAGAAGAGGCTCACCCTTGGCGACGCGTTCGCCGTCTTTCTTCCGCCAAGCCAGGAGCTTGCCGGTCTCTTGCGCCATCTCGAGGGCGGGCATTACTACGCTGAAGGCCATAGGTTTTTGGGGAGGGCCGGCTACGGCCTTCAGCTGGAAACTCCTACGCGCTCGGTTTTCGCGCTGGTCTCAATCATCTCGATCACGCGTTCGCTGGGCGGGGCTTCGCTTTCTCGCGTGGTTGGCAGCGGGCCGTTCACGGTGAAATAGTGGGCGCCAGCCACGAGTAGTTCTTCTGCCGGGAATCGTGTGATGACTTCGTGTCCCGTGGGCGTGACCACGATTTCTTCTTCAATGCGCGCTGCGCTCCAGCCATCGGTCGAAGGCCAGAAAGTTTCCAGCGCGAAAACCATGCCGGGCTTGATTTCGACCGGATGCTCGAACGAAACCAGGCGACTGATCACTGGCTTCTCCCAGATCGCGAGCCCGATGCCATGGCCGTACTGCAGGGCGAAGCAGGCTTCCTCGTTGGGGAAACCGAATTCCTGCGCCTTCGGCCAGACCGCTGCAATTTCGGCCGTCGTGCGGCCCGGACGAACAAGTTCGATCGCGGCGTCGAGATATTCGCGGCATCGCTTGTAGGCGTCGACCATCGCGTGCGAAGCGTAGCCAATAGTGAAGCAGCGGTAGTAGCAGGTGCGGTATCCCATGTACGAATGGAGGATGTCGTAGTAGACAGGATCGCCCGGCCGCAGCACGCGATCGGAAAACACGTGCGGGTGCGGATTGCAACGCTCGCCGGAAATTGCGTTGACCGCTTCGACATACTCCGAGCCGAGATCGTAAAGAACCTTGCTGACCAGTCCGACAGCCTCGTTCTCGCGCAGCCCGGGCTTCATGGCGCGATAAAGTTCGTCGTAAGCGGCGTCGACCATCATGGCGGAAGTGTTGAGCAGGGAGATTTCATCCTGCGTCTTGATGACGCGGGCTTCGGACATGAGTTGCTGGCCGTCGACAATCTCCAGGCCTTCGCGCTGCAGAGCGAACAGGACGGGCAGTTCGATGATGTCGATGCCGACTGGTTCTTTGTGCAGGCCGCGCTTCTCGAGTTCGATGCGGATCTTTTTGGCGACATCTTCGGCGCGGCCCATCTCGGGAGTCATCGCGCCCCGCAGCATTGAAATCCCCGGCCGAGAGCGCTCGCCGAGCCAGGGGCAATTCAATTGGTGATGCTTGGCCGCCGATCCGAAATCCCAAAGGATGGGCTCATCATTTTGCGGAAGCAGGGTGAAGCGGTTGGCCTTGTCCTGAGCCCAGGTGCCGATGTGCGTCGAGGTCAGGTAGCGCACGTTGTTCATGTCGAAGCAGAGCAGCGAGCCCATCGAGGACTGGGCGAGCAGGTCTTTGGCTTTTTGCAGGCGTTCGCGGCGTAGCCGGTCGAAGTCGATGCGTTCTTCCCAATCGACTGCCATGGTTCCATGAGTTTTGAGTCCCATAAATCAGCTCCTAGGCTGGTAGCTATCAGATAGCCTGACCCCGTGGGCGAGAACCCAGCGCTATTATGTTTTGCCGCACATTTCTCGCGCGGCTCTAAAGATCGATTCTTCCGTTGGCACGGTTACATCTTCCAGCGGCGGTGAAAATGGAATCGGGACGTGCATGGCGCCCATGCGCTTCACCGGCGCGTCGAGATCGTAGAATGCGCCCTCAGCGATGACCGCGGCCAGTTCGGCGGCAACGCCGTAACGGCCGTAGCCTTCATCCATGACGATTACGCGCGAGGTCTTCTTTACCGAGTCGATGATGGTCTTTTCGTCGAGGGGCCAGGTGGTGCGTGGGTCGACGACCTCGGCGCTGATCCCTTCTTGTTGCAACAGATTCGCCGCGCCCAGCGCGACTTGCACCATGCTGCTGGTTGCGACCAGCGTAATGTCTTCGCCCACACGTTTCACGTCGGCCACGCCGAACGGGATCGTGTAATCGTCGACAGGAACCTGGCCTTTCTGCTTGTACATCATTTTGTCTTCGAAGAAGACCACAGGATTGTCATCCCGGATCGCGGTTTTCAGCAGGCCTTTCGCGTCGTAGGGCGTGGAAGGCAGCGCGACTTTCAATCCCGGCACGTGACTGAACCAGGCGTGCAACGATTGCGAATGCTGCGCCGCGGAGCGGCGGGTTGCGCCCAGTGTGGTGCGCATCACCATCGGAACTTTCCAGTGCCCGCCCGACATGTAATGGGCCTTGGCAGCCTGGTTGACCATTTGATCCATCGTAAGGGTGAGGAAGTCGCCGAACATGATATCGACGACAGGACGCAAGCCCGTCATCGCCGCGCCGACACCGATTCCGGTGAATCCAGCTTCTGAGATGGGAGTGTCGAGCACGCGCTCAGCGCCAAATTCTTCGACTAGACCCGAAAGAACTTTGAATGGCGTTCCTGCCTCCGCGACGTCTTCGCCGAAGATGCAGACGCGCGAGTCGCGGCGCATTTCTTCAGCCAGCGCCTCACGCACCGCCTGCGCAAACGTGAGTTCGCGCTCATGCATAAATATCCTCATCGACCTGATCGGCGCTCGGATAAGGAGCCTCGATGGCGAATTTTACCGCCGCTTCCATTTCCCTGTGCGCTTCGGCGGTGACGAGCTCGAGCGCAGCCGTATCGGCATAATCGTGAGCAATCAGCCAATCCGCATGCAGCTTGATCGGGTCGCGCTCGGTCTTCCAGTGCTGCTCTTCTCGCTTCGAGCGGTAATATTCGCGATTGATATCACCAACATGGTGGCCGCTATAACGATAGGTATCGGCTTGCAGGAAGGCGGGACCCTCGCCTTGTCTCGCTCTCTTGATCAGACGCGCGGCAACTTCGTTTACCGCACGCACATCTTGGCCATCGACCATCGTTGCTTCAATTCCGAATGCTGTGGCGCGCCCCAGAATTGTCCCGGCTGTTGTCTCGGAATAATGGGTGTATTCGTTATACAAATTATTTTCGCAGACGTAGATCACCGGTAATTTCCAGAGTTGCGCCAGATTCATAACTTCGTAGAGTGATCCTTGCCCGAGCGCGCCTTCGCCGAAGAAGCAGACAGCGACCCTGTCGTTGCCCAGTCGCTTTGCGGCAAACGCCGCGCCGGTAGCGATTCCAACACTGCCGCCGACAATCGCATTCGCGCCCAGATTGCCGGTTGCAGGATCGGCGATATGCATCGAGCCGCCTTTGCCGCGGCAGTATCCGGCTTCTTTTCCCAGCAACTCGGCGAACATGCGGTCCGGGGATGCACCCTTCGCCAGGCAATGTCCGTGCCCGCGGTGGGTGCTGGTAATGTAGTCGTCAATGCGCAGCGACTCGCAGATGCCGACTGCAACCGCTTCTTCGCCGCTGTAGAGGTGCGCCAGGCCGGGCATCAGAGCGCGAGTGTAGAGTTCGTTTACTTGCTCTTCGAACAGGCGAATGCGCACCATCTGCCGGTAGGCGCGCAGCCATCTCTCTTTTTCGCCGATAACCTCGCGACCGGCTTCCGGCTTGGAAGTAACCGTCGTCAATTCTTCTTGCCTCCTGCCGTGACCGGCGTGGTCACACCCGCCATGGCTGCCAGCACGTCGAACATGCAGGCGAAATCGTATTTTGTCCAGCCCATGCCACGCGCCGCAGTCAGAAACTCGTTGCTGACTGCGGTGGTCGGAAGCGGAACATCGAGCTGTCGGCCCAAGTCCATCGCGAGAACCATGTCTTTCTGCATCATGTTCACGTCGAACCAGGCTTCTTCCGGTTGCTGCAGAACAAACGGTCCACGGTACTGAATCATCGGAGAGGCGACTGCACTGTGAGTCAGCACATCCACGGCAACTTCCCGGGCGATCCCGCTTTTTTCGGCAAGCAACACGCCTTCGGAAAATGCCAGCATCTGTACCGCGAGACTTAGATTCGTCGCGATCTTCATCGACAGCGCCAGGCCGTTGTCGCCGACATGCGTGACCTTCGGACCAATATCGAGCAGCAGCGGTTTGATCTTGTCGAACGTCTCCTGGCGACCGCCAACCATGACCGACAGTTTTCCTTCCTGCAAAGTGATGACGCTGCCGGACACCGGCGAATCGACCATGTCGGCGCCGAGGGCGCGCACCTTCACGGCAAGGGCTCGGCTGACCGTCGGACTCACAGTACTCATGTCGATGAATATCTTGCCCGAACTCAATCCGGCCAATAATCCTGCCGGGCCTTCGGTGATCGCCTGAATAGCAGCGGCATTGGTTACCATCGCGAAAATAAAGTCGCACGAACTAGCGACGGCACGCGGCGAATCTGCCCACTGCATGCCCTTGTTCACCAGCCACTGAGCTTTTGAGCGGGTGCGGTTGTATCCGGTGACGGGGTGACCCTTGTCGAGAAGCCGATTCACCATTTGGCTGCCCATCACTCCCAAACCGATGAAACCGACTTTCGCCATCCGTGCTTGCCTCCGAACTGCTGCGATGTTTAGTGCGTGCTTAGCTTGACTGGAGCGCGCTTGCCTGCCGGTGCCTGACTGTCATCGCGTACCTGGAATAAATGTGCCCGCATAGCCTGGCGCGCACCCTCTGCATCGTGGTGCTCGACCGCGTCGAGAATTCGCTTGTGATGAATCTGGCCCCGCTCGGGTCCGCCCGGAACACGAAAAATGCGCAAGCGCTGTTCGCGCAGCAGTCCGACGATCGAATCGAGGAGCGACAGGATGAGCGGATTCGCCGCGCCCTCGGCTAATGCCAAATGAAAGTCGAGATCAGCTTCGATGTAAGCGTCTGGATCCTGGCCGGCGCGGTCCATCACAGCAACAGCTTCGCGCATCGTCGCCAACTCGGCCTCCTGAATGCGTGCTGCGGCCAGGGCCGCGATCTCCGGTTCGAGAATCGCGCGAACTTCCGCGAGATGAGTGGAACCCTCGGGCTGCCCGATCTTCACCATCAGATCAAGAGACTGGCGGACTGCTTGCGTGGTCCCATCGGTAATGAAAGTACCGCGGCCGGAATAGGCTTCGACCAGACCTTTCTCACGCAGCGCCTTGACGGCTTCGCGGACTGCGGTGCGGCTTACTCCAAAACGCTGGGCGAGTTCGCGCTCGGCGGGCAGTTGGTCGCCGGGTTTTAAATCACCTTTAACAATGGATTCCTCGATTTGCTGAACGATTTGCTCGTAGAGGCGGGATGTGCGAACTAGCTTGTACACGAAGCGAACCCCACGACGAGCCGAGGAGAGCCGGGAGGCGCCACGGCTGGTCTGGCTACTATACCGCATATCCACTAAAGGATCAGCCAGTGAACGAATTAAACCGCGTTGGTACATTGGTATGATGGTATGACCATATCAAGGCTTGCAGAGACAGTCAACACTTGCGGCTCGTGAATTTCCTTGACACCGTTTCAGAGAAGGTGGTATGGCTGTCGGACCAGAAGGTTCGGAGGAGGGGTTCCCATGCCTTGTTGCACTCTCCGTGCGTCCCGTGACGGACGCATGATTACCGCCGCCCTGTTCGCCACCTTGACCTTGTTGATGTTCTCCGGTTTGGCGGTTGCGCAATCCACAGCCGGCCGCATTTTGGGTACTTTGACGGATCAAAGCGGAGCTGCCGTTCCAGGAGCCACGGTGGTTGTAACCGATGTACAGCGCGGCATTTCGCGCACGGTCACAACGGATGAATCGGGCAGCTATGCGGTGACCGATCTCCAGCCGGGAAATTACAAAATCCACGTTGAGACCAAAGGGTTCAAGACGGTCGAGCGCCCCAACGTGCAGATTGAAGTCGCCAGCGACGTGCGGGCCGACTTCACCCTCCAACCTGGACAGGTCAATGAAACGGTGACCATCAGCGAAGAAGTGCCGTTAGTGAATACGACCTCGGCAACGCTGGGAGGCACGCTCAGCAATAAGGAAATCAACGACCTTCCGTTGAACGGCCGGAATTACGAGAACCTTCTTCAACTGAGGCCGGGCGTGATGCGCTATCCGGGCGGAGGATTTTCAACCACCAGTTCCAACGGACTGCGCGCGGAAGATAATGCCTATTTCGTCGAGGGGCTATTCAACAGCGAGCCCTACTCCGGACAGGCGATCATCAATGGCGCCGGCATCGCGGGAGACTCGGCCACGATTCTGCCGATTGATGCGATTCAGGAGTTCAATCTGCAGCAGAATCCGCCGGCGGAATACGGATGGAAGCCCGGTTCGGTGGTGAACGTGGGATTGAAATCGGGCACTAACAACATTCACGGCACAGCGTTCATGTTCGGGCGCGACGGCGCCCTCGACGGCCGCAATTTTTTCAATACTTCTCCGAATCCGAAGCTGACGCGCACCCTGGAACAGTTCGGCGGCAGCCTGGGCGGAGCGATCATCAAAGACAAAGCGTTCTTCTTCGGAGCCTATGAAGGGCAGCGCTATAACGTGGGCAACTCGTTTGGAGGCATCACTAGTCCGTCGATGCAGTCCCTGCCCGCTAATGGAACTTGCCCCGTCCTCTCCTCTGGGGACTGCGCCGACAGCATTCCGGACGCGATTGCCGATCTGCAGGCCGGAGGGGTTGCCATCGATCAGGCAAGTTTGAACATCGCGGGCTGCACGATGTCGGGCGGCACCGTCACCTGCAACGGTTCTGGGTTTCCGCTGAACAACACACAAGGCATCAACATCCCCAACGGCTTCAATAACAACGTGCACGTCGACAACCTCGTCAGCAGGATCGATTATCGTTTTGGCGAGCGGCACAGCATCAGCGGGATGTATTTCTTTGGAAACAATTCCGGCACGGTGGAAGATTTCCCAGAACTGCAAACCAAATGGCTCTCCAAAATTCACACGCGGGCGCAGGTGGTGGGTGGAAGCTGGATTTGGACTCCAGGAACGCGCTGGGTCAACGAAGCCAGGGTTGGCTACAACCGTCTGTACCAGCCCACGCTGCCTGGTGACCTCAACACGCCGGCCTCAGACTACGGCTTGAATACCGGCGCCTCTGGGCCGTTTACCGGGGGGCTTCCGCGCATCGGCTTTGGCGGCTACTTCTTCCCGGGTTTGGGCGGCTTCAAGTGGCCGAAGTTCCAGGGGCCGGATTCGATCACGCAGTTTATCGATCACGTTTCGTATACCGCCGGAAAGCATTCCCTCAAAATGGGCGGTGAACTCCACTACAACAGAGTGAGGAATGCAGCCTACGGTAACGCTCGTGGAAGTATCACTTTTCTGGGTGGAGTTGCCATCGGGGCAGGGCCGGGCTCCACGCCGTTGGAGGATTTCTTTGCCGGGCTGCCTTTCAAAACCTCCGTGGAAGTCGGCAATCCGACCTTGCAGTTGCACAATTGGGCCTACGCGGGATTTTTCCAGGATGATTTTCGCGCCACGAAAAACTTAACCCTGAACTTCGGTGTTCGCTACGAGTACAGCACGGTTCCGCAGGAAGCGAATAACCTGCTCGGAAATTTCGATCCCAATGTCGGGATGGTCCAAGTGGGGCATGGCATCAGCAGCCTGTACAACCCCGATCACAAAAACTTTGGGCCGCGCGCCGGCTTCGCGTGGGATGTCACCGGGAATGGCCGGACGGTATTGCGCGGCGGCGCCGGGTTGATTTACGAAACGGTGAATTGGCAGTCCTTCGTGGCTTTCAACAATGCGTTCGGCCCGGGCAGCGTTCCCACGGGAGCGCCAATCGACGCGGCGGGCAATACCTCCGGCGGCACGATTACGACGGGGAACGTCACCATCAAGAATTTTCTGGGCCCCCCGATTCCCTGGGACACGTCGGGATCGCCGCTGTATGGCGGGAGCACGATCAATTGCAACGACAGTCCCTGCCCCATCATGACGGTGGATCGTGGGCTCACCACGCCTTATGTCTGGGACTGGACGATCAACCTCCAGCATGCGATTACGCCGAACCTGTCGTTGGAAGTCGCGTATGTGGGAAACCATGGCAAGAATCTGACGGGAATTCGGGACATCAATCAGGCGCCGGTAGGCTCGGGTTGGCCGGCAGCGGCGATCTCCGCGTGCATCGCCTCTGGATATACCGATCCAAATAACTGCGCACCCGACAGCACCGGCGGCGAGGAGGCGAACCGGCCTTTCGCCAACAAGTTCCCATACCTTGCCAACATCTTCCAGATGGGAAATGTCTACCGTTCGAACTACAACGGCCTGCAAGTCACCATGAATGCGCGGAACTATCACGGCTTGAGCATGGTGCTGGGCTATACCTACGCGCACGCGTCAGATGATGTGGGCGCGAACTGGGATTTTGGTTACGGCTCAGGGCTGCCGCAGAACTCCTATAATTTAGGCGCCGAGTATGCCAACAGCGATTTCGATATCCGGCACCGGCTGACTCTATCGCTTACCTACGCCATTCCTGGCCGTACTGGCCACGGACAATTGCTGGAAGGTTGGGAGATCAATTCGATCACGACCCTGGAGAGCCCACAATACTGGGGCCCGATCGATCTGGGAACCGACGCAGCCGGCACCGGAACGCTGCCCGTCAGCCCTCCTGCAACGCAACCGATCCGCTGGAGTTTCTACCGTTCGGGAACGGCGAGCCGCGGCAACCCGTCGGATTTCAAAGCGGGTCGGGGAGTGGGAATTCCGTTCTACGCGCCGGGAGATCCCAATATGCCTGCCGGTTGTGCAGCATCGGCCGCGGCAGTGGATGGAGGCACGGCAGGACCGGAAACGGCCGCTCTGAATTTATTTGGCTGTTACGCCGCCGGGAATTCTGTGATGATGGCGCCTCCTCTTGGACAGTTCGGAAATATGGGTAGAAATATGTTCCAGGATAATGGTTTCCGGAATTTTGATTTCTCGCTGGCCAAGAACTTCCATTTTGGCGAAGTCAAACGCCTTCAGTTCCGCGCCGAGTTCTTCAATATTCTCAATCACCCGAACTTCGCAAATCCTTACGGCGGCCAGAACGGCTTCGGCCTGAATGATCCGTCGGTCCAGCCCTTTGGCTGCGGATGCGCTACCCCGGACATCGCTGCGGCGAATCCTGCGGTCGGCTCTGGCGGACCGCGCTCGGTTCAGTTGGGCGCGAAGTTCGTTTTCTAATCGGTTTCACGTGGGGATTTTCCAGGCCGGACGCAACTCTGTTCGGCCTTTTTCATGCGTAGCCCGTAAATACGCTCCGAGGAATAGTGATGAAAAAATGCAGCCAGTTTTCTCTTTTCGTCGTGCTGTTGGTAATCATGTCGGAACGGTTTGCCATGGCTCAGGAACGCCGCGAGCGGACGATCGATGAAATAAGAAGCGAAGCCATTCACCGCGCGGAGGTGGGGCAGTATCCCTTGATCGGGCTTGATCCCGCGGATATCAAACAAGCCTTCGAAAACATCCACAGCACCGACAAGGACGAGTGGGCAGCGGCCTTCATGCAGGTTGCAGACCGCTACTTCAACCAGGCAAAGTCGCTCGAGAAGAGCGATCCGGCAAAAGCCAATGCCTGCTACATTCGCGCTTGGAAACTGTATTCGTTCGGCCGTTGGCCGATTCCGTCGTCTCCAGGGAAAGAACGGTCGTACGAGAAGGCGATCGAGGCATTTCTGGATCATGCGAAATTTTACGATCCACCGCTGGAAGTTGTGCGCATACCTTTCGAGGGCAAAGAGATCATCGGTTACCTGCGGCTGCCGAAAAATACGAACGGTCCGGTGCCGCTGGTGATTGCCGTCAATGGACTCGACAGTCGCAAAGAGGATCTGACCGAGAGTTTCGGCGCGATTCTTCCTTTCGGAATCGGATTCCTTGCGGTGGACGGCCCAGGGACGGGACAGGCGCCCATCAAAGTGAGCGAGAACGCGGAGCGCATGCTGTCAAAAGTGATCGACTATGCGCAGTCACGGCCGGAGATCGATAAGAACCGCATCGCCCTGCACGGCGTCAGTTGGGGCGCCTACTGGGCGACGAAGATGGCGATTGTCGAGCGCGCGCGGCTGCGCGGCGCGAGCGCGCAGTCTCCTCCGGTGGATGAATTCTTTCAGAAAGATTTCCTGATGAATCACCTGCTGGGCAATCGCGAGTATCTCTTCGATCAGGTGCCGGCGCTCATGAACGTTCTCGAAGGTGTGCACACATTGGACCAGATGGGCGAGTTCTTGCCCAAGTTGTCGCTGGTTCATCAAGGCCTGCTGGGCAAGCCGATGGCCCCCATGCTGGTGATCGCCGGAGTGCTCGATACACAGGTGCCCATCGCTGATGATTATTTGCTGCTGAGTAAGGGCGATACGCCGAAGGACGCATGGGTCAATCCCCAGGGCGGACACCTCGGACGACAGGTTGGCGTCTGGCCCGACCCGAGAATTTTCAAAGAGGTCATCATTCCCTGGCTGGTGAAAACGCTGGAAGCGCCCGCGCATTGAGATTCTGAATCTCCGGCAATCCCTCAGTCGTCGTATTAGCTTGAGTCTGCATTTCGAATCTGCAGTCAAGGGAGATGCGATGACAGGGAAAATTGCTTTGGTCACCGGGGCCAGTGGCGGTCTGGGAACTCACGTCACGAAAGCCTTGCTCGACGCCGGCGCAACGGTCGTCGGTCTAGCCCCGAAGATTCAGCAATCGCAATTCGATCATGCGAATTTTACGGCCCTTCCCGCCAATCTCGATAGCCTCAATTCGGCGCGCAAAGCGGTCGATACCGTAATTAGCCGTTTCGGCAAAATCGACCTTCTCGCTCACCTGATTGGCGGCTTTGCTGGCGGTACTGCCGTCGTCGATACTGATGACTCTACCTTTCAGCGCATGTTCGACCTGAACGTCAACGCAGCCTTCCACATGCTGCGGGCAGTACTGCCGCAAATGCGCAAAGCCGGCTCGGGACGAATCATCGCGATCGGCAGCCGTGCATCCGAGAATCCCGGGGCCACTGTCGGGGCCTACAGCGCGTCGAAGTCTGCGCTGGTCTCGCTCATCCGGACCGTGGCGCTCGAAAACAAGGATGTCGGAATTACTGCCAACGTCATTCTGCCAGGAACAATAGACACTCCCGCGAACCGCAAAGCCATGCCCGGCGCCGATACTGCGCAGTGGGTGCAGCCTGCTTCGATTGCCAGCCTGATCGTGTGGCTCGCGGGCGATTCGGGAAAAGACGTGACCGGTGCGGCAATTCCGGTCTACGGACAAGGCCTCTAATTCGGTGCCCGTAACCCTTTCGTAACCCTGCCGATTGCACATTTTTTGTTGCACTTTAACGCCAGTGAAATATCTTGCATGTAGGATCTTTCCAGGAGGCTGCATGGGCTCAGCCCGCGTGCCGAAGTCGCTTCCGCTGCAAGTCGCCGCGATCTGCTATCGCCGGCGAGGCACTGCAATCGAGTTTCTCCTCGTCAATACCAATGGCGGCAGCAAATGGACTTTTCCCAAGGGATCGACCGCCCCCCACCTGTCCCACAGCCAGGCTGCCGAACGGGAAGCAGCCGAAGAAGCGGGCGCGATCGGCACCATTGAGCCGCGGCACTTTCATCTTTACATCCACTCAAAGGGCGTCTTTTGGCAGCCCGGCGGTGTGCAGGAATTTGTGATCAAGGCCTTCCTGATGGAAGTGCATCAGATGCGAAGGCCGGACGAGGGCGACCGGCGTCCGACGTGGTTTAGCCCCGCAGAAGCCAAGCGGCGCTTGTCCAAGGGCCGCGAAGTGAAGTATTTCCACGAACTCGAAGCCGTCATTGACCGTGCCCTGGATCGCATCCAGCACCACAGCGAACTCTGGGGCGCCTATCCGGAAGCGCGCAATGTGCGTCAGGCGGCATCTTCCAAAGATCCAATTGCGACGCCAGTATGGCCGTAGTTTTTCCTCTGTGCCCCTCTGTGTCCTCTGTGGTTGAAACCACCTCTTCCACAGACCACTGACCACTGGAAACTGGCAACTGTTACGATAATTCCAGCCCATGATTCAGCTTTCCGGCGCCGGAAAACGCTTCGGCCACAAACTCCTTTTCGAAAATGTCGACTGGCTGATCACAGCCCAAGACCGCATCGGCCTGGTTGGCGGCAACGGAACCGGCAAGTCCACGCTGATGAAGGTCCTGGCCGGCATGGACACGTTCGACTACGGCTCGCTCACTATCGCGAAAGGGACGTCCGCCGGATACCTTCCGCAGGACGGCCTCACGCTCTCGGGGCGCACCGTTTTTGACGAGTGCATGACGGTGTTCGACGACCTGCGCGCAATGGAGAAGGAGCTGGAATCTCTGACGCACAGCATGGCGGAACTGGATCACACGAGCGCAGCCTATGCAGATGTGGCCGACCGCTATCACCGCATCGAGCATCAGTTCCGCACGCGCGATGGCTACTCGATCGAAGCCGAAGTAGGCCGCGTCCTGATGGGCCTGGGTTTCACGAAAGAAGACTGGCAGCGGCGAACCGAGGAGTTTTCCGGCGGGTGGCAGATGCGCCTCGCGCTAGCCATGCTGCTGCTGCAGAAGCCGAACCTGCTGCTGCTGGACGAGCCCACCAATCACCTCGATCTCGAAGCACGCAACTGGCTCGAAGAATATCTGCAGAACTATCCCAATGCGTTTGTGCTGATCTCCCACGATCGTTACTTTCTCGACGTGACGGTCAACAAAATCGCCGAGATCTGGAACAAGCGCTTCTGGTTCTACACCGGCAATTACGACAAGTTCCTCGCACAGAAGACGCAGCGCAACGAGCAATTGCAGGCTGCCTATCGCAACCAGCGCGACCGCATTGAGCAGCTAGAAATCTTCATCAACCGTTTTCGCTACCAGGCGACCAAGGCCAAGCAGGTGCAGAGCCGCATCAAGGAACTGGGAAAAATGGAGCGGATCGAGGTTCCTCCTGAGGAGAAGACGATCCACTTCTCATTCCCACAGCCCAAGGCGAGCGGACGGATCGTGGCCGAGTTTGAAGGCGTGGCGAAGACTTATCCGGGCAAGAATGGCGACGCACCAAAGGAAGTGTTCCGGGACGTCAGCTTCATGATCGAGCGCGGCGACCGCATTGCGCTGGTCGGCGTAAACGGGGCAGGAAAGTCGACGCTAATCAAATTGCTCGCCGGTACCGAGCTACTGACCGGAGGCGAGTTCCGGCTGGGGCATAATGTCCTCTCCGATTATTTCGCGCAGGATCAATACAAAGAGCTCGATCCCGACGCTCGCATCCTCGACGACCTGGGCTCCATGTCTCCACGTTCCACAGAGACGGAGTTGCGCAGCCTGCTCGGATGTTTCCTCTTCTCTGAAGACGACGTTTTCAAGAAGATCGGAGTGCTCTCGGGAGGCGAGCGCGGTCGCTATGCCCTGTTGCGGCTGCTGTTGCATCCTGCGAATTTCCTGTTGCTCGATGAGCCAACGAACCACCTCGACCTCAGAGCCAAGGATGTGCTCCTGAATGCCTTGATGGAGTACACCGGCACGGTCGTCTTCGTGTCCCACGACCGTTATTTCATCGACAAATTGGCGACCCGCGTTTTTGAGGTCGGCGGCGGCAAAGTTGAAATCTTCCCGGGCAACTACGAAGACTATCTCTGGCGCAAACAGGGGGGACAACACCAGGCCCCTACGTTGGACGACGTGCCAGGAATGCCGAAGGCCGCTCCAACTCCAACGAAGACTCCGATTTCAGGCCAGCCTTCCAATGGAAATCACCGCGGCGAGGCCGAGTTTACGGAGACCTCTAAGAAGCGTTTAAATCCCATCAAGCGCAAGCAGATGGAAGACCGGGTTCAGGAACTGGAACGAGTGATCAGTCGCACCGAAGATGCAATTGCTCGTATCGAGACAGCGCTGCAGAACTTCGTCAGCGTGGAGGAAAGCCAGCGCCAGTCGCAGGAACTCGAGCAGCACAAGTCTGGCCATGCCGCGCTAGTAGGCGAGTGGGAACAGCTATCGCAAGCCTTGGAAACCGCAGAATAGTGCCGCCTCAGCCGTACACCATCTTCCGTAATCTCCGCGATCAACTTACGTGTGTGCGATAGTCAGGATGGCCAAGTGGTCACGAACTGGCGGCCACAAATTTCAAGACCAACCGCGAGCAGCGGCGCCTCCGGGCACGCCGCGCGGGAACCCAAGGAAGGTCGCATGCTTCAGTCGTCGGAGAACTCATTCAATCCGAAGTCCGGTGTTCCGGCTTCCAACCCTAACACTTATAACCAAGTCAAAACTGTCACCGCTCCCATCGATCAGGCGACCATTGGTCGCACTTTGGTCATCAAGGGCGAGGTCAGCGGCTCCGAAGCGCTCTATATTGACGGCCGCATCGAAGGCAAGATCATCATGCCGGAAAGCCGTGTCACCATCGGTCGCAACGGCAAGGTCGATGCCAGCATCCAGGCTCGTGAAGTCGTAGTCATGGGCAAGGTGACCGGCAACATCGACTGCAGCGATCGCGTGGACATCCGTGCCGAGGGTTCGGTGGCAGGAGACATCTCCACCGTGCGCATCAGCGTGGAAGATGGCGCCGCGCTCAAGGGCGGAATCCAGGTTCGCAGCGACGGCAAGCCGAGCCAGCAGGGCAAGCAGGAGCAGCCCAAGGCCATGGCAGCTTCGGCCCACGCGTAATTTTGAGTCGAGTCGAGTAGAAAGGGCACGCTCGCGCGTGCCCTTATTTTTGTAGCGTCTATCGGTGTCGGCTGAGAGGAGCCGTCCGGGTGCGGCTCTAGGACTTCTTTTCTGCCGGACGAAAGTCCAGCGACGCCGAGTTCATGCAATAACGCAACCCCGTCGGCGCCGGACCATCCTCAAACACATGCCCGAGATGCGCGTCGCACGTGGCACAGCGCACCTCCGTGCGGACCATGCCGTAACTCGAATCGCGGTGTTCGACTACTCCTCCACCCTCGCTCGGCTTGTAAAAGCTTGGCCAGCCGGTACCGGAATTAAACTTCGTTTGCGAATCGAACAGCGGCGCTCCGCAGCACACACAGTGATACATCCCCGGTTCCTTGGTGTTCCAATACTTCCCCGTGAAGGCGCATTCGGTTCCAGCCTCGCGGGTGACGTGATACTGCTCGTCAGTCAGTTGCTTTTTCCACTCGGCTTCGCTCTTAACCACTTTTTCGGTCATGAATCGTCCCCATTTCAACGATCTGTTTTCACAATGATTAGATGTTCTGGCGATGCAGAAGTGGCATCGACCGGGCCAAACCGTCCGACGAGGGTCAGATCTTCAGGCCCTTCAGATATTCGCGAAAAGGCCCACCTAGATCGGAGCGCTTGAGCGCGAACTCCACCGTTGCTTTCAGAAACCCTAGCTTGTCGCCTGTGTCGTAGCGCTGTCCTTCGTAGACATACGCGTACATTTTTTCCTGTTTGAGTAGCATGCGCATGCCGTCGGTAAGCTGGAGTTCGCCGCCCGCTCCCGGCGGTGTCTTGGCCAGGCAGTCGAAAATCGCCGGGGTCAAAATGTAACGTCCGATGATCGCAAGGTTCGACGGCGCCTCTTCGGGCTTGGGCTTTTCCACCATGTTGCGGATTTCGAACAGCCTCCCGTTGAAACCGTCTGCTGGCTGGGCATCGAATACGCCGTAGGAAGAAATCATCTTGCCTTCGACCACCTGGGCCGCGATGACGCTGGATTGTTTCTGGTCGAAAACGTTCACCATCTGCTTGAGGCACGGGACCGGGTGGTCGATGACGTCGTCGGCGAGCAGCACGGCGAATGGTTCATGGCCCACAAGTTCGCGCGCCATGAGCACGGCGTGTCCCAGGCCGAGCGCCTCTTTCTGGCGAACGTAGCCAACGTAGATCATGTCCGAGATCGAGCGGACGATCTTGAGCAGATCGTACTTGCGGCGCTCCTCTAACATCTTCTCAAGTTCGTAGCTGACGTCGAAGTGATCTTCGATGGCCTGTTTGCCGCGGCCGGTGATGATGAGGATCTGATCGCAGCCCGATGCCATGGCCTCTTCGACGCCGTACTGGATGATGGGTTTGTCGACCAGCGGAAGCATCTCTTTGGGCTGGGCTTTGGTTGCAGGTAAAAATCGGGTGCCCAGGCCGGCGGCGGGGAAGACTGCTTTGCGGACTTTCATGGTCATGGCTGGGTCGTTGCTTGTTCGTTGTTGGTCGTTTGCCCGTTCGTGCCAGGGACCGACAATTGTAAATGAGCGGGTTCGCTCGTTGGCATACCGGGTCGACGGTAGGCCGTTTCAGGCGAGGTTTGAGTGCGGCTTGGCAGAAATCAAATCCCAACGCTTTGACCTTGCCCGCAAGTCTTTGTCGGCAAGAGGGCACAAGGATAGGGGCGGGCCGGCGCACCGCGAATTCCCCACCCAAATAACTATTTCCCCACTTCGAGCACGACGAAGCTGTCCGGAACCATCGCCGGACGCGGGTGCGGGTTGTCTGCAGTGGGCGCCGGACGCGCCCCGAACTCGGCCGTCACTGTGTAGACGTTGTGCGTCTTGGAATCGAGAGCCATGGTGCGGGCTCCCTTTTTCGTGGTTACGTTTTCCGTCACGCTGAATTTTTCCGGCGATTCTTCTTTCACCACCGTAAGCACGCCATCGCCCCCGCAAGAGGCAAAAGCCAATTCAGTCTCGTCGTCAAAAGACGTCGCGTCCACGCCCTCGCCGATCGCCGGTGTCGCCAGGACCTTGCCGCTATCCGCGTCCACGACGGCCATCATTTTGTTGTCGCATCCTACGAATAGCCGCCGATGCTTGCGGTCAATGGCAAGCCCGCTCGGCTCGGTGCACGGCGCGAGCGGCCACTTGGCCTTGATTTCCAGCTTGCTGGGATCAATGGCGTCCAACTCGCTCTTGTCCTCGATATTCACGAAGATCTCACCTTTGGCGTCGCTGGCGGCGAACTCCGGCTTGCCACCCAGAGGGATCGTGCCCAGAACTTTCCCGCTGGCAGCGTCAATGGCGCTGGAGTCGTGACTGCGGCCGTTAAATGTGAAAACCCGTTTGGTGGCCGGATCGTAGAGGATCGCGTCAGGATTTTCCCCCACTTTAACTTTGGTTATAAGCGACAGATTCTTGATATCGAAGATGCTGACTGTCCCTTCGCGGCCATTGCTGGTAAACCCACGTCCTAGCTCGGGTGCCAGTGCGATGCCGTGCACTCCCTGAGTGTCGGCAATGTCGCCAATATTCTTGCCCGAGTCGAGGTCAAGCACTATGACGTGTGTGCCGCGCGAGACGTAAAGCCGGCGCGCAGTCGCATCGGCTGTCAGGTAATCCCACCCGCCTTCGCCACCTACTTTGTAGGTCTTAATTACGTGATATCCGGGACCAGCCGCGGCCAAAGCCACCGCCGCCAAGGAGATGCTGATTGCCGATAATAACCACTTCGACATGGTTGACATGACTTCCTCCCGAACGTTTACGCGATTACGGCTCGCCGGCCCAGCGCCGTTTTCCTGCACAAAAGACGTTGATTCTTATCGAAGTTTCTAAGTTTAACTCGAAAGTAACTTTACCCTATTTTGGGCCAGACCCTAGACTGCAACTATATGTTTGGTGCGAAGTCACCTTCGTTTGGAGGGCCTGGAGGCGTCGCGAACCCCACTCCACAGCCGGACCCTCGCCTGCAGCCCACGCCGGATTACGGCACACTGGGCCCGGGATCGGACATCTCCGGCGGGACCAATCCGAATCGTGCTTCGGTGCCGAATCCCTCTGCGCAGTCGGCCGGGCGATTAATCGCCGTCACACTCGGAGTTTTCGCCGCACTCTTGTTGGGGGCGGGGCGGAATAACTGGTCGCTCTTTTCGAAATTTTTCTCTGATCAGTCGAGCCGTCAGGCTTCGTCCCAGGACCTGCGGCAAATCGATCGCATGAGGCCCCAGAAGCAAGCGGAGACGCTGCTCCAACTCGCTGTGAGCCATGCTCCAGGCGCGGTTGAGCAAATCTCATCTCGCGTCGATCGATGGCACGGCAGAGTGCAGTGGAATCCGCAAATTGCTAATCTGAGCACGGCTGCTCTGAATTCCGACGATCTGCGCGTGCGCGAGTCCGGAGTGGAAGTGGAACTCGCGGCATATGGACTGGCCAAGAACTCGGAGAGCCTCGATTATCTATTGCGGACAGCAGAATCTCCCAACCACGCGCAAAAAATCTGGGCCCTGTGGGCTCTCGGGCTGATGGCCAATCGTGCCGTCGAGACCGAACAGGTGGTAAATGTCCTTACCACGCATCTGAAGGATTCCGATGTCGATTCGCGCCACTGGGCGGCCGAAGCCCTCGCTCTCACAGGCAGCGATCAAGCCATTGAGCCTTTATTGACCGCCCTGCACGACGATCCCTCTTCACTGGTCCGCGAACGAGCGGCGTGCGGCCTGGCTGTTTCCGGTTTGTTTACTCCCCAGCAGCGGTCCACAGTTGTGCCCCGCCTCTTGAGTTATACCGAAGATACTTCTGTTGACGCACAAACTCACGCCTTTGCATTCCATGCGCTGGCAGACATTACTCACCAGCGGCTTCCGAACGATTCAAGCGCATGGCGGAGTTGGTACGAGTCGCAGAAAAGCGACTAGCTGGCATAGATTCTTTGCACCGCTCCGGAGGATCTCAGACGATTCGTTCAACTAACTTAAGAGAGAAAGGAATTTCGTCGCAACTTTAACCATCCCCCTATGAACAACCTCAACGTTGTGGTTGCTCTTACCACCAGAGAGAATGATTACCAGGCCGAACAGGCATCCGCTGTCACCGATATGGCTGCCCGCCTCGGCGTAAGTATCGAGATTATTTACGCGCAGAACGATGCCGTGAATCAAACCCAGCAGCTGATCAAGATCATCCAGAATTCCGAAAAGAGGCCTTCTGCCATTCTGGTCGAACCCGTCGGCACCGGAATGCCGCAAGTGGCCAAAGCTGCCGTTGCCGCGGGCATCGGATGGGGAATGATCAATAGCGATCCGGACTACATTCCCGAATTGCGGAGGGCGGGAAGCGTGCCCGTGTTCTCGATCAGCACCGATCAGTCCGAGGTCGGACGCATTCAGGGGAATCAGATCGCTGCGCTGGTTTCCGAAGGCAACATTTTATACATCGAAGGGCCGTCCAATAACACAGCGGCTCAATTACGAACCAAAGGAATGCTGACGACCAAGCCGCCTTCCATCACGCTGAAGAGCCTGCGAGGCGATTGGACCGAGCGTAGCGCGCATCACGCCGTGCAGTCGTGGTTGTCCCTGGCATCCTCGAGGCAACTGCAGGTCAAGGCCGTTATCTGCCAGAATGACGCGATGGCCATGGGTGCGCGAAAAGCGATGGCCGATCTAACCGAAGAAGACCGCGAGAAGTGGCAGAAGCTTCCTTTCACCGGATGCGATGGTGTCACCAAGACCGGTCAGGAATGGGTGCGACGCGGTTTACTGACTGCGACTATTATCACAGCCCCTGCTGCAGGCATGGCCCTGGAACTCCTGGTGAAAGCGGCAAAAACAGGCACAGTACCGCCAGAGCGCACGCTGATTCCGCCGCAATCGCTTCCCGCGATCGCAGAACTACGGCTGAAAGCACAGAAGGCAAGCGGGTAAAAGAGTGATCAGTGCTTAGTGGTCAGTGATATTCACATTCGGCTCAGTGGTGCACTGGCCACTGACCACTGGTTGCCACTGACCACTACCTTCACTCCGCCATCTTCGCCACATGCACGTCGAATCCAGTCTTAGGCAGCAACGACGTCAGCGCGAACGCTTTGAATCCATCACCCGATATTTCGGTGTGACGATAAATTCCCGGCTCGCTTTCGATCATCTCTCTGCGCCCTTCCGTATCGCCGAGAAAAGCTTGCGCCTGGGTTACGCCAACCGGCATTTCTTTCGCACGCGTAACCACCGCTTCCGAGGCATAGGAGCGCACCAGCTTGGGCCAGTACTTTGCCAATAGCTCTGTGCTGGCAAAGACGTCGGCCCAGATGATTCGGCCATTCACCGCGACGACCACGCCCACCGCATTGCGATCCCGCAACTGCCGGATCAGGCTTTCGTAGTTCTGTTCAATAGGTCTCGCAACGGCATCCACCTGTTTCTTGACGGCTTCATTTTCCATGACTCTGGCGTAAGAAGTCGTTTGTGACAATTGGGTTGCGACCGTCGGAGCCACACCAGCGACTTCAACCGTTTCGGCAGCCTGCTGCTTGCGGACTTCAGCCCAGACCGCACCCTGATCCTTATCCGCCATAGCTTTGGCGCGCACCGAGGGCTGCGCCATAATCGCCATCGGAGCCGAAGCTTTTCCGCTCGCAGAACCGACACCGCTAGCAGAGCCGTACATCGCCTCGGACGCTCCAAAATGCTCGCTGCTGGCCACCCATCTTCCCGGCTCCACGCAGAAGACGCTCAGATCGATGGGATCGCTCTCGGCGGGAACAATGCGGTCCTTGCCGATTACGCGATCCTGCTTCCCTCCGGTGACGATCTCGCCGGCCAACAATAACAGCGGGCGCTTGGAATTGTTCACCAGCACAAGGCGGTTTACCTCTGCACCGTCATGCCGGATGCCAGTGACCGGATGCCTGCGAACTAGTCCCTGCACGCTGCCGGCTTCGGTGACGATCACTTCACCCGAACGCAGCCCTTCGTCCAAAGTCAGAAACTCACTAGTCGGATAGCTTTTGGCCGCGACCACGGGGAAAACAGTCAAATTGCCATGGCGGATGGGATCAAGCACTTTGTACGCGGAGGCCGTATTCGTTTCCCCGGCGCGCGCCTCGCGCTGCACCATCAACAACCCGGCCACAATCAACAGGACCGCCAAAGTCAAAAAATTCCTCGGACTCATAAACGCTCCTTCGCTCAGCAAAACGGCGCGTCCTGTCGAAGCCGCATCCGAGTTGCCGGCGTAACGCGAATCGGGCGCGCCGCCCATTTCGACTCCGTGGAAGGAACGAAGGAGGGGAAATGGCTTGCGGGGAAAATTCGCGTGCAAGTTTCAAGGTTGGCGTTTAAACCTTTCAAGACAAGGCCTGAGAAACTCTGAAACCTTGAAACTTAGAAACCTCCGTCCACACTTCCCCTGTAAAATTGAATTACAAACCCGGAGCCGCTTCCTCATTGTCTTTTCTTGACCAACTGAACCCGCAACAACGTGAGGCCGTCGAAACCACCGAAGGGCCGGTGCTGATCCTGGCAGGCGCGGGAAGCGGCAAGACGCGCGTTATCACCTACCGCATCGCCTACCTGATCGAGCACAAAGGCGTGATGCCGGAATCCATCCTCGCCATGACCTTTACTAACAAGGCCGCGGCAGAGATGGGTGAGCGCGTGGAAAAGTTGGTAGGTGGCCTGAGCATCGCGAAGCCGGTGATTTCGACCTTTCATTCTTTCTGCGTGCGTATGTTGCGGCGTGATATTGAGGCCCTGCGGATTCCTTCGACCGTTCCGGGACAGCCTTCAATCGGCCACACGAAGAATTTCGTGATCTATGACGAAGCCGACCAGCAATCCGTGGTCAAGTCCCTGATGAAGCGCTTTGGCCTCGACGACAAGCAACTCACGCCGCGTACTGTGCTGGCGCGCATTTCCTGGGCGAAGAATCACATGCTCGATCCGCAGGAGCTCTATTTGCAATCGGCCGACCCCAAGACCGAGCGCGTCGCGCACCTGTATGAGGAATATCGAAAAGAATTGCGCAAGGCGAACGCGCTTGATTTCGACGACTTGCTGCTCGAAGCGGTGCGCCTTTTGAAGTCTGCGTCGCAGGTGCGCGAGTACTACAACCGGCGTTTTCAATACTTGCTGATTGATGAATATCAGGACACGAACCGCCCGCAATACGAACTCATGCGCATGCTGGCGGGTGAACAGCACAACGTCTGCGCGGTGGGCGACGAGGATCAATCAATCTATTCCTGGCGCGGCGCCGATATCCGCAACATTTTGGAGTTCGAAAAGGACTTTCCTGAAGCGAAGATCATCCGGCTGGAGCAGAACTATCGTTCCACGCAAAACATCCTGGAGGCCGCGTCTGCCGTGGTTGCGAATAATGTGCGGCGCAAAGGCAAGAATTTGTGGACTTCACGCCAGGGCGGCACCAAGATCGGCTATTACGAGGCGCCCGACGGCGAAAATGAAGCGCTGTTTGCCGCCGACTGGATCGCCCGCTACATGCGCGAGGCGACCGATGCCGGCGAGACCCCGCGCGCAGCCGTGCTCTACCGCACCAACTCGCAATCGCGCTTGTTTGAAGAGGCCATGCGCCGCTATGGGTTGAAGTATCACGTTGTCGGCGGGTTCTCGTTCTACGAGCGCGCCGAGATCAAAGACATGATCTCGTACCTCAAGGTCATCCAGAATCCCGACGACTCGATCTCCCTTCTGCGTGTCGTGAATACCCCGGCTCGCGGCATCGGAAAGGGAACAATCGACACGCTGGAACGCCTGGCGCTGGAGACGGGACTATCGCTGTGGGGCGCGATCGGCGAGGCGATCAAGCGCAACCTGCTGCCGCCGCGAGCCGTAACCTCGCTCACGAATTTCCAGCAGCTCATTGAAGACGCCCGCGCGATGCTGGCCGGAACCTTCGTAGAGCAACTGGAACAGGATGTGGCTCAAGCGCCCCCGCCCGCGGCATCGGAGAATGCGGTCGAAGAGTCACCCTCCGACGTGCATTCGGAAGATGCCACGGCGTTCGATCCAGAGGAACTCGGGAATTACTCGTTCGATTTTGGTGAAGCAGAACCAGCCTCTGCTTCCAACGCTGCAGAAGGCGAGGATGCCGCCCGCCACAGCCAGGAAGATGCTAGCGCTACGGGCCCTGATGCGGCGGAACCGAAGGCGGTGGAATCGCCGAACGCATTTCCAGTTCCCACCGTCAGCACGGCCGATATTCTGAAATTCCTGATCGACCGTACCGGCTACATCAAGCTGCTCGAAGAAGAGGACACTCCCGAGGCCTATTCACGGATTGAGAACCTGCGCGAACTGGTTAACGCGGCGATGGATTCCCGTGAGCGTGCGGAATCGCTCGATCAGTTCCTTGATCATGCGGCCCTGATTGCCGATGCAGATGACTATGACGAGCGTGCGCAGATCACGCTCATGAGCCTGCATGCCGCCAAGGGTCTGGAATTCCCGCTGGTTTTCCTCAGCGGCCTGGAAGAGGGACTCTTTCCGCATTCGCGCACCATGCTGGTCCCCGAAGATATCGAAGAAGAACGCCGCCTTTGCTATGTCGGCATGACACGGGCTATGGATCAGTTGATTCTGACCCGCGCCGTCTACCGGCGCCGCTACGGCACGGACTTGCCAGAAGCCAGCGTGCCCTCGCGCTTCCTGGAAGAGGTGCCTGGCGATTTGATCGAGGAGCTTGGAACCCGCACGGCTCGTGCGGGAACGGCCGCCCTCGGCCGTCCGGCAGGACGAAGTCCCGCGGCTTACGAGACTGAAAGTGCGCACTATTCCTACGAGGATGAAGACCAGAGCCAGTCTTGGCACGCCGAGACAAACCGCTCGCAAACGTCAAAGCCGACGCCGGTAGCACGTGCGTATAACTCCATTGAGAACATCGCCGAATTTTTTGCCAGCCGCGGCAAGAAGTTCACGCGGCCTAAGGCACAGCCCATGGAAGAACCCACCGGCAAGCGTGGATTCCGCCCCGGACAACGAGTCCGCCACCCGAAATATGGAGAGGGCACCGTCTATCAACGCGAAGGAGAAGGCGAAGAAGCCAAGATTACGGTACAATTTCCACGCTTCGGCTTGAAGAAGTTGGTGGAGAAGTACGCCCAGCTAGAGCGAGCCTGAAAGCATTGAGTAATTCGGAAATTGTGTAATTGGGGAATTTGGCAGGGCTTCGCTCGCCGCCTGGTTTTCAATTTCTAAATTACTCAATTACAAAATTACTCAATCCAAGAAAGCACTCATGGCCAATACAACAAAGCTCAGCAGAGACGAACGCAAGAAAGCGAAACGCACCGCGCGCAAAAAACGGAAAGCGGACAAGCCGCTCAAGCCCCGCGATTATCCTCGCGGATCGAAGAAGCCCAAGGTCAAGAAGTTGGCACGCGGCCAGGCGAAGCGGTAAGCAGCATTCGGCAGCAGCGCTTGGCATTTAGTGTCCCCGTTCGAAAACAGAACGCTAAATGCCAAGCGCCACCTGCTAACTGCTAGCTCAGGAGAAATCACACCCTTTGTCACAACCGACGACTGGCGAGCCTTCCTCCAAAGAAGTTGTGCGCACCTCCGACAACCAGCTTTTCTGTTGCAAGTCGATTGACAAGCTGATCTCCGACTCCGAAGATCCCGAGCGTAAATTGAAGAAGACTCTCGGCCCGGTGTCGCTCACGGCGCTCGGCATCGGCGCAGTAATTGGCTCGGGCATCTTTACGGTTGTGGGTACGGCCATTGCCGGACAGAAGTTTGACACATCGTCGATTCTTAACGCTCCTCTGCTCGACTATCTGATTCGCCACCATGCCACGCTCGGACGGCCTGGTGCTGGTCCTGCTTTAGCTCTTTCCCTCGTACTCGTAGCCATCGTGTGCGGATTTACGGCCCTTTGTTATGCCGAACTAGCGTCGATGATCCCGATTGCCGGGAGCGCCTACACCTATACCTACGCAACGATGGGCGAACTGATCGCCTGGATCATAGGCTGGGATCTCATCCTCGAATACGCGGTAAGCAACATGGCGGTGAGCGTAGGTTTCTCGGCGCACCTGGTGGACATGATCGAGTGGTTTGGCATCCGTCCAGGACTCCGCTGGATTTCGCCAGCCTACTTGCCGGCAGGGCTTTCGGATCTGAAGGGAAACGTGCTTTACGTTCCGGGACTGCATTTTGGATTTAATATCCCGGCATTTCTGGTGGTGATGTTCTTGACTGTGATCCTGGTGCGGGGGATTCGCGAATCTGCCGAGGCGAACAACACGATGGTGATCCTCAAGATCGCTGCAATTCTCGCCTTCATTATCGCCGCTTCCCACTACATCAATCGCGGGAACTGGCATCCGTTCGCGCCGATGGGCTGGTCGGGCATTCTGACGGGCGGTTCAATCATCTTCTTTACCTACATCGGATTCGATTCCGTTTCTACTGCCGCGGAAGAGGCCCGGAATCCACAACGAGACTTACCCATCGGCATCATTGCCACGCTGGTTGTATGCACAGTGCTGTATATCGGGGTGGCTATCGTGCTTACGGGAGTCGTTCCGTGGCAGTCCCTACTCGATGATGCCGCGCCGGTTGCCAATAGTCTCAAAGGCCTTGTTGCCAGTACCGGATCGAACACCTTGCGCTGGATCGAACTGGGCGTTTTGTTTGGCGCGATGATGGGAATGATCTCGTCTTTGTTGGTCTTTCAACTCGGACAGGCGCGCGTGTGGTTTTCCATGTCACGCGATGGGTTACTTCCCAAGCTCTTTGGCAGAGTTCATCCTCGGTTCCGAACCCCCGCAACTGCGACTTGGATTGCCGGATTTGTTGTGGGAATTCCGGCGGGCATTCTGGATATCGGAACTCTATCTGACCTGTCGAACATCGGAACGCTCTTTGCTTTCGTGTTGGTGTCCATTGGCGTGATTATTCTCCGCTACCGTGATCCTGGCCGTCACCGGGGATTCCGTGCGCCTGGCGGGATTGCAGCCCCGGTGTTGAGCGTGGCGTTCTGCATTCTTCTGATGTCGGGCCTGCCGATCCTGACCTGGCTGCGATTTTTTGCTTGGCTGGCACTTGGACTATTTATTTACTTCACGTACAGCCGCCATCGCAGCGAGTTCGCGAAGAACCGGGCGTAATAGATTATTCTCCCAACGCGCTCGTCAGAAATAGATACCGATCCCGCAGATGGTCTTTCTGCGCTGTCGGCTGGGCGTTGAGCACTATGAATGACCATCCGTCCGCAGCGGAGTAAACTGGCCACTTCGCGAGTCCCGCCCCATTGGGATC
>DATGFC010000113.1:0-200122 GCA_035309485.1 Candidatus Sulfotelmatobacter sp.
GAATCCCTCCCTCTCCGCCAGTTACTCTAAGAATTTCTTTACAACTGGCGTTAACAATTTGCCATGATCACCCTGACCTCCCGCTGGCTGTAGTCGGTACAGGAGAAGCAAATGGCAAACCTTCGAGTCCGGCTCCTGCAGCAGACGTGCCGAAGGATCGAGACCTGCGCGCTTGGCACTCCAACTCCGAATGCCATACTTCCACACAGTTCATGACCGAATGCCCGTGATTATTGACCCTGACGATTACGATGCTTGGCTCGACAACAAAGCGACGGAGGCGGCCACCGCGTTGGGATTGCTCGTTTCTTGTGTGAGCACTCGTGTGAATCAGGTGCAGACCGATGATGCGGATTACGCCACGCCGGTCGAACTGGAACCTGCTCCACAGGGTCAGCTGGTTTGATGAAAAAGCCGACGATCCGCGTTACGAAATGGCTCGGGGACATCCCCGTCGAAGCCGGCTGCAGCGCGTGCCCGGGCGTGGTCTTTCGGGCGAAGGGGTCCAGCCACCGACCGAATCGCGAAGAGTTTCAGAAATCCCTTCAGGCTCAGTTCGACGAGCATTGTAAGGCAGTCCACCTTCAATAATAATCGCGACATGAAAGAGGCATCGTGATACGTCAACCGGCAATCGCAGTGATCCTCGCAGGAATTCTGGTGGTGCCCATTGTCTCGGCTCAGGTGACACCATCCCCAAGCTCGCCCCCTGGATTCGTCAATACCCTAATGCCGGAGCCGTCGCAGCTTTCGAAGCAGGAAGGCCGCCTCGTCATAACAACATCGTTTCATACGGCCGCGGACAAGTTTAGAGACGATCGCCTCAACGCCGCCATAGAGCGCAGCCTTGGTCGCATCAAAAACCAGACGGGCCTTTCCATCCCCACATCGCCAGGAACGGACGCCACGTCCGCGGCGCTGGTCATTAGCGTCGATGGCCCGGGAGAAACGATCCAGTCCGTCGAGGAAGACGAATCCTACTCACTTGAAATCACTTCCGCGAGCGCGCATCTTCGAGCGGCGACTGTAGTCGGGGCGATGCACGGCCTCGAAACTTTGGAACAGCTCATCCAGTCGGACGCAGCTGGGTCTTTCATGCCGGCCGTGTCGATTCACGACACACCACGCTTTCGTTGGCGTGGACTGATGGTCGACTGCGCACGCCACTTCATGCCCGTCGAGGTTATCAAGCGTACGCTCGACGGCATGGCATCGGTTAAGCTCAACGTTTTCCACTGGCATCTCAGCGAAGACCAGGGTTTCCGTATCGAGAGCAAAGCCTTCCCAAAACTAACGGAGCTCGGCTCGGACGGGCTGTTCTACACGCAAGAGCAAGCTCGCGAAATCGTCGCTTACGCGCACGATCGTGGTATCCGCGTCGTGCCAGAGTTTGACATGCCGGGGCACACCACTGCCTGGTTTGTCGGATATCCCGATCTCGCAAGTGCGCCCGGCCCGTTTCAAATTGAGAGGGCTTTCGGGGTCTTCGACCCGGTGATGGATCCGACGCGGGAAAGCACTTACAAATTTCTCGATACATTCATGGGAGAGATGGCGGCGATCTTTCCCGACCATTTCATGCATATCGGTGGGGACGAGAACAATGGTGTTGAATGGAAAGCTAACCCGCGCATCCAGAGTTTTATGCGCGAACACAATCTCAAAGACACGGCCGCACTGCAGAACTATTTCAATCAGCGGCTACTCAAAATTCTGGAGAAACATGGCAAGCACATGATCGGTTGGGACGAGATCCTTACGCCCGAGCTACCCAAAGACATCATTGTGCAGAGCTGGCGCGGCTTTGACTCCCTCGCCGCCGGAGCTAGGAATGGATACCGTAGCATCCTCTCTGCTGGTTACTACTTGAATCTGATGAGCACGGCTGCGGCCCACTACGCGGTCGATCCGCTTCCAGAAGGAACCGACCTGAACCCGGAACAGCAGGCACGCATTCTGGGTGGTGAGGCCTGTATGTGGATGGAACAGACGAGCCCCAAGGATATCGACTCACGCGTCTGGCCGCGTACAGCCGCCATTGCGGAGCGGCTCTGGTCGCCGCGTAGCGTCAATGACGTAAATGACATGTATCGCCGCCTGGAGGTCGAGTCGCTGCGCCTGGAAGCTTTTGGTCTCACCCACATCTCTCAGGAAGATGTTAGCCTGCGTCAGTTGGCCGATACGCGGGAGATTGGTCCCTTGCAGGTCCTGGCCTCAGTTCTCGAGCCCGTCACATTCAACGCGAGGGCACACCTTCAGCACGCCAATCAACTGACGCCGCTGAATCTGCTCGTAGACGCGCTTCCGCCCGACCCGCCATCCCGACACAATTTTGAGCTGCTCACACGTGCTTATCTGCAGAACCCGGGGGAGCGAGCGCAGGAGAAACGAGAGCTGACTGCCGACTTCAATGCCTGGATAACCGCGGAGCCGGCGATCTTGCGTTTGATGGCAGGCTCGCCGCTGCTCGCCCAGGCCGAACCACGGGCCAAGCAGCTCATCGAACTGGGTACGATGGGTCTCGAAGCTGTTTCCTATCTGTCCTCTGGATTGCCTGCAGCCCCGGGTTGGAAGGCTGCGAAACATGCCGTCTTAGATGACGCCGAGAAACCACAAGCGCTGGTGCGCTTTACGGTCATCGGTCCTTTGCGCGATCTGGTCAACGCCGTTCCAGAGGCTCCTGGCAGCAGGTAAAGATCACATGAAAAACCGCGCCAACCTAGACAGTCCGACTCTTGATGCTGGCACCTACCCAAGACTATGCAGCCAAAAATCCTGGCTACCAGTCGGGGTCTTTCTCGTTCTGCTGCAACTCGGCTTCGCGCAACAGGCCAGCTTCCGCATCACACCCGTACGTCCGGTGGAGGAGTTGCGTGCCGAAGCGCTCAAACAACAACCTCCGCAGGAGCCGGGCCCTTTCCTCAAGACTGATTTGGTGGAGTTGGCTAAGCTCGACCCGACGATCAAGCTCGACGTGCGCTACGCCAGTTCGAACAATTTTCTGGGTACGCCCATTTATACCGAAGCGCGCGCCTTCCTGCAGCGGCCAGCGGCCGAAGCCTTGCTTCGCGCCCATCGCGATCTCAAGTCCCAGGGATACGGTTTGATCATCCACGATGGCTACCGCCCCTGGTACGTGACGAAAATCTTCTGGGAAGCCACGCCCCAGGACAAGAGGATTTTTGTCGCTGATCCGGCAGCGGGCTCCAGGCATAACCGTGGATGCGCTGTTGACTTGTCTTTATACGACTTGAAAACGGGTGAGGAAGTGAAGATGCCCAGTGGCTACGACGAAATGACCGATCGCTCTTTCGCCGACTACCCGGGTGGCACGCCCGATGAGCGGGCTCGCCGTTCCATTCTGCGCCAAGCCATGGAAAAGCAGGGCTTCATGGTTTACCCGCAGGAGTGGTGGCACTTCGACTACAAGGATTGGAAACAATACCCAATCCTCAATGTGAAATTCGAAGATCTGGGACAGTAGAGATGTTGCCGCGGCTCAAACCGCTCGAACCTTGGAAACTGGAAGACTGAACCTATAAGGGCCAGGAAATTCGTTTCGGAAGCATCAACCGCGCCCGCGCCATCGTCCCCCAGAGTGATTGCCCATTCAGCAGTGGGAATTCAGTCCCCGGTTGGCCTACAATTCTCCACACTTCCTCTGTGGGAGAACTTAGGACCACCGTTCATGACAGCGGCGCTCGCAGCCAGCTCTGAAACGAACCTCGACATTGCCGGCAAGGTCGCGGGGCCGTGCGTGTTTGTTCTATTCGGAGCCGCCGGCGATCTGACCAAACGCAAGCTCATTCCTGCCCTCTTTAATTTAGTGAATGCCAAGCTGCTGCCCGACACGTTCGCAGTTGTGGGAGTCTCCGTCGACGATCTCGACGTGGAAGGCTTCCGCCAGCAGGTCAGCGAATTTCTTCCTACGCACGACGACGCGGCTACCGATTGGCTGCGCAGCCGGCTTTTCTACGAACGCGGAGATTTCAGCGACCCCAACACCTTCGTAAAAGTTCGTGACCGCCTCGCCGCGATCGACGCCGAACGCCACACCGGGGGCAATTACCTCTTCTATCTCGCAACTGCGCCCAAGTTTTTCGCACCTATTGTCCAGCAGTTAGGACGGGCCGAACTTTCCCGCCAAGAGAACGGACATTGGCGACGCGTCGTCATCGAGAAGCCCTTCGGGCAGGATCTCGAATCCGCCAAGGCGTTGAACCGCGACATCAAGAGCGTTCTGCAAGAGAATCAGATCTATCGCATCGATCACTACCTCGGCAAAGAGACGGTGCAGAACATCATGGTCTTCCGGTTCGACAACGCCATCTTCGAGCCCACCTGGAACCGGCGCTACATCGATCACGTGCAAATCACTAATGCCGAAACCGTAGGCGTGGAGCGCCGTGGAGCTTACTTCGATAACGCCGGAACCCTGCGGGACATGGTGCCCAATCATGTCATGCAATTGCTCAGCCTGACTGCGATGGAGTCCCCTGTCTCTTTCCAGGCCGATGCTGTCAGGAACGAGCAGGCAAAGGTTCTGCACTCGTTGCAGCCGTTGAACGCGGAAGATGTCCTGCAGCAAAGCGTGCGCGGACAATATGGCGATGGCGTAATCGCTGATGAACGAGTTCCCCGTTATCGTGCCGAGCCCGGCGTCAATCCCGAGTCGCGCACCGAAACCTTTGTCGCCCTCAAGCTCAACATCGACAACTGGCGCTGGGCGGGCGTTCCCTTCTACTTCCGCACCGGCAAGCGCCTGGCCAAGCGCCATACGGAAATCGCGATCCAGTTCAAACGCATGCCGTTCGAGCTCTTCCGCAACGCGCCCTTCCACAAGCTGCACACCAATACCCTCGTGATTCAGATTCAGCCGGTGGAGGGAATCTCGCTGAGCTTCGGAGCGAAGATTCCCGGCCCGGTGCTGCGCGTAGGCTCAGTGGATATGAGCTTCGAATATTCAAAATATTTCGGCGCCGACGCCTATACCGGATACGAAGTCCTGCTCTACGACTGCATGATGGGCGACGCTACCCTGTTCCAGCGGGCCGACATGGTCGAAGCCGGATGGAGCGTCATCGATCCCGTTCTCGATGTTTGGAAGGCTGTGCCGCCGCGGAAGTTTCCCAACTATGCTTCCGGAAGCTGGGGACCAGCCGAATCCGATCAGCTGCTCGAAAACGACAATCGTCAATGGAGGAAGATCGAGCCATGATCCTTGCCGGAGAAATTGGCGCCACTCGCACTCGCCTCGCCGCCTACGATACCGAGGGTAATCGCCTGCAGTGCGTCGTCGAAAAGATCTACATGAGCCAGGAGCACGCGAGTCTTTCCGACATCCTGCCCCAGTTCATACGCAGCGAGGGCATTCCGGTGCACAGTGCCTGCTTCGGCGTCGCCGGGCCGGTGCGTGCCGGACGAAGCAAGATTTCCAACCTGCCTTGGGTAATCGACTGCAAAGAATTGGCGCAGCAGCTCAAGCTCTCCTCCGTCGGTCTGCTCAATGATCTGGAAGCCTATGCTTACGGCATCGACGCGCTCGATTCCAAGGATTTCATTTCGCTGAGCGAAGGCTCGGAAGACGCCGAGGGCAATCGCGCCGTGATTTCGGCGAAAACCGGTTTGGGTGTTGCCGGCCTTTACTGGGATGGATTCCGGCACCATCCCTTCGCCTGCGAGGGTGGCCACGCCGACTTCGCTCCCAAGAACGATCTGCAGATGGAGTTGCTCGCGTATCTGCAGAAGAAATATGGGCGCGTCAGTTGCGAACGAATTCTTTCCGGCCCCGGCATCAAGCACATCTACGAATTTCTTCGCGATGCTCACAAAGCGGACGAACCCTCATGGCTGCCCGACCAATTCAACGCCGCCCCGGATCAACCGGCTTTGATCTCGAAACTCGCGCTGGAAGGCAAAGCCCCGATTTGCGAGCAGACACTCTCCATCTTCGTAAGCGTCTTCGGGGCCGAGGCGGGAAACTGCGCCCTGCACTACATGTCCACGGGAGGAATCTTCATTGGAGGCACCATCGCGGCGAAAATTGAGAAGAAGATGAGAGATGGAGAATTCATGCACGCCTTTCTCGACAAAGGCCGCATGGGGACACTGCTCAAAGACATCCCAGTCAAAATTATTGCGAACGACGACTGTGGGTTGCTAGGCGCCGCCCGCTATACGCTGGTTCAGAAAGCCTTCGGCACCCCAAGCCGCGCCGCCGACTAGTCCGACTGGCACGGACTCGGCCCTGAACAGAGTCGCAGGGGCTCCGCGCGAATACGACTCACGGCTGCAGCACGAAGTTCACCTGAATCTGCGTTTCCACTTCCATCGGATTCCCGTTCAGCAAGAACGGTTTGTACTTCCACTGCTTCACTGCAACAATGGCTGCTTCGGCCAGAGTCGGGTCCCCGCTGATCAGCTCGAGATTCGCCACATTGCCATCTTTATCGATAATTGCACGCAAAACGACCACTCCCTGGATATGCTGCTCCCTGGCCTCAGCTGGATAGTGAGGAGCCACTTTGTTCACGATCAGCCCCGACTCCACCCCCGAGGAAACCCGCACGCGTTGAGGATATGGTGATTCTTCATTTGCGGGCACGCCTGAATCCAGAGCCTGCGAGTTAAGGTCAGCCTCCGACACTTCATCGTGTGAAAAATTCAGGCTGACGGTTGTATCCACGTTCACCGGCTCAGCGTTCAGCAGATAAGGCCGGTACTTCCATTGTTTAACGGCCTCGATGGCGGCTGGGGCCAGCATCGGGTGCCCGCTGATGAGTGTGGCCCGTTCAACGTCTCCCGACTGATTGATCTGCACACGGAGTGTTACTATGCCTTCGATGCGCGCCTGCTTTGCCAACGGCGGATAGATCGGATCAATCTTCTGGTTCCGGAACGCTCGCATCACTCCCTCGGAGACCCGCACCCCTCCGTCACCGCCAGCAATCGATCCAATTGCCCCAGGAGGCAAACCTCCGGGAGCGTCGCCAACGATGCCTTCCGGTGGTGGTTCTTTGCCAAGTTTGAAGTTAATCTGGACCCGTGTTTCGACCTCCACCGGCAGTCCATCCACCAGGTAAGGCTGATATTTCCATTGCTTCACTGCTTCGATTGCCGCTGGCGCCAGCATCGGATGTCCGCTGAATAACTGGATATTCCCCACATCCCCGGACTTGTTAATGATAATTTTTAGAACGACTGTGCCCTGAATCCGTGCCTGCCGTGCCAGGGGAGGATAGACCGGAGCAACTTTCTTGACCAGAGAAGTGTATTGCGTTTCCAGTGGCACATCTAGCGGCGTTTGGCTCGTCTCTTGAGCCGCAGCCAGCAACGCGAAGAGGAATACAAGAAGGACCGCTGCCCGCAGCAGGCTTTCCATACGAACCTCCGTCAGGCCTCTTCCAGGGAACGCCATCTTAAGTCCATCTTGCACGGCAGATGCATTGTTAGACGTCGCGGGATACGGCTTTGTTCCCGGCAATCCGTGATACGAACCCGGCAATTGCTTGCAGTGTCGCCTCCGGCTGATCGCGCTGCGGCGAGTGTTTACAGTCCGCGAGTCGAACCACCTCGACCGGGCCTCTACTCTGTCTCTCAATGGCCTCCACCTGAGCCATCGTCCCGTACTGATCGTCGAGCCCCTGAATTGCCAGAATCGGACACGTAATGCGTGGCAGATATTCTTCGATATTCCACCGGCGAAAGTCGGGATGCAGCCAGATATTGTTCCATCCCCAAAACGTACGCGCCGCGTCCTGATGATGCCGTCCGAGCTTCTCCCGCAGATTGGTGGTCTCGAATTTCACCTTGGCATCGGCAATGCTGGCCACGCTGAGATCTTCCACGAACACGTGCGGTGCCAGTAGCACCAGCCCACGTACCCGATCGTGCGTGCCGGCATAGATCAACGCAATCGAGGCACCGTCGCTGTGGCCGATGAGAATGGGGTTCTCGATTTCGAGCGTCGAAAGCAGCTCGGGCAGCGCTTCGAGCGCCTCATCATGCATATAGGTAACCGCGCGATCGGCAGTGAGCACGTCAGACTTTCCCGATCCATAACGCGAATAGACCGTCACGCCGCAACCGGTGGCGTCTGCCACACGCGCCGGAAAATCCTTCCAATGCGAAACCGACCCCAGCCCTTCATGCAAGAAGACCAACTCTACGCTCGCCGCGTCACGGGCAGGAATCCGCATCACTTCGAGAGTGTGCCCTTGCACTTTCAACCGCGACTCATGGGTCTCTGATCGTCGTTTATTCATGTTAGCTTCGAATTCCACGGCGAAAGAGTTGTATTGGATTTGCAGAAAAGCTGCTCGGAATCAGTAATATTAGCGGTTCTCCCGCGCTTCACGCTGCATCGAACCTTAAAGATAAAGTAAGCTATACGGAGGAGGTTCTGGTGCGCTGCCCCCGCTGTGGCAATGAGAGTCCGGACGGAAACCGTTTTTGCGGCATGTGCGGAGCTACCCTGGTTGCGGCTGAGGTCCCGGCCGCGCAGGTTCAGCGTGCCGCCGCTTCAGGTACATCGACACCTGCGCCTCCGCCCCCAGTACGACCACGGACCTCTGAACCAGCGGCTCGCCCGGCTCCAATGTCCGAAGACAGGCCCTCGATCAGCGGACCATCGTTTCTCGGCCTGAACGATCCGTCTCCTCGGAAGCGAAACAGCGGTCTGAGCATCGATCCTCAGTCGTCCTCGCGCAATCTCGATTACCTGCTGGATGATGACGAGCAACCGCGAGGCAGCGGCGCGGGGAAGATTTTTCTGATTCTTCTCGCCCTGGCTCTAGCCGTAGGGCTCGGATACCTGCGCTGGAAGGGTCACGGTCTTGCCTGGCTGACTTCGGGTTCAAACAAGCCATCCGCCGTTGCCAAAGCTCCTGATACAGGCGAACCTGATTCATCCGCACCTTCCAATACGACTCCATCGTCGCAAACTCCGGTTGCGAATCAGCCCGCGGCGAGCACCACGCCAACGCCCGCGCCTGCCGACAATGCGACTCCACCTGCGAGCAGTGATGCCACGAATTCCGCTCCTGCAACGCAGCCAGGGGCGACTTCACCGAAACAAACCCCCAAGGCTGAAAATGCCGCGCCGTCGCCTGGTTCTGATCAATCCACTGCAGATAACAGAGAGAGCGCCAGCTCCGACAATACGGATTCCGATGCCGCCGCAGAAAAACCTGCCCCGGCCGAGCCGCCTGCTCCTAAGCCGCAGCCGGCTGCGAAACCTGTGCGAACCGCTGTCGACCCGGTTACCGAAGCCCAAAAATATCTGTATGGACGCGGTGTCTCGCAGGATTGCGAGCGCGGCCTTCGTCTTCTGAAGCCCGCCGCAAACGCCGCCAATCCCAAAGCCATGGTCCAAATGGGCGCGCTTTACTCGGCTGGGCTCTGCACTCCGCACGATCTGCCTACTTCTTATCGCTGGTTCGCCATGGCCCTGCGCAAGGATCCGGAAAATCAGGCCATCCAGAGCGACCTGCAAAAGCTCTGGGGCGAGATGACGCAACCGGAGCGGCAACTGGCGATCAAATTGACACAGTGAACATTCCTGGCAGCTTAAGAGCAGCCACACTCCCGCTATTGTTCGCCCTTGCGATTCCGGTCACGCTCGCCCAGTCCGATCAGCGCCCGCCTACGCAACACCAGATGGGAAGCCGCAAGCATTACGTTGGACTCCTCAACTTCGCCGAGGTTTCGCCGTATCTTTATCGCGGTGGGCAGCCCGGTGCCGATGGATTGAAAGCGCTCAAGCAAATGGGCGTCGGCATCGTGATTGACATGCGCGGCAGCAAGAGCACGCATGAAAAGATCGCGGTGGAAGAGTTGGGCATGAAGTACATCTCCATCCCCTGGCACTGCCCGTTCCCTTCGGACGTAACCTTCGCTCGCTTTCTAACTGTGATCCGCGACCATCCGCGCACGAAGATTTTCGTGCATTGCCGCCTCGGCGACGATCGCACCGGCATGGCCATTGCAGCGTACCGTATGGCCGACGAAGGCTGGTCTGCCAATGAAGCACTGATGGAAATGCAGGAGTTTGGGTTTACCGGCATCCACCATGCGATCTGCCCGACGCTTGAACACTACGAAAAGAATTTCCCAAAACATCTGAAGACAAACCCCGCGTTCAAGGACTTGCTTACGAAAAAGTAGCCACGCATCTGCACGGGGTTTCGTAAACTGACCGGCTGCGGCTAGGCTTCCTCCTGTTCTTTCAGGCGGGCGATCACGGTGAAATCTTCAAGCGTGGTGGTATCGCCTTTGACGTCGCCATTCGTAGCCAGTTCGCGCAGCAAACGGCGCATGATCTTCCCGCTGCGCGTCTTTGGCAACGTGTCGGTGAAGCGAATGTCATCCGGCTTGGCCAGAGCTCCAATCTCTTTTGCCACCCACTTGCGCAGCTCTTCCTTCAATTCGTTCGATGGCTGTCTTCCCTGCTCGAGGGTCACGAATGCTGAAATCGCCTGCCCTTTCAATTCGTCAGGACGGCCCACTACCGCGGCCTCTGCCACGGCATCGTGCGCCACCAGCGCCGACTCCACTTCCATCGTGCTGAGCCGGTGCCCGCTCACATTGAGCACGTCATCCACGCGCCCCATGATCCAGAAATATCCGTCTTTATCTTTGCGCGCGCCGTCGCCCGTGAAGTACATACCGGGAATCTGGGACCAGTAATTTTTCACGTAGCGGTCGGGATCGCCATAGACGGTGCGCAGCATTCCCGGCCAGGGCCGCTTGATGACCAGGAAGCCTCCCGAGCCAGCCGGCACCGGCTTGCCCTCCATGGTCACAATCTCCGCCTCCACACCGGGGAATGGCCGGGTCGCCGAGCCCGGTTTGGTCGCGATCGCCCCCGGAAGCGGCGTCAGCATGATGTGCCCTGTCTCCGTCTGCCACCACGTATCCACGATAGGACAGCGGTTGCCGCCGATGGTCTCGCGGTACCACATCCACGCCTCAGGGTTAATCGGCTCGCCCACCGTACCCAGCAGCCGCAGGCTGCTCATATCGTGTTTCTTCGGCCACTCGTCGCCCCATTTGATAAACGTTCGGATTGCGGTGGGCGCGGTGTAGAACACGTTCACCTTGTGCCGCGCGATGATCGACCAGAAGCGGTCGGGCTCGGGAAAGTTCGGCGCCCCTTCATACATCAGGCTGGTGGCGCCATTCTGGAGAGGCCCGTACACAATGTAGCTGTGGCCCGTCACCCATCCGATATCCGCCGTGCACCAGTATGTGTCTTCTTCTTTCAGATCGAACACTAATTTCGTAGTCACATACGTTCCTACCGCGTATCCTCCGGTCGTATGCACTACACCCTTCGGCTTTCCGGTGGTTCCCGAGGTATACAGGATGTAAAGCGGATGCTCCGCATCCAGCGGCTCTGCCGGACAAACATCCGAAGCTTTCGCCATAAGATCGTGCCACCAATGATCGCGCCCAGCCTGCATGTTAATCGGCGTTCCCGTGCGCTTGTAGACCACGACGTGCTTCACTGAAGGGCACGACTTCAGCGCTTCTTCCACCGCGGGAAACAATTTCACTTCGCTGCCGCGACGGTAGGAGCCGTCCTGCGTGATTACCGCGGACGCCTGCGAGTCGTGGATGCGATCGATCAGCGCGTTCGACGAAAATCCTCCAAATACCACCGTATGCGGCGCTCCTATGCGCGCGCAGGCGAGCATCGCGATCGGCAACTCCGGCGTCATACCCATGTAGATCGCGACTCGGTCGCCTTTCTTCACGCCCAATCCCTTCAGCACATTCGCGAACTTCTGGACCTCACGATGCAACTGCTGATAGGTCAGGACGCGAACTTCCCCCGGCTCGCTCTCCCAAATGAGTGCCGCTTTATTCTTCCGCCACGTCTCCACGTGACGGTCCAGACAGTTGTAGGAGAGATTGATCTGGCCGCCCACAAACCACTTCGCCCACGGGCAATTCCACTCCAGCACTTTGCCCCACTTCTTGAACCAGTGCAGTTCGCTGGCCACACGCGACCAGAACTTGTCGGGATCATTTACCGATTCGTTGTAGAGCCGCTCGTATTCGGCCAAGGTCTTCACGTGCGCCTGAGAACTGAATTCCGCGGGCGGCTCAAACTTGCGCTGCTCCTGCAGGATGGAATCGATATTCGTGGAGTGACTCTCGAGGATTGCCTTGTCGGCCATGATCAAACCTCAAACCGGAGGAGATTGTTCTGCGCCCACCATAAAAGGGGACGAACTCGCAGGTGTTTATTCTACACAGGAATTACGGGGTGTGATTAGGATCAAAGCGGCCTGCAAAGGGCGGTTTCCGACCTTCCGCTAGTCGGCTGCGTCGTAGAGGCGCAGTCTTCAGGGCTCTATCCTGCAATGCTTTCCTGCGGAAGTCCGAGCTGAGAGTTTCGATCGCGAGGAGGCGTCTTCTGGAACGCATTCTTGAAGCGAACGCGAACCAGCCAGAAAATCATCAACAGGAGCGGGAGGATGCCGAGGAACAGCAGGAGGTAGCTTGTGCTCATCCAAGCCGGGAACAAATGGGGCCGCGCGATGAAGATCGACCCTGAGGCGAAGAACAACCCAAAGCACATGCGCCAAAGATGCCGCGCGACACGCCGAGTGCCGGAGATCCCACTAACCAGCATGCGAACGTCTCCCACCGCCGCCAGCAGGACTACAGCGCCAAGAAAAAAGTTCATGCCAACGGGAACGCCATCGTGAAACGCCGCCGGATGGTTCAGCTTCTCGATCCCAAGCGTCAGCGTGCTGATCCCGACCGCGGTTGGAATAAGCAGCGCGGCCCAGTCGAAGACGCTTGTTTCCCCATCTTTCCGGCGCGCGGTCAGCCATGCGGTCGTGACCAGATAAATGGTCAAAATGCCGCCAATAAAGTTGCCCACTTCATGTTTCCGCAGCGCCAGGTACATTGCACTTGCGCCCAGGCCCACCATAGACGCGACAAACACCTTTCCAGCGATACCATGCCGGCGGGAACCCTTGCGGAACGCCATGGCTACGCCGCCCGACAGCAATCCCACTGTTCCGGCGCAAATGTGAACGGCTAACATCGGCGATATTGGCATCTTCTCCTCCACCCATCACACGAAGGCAACTGTTTCGGAATCCGCCCAGAGCAAGGTCATCGTGCAGTCAGCTTCTGCAACATTACGGCTGAATTGCGGTTCCTGGGATTAAGCTGGAGTGCCTTTTCATAATTCGCGATAGCCTGCACTCTCAGCGAGCCTTGGCCGCGAACTGCGCTTCGGGCGGCGAGATCGCGGCCGGAAATGTCACTTGAAGTTTCGCGCCCATAAAAGTTGCTCCTAACGCGAATTGTTTTCCCAAAGCTTGCCGAACTAGATCGGGGCTTGATAGCGCCGCAGACGGACCGCAGCGGCAAGGAACGCGACGGCCAGAACCAGCCCGATCCACAGAGAGGGACTGAACAGAAATGGAGCCGGCGTGATATGTGCCATCGGATCCGTGGGGAAAATATCTGGCGACATATACGCTGTGTGGGTATCGCCAATCAGCCGGTGCCCCACCAGCCAAAGGAAATGCCCACTGTGAAAGGCAATCCTTTCGACCCCTGCGATTGCGAGCACCGGCAACGCCGCCCACAGGAAAGTCGCCCTTCTCGCCCACCCGGAAACCAGCAGCAGCCAACAGTAGATCGGGGCCGGCCACAGCATATGCGCCGTCACCACGTGATAGAGCATCAGCAGCGACATCTGCATCACCGGCAGGTGCGCCCATAGGGAAGCCACCTTGAGACCGTTCGCCTGCAGTACAGCACTGCTCAACAACAGGATCAGGAACTGCAAAACCAAGGTGATGGAAAAAGTGAGCAGCGGCAAAATCACAAATGGAATGCTTGCCTTGCCCATCACTGTGGTGAGATCGGATACCGGGAGCGACTTCCAGAACAGGATGCTACGGTCGCGGCGTTCGCCGTGCAGCGCGTCGGCGCAATAGAACAGAGTGACCAGGATGTAAGCCCCCATCATGAAAGCGGCCGCAATGTTGTAGGGACCGAGAATCGCTTCGCGAAAGGCTTCCGGGTCGCCGCCCGACAACTGGCGCATCTGGCCCGGCAGATGAACCATGCCGATCAAATCGGCCAGGAGAAATACCGCCGCCACGGCCAAAGGCGCGACATAAACGTAGCGGTTTTCCCACAACTCACGCCGCACCGACCAGTAGAGGACATGTCTCGGTGATGTCGCGGCGGATGCGACTGCCCCTACGGCTGGAACAGACTCGGGCACAGCGTTCGAAGAAATACTCATCGGATGACTCCTTGGGCCTGGCTGAACTGATGGCCCATCACGGCAGTAAATAAGTCAGCGATGCTGGGCGTCCGTACGTCGCCCAGCGCGGCGAGTTGCTGACGATCGCCGCCATCGAACAGCAGGACACTACAGCCGATCCCCTGGTGCTCGTGTATAGGCTTGAACGCCCGGGCGGCGGCGACCTGCTCGGGACGTACCATCAGTTCCACGTAGCGCGACTCTATTTCTTCCATGCTGCACCGGAGCACGATGCGCCCCCGGTCAATGAACATCAGGTCGGTCAGAATGTGCTCGACCTCTTCCACCTGATGGGTGGTCACCACAATCGTGCGGCTGCGATCGTAGTAATCATTCAGCAGCGAATCGTAAAACTGCTTGCGGTAGAGCAAGTCGAGTCCCAATGTCGGCTCGTCCAGTACCAGCAATCTCGCATCAATTGCCATGACGAGCGCGAGATGCAGTTGGGTCACCATGCCCTTCGACAATTCTCTGATCTTGCTGAAGTGCCGGATCGTGGTCCTGCCCAGGAAACCTTCGGCCTTGACGCGATCGAATCGCGGATGCACGCCCGCAACATAGTCCAGGGCCTGCGAAACCCGCATCCAGCGGGGCAGCACCGCTACGTCGGTAATGAAGCAGACGTCGCGCATGAGCTCGTCGCGCTGTGCCCAGGGATTGCGTCCCAGGACGTTCAACTCTCCCTGATATGGAATCAGGCCAAGAATCGCGTTCAGCAGGGTCGTCTTCCCTGCCCCATTGGGACCGATCAGCCCTACGATGCGGCCTTCTTCGATCCGTAGATCGATACCGTCGAGCGCGACCGTTGCTCCGAAACTTTTCCGCAAGCCGCGGGCTTCTATGCATGCCATGGCCTCAGCGTTCCTCCTTGCCGGCCTTAGCCCTCGGCCGGCGGTGTGCCGCAGCATCGAGCAAATCTTCCGCTGTCAGCCCCAGACGCTCTATGGTCGCGTAGATTCTGGGCCACTCTTCCGCCAAAAACTTCTGCCTCTCGCCCTTCAACAGCAAATTGCGCGCCCCCGCCTTCACGAACATACCCAAGCCTCGCTTGCTCTCCACAAATTGCTCGTCCACCAGCTCCTGATAGCCCTTAAGAACCGTGAGCGGATTCACCCGGTATTCCGCCGCCACATTGCGCACCGAGGGTAGCGGATCGCCCTCGTTGAGCACCCCGTCCAGGATCATCGCGACCACGCGATCGCGCAGCTGGCGGTAAATCGGCTGACTGTCGTTCCACTCACGGTCCATTGGGTTTTCCCAGTTCTCTTGCCCGAGATGCACTCGTCATTGCGCCCGTTTCAGATCGAAATGGGCATGAAGCGGCTTGTCGCCCGGCATCATGTAGGTCCAATCCTCGATGTGATGGTTTGCATCCACGATCGTAAATACGGCGTGGTGCATGTGTCCGTGCTCTGTGCCTCCCGAAACATCGAGAAAATCGAATTCCACCGTCTTTCCGTCGGCCGAGTTCCTCGCCACCATGCGCGGCCGGTTCCCCGCATCGCAATAGTGGATTAAGTCGAGGCGGTCCCCATCCAGGTAAAACATCGTGACGGGGTGATCGTATTTCGTCGGATCTTCCTGCGTCCCTGCCTCTTGCATCTCGTGCACCATGGCGTTTCCGCGCGATGTCACACGCAACGAGACGTGTATCGGCTTATCGGAAGACATTTCCGGCAGAGCGGGTACGACCGTGACCGGACCTTCCCAGCTCCCCGCCAGAGTTTTCAGTTTGTCGAACGACTTTTGCGCGTCGGACTGGGCAAAAGCCACAACCCCGAGCAACACGACAATGACTGCAAGCCAACAGATGCGCGATTTCATTTCCTTCTCCTTCTCAATGCTTCTTGATATCTTCAACGGATATCCTGTGTACTGTTATAGCTAACTACAAAAGTATGGCAGCTGTCAAGATTTTCTTTTGCCCCAGAGAATCGTGCCCGTTTAGGGATGGTTTAGTGGGCAGAGTCCCAGCGGGACACAGAAAAGGCGCATGCAGCGGCAAGGATGCACGGGGTGAGAGATTCTATATGCGGGGTAGGAACTAGCGAGGATCGCCTGCGGTCGCTAGCTGCTCACTCTGAGTCATCCACCGAATGACGCGCCGCTCGAATTCCTTGGGCGCGACAACGATCGCTCCGCAATGGTCTGCGCCTGGAACTTCCCAGAGCGCCGTCTGTGGATCACGCTGGTGAATGCGCCTCGAATGCCGCACAGGAATGTTGCTGTCGATCTGACCGTGGATCAGCAACACCGGAACGTGCGCCCGTGCGATTGAATCCTCCGGCGAGACCTGCTGCATGTCGAGCTTGTACTTCCAGCGCGCACGCAAGAATGCCACTTCGACCAGGGGGCGCAATACCGTGCGTCCCATCCACGGTCCGAGATGAAAGGGCTGGCCCATACGGTCGTAGGCAATCTCACGAAAGTTCGAGAATGGAGACTCCGCCACTACCGCGCGGAGCCGTGTCCCGGTTTCCAGCGATTGCAACAACTGCGCCGCGCCCATCGACTCGCCGATTCCATACACGCAATGTGGCGCAACCTTCACCGAAAGAAAATCCACCCACTGGCGAATGTCATTGCGCTCCAAGAGCCCATAAGTTGCGAGCGATCCCCCACTGAGTCCGTGTGCACGCGCATCGGGAAGTAGCACCGTATATCCGTGCGCGATCAGAAGCTGCGCATATCCCCGCATGCCCAGCCGGTTGTCGCCCAGTCCGTGCAGGAGAAGAGCGGCATCGCCATTGGAGTGCCCAGGCCGAGCAAGCCAGGCTCGCAGCACTACGTTGTCGGGAGTGGTGATCGAGACATCTTCCACCAGCGCTCCCATTGCGTGCATGTTTTCCCCGAACCCCGCCGCTTCTGCACGTGTAAGCTCTCTGCGCGCCGGACGCAGCGCCCCGTCCGCGAGAGAAACACCGCCAATCATGCAAAACGCCCCGTACAACAGCAAGAGTAAAATCAGCCAACGCGATTTGCGGTTCAGGCGCATGCTCTCAGGATTGTACGCACCTGGGTCAATCGGAGTTCCCCCCGGCAGTCACGTCGTGTTAACTTGAACTCGGCTGCCGGAAACCGGAGCCGGAAATGGCCACCACTACCGCGGAAAAGAGATCTCCTTCTCAGCCCGGGCTCCGCTTCAAGCCACCACAGTATGCGAGCCTCGTTGTGGCCGCAATCGCAGTCGTCTACGCCTTCCTGGCAGGCTTCCATACTTTGCAGGACGTCGATCTGGGCTGGCAGCTGGCTACCGGGCGCTGGGTGGCTGAGCATCATCGCATCTTCTCGACCGATGTCTTCTCTTATACGGCGTCGGGCCAGCCCTGGCTCTATCCCGCCCTTTCCGGAGTTCTCTTCTATTTTGTTTTTCTGTTGGGTGGCTATGGTCTGCTTTCGTGGATGGGCGCAATCGCGTGCGCTGGAACCACCGCCCTTCTTGCCTCGCGCAGGGATTTGGCGACCTCAACTCTCGCGCTGATTGCGGTTCCTCTCATCGCCAACCGGACCCAGCCTCGCGCCGAGATGTTCACGACTCTCCTTTTCGCCGCATTCCTGGCCTTGCTGTGGAAGCACTATCGCAATGGCCGGGTGCTGTTATGGCTGCTTCCAGTTCTAATGATCCTGTGGGTAAACCTGCACCTGGGATTCGTCGCCGGTCTCGCGCTCTGCCTCGCCTATGTTCTGATTGAGGCGATCGAGCTGCTCTTTGCGGAAAAACGGGCGGCCGCTCGCGATCGGCTGCTCCGTTCGTGGCCTTGGCTGGCGGCCACAGCGGCTGCCACGTTGGTGAATCCATTCTTCCTTTCGGTCTACGCGGCGCTCGCGCGCCAGCAGCAGGCCCAGTCGCTTCACAACCTCTGGTTGATCGAATGGGAGAGCGTTCGCTTGTCCAGCGCGAGTCTCCATCAGGCACTCGATCTGCGCGATCCGCAAAGCTCGTTCTGGTGGTTGCTCGTTATAGCGGCGGCGACTTTTTTAGTCGCGCTCTGGCGGAAGCAGTTGGGCGCAGCCCTTATCCTTGCCGGCTCTGCCTTTTTGGCCATGCAGCATGTGCGCTTGCAAGCATTGTTCGCCTGCGTCGTAGTTGTGATTGTCGGATCGCTTCTCCAAGAACTTGCACCCAAACGAGCGGCGTCATCTTCGCAGCTTTATGACAGAGGCAGCGTACTCCGTTTGGCTGCTGTCGGACTTTTCACGGTAGCGCTCGCCGGCTTAGTGGTACTCCGCTCTTACGATCTGGTTTCAGACCACTATTACCTGCGTTCTGGCCAAAGGTCCTTCTTTGGGACTGGAGTCTCGTGGTGGTTTCCAGAACGCGCTGTCGATTTTCTTCAGCGCGAGAAACTGCCCGCCAACATCTTTAACGGCTACAACCTGGGCGGATATCTTACTTGGAGGCTCTTCCCTGCATATCGGGATTACATCGACAGCCGCGCGCTCCCCTTCGGCCCCGAACTTTTCTTTAGGGCCTATGATCTCAGCACCGAGCCGCCCGATTCCCCAGCCTGGCGGCAGGAGGCCTCGGCTCGCGACATCAACACCATCATCGTGCCCCTCTCCCGCTATCAAGGCATGGCACTATTTCCGCAGCTGCGCGCCTTCTGCCACAATCGCGAATGGCGGCCCGTCTACATGGATGAAGTTTCTGCCATCTTCCTGCGGGTTACTCCACAAACTGCTCAGCTAGCGGATCGCCTGCAGGTCGATTGCACGAAAGTGTCTTTCCAGCCTCCTGCCGAACTGCTCCACTCGTACTCACCCGGATTCAAGGCCGAGCAATTCAATTTTTGGACGAATGCCGGTGGAATCTTGTATAGCCTGGAGCGCTACTCAGAAGCCCTCGCCGACCTCGATCGTGCGCAATCGATCTTCCAGGACAACGCCAACCTGCATCTCTTACGCGCCCTTGTCTTTCAGGAAGTGGGACGCGCCGCGGAAGCAGAATCGGAGTTCCGCACCAGCCTGAGCCTTGAGCCCAGCGACGAGGCCTGGTTCGATTTCGGCATCTTCTACATGACCCAAAGACGTTACGCAGAAGCTGGCGAAATTTTCCGCAAGTCCGCCGAATCGGCGGCGCGCCCTCATGAAATGTGGATGATGCTGGGCGAGGCGTATGTGCAAATGCATCAGCCTCAGTCGGCCCTGGAATGTTTCGACAAGGCTGTGGCCTCGAGTCCCTTTCACGATGCCGGAGAATCGCTCGGCGTCAACTTCAATTCGCTAGTCGCAACCGGCCGCGCCGCCGCCTGGTACCAGCTGGGAGATTTGGCGCAAGCCGTGAGTTTCCAGGAAGAGGCGGTGAAGTTGGCGCCCGGCGATCCCAGCCTGTGGAAAGGTCTCGCAGACCTATACGAAGTGCAGGGCCGCACCACCAAAGCTGCCGAGGCTCGGAGTCATGCCGGCCGATGAGTTACTCTGCCCAACAGCTACTCAAAGGTAGGACTTTGGGAGGTGAACTTCCAGCCTCTTTTCAACTGGCCCCAACGTAGTATGTTCATCTCTGCGTCAGAGAGGTTCGGCTCCGTGAAGGATTTTGCACATGGTTCATCGGGGCTGTTTTTTGTCATTACCAAGCGGTAAACATTTTAATGCAAGATAACTTTTTGGTAAATGGCCCCAAAGTGCCATTTACCGCTTGGGGGGACCCGTCTAACTTCGTTCCATAAGATTTTGGCCTATAGATTCGGGCGAGAGGGCGTTGAGGTAGAGACTCTCGGCCCATCACTTAGGTTTATAACCGTTCCCCCCAAAAACTGATCGTGGCGCGTGTGTCTCGCAGGCTTACAATGCCGCGGGGAGACGAAAGACTCCCAAACGTTTTTCGAATTCAACCATGGCTCAATTGACCAGTTTTCCCTTGCAGGATCGGATTCGCGTTTTCGCTGCGGATAACACATCCATGAACACCCAACTGCTCGCCGAGGCGTTGGGCCGCGATGGGCAATTCAACATGGCGACGCCCGCTGCCCGCGAGGTCGATCTGCTTAGCGCTGTGAAGCGAGAGCATGCGCACGTTGCGCTGATCAGCGCCCGTCAGGGAAATGACAGCCGCGGTGGTTTCGGCCTGAGCCGCGAGATTCGTTCGACTTCTCCCAGCACGCGTGTCATCATGCTGCTCGATTCTTCCGAGCGCACCCCCGTGATTGAGGCTTTTCGGTCAGGAGCGCGCGGCGTCTTCTGCCGCACCGAGCCACTGAAGCTGTTAGCCAAATCCATCAAGTGCGTTCATGAAGGCCAGATCTGGGCCAGCAGCACCGAACTGCATTACCTGCTCGAGGCCATGCTCGAGCCTGTTCCCATGTCGTTCGTCAGCGCCAGCGGCGACGCCCTGCTCTCCGCTCGTGAACTGGATGTGGTTCGCTGTGTTGCCGAGGGACTCAGCAACCGGGAGATCGCACAGCGTCTTACTCTCCGGGAGCACACGGTTAAGAATTATCTGTTTCGGATCTTCGATAAGCTCGGAGTCTCCAGCCGCGTTGAAGTAGTACTTTATGCATTGGGCAATCAAGGAAACACTGGCAGGACTGAAACTCCGACGGCGCCGAAAAAGGAAGTCCCTTCCAACGGTCGGGCCGAATCTCCGGTCCGCGTGATGAAGAGGTAACCGGTTACCTCCACTTCGAATCTGCCGGCCGTGATGGAAATACGGCTCTTCTTCCGCATGTACTTCCGGCCACCCTTGGTCCAGTGACCCAAGGATATCTGTGCGGATATCGCTTATCTCTCTAGCTTTACCTCAAGGACGAAACAGTCCCCTTGAGGCAAGACATGATTGGGTCCGAAGCTCTTCCCCCAGCTCGGCAGGGCAGCAATTGGCACGTAACTCCTGCGGCGGGGTTTGTCGCTCTTTTCGCTGTGATTGCCTCCGTCCTCTGGCTCACTTCCTGCACCGGCGTAAGCAGCGGGCCTGGTCAGAATTCGAACCCCATCGTAGTTTCTGTAACCCCTCCGGCCGCGAGCATACGCTCATCCGCCAGCCAGCAATTCACGGCGATGGTCAGCAATACATCGAACACAGGGGTGAACTGGTCGGCGTCTCAGGGTTCCATCAGCGCCAGCGGCGTTTACACGGCACCCACAGTAACAGCGAACACCAAGGTCACGATAACGGCCACCAGCATGGCAGACTCAAGCCAGTCCGGCACCGCGTCTCTCACTATCACGCCTTCTTCCGGACCGCCTCCGCTCATCATCGTAACCTCGTCTTTGTCGGCCGCCACCTCAGGAACCGCATACTCGACTTCGTTAAGCGCATCCGGCGGCGTCTCCCCCTATTCCTGGGCACTTTATTCCGGCGTGCTGCCGACGGGAATAACCCTCCACTCAAACGGGACTCTTTCCGGCACTACAACCCAGACGGGACCATTCACGTTCACAGTTCAGGTGACAGATTCTTCTTCTACGCAAGAGAGCGCGAGCCAATCCTTAAGCCTGACGGTGAGCAATTCCGCACCGCCGGCGCTAAGCATCACCACGTCTTCCTTGCCGGCTGCGACCACAGGCGCCGCTTACTCGACTTCTTTCGCCGCATCCGGCGGTACATCACCATACACGTGGGCAGTTAGTTCCGGCGTGCTGCCAGCAGGAATCGCTCTGCAATCGAGCGGAACTCTTTCCGGTACCACAACTCAGACAGGGCAGTTCGCGTTCACAGTTCAAATAACGGATTCATCTTCCACGCAACAGAGCGCGACCAAATCCTTCAACTTGACCGTGAACAATTCCGCGCCGCCGCCGCTCAGCATAACGACTTCTTCCTTGGCTGCCGCGACCACGGGAACTGCTTACTCGACATCTCTCGCCGCATCTGGCGGCACATCACCGTACACGTGGGCACTTAGTTCCGGCGTGCTGCCAACAGGCATCGCTCTGCAATCGAGCGGAACTCTTTCCGGTACCACAACTCAGACAGGGCAATTCACGTTCACGGTTCAGGTGACGGATTCATCTTCGACAGCACAGAGCACGAGCAAATCCTTCAATCTGGCCGTCAATAGTTCAACCACTGGAAATGCCGTTTCGCTGTCTTTTTTTGGCGCCGATTTCAATGGAGGCGGGATCTGGCCGCCCACCGATGGGCTAAGCCAGAACGCTTCGCTGGGCAGTCTCCGGCTCTGGGATGATGGAGTGAAGTGGTCTGATCTTAATTCTGCTTCCGGGGTCTACGACTGGACCGGGCTGGATAGCTGGCTCAGCAAAGCGCAATCCTCCAACCTGGATGTGCTCTACACCTTCGGCGCAACTCCGCAGTATGCCGCTACCAATCCGCCGCCGGCAGGCTGCTTGTCCCCCGGAATATACAGTTGCGCTCCGCCGTCCGACTTGAATGCCGACGGAACCGGCACCGACGCCTATTTCTCCGCCTTTGTAACAGCGCTGGTCACCCATGCCGCCGGCCGAATCTCGTATTACGAATTGTGGAACGAGGCCGACTCTCCCGGGTTCTGGGGTGGAACGACCGCGCAGATCGTCCGAATGGGCAAGGATGCCGCCAGTATCATTCATTCATTGGACCCCAACGCGAAGATTCTAAGTCCTTCGGCTCACGGCCAAACTATGGCCACATGGTTTGACGGCTACATTGTGGCGGGCGGCGCCCCTAACTTCGACATTGTGAACGTACACATGCGTGGCGCGGGGCTGCTGAATATTAACCCCGAAGAATTTCTAAATGTGTATGGTCAGGTCGAGACCGAGTTGACGGCTCAGAACCTGACCAGCCTGCCCCTGTGGGATGACGAGCACGGCATCAGAATGGGTGACGGACTCACAGATCCCGATATGCTCGCCGGGTACGTTGCGCGATCGGCGATCCTCCGAGCAGGAGTGGGGATACAACGCCAGTACATCTACTCCTGGGACTCCGTCGTGCCCTATGGACTGCAGGGCAACGCCTCGGGCACAGCCTGGGATCAGGTCGCCTCCTGGCTCATCGGACACTCCATCAGTCCGTGCGTGGCCAATGGCACCATTTACACCTGCCAATTGGATAATGGTCAGATCGTCTGGGACACGGCGCAATCCTGCAGCAATGGCGTATGCACTACCTCCAGCTACTCGTATCCCTCGCAATATTCTTACTCGCACGACATCGCTGGAACCCGCACCGCATTGACAGGGTCCACTGTACAGATTGGATACAAACCGATTCTCCTCGAAAGCCAGTAACGCTGCATTCACTCCAAAACGAAGAGCCCGCATCCTGGGATGCGGGCTCTTCAAATATCCATGCTAGACTTTCGGTTTGCCTGCCCTTGCGGACAGTCTCAAGCGCCGAATCTTCTGGATTGTCGCGCGCGTTTGCTTCGCCGGCTACCGCTGGTTCCCCATCTTTGGCTCATTGCGCGCATCTCTCGCCATCATTCATCGCCATGGCAAATTTCTTCTGATTCAGCGCAACGATGGCCGTGGAGTCTCGCTGCCGGGAGGAATTGCAAGTTGGCGAGAAGCGGAAGCATTGACCTTGCGCCGCGAGGTGCTTGAAGAAACCGGGATGAGCGTCACCGCCGAAGTGTTTCGCCTGCGCTATTTCAGCAACGCCGACGTGCCCTGCAACATTTCCGTCTTCGAAGTGACGGCCTGCGGCGATCTGAAGACTTCCTGGGAAGGCACGCCCCGCTGGATGCCCCTGGAAGAGATCGAGCCTCAACTCCTGCAAAGCCAGCGCCCGGTACTTGAGTTGCTTCGAGAGATCTCGTTAGCAGATCGGAAATGATTTCCAGGATTGCCGTCTCACTTGCAGAGGCTGGTTACATCGTCAATGATCGTCGTGGCTCCATCGAAACTAGCCGGAAGTTCGTGAGTTGCCCCCACCACGCAAGCATTGCTTTTGACCGAGGTGACAGCGTTATACCATTCCAACCCCAACGGTTCTGCAGGTGAGATATCCAAGCTGCCCGATACAGATCTCACCACCGTCTGGTAACTAGGCGCTGGATAGTCATCCGAGATGACACTGTCGTGATAGAACTGGGAATAGGCGTTCACGCCGTTGCTGTTGATGTCCACAGTACAGACATCGCTGGGATAGGCAGGGTCCACATAGTTCGCGGCGTTTTGCAGGCCGTAGTCCTCGGAGATTTCGGCGCCCGCGCAAGGTACGTCCAGGATTGGGGCCGCAGTTCCCGCACAACCGTGATCGATGCGCCCGTACGGAGGTCCGGAGGTAGGCTCCACGAATGTGAAAAGGGGCCCCTGCCCCGACTTATTTCCCATTCCATACTGTGTAATGGCGTAGGTCACAAGCGCACTACCGCCGCTATTTCCTGTGGCACAGACTGGATGTGTAGTGTCGCTGCCGAGAAGCAGGAACCACACGGCATGCACAATCGTGGCGTAGCGGCAAGCCAGAGCTCGCGGGCCATCGGTGGAAGGCCCTGTTAACCAGCCGGATGGTTCTGAAATAAGCCCGGCGGGGTCGCGGAAGTCGATCTGCACAGTGCGGTAATTGGCCGTATTGATCGACTGCACCACCATCAGCCCACAATTCGATTGCGGGCAGGTCGTACTCCCTTTGTAGGCGGCGTCGCTGTCATAAAATGCGTCCCCGCCACCGCCCGTGGTGAAGAACACCGTGCCTTGAAGGAGATCTTTTTGGGGCGGCTCGTTGATCTTGACTGCAGCCGCAAATTCACCTTGGACCTCCGCGCAACCTGACACGACAGCGCGGTAACAGGTGCCGCCGGCAAGTCCGGTCTTTCCGCATGCTCGTTGCGTGAGCGTTGCCTTGCCGATCTTGTTTTGGGAAGCATGCGCCGGCAGGGTGGTCGCGGCCACAAGCATTATTACTATTAAAGCCAGCATAGCGCCCGGATGGCCTGTGCGCCACTTGGGCCGCAGTTGATCGTTAAGTAAAGTTGACATGCCCAATCCTTCCGAAGTCATTGTTGGCCGCTTGCAGGCCCCGAGGCTCGTATCAGCGCGTTAGTGGGTTGGCCGAGATCAGTTGCCGGTGCCCGAGAGCGCCACGACCTGTGGCGACGAGCCCGCGGCGTAGTTCAAAGTAAGATCCCCGCTGATGGCGCCGACCTGGCTCGGCGCGAACTGCACACCCAGCGTGCAAATTCCATTTGCCGGGATGCTTGCTCCACAAGGAACCCCTCCGCCGCTGGTGGAAATGAAATCGCCGCTCGCGACCACGCTATTGATCGGGACTGCAGCCGTCTGATTATTCGTCACGGTCACGACCTGCACCGAGCTCGTGCTCCCCACCGAAACCGTGCCGAAATTGATGCTGGTCGGCGATAAAGTCACCGACAATACTCCGGTGCCGGCAGTATTCTGCACCTGCGTGGTGATCGAGCCGTTATCGATAATGGTGATGCCGCCCACCGCGCTGCCCGTCACCAGCGGAGTGAACTTCACCGTCATCGTGCATTGGGCGCCCGCATTCAATGTCCCGCTACAGGGAACCGTACCGCTAGGTGTGGCCGTGAAGGAGCCGCTGCCTGTAATGCTGGTGAACGTAATAGGTCCGGTGCTCGCATTCTTTACGTTAACTGTCTTGGAAGATGTGGCCTTCAGCACCACGTTTCCGAAGTTCACGCTGGCCGGGCTGAATGTCAAAGGCGATGCTGGACCGTTCTGGCCCGTGCCCGACAAGCCCCCGGAAGCCGGGCTGCCGCTGCCGCTATACGTGATCGTCAGTGCGCCCTTGATTTGGCCGTTGGTCGTCGGCGTAAAGGTAACCGCGTATGTACATTTTGCCTTTGACGCCAGCGTTCCGTTGCAGGGACTGGTTCCATTGCCCACGGCCGAGAAATCGCCGCTGATCGACATGGTGTAGGTCAGGGTTGAATTCTGGTTGTTGGTCAATGTCATGGTCGCCGGTGGGCTGGAGGTGCCCACATTTTGCGCCGGGAAACTGAGCGTTCCCGACAATTGCACCGCTACCTGCCCCGTGCCGGTCAGCGCGACCATGTGAGGGCTGCCCACCGCTGTATCGTTCACCGTGATGGTCCCGGTCGTCGCTCCCGTCACCACCGGAGTAAATCCCCCGGTGATCGTGCACGTCTGGCCGGGAGTCAGTGTGACCCCAGTGCAAGCATCGGTTTCGGCAAATCCTCCGCTAGCCTGCACAGAGTTGATGGTGACGTTCACGAATCCAGTATTGTTCACCGTCACCTTCTGCCCTGTACTATTCGTGCCTACCACCTGATTGCCGAAGGCGATCGTATTGGGCGTGATGGTTAGCGCCGACGAAGCTCCGATGCCTGCGAGGGCCACAGTTTGGGGGCTGTTCGGGGCATCGTCGCTGATGCTGAGCGTTTGCGTGCGCAGCCCCGTCGTCGAAGGGGTGAAGAAAATGCTGATCGTGCAGCTCTGGTGCGGCTGCAGCGGCTGGTTGCAGGTATTGGTCTGTTGGAAATCTCCGCCAGCCGAGACCCCCAGAATATTCAGGTTGACGGACTGGTTATTGGTGATGGTCTCGACCAATGCCGAGCTCTTCACTTCCACTTGCTGATTTCCGAAATTCACGCTGACGTTCGACAGCAGCACCGGGCCGCCCGCGCACGTGCTTTCCGGTGGAAGCGAGGCCATCTGCGTATACCAATTGGGCTCGCTCGTCCGGTTTGTAGGCAGGTATTCTCCCGCTACCCAGACCGTGCACCCATCCACCGGATCCAGCACACCGGAGTACCAGTCGCCCCAGCGATAGTTCAGCGAGTCGATGTCTTCTGCGTCGCCATCATTCACTGGACTGGCAATGTAGCCATAGCTTGTCGCCACTTTCGTCACGGGATTGAAGCTCAAACTGTCCAGCCCCGGATGCTGGCTGATTCCGCTCCCCGAAACTCCCAAGATGCCCTGCAGATTCCCCGACTTGTCGCGCACCACACTGGGCAGGAATACATAGGCGCTGGAGTCATTCGGATCCACGATGGGATAGTCCGCAGCCACAAACACCGAGCTCGGCGCCATCGCGTTCCGCTGCAGGACGCGTACGTCGGCCTCGGTCTGGCTCACTGTCGTGCTGGGCGCAATCTGAATATCGTGCGCAGAGGTCCAGATGCTTCCCTGCCCGCCGTTCGATGTGTAGTGGAAAAACTGCTGCATGCGGTCCGCGACCGAGTCAATATAAATACCGGTGCTGCCGGTCGAGGGCTGGGGGATGCAAACTGTGTTGTAGTAATTGCTGGCGACAAAACAGCCCAACTGGTCACCGCCAGGTTGCGTCGAGGGCAGATCCCAGCTGTTGACGAAGGTGGGCGTAGGCGTCCCATTCGACCAGTTGATCGTCCACTGCTCCACTCCCTGCGTGTGATTCGGATCGGTCAGATAGCTCTTGCCGTCTTTCGGTGGCTCGATCATATACGTGAACATTTCCCCATCCGCCGAAATGGGAGGAGCCGTATCAGTATTATTCGCAGGAACCCAGCTACGCCGCTGGTTGAATGTCACCAGCGGATGCGCAACCACGCACGCGGGCGTCTTGGAATTGTTAACCCAAGGAGAGGCGGTGCTGTTGCGAAGACCCGCAAGATCCACCGCGCACATCAGTACGCCCATGACGTTATCGGCGTTATTCACATCCTGCAGATCGTAGGTGACCCACAGGGCTTGATCGGTCGCCGGAGTATACGGCGGGACCGTAGTGGTTGAGCTTTGCCACAATCCGGCTTGCGGATAATCGGGATAGTAGTAATTCCCATGCGAATTCTTCGGAATCACGTTGTACAGATCGTACTCAAATGCGAACCATGCGAAAGAAGGCTGCGAGAAGTCGTCCATATTGCTGATGGCCACGCACATGTAGTTGTGACCGTTTATGGTCGAAGTAATCCGCTTCTCCAGGATCCAGACGTTGTACACATTGTCATGCAGCATCTGCGAGTTGGGCGAATACGAAGTTGGGCAATTGGGAGTATTCCCGCTGTTGTTGCTGTTCTGGCTCCACGGACCCGCGTCGGACTTTACGTTAGTATTGCCGAAGAAGTTGACCGGCTTGTTCGCATTCGCCCCGCTCTTGTACCAGCATTGATATCCGCTATTGACGTGCTCGCAATAGTCGGTCAGGCCTACCGCGATCGTCGGATCGGGAGCAGCGGTCGAATTCATCCGGTACTGCACTGTATTGAGGCCGGCGAAGGTGCTCATGTTCTGGCCTCTTCCGTGGATCGACAATGCCGGCAGCAGGCACACCAGCAGCGCTACGTATGGAACTCGTCGAGTCAATGCGGAATACTCCCTCTTGAATTTTGCGGGCGGCAGTGCCGTGTAACTGGCTTGCATTTTTTGTTCCATCCTGGAAGAATGTACTTCCGATTAACTCTTTAGAATTAACAACGTACGCGCATCACCTACGATGCAACTTTAGTCTGAGCCACCTCAGGTGCAACCTGCCGGTGCCGCGATTTCACCTGACGATATTTTTTCCACACTGAGACCGGAATAACCGAATACGCGAAGGGCACAACCAGATCACTGGTGCGCAAAATGCGATGCCGCACCCCGTCCAGCATCCGTTCGAACCACGATGCCGGCGCAATTCCTTCGGCAACCACAGCGTTGACCGGCCATTTCCCACTCGACTCGTTTCGCCAGAACGCGACGTAGCGGCCGATCTTGCTCTTGAGTTCCGGAGAAAGCACTTCCGGACGCTCGCGGTTCGCCACGATGCTCGAACTCTTCACCATCGAATGGTGTTCGCCCTTGTACAGTGCCGAACGGTCTGCACCTTCCAGAGACGTCATCTTCGGCTCGAAGGGAATGCCGATGAATTCGCAGATTGCCTTGAGCGTGGTCTCCGGATCGCTCACCAGATCGTCGTATTGCAGTTGGTAAATCGCCGCTCCGCGCCGGACCAATGCATCCGCCTCTTGTTTCATGCGCCGGTATCCAAGCAGGGCGCGGAGATCCATTCCCGGCCGCGCGAACCATGGAGACTTCTCGGCCGCGCGCACGATGCTCCGGCAGACATCGGCGGGATCGCGCCAGATCACGATGAACTTTGCATGGGGAAACCAGTGCGCGAGCCGCTTCATGCAGTCGAAATAGTTGGGCGACTTGCACCCCCACACCGTCGCTCCTGTTTTCGCCGCGTACTGTTGTGCGATAGCGCGAAAGCCGTCGGGCAGATTGCTGATGCTCTGGTCAATGGCAGCCGGGTCGATCTTGTGCCGCGACAGAGCCCCATTCCAGGCATCGAACTTGTTCAACCACCACGCGCTTTTTCGACCCATCAAGAACATTGGCCATAGCAGCGGCAGGTCAGACTCGTACATCAGCCCAATCTGCGGATGCTGGTTGAGCAGCGCGTACAACAGCGAAGTCCCGGAGCGCCACATGCCGATTACGAATAAGGGCCCGGCGCTCATCGGAGAAGATTTCTGCTGCTCGTCGCTCACGCTGCCTTCACCTGGGAAAAAATATTCATCAGATTTCGATACGCCTGATCCGGGCCGTACTTGGTTTCGCTCATTCCGCGTCCGCATTGCCCCATGCGCGCCGCGTCCTCGCGACTAGACGCCAGTTGCTGAATTCTCTGTGCCAGTTCGTCGGCCTTGCCGGCCTCGAACAGCAGCCCCGACTTCCCTTCTTCCACGATGTAGGGCAAGCCGCCCATCCGCGACGCCACTACCGGCTTGGAGGCCATGAACGCTTCCAGTACCGTCACTGGAAAGTTCTCATACCACTCCGACGGCAAGACCAGGCAGAATGCGTTGCGCAGAATCTCCCATTTCTCCGTGCCGCTCTTGAACCCAAGAAACTCGATGTTTTCGAGATTCCGGTCGCGAACGTATTCCCGGAGCTCCTGCTCCATCGGCCCAGTTCCCACGATCTTCAGCGGAACCTGCGGCAGCTTTTCGAATGCCCGAATCAGCGTCCAGCAGCCCTTCTCGGCCGACAGCCGCCCCATGAACAGTCCGTAGCTGCCCACCTTAGTCCCGCCGTTCAAAGCCGAGGCGTCCACAAAGTTCGGCCGCACAAACAGCTTCGACTCCGGAACACCTGCCTCCCGCATCTTGATCCGAAAAAACTCGGTAAGGCAGACAAAGCCGGAGATCTTTTCGATCATGCCTTCGAGCCGGTTGATGCCGAGCGTCAATCCGTACAGCGCGCTGAACGTGTAACTGTCCTTGTAACAGCGGTTCTTCACCGCGTTCAGGTAATTCCCGTCCCGACACGCCTCGCAAATCCGCCCCTGCGTGTAATAAAAACCATTGGGACAAAACGGCCGGAAATTGTGCAGCACCTGCACCGCCGGCACGCCCAACTGATGAAGCGTGTGATACGCCGAGGGCGAAATCAGCGGATACACATTGTGAATGAACGCAACATCCGGTTTGAACTGCCGGACCACATCGCGCAATTCCCCGCTCGTCTTCCACGAGTAAACCGTTTGCGGCAATAACAACGTTTTCTGGGTTAACCCGAACTGCTTGATTTCATCGTTGTGCCGCCCGTAGAGCCGAACCTCATCGCCGCGACTCCTGAGCAGTTCCATCTCCGCCCGCACCACGGAGTCTTCGCCTCCAAACTGCTGGTACGCGCTGTGAACAAAAAGAACCTTCATGCATGAACCTCAGGAACCCGTGCGATTGCGGATTTCAGATTGCGATTTCAGATTGAAAGTTTGTCCGAACCATCCAATCTGCAATCTAGAATCTACAATCTGAAATCATGTTTAGACTTCCTGCTGCTTCTGAATCCCAAGCAACTCCAGCATGATCCGGTAAACGAACTTCGGATTGTTCACCAGATATCGCTTCCACAGCCGCTTCGGATCCTGATAGATGCGGTGCATCCACTGCACCCCGGTCACCTTCATCCAGTACGGGGCGTCTTTAATCCGCCCGCTATGAATGTCAAACGCCGCGCCCACGCCGAGCATCACCTTCGCATCCAGCTTTGAGCTGTACTGATCCATGAAGCGCTCTTGCTTTGGGGTGCTCAATCCTACCCAGAAAAAATCAGGCTTCGTCTCGGCCACTTTGCTTACGAGATCGCTGTCCTCTTCGGCAGTGAGCGGCCGAAATGGCGGTGTGTATGTGCCCACCACGTTGAGCCCAGGAAAGCGCCGCGTCAGAGTGTCTCTGAGCTGCTCAGCCACCCCATCGTTCCCGCCGTAGAAAAAATGCTTGTAACCTTTGTCCGGCGAGAGCGCGCACACGCGCAGCATCATGACCGGCCCGGTCACCTGCCGCATCTGAAACATGCCGCGCAGCCAGCCGACCCATACCGTCGGACGCCCGTCGGGAATCGTCAGCATCGCCCCATTGATGATCCGCTTCAGGTTTGCGTCCATCTGCGCTTCCATCACGCCCTGAACCCCGGTCACGCAGACATATCCCTTTTCCCCGCGCTCGATAGCCGTTTCGAGCCGAGCCAGGGCGCGGTCCATGCTCGTCGCATGGACCTTCACGCCCAGGATCTTCACGCAGCTGTCAACCGAAGAGTTCGACATGACGTTGCTCATCGAAAAGCAATGGAACTAGTCGCCCGTGACTTCGGCGAGTTCGCCCATCTCCTTCTTCTTGAGCTCGCCGTCGATCCATTTGTAGGTGATGGCCAGCCCCTTCTCGAGCGGTGTGCCAGGCTCCCAGCCGAGCACCTTGCGCAGCAGGGTGTTGTCGCTGTTGCGGCCGCGCACGCCTTGTGGCTTGGTCAGATCGTGGCGCTTGCTCAGCTTCTTGCCGGCAATACCGCAGATCATGTCCACCAGATGGTTGATGCTCACCATCTCATCGGTGCCCAGGTTCAGCGGCTCGCGATGGTTTGATGCCATCAGCCGGATCAGGCCCTCCACGCAATCGTCCACATACATGTAGGACCGGGTCTGCGCGCCGTCGCCCCAGATCTCGATTTCGCCGCCGTCGGTGGCGCTAGCCACTTTGCGCGAAATCGCCGCGGGAGACTTCTCCTTGCCGCCGTCATACGTTCCCAGTGGACCGTAGACGTTGTGGAAGCGCACAATGCGCGTCTCAAACTTGTAATCGTGGTAGTAGTAGCGGCAGAGCTCTTCCGCGAACAGCTTCTCCCAGCCGTAGCCCGGCTCAGGATCGGCCGGATACGCATCTTCTTCCTTGAGCGGAACCAGGTCCGGCGTCTTCTGCTTGTACTGCGCATACACGCAGGCCGACGACGAGAACAGGAAGCGCTGCACGCCGCTCTGCTTGCTGGCTTCGAGCATGTGCGCGTTGATCAGGATGTTGTTCTTCGAGATATCGGCCAGGAATGAGGTGATGTAGCCGATGCCGCCCATATCGGCAGCCAGGTTGTAGACCTGATCGATGCCTTGTGTGGCGGCCAGGCAGTTCTCCCACAGGCGCAGGTCGAGAATTTGAAAATCGTCCGCCGCTGAGGCTTCGTACTCGGGATGTTTGATATCGACCCCGCGTACCCAATGGCCATCCGCCTTCAACCGCTTGACCAGATGATGGCCAATGAACCCACCCGCCCCAGTTACCAGAATCCGAGTCTTGTTTGCCATTTGCGTTTACTCCCCCAGTTTTTGTTTTTCGTTTTACAGCTGGTGAAACTTGTTTGTTGCGGTATTGCAAAATCCAAAACGCGCACTACACCTGTCGCCGGTCGAGTTCGTACTTGTACTCAACCTTCGGGTATGCGCGGATGAACTCGGCATAACCCAGAATGGCGAAGTAGAGGAGAGGACAATGCCAGCTCAACTCATCGTTGAAGAAGGAATGCATGGTCAGCATTCCGAGCAGTGCGAACATTTCGAGCGCAAGCTGGCGCTGATCCGGCGTGAACACGTCGCTTCGGATGCAGCGGAATAAGAAGTACCAGGCCGCAATCAGAGCCGCGGCAAACGGGATCAGCCCCCAAAAACTGGTCCCGATGAGAACTTCGATCCAGTCGCTGTGCATCATCGCTGCCGAGCCCACGCCCAGCTTGCCCAACACTGCGAACCGCCCAGCGGCATACGCGCCCAAGCCCGTGAAGGGATGGTGCATCAACTGCTGAATGCCGTATTCCCACCATGCCGTACGTCCGCTCAGAGATCCGATCGCCGCGTCCGACTGATCGCGTTGGGCGAAATCTACCGCGAAACCCCACAGACTGGGAAACAGCCGGTCATTCAGAATGGCTGCCATTGCGACGAACGGCGCTGCCACCACGCTGCCCCACATCGCAACTTTCCGCATGCGCGGCGAAAACATCACAATCAGCGCCACCGCGAACACAAATGCAGCTTCCGCATTTCTGGTCTTTGACAGCACCATCGACACCAGCCCGAAGATCAACAACAACAAGTACCAGGCCCGGTTCTTGGCTCGCCCGAAAATAGGCAGAAGCCGGCACATCGCGATGATCGCCAGCACGGCTCCTGACGTTCCCACGCTGTTCGACGCTTCGACCGGAACCACGCCGGTGAGCCGTCCTCCGTCCATGGCTTCGCTCGGCCAGATCGGAAGATTGATCCACACTCCGACCAGCGAGAGTCCGTAGAAGGTCAGCGTCCAATCCAACAGATTCTGATAAGTGAACGATCCTTCCGCGCTGGCCACAACCGCTGCCAGCAGCGAAACGTCGGCCAGAAATTCGAGCGATTTGTATGCCGTCCACGAAGCATTTACAGACCATGCCGTCGTCGCCAGGCACACCAGGCAATAGATCGCCATCGCCCCCGGGATGCCGCGGAACAGCGCGCCCAGCCAGTTTGGCTTCTTCAGAATCAGGCGGATGATCAATGTCAACGCAACGAAAGCTTCCGGCAAGACGCGCAGCAGGGCGTAGGCATCGAGCGGGTCCGCCTTTGCCGCTGATACGTCGCGTATACGGAATACCAGCATGCTGAAAAAGATGAAAAACCACAGAGGATGCCACCAGGTCCAGTTCCGGGCCAGCACCCGGAGGCTCATCATCGCTTCCGGAAAGGCCTCGAACGCGACGATCACTACCGGAACTGCAAAGACAATTGCGACCGCCGCTACCAGCACTCCAAAGGGCGACGAGCCGGCCAGCAGCGACACGGCGACGGAAATCGAAAAGCCCAGCGCCACAAACAGCAGCAGCAGCCACACCCAGCGCCGGCTTGATTCGACCGCTTCGCCCTTTTGTCGCGGCCGTTCTAGAACGCTCGAATTCATCGTCCCTCTCTCAATGCCTGCAGCACACCGTAATAGGCCGGTTTCTTCATGTAACTCTCATCGAACAACACCGGCTTGGCGTTCGGCAGATTCTTCCAGTCCGACGTCCGCAGCCAGCTGTACTTATCCGCAATTCCCCACGTCATGAATCCAATGCAGTTCGAATCTTTCAGGCAGGTGTGCACCACGTTGTAGAAGACTTCTTTCTGCTTGGCGAACGCATCCGGCGTATCTTCGGGCCCCTGGTAAACGTCCATTTCCGTGATGTGCACTTTCACGCCTGCTTTGCGCGCGCTCTCCAGGAACGCCTTGAATTCATCCAGATACGTTGCCCGCAACTGCGGCAACTCCCAATGCATTTCCGTGCCAACCACATCAATCGGCGCTCCGGCGGCTTTCAACCGCGTCACCAGTGCGAAGAATTCACCGGCCCGCTCTTTATCGATTCCGCCCTGCCCGAAGGTGTCATTCAGAAGCAGCAGCGCCTCAGGATTCGCTTCCCGCGCGTATCGAAAAGCCTTGATGATGTATTCATCTTCCCCCAGAATCCGCGCCCAGCAGCCATTGTGCGTCGGGTTCGTCGGCTCGTTCACCACCTCCCACGCGTAGTACGTGTCCCCGCCATGCCGCACGATGGTCTGAATGTGCTCTTTCAGAATTTGATCCAGCTCTTTTGCCGCCCATCCGCCGCACTGCGCGCTCTGGAAATTCAGCCACGGCGCCGAAGTCATGTTCCGGTATACCAGGCAATGCCCCATGAGCTTCATCTGGTGCTGGCGCGCGAAGCTCATGGCTTCATCCATCGGATCGAAGTTGAACCGGCCGCGCTGCGGCTGCGTGATTCCCTGGAACACGATCGAGACCGCTGCATTGAACTCCCGCCCCAGCACCGGCTTGTACTGCGGATCGTGATTCCACATGCGTCCCTGAATCGTCGTTCCCACCCAAAACCCCATCGGTGCCGCTGCCTGCCGCAATGTCCCACTCTCGTCTAAGGATTTCTTTGCGTCCTCGGCGACGCTTCCCGGCGCACTCGACGGTAAGAAGCCTTTCGCCGAAGCCGCCGCGCAATCGCGGGATTCGCAACCAGGATCTGCATTTTTCTGGGAAGCTGCCAGGGGGGCGAGCAGGACTATCATCGCCAGAAATCCGCCAATTTTCTTCCTTACTTCAGTCATACTCGGCCCGGTTACTTCCCGCTGATTACCTTTGAGCCGCCATCTCGACCAGTGAACTCTCCTCGACACCGGCGGGATATCCCGCCCGCATCAGCGCCTCTCCTGCGTACCGCGTTACCATTTCGATCTGCGCCGGGCTCAGCTTCTCCCGCCATCCGCCCACCGATCCGGTGCGCACAAAACGCGCATCCTCGCGGTCAATCCGGTGCTTTCGCAGCAGCGTTCCCTTGCCCAAAGCCGCCCCTGAAGTTTTGGCCTTCTCTTCCTTCTCGCGCATGGCACGCAGCGAGTTGTTCTCCACCGCGCGGCGGATGCGCTCCCGATCTGCCTTGATTCCCAGAAAATCGAGCATCTCCGCTAGTCCGTTCTCGGTATCGCGCCGCAGATCCTCATACCGCACTACCAGCAAATTGCCGTTGTTGGCGAGCGGGCAGTTCAGCCAGGAATCTACGTGCGCCTGCCACGAACCGAAACGAGTCACTTTGCCCTTGAGGAACGACTCGATGTAGCCGTCCATATCCTTGCCATTGTCGAAGTACTGCGAAAATCCCATTTCCTTGTCGCGCGCCCAGTTCGAGAGCATCACGTCTCGCAGATCGCGCATGAGGTAAATCGCCCGCTTGTACTCCGGGCGGTACTGCTCGTGCGTCTTGATAAAGCGCCCGCCGTTAGGCAACACTCGGCTCGCCTCGCGGTGTGTCCCCAACTCCGGCAGCGTATGGTTGACGTTCAGGAATCCGGCATTGTCCTGGGTCAGAACCTCCATCAGCACGAATCGCAGCCACGTATTGCCCGAGCGCTCAAAAGACGCGAAGAACACATCGCGCTCGTTGAGCCCGCGATGCTGCCACCATGCTTTAGGCACTCGCAGTTTCGTCCGCGATGCCTTGTAGCGAAGCTTCTTCACAATATTCATCTAGCCTTCCCCTTCCAGAACCGGGTTCGGAACCAAAACCGACTTTGACTTACGGTGCAAGATGTACATCGAAATGAGGAAGGCCGCGAGGTTCGCCACAATAATGCTCGTAACCACTCCCCACAAACCAAACGAACGCGTGGCGGGTACGCCGATGACGAGCGATAAAACGCTGGCCACGATCCGCGCATAAAAGATCGAATCCGGAGACTCGATGGCGCGCAACAAGATCGCGGGACCAAACGCCGCGCTCCACAGCGTCGTGCCTAGCGCCACATAGGGGATAAGCGGCGTTACTTCCAGGTACTTGCCGCCATACAGCAGGTGGAACACGATGCCCCTGAACGGAATCAGTACCGCCCAGTACGCCAGCGCGCCCACCACGAAGAGCAGAGTGATGCGCCGGACCAGCGGTCCCGAACTCGAGATCCCCTTCTCTCTGCAGACGCGCGCCGCGTAGGGCAGAAACAGAATCGACAGCGCGGTGTAGCTCTGCTCCATGGGCAGCGAAAGATTCATCAGCGCCCGCAACTGCCCCGCCTGCGCCATCCCCGAAAACGCGCTCACCAGCGGGTAGTACATGTAATACGGAATCCACGTCACTACCGAAACCGCCAGCGCCCAGCGCCCGTATTCCCAATGCTTGTGCCAGGCTTGTGCCTCCGTCGGACCTTTCACCCTGTCCGGTGGCAACGCCTTATTCACCTGCGACAGCAGGAAGAACCCGGTGCCCAGCGCGCCGATCGCCATCAGCAGGTACGCGGTAAAGGGCGAGACCAGCGCCTTTTTGTAGGCGACGAACAGCCCACCGGTCACCAGCACGCAGTAAATGAACGCTCCCACCGCGGCCCGAGCGGGCGCCAGATTCATGTAGTACGCGCGCCGCAGCAACCAGAAGAACAAAATGCAGGGAGACGCAATCGCCACTCCGGCTAGAGCGCCTGGCAGCCCCTCGGCCTTACCCATGGCGTACACAATTGCCGCCGACCCACCCAGCAAAACCAGCCCAAAAACGGTCACCACCGCCTGAATGCCCAGCAGCGCCTTCAGATATCCGCGCAGGCATTGGCTGTACGCCGATCCGCTGAACACCCCCTGCGGCTCGGAGAGCAGCGACTGATAAACGTACGAGAGCAGCAGGAAAACCGAAAACGCCAGCGAGAACGCGCCGTACTGCGCTGGAATCAACCACCGCGCCAGCAGGATGCCGATCAGGAAATTCGATCCCGAAATCAGCCCCTGATCCAGAATCGCCAGCCCGCCCTTAGTACCCCAGCGCGCCAGCTTGCGGAACGATCCGCCGCGATCGAGGTCCTCCATCGAGGCCACCGCCGCGACTTCTTCCACAGACTCCGGATCCAGTAATTGTTCCGTATTTCTCATTTTTCACTTGGAGCGCCGGCGTCCTCGCCCGCGCAGATTACTCTCCCACCGCCACCAATGATTTCTCCGTCGCAGCCGCCGTCAAGCAATCCGCCAACTGCTCGGCGAATAGCCGCACCTGCGGCTCCTTCAGCAAACTCAAGTGATCCCCGCTGATCTCGCGCAAGTCCACGCCCTCCCCGGCCATGCGCCACCAGATCGCGTACGGATCGTTCAAGCTCCCCACCGACTTCTCTCGCACGCGGAACAGCGTGATCTTTCCGCGATAGGGCCGCACGTCATACTCCGCCGCAGCCTTCGCGCAAGCCTGCCGGACATTGCGCAGCGCCCGCGGCAGGAACTGCAGCTCCAGCCGCTTGCGCAGCGTCATGAGCACGAAGCTTCCCTTCTTGGCGACGAAGCTGATCTGTTCGGTCAATGGCAGCCCAAAAAGATTCTTAAGCTGTGCTCCCCGCGACTGCATTTTTCCGGGATACGTATCGAACAATCCCAGCAGCGCGACTTCTTCGCCCTGCGCGTCCAGCATCTGCGCCATCTCGTATGCCACCAGCCCGCCAAACGAATACCCTCCGAGGCGATACGGACCTTCCGGCTGCACCCGCTTGATTTCGCGAATATATTGTTCAGCCATCGCCGGAATGCTGGTCAGGCACTCGCGCTTGCCGTCGAGCCCCTGCGGCTGCAGCGCATAGAAAGGTTGATCCGGCCCCAGATGGCGCGCCAGGTCACGGAAGCCAACCACATTGCCGCCGACGCCATGCACGCAGAAAAATGGTGGCCGCGTGCCCTCAAACTGAATCGCGATCAGCGAAGACCACGAGGTCGAATATTGTTCCTGCCGGACCAGCGCCGCGAGTTGCTCCACCGTCGGCGCCTGCAACAATGCTGCCAGCGGAAGCCGCTGGCCTACTTGCTGCTCGATGCGATGCATCAGGCGCGCCGCCAGCAGAGAATGTCCGCCGAGCTCAAAGAAATTGTCGCGAATGCCGATGGGCTTCTTGTCGAGAACCGTTTCCCAGATCGCAGTCAGCTGCGTTTCCAACTCGTCGCTGGGAGCGACATACTCCTGCGGCGCTGCGAAATCGGCCGCCTTCGGCGCCGGCAGCGCGCGCTTGTCAGTCTTCCCGTTCGGCGTCTTCGGCATCGCCTCCAGCAGCACAAACGCCGATGGCACCATGTAATGCGGAAGCTTCTGTTTCAGGTACGACCGCAACTCACTCGCCGTCGGCACCGCATCGCGCGACGGAACCAGGTACGCGACCAGCGTTTTTTCGGCCGACTCATTCTCGCGGGCTGTAACCACGACTTCGTGAACGCCCGCATGCGATCCCAGCACCGCTTCGATCTCTTCCAGTTCCACGCGGTACCCGCGAATCTTAACCTGATCATCGGTGCGGCCCGCGAACTCGATATCGCCATTGGGCAAATACCGCGCCAGATCGCCCGTCTTGTACATCCGCGAGCCCGGCCGGAAAGGATCCGCCACGAACTTCTCGTCTGTAACTTCCGGGCGATTGTGATACCCCCGCGCCAAACCTGGCCCGGAAACGTACAGATCGCCCGCAATTCCTGCCGGCAGCCGCTGTAGATTCTTGCTTAGAATGTAAATCCGGGTGTTGGCGATCGGCCGGCCGATGGGCAGCACCGCCGGAATCTCTTCCGAATTCTTTGGCTCGAACGCGGTGACAATCACGCTAGTTTCTGTCGGCCCGTAGGTATTGACCCATCGCACTCGCGAGCCCGCCAGCTTCCGCCACTCGGACAGCGCGCCCGACGACGCTTTCTCGCCACCCACAATGACGATCCGCAAGCTCCGGGGCAACGTCAGTGACGACTCAGAAAGCTCGCGCACCAACTCATGCCAGTACGCAGTCGGCAGATCGAGTGCGGTAACGTTCTTCTCGTCCACCCAGCGCAGGAAGTCACCCACGACCAGTGATGCCTCTTCCTCGCGAACCACCAACGCTCCGCCCGTAATCCAGGTCGGAAAGATTTCTTCGATCGCGATGTCGAACGAGATGGACGCGAACTGCGCCATACGATCCGAAGAGTTCATTCCGAACAGCTTCGCTGCCGCCACGTTGTGATTCACCAGCCCGCCGTGCTTGAGCAGCACCCCGCGCGGCTTTCCGGTCGAGCCCGACGTATAAATCACATAAGCCAGATTCTCGGGCTTCACGCCGCTGGCCACGTTCTCTCGATTCTCCGCCGCGAACAATTTCCAGTCCGGCTCCAGGTTGATGACTTCGGCGTCAAAATCCGTGACTTCGGCCAACAACCCTGGCTGCGTCAGCACCAGGCCGGTTCCGGAATCCTCCAGCATGTATGTCAACCGCTCTTTGGGATACGCCGGATCGAGCGGTACGCACGCCGCGCCCGCCTTCAGCACGGCCAGCAACGCCACCGGCAATTCCAGCGAGCGCCGCAGGCAAATGCCCACCCTCGACTCCGGTCCAACGCCGCGCTTGCGAAGAAAATTGGCCAATTGGTTGGCCCGATGACTCAGTTCGCGATACGTCAGCTTCTCGCCGCCATGCTCTACCGCACTCGCATTGGGAGTGCGCTCCGCCTGCGCCTCCACCAACTCATGCACACAGCGCTCACTCGGGTATTCCGTCTCAGTCCGATTCCACTCTGCGAATTGCTCCTCTTCCCGCGCAGTCAGCATCGGCAAAGATGAAATCTTCTGCTCGGGATCCGCGACAATCGCTTCGATCATGGTCTGGAAGTGCCCGGCCATGCGTTCGATCGTCGCCGCCTCGAACAGGTCAGTGCAATAAACGAAGCGCCCCTGCAACCCCAAAGGCCGGTCATCCAATTCCAGGTCGAGATCGAACTTCGCCGTTCCCGCGTCCAGATCGAGCTGGTTCAGATCCCATCCGTCTTCAAACCTGGGAGTCGGCGGAGCCAGCGAAAACATTACGTTGAAGATCGGATTGCGGCTCGTATCGCGGCGTACCGAAAGCTCTTCCACCAGGCGCTCGAATGGCGCTTTATCGTGCGCCAGAGCGCTCAACGTGACCTCTCGCGTGTAGGCAAGCATCTCGCGAAAGCTCACATCTCCGCCTAGCCTTAGCCGCAACGCCAGAGGATTCTGAAAACACCCCAGCAGCGCCTCCAGTTCAGAATGCTTGCGCCCCGAAGTCACCGTGCCGATAACAAAATCCTGTTGCGAACTGTAGCGCCGCAGCAGCGCCGCGAAGCAGGTCAGAACCGTAACGAAGAAACTCGTGTTCTCGCTTTGGGCCAGCGCATGCAGGCGATCCGTCAGGCTCTGCGAAAACGCGAAGCGATGCATCGCACCGCGGAAACTTTGCAGCGCCGGACGCGGACGATCCGTCGGCAACTCCAATACCGGAATCTCGCCATCCAATTGACTCGCCCAGAATTTCCGCGACTCCTCCAGTTGCTCCTGCTTGAGCGAATCCCGCTGCCACTGCGCAAAGTCGGCGTACTGTAACCGCAACTCCGGCAATGGCGATGGTTGCCCGGCTAGCAACGCGTTATAAATCTTCACTAGCTCCGGCAGGAAGATGTTGTAAACCGAGAAGCCGTCAAAAATAATGTGGTGCAGGAACAAATACAGCCGGTAATCCTGCTCCCCAGACTGCACCAGCAGGGCACGCACCAGCGGCCCCCGCTCCATATCGAACGGAAACCGCGCCCGTTCCCGCGCCACCCGCAGCGACTCCGGCTCCTGCTGGTTTGCTGCCCTTTTTCGCAGGTCGACCATCTCGATGACCGGCTCATAGGGCGCATTCACCACGGCCATCGGCTGGCCGTCGACGACCTTGAACGTCGTGCGCCACGCCTCATGCCGCCGGATTATCTCTGCCAGCGCCCGCTGCAGCGCCGCCACCTGCAGTGGCCCACTACGGTAAATTGTCACCGACTCGTTGTAGAGCTCTTTAGCAAACTGGCAATGCAGCCAGATCTGCTCTTGCGCAAACGAAAGTGGCGCCGGACCCGTCTGGTGGCGTCGTGGAATCGCGGGCGTATTCTCCGCCTGCTGCGCCATCCGTGCCTGCAGATATTTCCGGATCAATCCTTGCTTGTTCCCGTTGCCCTGCGCCTCATACGCACAGCCAACCTGCTTGGGCTCAGAGTTCGATGAACTCACTGTCTGCGGCGAGCCAACCGACTTGTCGGAAGATGCCTGCTGCCCCACTTTCACCCGCAGAGACTTCAACCCGCGTAATCCCAGATTCGTACGCCATTCGAGCCGATCCTGGGCGAGCGTGAGGTTTTCATAACGACGCAGGAAATCATCGAACACCAACTGCCCTTCCGCCCGCGCCAACGGAGCACCAAAGCAGAAGTGCGCCGCATAACCGAACGCCAAGTGACGGTTATCCTTGCGCGTGATATCGAAGCGGTCCGGATCCGGAAAACGCTCGGGGTCTCGATTCGCAGCCGCCATCACCGCAATCACCGCCTGCCGTTTCTGGATCAGTTTCCCGCCCATTTCCCGGTCCGACGGGCACATGCGCGCCGTATGCTGGCTCGGGCTCTCGTAACGCAGCATCTCTTCCACTGCCGGCGGAATCAGCGACCAGTCACTGCGCAGACGCTGTATCTCCGCCGGATTCCGCAGCAGTGTCAATAGACCATTACCGATCAGATTCGTGGTGGTTTCCTGCCCGCCGACCATGGTCACAATGCAATTGGCAATCACTTCTTCTTCGGTCAGCCGGTCGCCATCCACTTCCGCGGTCACCAGCGAATGAATCAGTCCCTCGCGCGGATGCTCGCGCTGATCGCGAACCGCGTCGCGGAAATATTCCGTCATCTCCGCCACAGTCTTCAGCACGCGCGGATAACGCTCCGGATTGTGCTGGAAGTTGCCGAGCATTTCGGCAAAGTCGGCGGACCACTGTTTCAGCTGCACGTGGTCGCGTGTGGGCAGGCCCATCAACTCCGCCGTAACGATGGCCGGCAGCGGCTCGGCTATCTCCGCGATCACGTCGATCTCTTCTTTGCCCCGAAGGCCGTCCAGCAAGCTCTTGACGACGTCGCGAATGTGCTCGCGCAACTGCTCCACACGGGCCGGAGTGAATGCCTTCGATGCGAGCCCCCGCAGGCGCGTGTGCGCAGGCGCATCCATGAACAGCATCTGCTTCACCATCACCCGCGCAATAGGGTTCAGAGCCGCCAGGCCCATCTGATCGAGTTGCTCGGGCGTTGGCGTGCGGTCGGCCGAAAATGAGAGCAGCACTTCCATGACATCCGCATACCGCGTCACCACCCAGGCATGCAGAAATGGGTCCCAGTGCACGGGATCTTCCGAGCGCAAACGCTGGAACAGCGGATAGGGGTTCGCCAGCACCTCCGGATCGAGCAGGTGATACAGGCTCATCGTCCGGTCCCTGCTCTCCAGCCGCGAGATGGTGTTGGCGCTAGACACGGGTGTCGCGTTCTCCTGCCAAAGCGGCGGCCGACGCCTGCTCGACTTTAGCCAGAATCAGGGTCTCAATTTCTGCGGCCATTTCGGAGACTGTCGGATGATCGAATAATTTCAACAGCGTCAAATCCACTCCGAAGGTTTCGCTCACTCTTGCGATCACCTGCGTTCCCAGCAGCGAGTGGCCGCCCAGCAGGAAAAAATTGTCGTTCACGCCCACGCGATCGAGTTTAAGCAACGGCCCCAGAATCTTCACCAGCTCTTCTTCCACCATCGTCCGTGGCTCGACGTAAACTTCATCCGACAACCGGTTGCCATTCACTGCCGGCAACGCCGCGCGATTCACCTTCCCCTGCGCCGTTACTGGAACACTTGCAATGCGGACAAAGGCCGATGGCACCATGTAATCCGGCAGTCTCTCCAGCAGGAATTCGCGCAGCACCCGCGCGCTCAGCTGCGCTCCTTTTGCCGGAACGACATACGCAACCAGCTGTTTTTCGCCCGGGAGATTCTCGCTTGCCGTTACCAGACAACTCTCGATGGCCGAATGCCGGCCCAGCACGGTTGCGACCTCGGTCGGCTCGACCCGGTACCCGCGTACTTTTATTTGCTCATCCACACGGCCCAGAAAGGCGATGTCGCCGTTCGGCAGCCACCGCCCCACGTCGCCCGTTCGGTACATGCGTGCGCCACGGTGGAAGGGATTCTCGACGAAACGTTCCGACGTCAAGTCTGGACGGCCGCGATATCCGCGCCCCATGTTGGCCCCAGCGACGTAAATTTCCCCAGCCGCGCCGTCCCGCACCGGCCGCTTTTCTTCGTCGAGGATGTAAATCTCGACCCCGTCAATCGGACTCCCAATCGAAGGTGCTTCACTTGCGGAACCCCTTACCGGGACCACCCCCGACGTGCTCACGACGGTGCACTCGGTCGGGCCGTAATTGTTCACGAATACAAACGGCAGGCGCTCCGGCGGATAAGTCTTCAAAGTGTCAGCGCCGGTCAGCAAGCATCGCAACCTGGTCTCGGCCGGCCACTCCACCCGCAGCAACCGTTCCGCAATCGCCGTCGCTACAAATGAAATCGTGATCTGCCGCGACACCATCCAGTCGCGCATCGCATTGGCGTCGTTGCGCACCGAATCATCCGGAAAATGCAGGCTCGCACCCGCGGCAAGATATGCCCACAACTCCCACACAGCTGCATCGAATCCCAGTGTCGATTGCGCGCTTGCCCGGTCAGCCGCCGTAACTTGAAACGCGCGCTGATGCCACCCCACCAGGTTCGACAACCCGCCGTGTACCAGTTCAACTCCCTTCGGCTGCCCCGTGGAGCCCGATGTGTAAATGATGTAGGCAAGGTCCTCCGCGTCCACACCGCTCTCGATCTCGGTTTCTGGCTGGCCGAAAATCTTCTGAGCATCGCCATCAACGGTCACGATCTGCCAATCGCCGCTCGGAAATCCTTCCATCTGCCGCGACCCGCTGACCAGGACTGCAGCCTGCGCGTCCTGCACCATGAATGCCAACCGCTCCGCCGGATGAATCGGATCGAGAGGCAAGTACGCCCCACCGGCCTTCAGAATCGCGAGCGCCGCAATCGCCATGGCGGGCGACCGATCCAAGTACAATCCAACGACCACCTCCCGCCGAACGCCGATTTCCCGCAAATAATGAGCCAGTTGATTGGCTCGGCGATTGAGTTCGCCATACGTCAACTCCCCGCGCACCCCGGATACCGCGAGCGCCGCCGGATTCTCCGCCGCCCGCCGAGCTACCATCTCATGCACGCAGCACAACTGCTGCGCTGGTAAGCGGCCAGCCTTGTCAGGGATTGACGTTGTCAGATTTACAGAGTCCATAGATTTACGAATGTGTGCTTTTACGCTGCTCCCGAACCTCGCAGCACAGCCGGTACAGTCTTCGCCAGAATCTCCAGATCCAGCCACAACGACCAGGTGCGGATGTACTGGAGATCCAGCTCCATCCATTTCTCAAACGTTGTGGAACTCCGCCCCTTGATCTGCCACAGGCACGTAATTCCCGGACGCACGCTGAACCGCTTGCGCTGCCAATCGCCGCAGAACGTTTCGAACAATTCGTAGTCCCGCACCTGCAGCGGACGCGGCCCCACCAGGCTCATCTCGCCCTTCAGCACGTTGAACAACTGCGGCAGCTCGTCGATGCTTGTCTTGCGCAGAAAGCTTCCCACCAGGGTGATGCGCGGATCTTTCTTAATCTTGAACACCGCGCCGTTGGCTTCGTTCAGGTGCTCCAGATCTTTCAGACGGGCCTCCGCATCCATCACCATGGTGCGGAATTTGTAGATGTGGAACATTCTCTTATTCAGGCCCAGCCGCTTCTGCACAAAGAAAATTGGTCCGGGCGAAGTGAGCCTCACCGCCAGCGCGCTCAGCAGCATTACCGGGGAAAGCAGGATGATCGCGACCAGCGAAACGACGACGTCGATGGCACGTTTGATCGCCAGCCCCCAGAAGTCGGTAATCGTGCTCTCGTGGCTGATCAGCGGATCGCCGTCGAACTCCTCGGTTCGATGGCGCGCCTCTTTGAGGTCGAAAATGTTAGGCAGGAACCGTACGATGATTCCCTGCTGTTCGCATGCCGCCGCGATCTTCGAAGCGAACGTGTGGAAGGAGCGAATTGGCAGCGCCAGCACGACTTCATCCACCACGTTGCGGCGCACATAGGCCGGCAACGCATCGAGATCGGAAACCAGGGGCAGTCCCCTTTTCTTGAATTCCTCCAGCCCGTTCCACTCCTCGTCTGCGAACCCCAGCACCCGGTAGCCCAATTCTGGCTTGTGCTGGATTCGCTCTACCAATCGCAGCGCGCGCGGGTTCGTTCCGATCACCAGCATATTTCGCATGTTGCGCCCATGCCGCCGTTCGTAGGCCAGAACCGCACGAATGATCGTGCGGCTCAGAATGACCAACGAAGTGGTCAGCACCCAGAACAGCACCAGGAAAACCCGGTTCACCAGCCAAATCCGAAACATCAGCCCAAACACAGCGATCACGAATGCGCCCACCGAGGTTGCCCGCACCAGATCCCACATTTCTTCCCAGCGGCTGGTCATGCGTTTCGAGCCGTACAGCCCGAAGACGTTGAACAAAATGTTCCAGATCAAAAGGAAGCTGACGAACAGCAATAGATTGCCGAGCTTCACGCGCATCTCGAAAAATTCCGCCAGGCTAAATCTGCCCACCCGGTGATATTGCGGCAGGGTCGCCAAGGCGAACGAGACCATCATCAGCAGCAAATCAAATAACTTGATACCACTTGATAGAAGCCTGCGGCCTATGCTCATAAGAGATCCCGAGGAGATGGTTGCAACGACTTCGCGGACCGGGGGAAGGATTGCTGTGTGAATGCGGGCAACCTTCGCCGCTGCCCGCTTCACGGTAGGGTCTGTCGCGCTGATTATGCGCGCTTACTTCTTGGACTTGGCGAGCACAAGGCGCTCGATGGCGTCGACGCTTTCCAGATTGTCGTGCGTAATTTCTTCGTCGCCGATGCGCACATTGAAAGTCTCTTCCAGAAAAGCGACCAGACGGAAAATGCCCATGGAATCGATGATGCCGTTCTTGGTCAGAATTTCCTGATCCGTGATCTGGTTAACGCCCTTAGTCTTGGCGAATTCTTCGAGCACATACTCGCGAATCCGGTCTTTCACTTCTGCCGCTTCAATCATTGTTCTCTCTCCCCATTACAGATGTGAATTTGGCATTGCGTACAGCGACCACTCTTCCTGCTTAAACTCGGACCGCGCCGGCCGGTTCCGACGCCAGCTTCACCCGGTCAATCTTGCCCGTAGAAGTCTTGGGCAACTCGTCGTAAAGATCCACCAACTCCGGAATCATGTACTTGGGAACCCGCGACGCGCAGTACTGCTGCAATTCCAGAACTCCGAGCGAGCCGGGAATGTGCGGCGCGACCACTGCCCGGATCCGGTTGCCAATCACCTCGTCGGGTACCGCCAATACCGCGGCTTCGCGCACCCCGGGATGGCTGAGCAGGGCGCTCTCGATCTCACCCAGTTCAATGCGGTATCCGCGGCTCTTGATCATGCTGTCGCGCCGACCTTGGAAGTAGTAATTGCCATCCTCACCGACAGTCACGATGTCGCCCGTGCGGTACATCTTCTCTTCGAAATTCTCCTGGAAATGGTTGGGCACGCACATCTTCTTTGTTTTCTCCGGATCGGCCCAGTACCCGTAGGTCACTGACGGTCCGCGAACGTACAACTCGCCCGCCTCGCCATTTCCCGCCAGCCGTCCTTCAGGAGTCACCGAGAAGCATTCTGTATTTGCACACGCAATTCCGATCGGCAGCTTCTCCAGCGCCGCCAGCTGCTCGCGTTCCACTTTGTAATAGGTGCAGACATTGGTCTCGGTGGGGCCGTATAGGTTGTACAACTCGCTGGTCGTAGAGACTTCCGCCAGTTGCCGCAGATACTTCATGGGGAAAACTTCTCCCGCAAACAGGATCACGCGCAAGCTCTTCAGCTTTTCCGAAGTGAGCCGCCCGTGCAGCAGCAGCAGCATCAGCGCCGATGGCACCGAGTACCAGATGGTGATCTGCTGGTTCTCGATGAAGTTCGCCAGGCTCGTCGGAAACAGCGCCAGATCTTCGGTAATCAGATAAACGGTCGCGCCTGCTTCCAGCGTGTTGTAAACATCAAAGACCGACAGGTCGAAGTGCAGCGGCGCATGATTGGAGAGCCGGTCCTCGCTGCGCACCTGAAATTCCTCTGCGCACCATTCCACGAAGGTCAAAGCGTTCTGGTGCGTTAGCATCACGCCCTTCGGCCGCCCTGTCGAACCCGATGTATAAAGAATGTAGGCCAGGTCGGTCTCGACCAGCGTAACCGCCGGGGCATGCGACGCTGGATATTCCGCAAGCTGCGACCACGAGATCAGGTTACCGCCGTTCCCTTCGCCGTCAATGAGAATGCAGCACTCCAGCGTGTCCACCGTCTCCGCAGCCAGAGCGGACCGCCGCTCGCTGTTCGTAATCAGAATCCGAATGCCGCAGTTCCCGATGATGTATCCGATCCGGTCCGACGGAGCTTGCGGATCGAGCGGCACATAAACTCCGCCCGCCTTCAGCACGCCCAGCATCGACACGATCGATTCCACACACTTCGGAAAGAACAGCCCGACGCGATCGCCCTTCTGCACTCCCCGCTGCCGCAGCAGCTGCGCCAACTGATTCGACCGCTCGTCCAACTCCCGGTAGGTAATGCTCTTGCCGCGCGCCCACACCGCCGGTTTATCCGGAGAATTCTTCGCGCTCTTCGTCAGCAACTGTTGCAGTACGTATGCCATTGGTCAGAACCCAGCCCAGGTGGATTTGTGTGGGGGATAAACTTTTTACAGTCCGTAATAGCTCGAGATGATCACTCGGTGCACTTCCGATGTCCCGGAATAAATTGTGCCCGCGATCGCATCTCGCAACTCGCGTTCCAGTTCGTACTCGGTCATGTATCCATAACCGCCGTGCAGTTGAATCGCTTCCAGGCAGCTCTTGATGCACGCCTCACTTACATACAACTTGGCAATCGAAGCTTCGCGCAGCGGATGGCGTCCCTGGCTCTTCAACCATGCCGCCTTGTACAGCGCCAGGCGCCCGGTCTCCAGCCGCACATCCATGTCGGCGATCTTGCTGTTGACCGCCGGAAACTTTCCGATGGGCTCGCCAAATTGCTTGCGCTCCTTGGCGTACTTGATGCAGGTCTCCATGATTCGCTGCATGGCGCCGAGATGGCTGGCCAGGATGCAAATCCGCTCCCACTCCATCGACGAGGTGAACACCGCCTGCCCGCCGAATTCCTTGCCCAGCAAATTCTCGACTGGAATCTCGCAATCCTGCAGCGAGATCTCCGCCATCGGCGACGTGCGCAATCCCATCTTGTGCAGCTTGCGTCCTACGCTGAATCCTGGCGTCCCCTTGTCCACCAGGAATGCGGTTACCCCATTTGGCCCGCGGCTGGGATCCAGGTTCGCAAATACGATTGTGACGTCGGCATCCGGCGCGTTGCTGCTGAACGTCTTCGATCCGTTCAGTACGTAGCAGTTGCCCTTGCGCTCGGCGCGCGTCTTCAGGCTGTAGGCGTCCGATCCCGATCCCGGCTCGGTCATCGCGTGCAGGCCGATGCCGCCGCTCACCAGCCCCGGAAGATATTTTTTCTTCTGCGCCTCGGTCCCGAAATTCCAGATTGGAATCTCCGAACTCCACATATGCGCATTAATAGAGAACAGGAGCCCGTTATCGTTGCAACCGTAGCCGAGCGCCTCGAGCGCGCAGACCGTTGTCAGCGTGTCCGCGCCGCCGCCGCCATATTCGGCGGGAATGGGCAAGCCCTGGATGCCGAACGTCGCGCATTTTTCCCACAAATCCTTGGGAAACTCTTCCTTGCGGTCGCGCTCAATGACGTCGCCTTTCAGCTCTTCGCGCGCGAAACGCAGCACCTCTTTGCGAAACGCCGCCTGCTCCTCACTCCATGCAAAGTCCAAGGTTCTTTCTCTCCTAGTTCAATCTGGCCCAAGTACCCTTGAGCTTTGTCAGGCAGAAACTGAAGCGGGGGATTTCGCAGCTGCGGCCGCCGGAATCTCCGGCTTCGCTTGCGGTGCTTGCGCCGGAACCGCGACCGGAGCCGTTTTCTTTACAAATTTCTGCGGGCGCCCGCCCGGCAGCTTGATGCGTGCCGGAACGCCCATGACCATCAGGTTGTCGCGAACGTCGGTGAGCACCAGGCTGTTGGCCGCGATCACCACGTTGTTGCCAATCTTAGCGTCGCCCACTAGCTTGGCTCCCGGCCCGAAATAAACGTTGTCGCCGATACCGCGGCACGCATGCGAAATCAGGCACCCCGTGGCGATCGTGAAGTTCTCGCCGATGTTCGTCTTCCCAAGGTTGATCGCATACACCGAGTGAATCACGAATCCCGGCCCGATCTTGGCGTGCACATCAATGTGAACACTGGTGAACAGCTCGGTAACCTTGCGGAAGATCAGCCCGCTCAAGCGCAGCAGTTGGCCGATCACCGGAATCCGAACGCCGAGTGTCCAGTGCCCGTAGCGATAGGCGATTACCGGCCAGGTCGCATGACGCAGGCATACTTCAATCTTGTGTTTCCAAGTCGGCGTCCAGTCATCGGGACGCGCCTGCTGCATCGCCCGCTCAATATCCGCTCGCAAAGTCTCAAACATTGTGTCTTCAGTCCCGTGCTCGTGTGTCCTGCGATTAGAGTTTGCGATAGATGGATTCAGGAACCGGGAAGGTTCGATGGTTCAACACCGCGCCCAGCACCCTGACGTTGCCGTTCTCCAGATCGCGCACCGCCTTGCGCGCGCTTTCCCGCCGGGTGGAATTGGCCCGTAGCACCAGCACGATTCCTTCCGCGTGCCGGCCCAGCACGACACTGTCCTCGCCCGTGTCCATCGGGGGCGCGTCGATCAGCACATAGTCGAATTCGCGCTGTAATTCCGGCAGCAGGGCTCGCATCCGCTCTGAGCCGAGCATCGTCTGCATGCCTTCAATCTCCGCGCCGCAACTCAGCAGCCACAGGTTCGGGCGCGACAGCGATGTGACAAAGCGGCGGATCGGGTCCGATACCTGCAGCGCGTCGGTCAATCCGTAGTGGTTGGGCACTCCGAATTCGCGGTGAAGCCCGGGCGTGCGCAGGTTCGCGTCCACCACGCACACCGAGCCCGAAACCTGCGAGGCCAGAATTTCGGCCATGCGGGCGCAAATCCAGCTGCAACCATTGCCGGATTCCATTCCCGAGACCACCACCAGGTGTCCCCGGCCCGCTCCCGGCTGCAAGAACACGCGCTGCACCAGCTTGGAAATCTCATCCCTCTGCGAAGCGTCCATCTTCAATTGCAGCGGCTGCAATTCCATTGGCGCCGGGGCGGCTTTCATCGCTGGTTCCGGTGCCACGGTTGCGGCGGTCGCTTGCGCGGCCCCGGTTGCGGCTTCAAACATTTCCCGTTCTCTGCCCAGGTTCTGCATCAATTCGAAATTTCTGCTCATAAGGGTCTCTCTACCTCTGGCTCGTTCTGAATCTCTCCGGACGACTGCTCGTTCCCTACGCGGAATTCCTGCCACTCCGCCAGTTATGCAACAATCGTGCTACGTCCCGCATATGCTCGATCGCTTCCGCGGGGCTCAGATAGTCCTGCGCTGCTCCCTCGGTCGAGATCGTGGACCGCGCATAATCCCGCGCCGCCCCCCCTAGTTCCTGCACCGCCTGGTAAGGGTCGCTTCCGCCGTTCGCCCCCTGATGCCGGTTCCCGTTCGTGCCCACATCGGAAACAAACCGGGTGATATCGAGATCGTGCGTTACTTCCCGCACCATCCCGACATCCACTACTTTCTTTTTCATGGCGCAAGCCAGCGAAAGCGAGTGGAAGCAATAATTGTTGATCTGTCGCGGAATTCCCTCGCTCACCTGGGCGATCAATTCCTGCGCTTCCGCCGTGAACAAACGCGTGGTACCGCGATAGCCGGCGACGTGCAGACGATGATCCATGAAGCGCCCTACTTCTTCCGGAGGGAGCGGATTTAATCCGCTTACCGAAGTGATGCGCTGCCGCAACTGCACCAGGGAATGACTCGCCAGTTTGTCGGCCAGCCCAGGCTGTCCTACCAGCACAATCTGCAGCAACTTCGCCTGCGGCGTCTCGAAATCCGACAGCAACCGCACCGTCTCCAGCACCGTTGGATCCAGGTTCTGCGCCTCGTCAATGACTACGATGAAGCGCTTGCCTGCACGCGCTTCCTGCACGAGGCATCGATTGAACTCCTCGTGCATCCGGACGAAGTCCTGCGATTCGGTCTCGATGCCGACTTCCGCCAGCAGGAACCGCATGAACTCGCGCGAGCTGCACTGGGTCTGGAACAGGAATGCGGTTCGCGCGGTGCGATCGAACTTCGCGAGCAGGTGAAATAGCAGGGTCGTCTTGCCCATTCCCGGCCGCGCAATCAGCGACAGGAACCCGCGATTCGCCTCGATCCCGTAATAGAGAGAAGCCAATGCCTCCCGGTGAGCCGGTCCCAGGTATAGATAACGCGGGTCCGGCGTCACTCCGAACGGCTGCTCTCGAAGACCGAAATAGTCTAGGAACATCTTGCTTAGCCTCGCTCCTCGATGATCGGGTTGCTGCTCGCGCTTTCAATCGTCACACCGGCCTGATGACCGTTGCCGTTTCCATTCACATGATTCCCGTTTCCATTTCCGTTGCTGCTGTACAACCCGTTGCGGTGAATCGGAACCGCTGCCAGCACCGGGATCCTGAGTTCGTTGAGCACCTCAGTGGGCGTGCGGAACGACTGATCGGTGTAATCAATGGCAAAGACCACGCCGATGCTGATCGCCGAAGCCAGCAACAGAGCAACCAGCGAAAATACGACGGGAGACCTCGTGGGCAAACTGGGCAGCGCGGGATTCTGCACCACCGACACATTCAACAGCCGGGTGCGGTCGAGCGCATCTTCAATCCGCGCCTCTTCTTTCTTCTTCGTGTAGAGCAGGTAGTTTCCTTCGCTCTCTTTTTCGGTGCGGGTCAGGTCGCCTTGCAACAGGCCCTGCTCTTCCAGTTTCTTGGCCTGCCCCATGTAGACGTTTACGATGGCCACCAGCGCAGCTTCACGCGCCTGGAATCCGCTCAGGTCCGCTTTGGCCTTCGACAGTTCAGAACTCACCCAGGCATAAGTCGGATTCTGATCCGTGGTCTCTTCTTTGACCGGCGAGGTCTCTTCCCTCTGCAGTGCTGAGCGCGTATCGCTGATCTGCTTATCCACCTCGACTACCAGCGGATACGTTGGCTGATACTTGGTCAGCAGTTCCGTGCGCTTCATCTCCAGCGTCAGCAACGTCGATTTCAGGTTCTCGAGAACCTGGGCGTTGTCCCCCTGCTTCATCTGCGTGGTTAAGCGCGCAGGGGTCTGCTGCGACTGGCTTTCCAGGTCGGCGATGCGCTTTTCGGTCTCCGCAATCGACGCCCGAGTCGTTTCCAACGATCCGTTGAAGTCCGCCAGCTTTTGCAGCGTCATGTCGCGCTGGGTGGTCGGCGCAACGCCCCCTTGATCGACTGCGAATTGTTTGAGTTCGCCTTCCGCCGACAACATCTGCTGCTTGTACTTCTCCGCCTGCTCGTCGAAGAACGCGAACTGCCCTGACGGATGATGCACGTCCAAATGCTTCTGCAGGTACGCGTCGTTCAATGTGGCCAACACCTTCTGCGCCAGCTTCGGATCTTTCGACTCGTACGCAATGCTGATGACGTTGGTCTTTTTCAGCACTTCCAACTGGAGGTCCGACCGGAGATCGATTACGGCTTTGTCGGTGCGGTTCTGCTGCGTCTGCCACGGGTGCAGAAGCGACGAGAGGGTCTTCTTCTTGTCGAGTCCGCAGGTGGTGACCACCTTCTGCAGCACATCCTGGCTGGTGATCAACTCGACTTCCGAGTTGATTTCTTCTTCGCTGACAGTGTCGTGAAAGGTCATGGGCGCGGCCTGATCGGGCGTGATCACGGGATCGACGCGCTCACGTTTCACCAGGAGTTTCGTTTCCGCGCGGTATTTGGCCGGTAGGAAAATCGCCGAGAGTGCGACTCCCAGCACCACTCCAACGAAGCACAAAACCAGTAATCTCTTGTGGCGAAATCCAATGGCAGCCACGTCGCGCGCGGTAAATGAGTAGGGGCGGTGTCCGTAGCCGTGTAGTGTGTCGTTCATATTTTCTCCGTTTTCCCTTGTAGTCCCTTTGCCTCGATTCGGCCGTCCCCAACCTATGGGATCGTCAAGGGAAGATAAGTGCCCATGCTCAAATTCGGAATATAGCGGTCAATTTTGGACATCGTGTTCTTGGGCACGAAGAGCATGTCGCCCGGGTGCAAGAACGGATCCTCCTTGAGGTTTCCGCTCTTCTGCATTTTTTTCACGTCGATCAGCTTGGCCTCGGTCCACTGATCATCGATCCGGCGGAATAACAGCACTTGCGAGTGCTTTGCGGCCGATTGGAACCCGCCCGCAATGGCGATCGCCTGGGTCAGGGTGGTGTTTCCGTGCATCTCGTACTTGCCCGGCTTCGCCACTTGTCCGTCGGCCACGAAATAAGGCTTCTCAAACTCTTTCAACACCACCGAGATCACAGGATCGTTCAGGATCTTCGAATATGCCGTGCGCAGCGTCTCCGTCAACTCTGGAACCGTCTCGCCCGCCACTTTCAGATCACCCACGCTTCGCAGCGTCACGAATCCATCGGGCTGTACGGCGACCCCGGTCTGATTGAACTCGGGACTCAGCTCGAAAGTGACGTCAAACGAGTCGCCTGCTTCGATCCGATAGCGCGGGCTGCGGTCTTTGAACTGCGTGCTCGCGGCGCCTGACTTTGCGGCATCTGCCGGGCTCGCACTCACCGGTGTTGCCACCGCCGGGATTGCCGCCGCCGGACCTGAACTCAGCGCTTGCTGCCCGGCGCACAGGGCGCACCCGGCAAGTAGCACCATCGGCCATCTCATTGCTGACACAAAACTCATTCTCATCGCAAAAACCCTCCAGATTGTCGTTCCTCTGGTTTGATTGGCGAGAAATCTCATAGGCAGAGGCCACCCGCAGTTCAACTGCTGCTTACAGCTGCCGCTCAGCCCTGAGACTCGGCCTTCAGCATCTGCCCCGCCGGCTCTTCCACCGGACGCGGACGCGGCGTCAAATTGTGCTGCCGGATCTTGTACAAAATTCCCCGGTAGCTGATGGACAGCAACTGCGCCGCGCGACGGCGGTTCCATCCCGTATATTCCAAGGTCCGGCTGATCGCGTAGATCTCAGCCTCCACCCGTAGACTCCGCAGGGATGGCGGCTTTTCCATCGCGCCTCCGTCGTTGTTGCGCGACAGTTTTGCCTTCATCGGCTGGGGGTCACTCTTCATTGCTTTCATCTGCACTTCGCTCATACCATGCACCTCGCAAGAATCTTTGGACTCGTTTCTGTCAGACAAGGGAGAAGAACGTTACAGCGGTTCCACGTTATATCCAGCCACTCGTACGCTTAACGATCTCTGGATCAGTCCCACCGAGATCACCACGCTTTGGTCGCTGTTCTCGGCCGTTAAAATTCCTTCCAGCCCGTCCAGCGCTCCTCCACAGACCCGCACCCGCTGGCCGACATGCAAATACGGCCGCTCCTGGTACTGCGCTTTGCTGGCTAGAAGAGTGTTGATATTCTCGATTTCCTGATCCGGAATCGCGATGCCGGTGCCCTGCACGCCTACAAAATTCACCACGCCCTGTGTCTGTAGTACACGCACCCGCTCGGTTGCGGAGGAATGATTCAGGCGCACGAAAGCGTAGCCGGAAAAAAGCGGCTCTTCGACTTGCTTTCGGCGATCACTCCATTGATTGATTTTGGTGACTAACGGTAGGAAAGCCTGGACACCCTGATTTTCCAACTGCCGGGTTACCAGCTTCTCGTGGCGGGAACGGGTGCGAACGGCGTACCAGCGAGTCTGGTCCATCACCAGACTGCAGTGAATGGGCAGGTTTCCCAACTCGACTCGCGCGACCCCGTTCATAGCTCCGCCCTCTCAGTCACATTTGCGAACGTTGACAACAGTCCGCCCATGCGGCTTCCGCCTGGAATTTGCCACCAGACAAGCGAGAACACTTCGCTTGTGTTTCGTCTTACAGTTATTAAAAGGGGGGATTAACTACCAGTGAATTCGCCGCTTCAAAATCGCGGCGTAATCAAGTGGGGTAAATTTATCGACTCCTGCAACTTCCTGCAATGGGAAGAAAGTGTTGGTGACAAAAGACTTCATCGCGCACTACATTCCAATTTCTCCGCTAGAGAAGAAAGACCCCATGGGTCTCGGCATTTTACTCTTGCTTTTCGTGCGTCAATTCGTCTGTTTTCGCAGGCTTAGCGATGATTTGTTCATCCGGGCTGGAAGGTGCGCGACTAGCTTCGCGGGAGGGTGAATCGCAGGGTGATGCGGCTTTGCCGTTCCACCGGCTTGCCATCCACCGAAAATGGCGTGTAAATCCATTGTTTGACTGCACTTACGGCAGCATCGGCTAGCACGGGATCTCCTGAAATTACCTGCACACCCGAAACCCGTCCATCGCCTCCAACCTGAACATCAAGCACAACCGGCCCCTGAATTCCCTGCGCTTTGGCCTTGGGTGGGTACTCGGGCGCGACCTGGTGGATGATCCGATTTGCAGACGATTGTTGGGGCGTCCTTGTCGCGCCGCCCCGTAAAGAATTCACAGGCTCGACCCGGTAGATCACTTTGCCGTTCTGGGTGACGAGCAATCCACCGGTCGGAACAGAATTTTCTGCGTGCGCTGTTTTCGGCTTTTCCAGCGCAGCAGTCTCGGCTGCCCCTGCTCCGTTTGAGGTCGGGCCAGCTGGTACATTCGCACCCGGCGGTGGATTCATCGTCGCAGCATCACTTGACGCCGCGGGCGCTGAAATGGCATCCCGCCGAAGCACGGCTCGCCGCCAACCAATCATGACGCCCAGCAACACTGCCACCGAGATTAGCAGGACGACCAGCACTGAACTCAGAGCGTCGGTTCGTTTTACGGCCGCTGGTTGTGCCGGAGAACCGGTCTTGGCGCTGGTTGGATCCGTTGTTCCGAGAACGGAGTCAGGCGGTCGCTCGAACGCTGCAGCTTGCTCCGCCTGCTCATTCCGAATCTTGGTGCCTGCAGTCTCGTGCAATTCCGGAGGATTCAACACGCCTTCCTCGGCTTCGTGCTTATCCTGGAGCACGCGTCGCGCCAGCCCACGCAAGGTAAAGAAATCTTTTTCGCCAAATGCATGGGGCGCGGTGGATAACACTTCCAGAATCCCAACACATTCTTTGCTGTCGCGGATGGGCGCAATTAGCATCGACCGCACACCCAACTGCCGGCATGCTTCGGCGTTCACGCGCGGATCGCTCTCTGTATCGCTGCAGTGCTGAATCTCGCCAGATTTCAAACACTCGCCCGACAAACCTGAATCCGTTTCTACCCTCACGCCCAGGTCCGGAGCGTTCGTCCCGGTAGTGGCGCGACAAACCATTTCTCCCTCGCGCGTCAGCGCAATGGCCGCGCCCGTCGCTCCCGTGGCGCTTCGGGCCTGCTCCACAATTTCGTTCAAAACAAGGTCGAGCGCGAGATCGAATGCCACCGCTCCGCCGCCATGCTCGGCCAGCGTACGTGCGACCTGGCTGATCTCGTCGTTGTCGTCGCCGGCAAATCGGAAGCCGGCTTCGCCAGAAGGATGCTCCTCGCGGGAAGGCTCTTCGTTCGGTAGGTCCGGCAACCTGAAGGGCTGGGTCATGGCGTCACCGGGTATTCGAACCGCCGGGTACGCCCATTATGCGGCCACTTTCATGCGGTTTCAACCATTGCTTGAGGCATTTTGGGCCGCCAGCCTAATGGCATTCCGACGTGGGCAGCGGCGAGGATCAGCAGCATTCCCGTTTCTGCCCACACTTCAAAGTTTTTGCCGCACAAACTCCGACCCAACCTCGAACTTCTGTAAAATCGGTGTTCGCACTCACAAGGCATTAACATGCACATCGCAGTTGTAGGCTCAGGTTATGTAGGTCTGGTCGCGGGCGCTTGTTTCGCCGACCTCGGACACCAAGTCGTCCTGGTCGATAACGATCAGCAAAAGCTCGCCGCCTTGCGCAACGGCGAAGTCCCCATTCACGAGAAATTTCTGCCCGAACTTCTCAGCCGCCACCGCGGCCACCGCCTCACCTTTTCCAGCGACCTGGCGGAAGCCGTCCGCCTCAGTTCCGCCATCTTCGTCGCTGTCGGCACGCCGCCGACAGACAAAGGTGAGGCCGATCTCTCCTACGTCGAATCCGTCGCCCGCGAGATCTCAGGTGGCATCGATGGCTACAAAGTCATCATCGAGAAGAGCACCGTGCCGGTGTACACCAGCGAGTGGGTGCGCAAGATCATCCTGCGCAATGGCAGCAATCCCGATTCTTTCGATGTCGCCTCCAATCCCGAATTCCTGCGCGAAGGCACCGCCGTCACCGATTTTCTCTTTCCCGACCGAATTGTCATTGGCTGCGATAGCCAGCGGTCCGCCGCGGTTTTGCGCGAAATTTACGCTCCGCTCACTGACGGCAGCTACTACAAGCGCACCGACGCCATACCCCAACCCGACCGCGCCTCGATCCCTCCGGCCCTCATCGTCACCAGCACGAAGAGCGCGGAACTGATCAAGCACGCCTCCAATGCGTTTCTTGCGATGAAAATTTCTTTCATCAACGCCGTGGCCTCGGTCTGCGAATCCGTCGGCGCCGACGTCAACCAGGTTGTCCACGGCGTGGGAGCCGATTCGCGCATCGGTCGCCGTTTTCTCAATCCCGGCATCGGCTACGGCGGATCCTGTTTCCCCAAAGATGTGATGGCCTTCCGCGCCGTCGCTCACGAGCATGGATACGAGTTCCGCCTGCTCGATGAAGTGATGCGCATCAACGAAGAGCAGCGCCGCCGCTTCCTGCGCAAAATTCACGACGCGCTCTGGACTCTTCGCGGCAAGCGCCTCGCCATCCTCGGCCTGGCTTTCAAAGGGGGCACCGACGACATTCGCGAATCGCCTGCCATGTTGCTGGTGAAGGAACTGTTGCAGGAGGGCTGCAAGATCACCGCCTACGATCCCGCCGCCATGGACCGCGCCCGCGAGATTCTGAATTCAACGATCAGCTTCGCCAATTCGCCATACGAAGCTGCGCAAACCGCCGACGCACTGTTGATCCTCACCGAGTGGGAAGAGTTCGCAAACCTTGATCTCGACCGTCTGCGGCAAGAGCTGAAATATCCCATCGTCATCGACGGCCGTAATCTCTACGATCCCGAAAGAATGGCTGCGCGGGGATTCACCTATTACAGTGTCGGGCGCGCAGCCTGCCTTCCTGATGGCGTCCCCACTGGCGTGCTCAAGAATGGCAAGAAGGCATGAGTACGCGTCGCGCTCTCGTTACTGGCGGCGCCGGTTTTCTGGGATCGCATCTCTGCGATGCCCTGCTCGCCGAAGGCTGGTCCGTCGTGGTTGTCGACAACCTGCTTACCGGACGCCGCGCCAATCTTTCCCACCTGCAATCCGAGCCGGGCTTCGAATTCATCCAGAAGGATATCTGCGAGCCCTTTGACCCAGGCAAAGTGGATTACGTTTTCCATTTCGCCAGCCCTGCCAGTCCCATCGACTACCACACGCACGGCATTGCCACGCTCAAGGTCGGATCGCTCGGCACCTTTCAGGCCCTTGAGGTCGCCCGCAAGTACAACGCGAAATATTTCGTCTCTTCCACTTCCGAGTGCTACGGCGACCCGCTCGAGCATCCGCAAAAAGAAACGTATTGGGGACACGTCAATCCCATTGGTCCGCGCTCCGTCTATGACGAGGCCAAGCGCTTCACCGAAGCTGTCACCATGGCCTACCGCCGCTATCACCAGGTGGACACGCGCATCGTCCGCATCTTCAACACCTACGGCCCCCGCATGCAGCTCAACGACGGCCGCGTCGTACCCAATTTCATGAAGCAAGCCCTGCGGAACGAAGATCTCACCGTGTATGGCGACGGCAGCCAGACTCGCAGCTTTTGCTATGTGAGTGATGAAATCGACGGCTTCATGCGCCTCTCGAAATCGGACGAGCACCTGCCTGTGAACATCGGCAATCCTAACGAGTTCACGATCCTGGAATGCGCCCAGATGGTTCTCAAGGTGACCGGATCGAAAAGTAAAATCCGTCACGAGCCGCTGCCGCAAGACGATCCTAAACAGCGCCGCCCCGATATTTCCAAAGCGCGCCAGTTGCTGGGCTGGGAGCCCAAAATCGACCTCGAGTCCGGTCTCCGCCTTTCCCTCGGGTACTTCAAGAAAGCAGTCGCGGCAGAATCCCGGTAGCGCTTCATGGAACTCTCAGCGTCCTCTGCGTTCTTTCTCAGCGATCTCGGCGGTTAAAGCATGTGCAGCTGCGCCGGCAATCGCTGATCGAGAGCAAAGGTCCAATAAGTTGTAAAGGGATGCAATCAGAACCTAGGAAGGATCTGTCGTCGACGCCACAAACTCCGTCAACTTCTGCACGTTCGCCTGTTCTTCCTTCGTTTTCAGCTCGAACGCAATGCCCATCCCGTAGCCGGGATGCGAAGCCAGCACCGTACCCCGCAACCGCAATTTCATCTCGTACGTGCGCACCAGAATCTCAATCGACGCCCCTTGCGGAAACGGCAGCGGCATCTCCAGATAACACCCACCGGAACTAAGATCAGTCAGGCAGCAATGATTCGGAACTCCAGTGCCGGTGCGATACACCTCTGCTCCTAGCCGGCAACTGTAGCGCGTTTGCGTGCGCCGGTTGTTGGCATCTTCCACCTGCACCGCAGCCACCGGTTCCTGCACGTGCTGCTGATGATTCCAGACTGAGGGCACGGGAGCATGCTCTTTCTTGGTTTCCGAACTCTTCTGAGGCGCGGTGAGCGTTGGGACCGGCTCTTCCATCTCCACCGTAATTTCGGGAAGCTCTTCTCTGGCGTCCTTGCTCACGTTCGCTTTCAGGTACTCCTCCAGCAGCCGGCGCGAAGTCTTCGGCACATCCACGAACTGCACTCCGCCCAGTCCATTCCAATCTTGCCAAACGACCAGCCCTGAGAGCCGAACGCTCGCCGTCTGCCCGGGTAGCTTGAATTGAAAATAAACCTTGCTCGTCGGCGGCAATTTCTTTCCAAACAGTACCGCCATTCCGTTGTGCCCGAGGTCGACCAAGGTCGCCTTTTCCTGCTGGATGTTGGCGTAGTCGATCGTCGCGTGAGCATGCACCGGAGCCCGCTGGTCTTTGCGTTTTTCCTTACGCATGACCGATCGTGCCGCTCGCAGACTGCTGAGCGCGCGATCGTACGCCACGGGTTTGTAGAGAACGAAATTGACTCCCAGCGAAAACAGTTCGCGAATGCTTTCCTGCGAGGGCACCACCACCACTGCCAGGGTTGCGTCGTTCTTCCGTGACACTCGGGTTTCGCGCAGCAGCGAGGTTACTTCGCCATTCGATCCGTCCACGATGATCACGTCAAATCGTTGTTGCGCTGCCCGGATGCCCGCGCGCGCGAAATCCGGACAGGCTTCCACCCGGATGCTGAGCTCTTTCAATACGCGCTGCAGAACCTCAGCCGCCTTCCCATCCAGACACACCAGTAGCGCAGATAGAGTCATACCTGGCCCTTATCCTAGGTACCCTCGGTGCCCCGGACAAGGTTACTTGGGTCACGGCCGGTCACTCCTGACTGGTTAATCGGGCATTTAGAAAATTAAGTCTTCACTCTTCCGCGCCCATAAGGTTTTGAACTTCGTATGCCCAAGACGCGTGTCGCCAGAGTTCGATGCTGCGAAAGCACTCGGCTACAAGAGAGTCTTCGACCGGTAGCCGTACACCTGAACAGGTTTCTATTTCCGTTCACCAGGCCCAGGCGTAGGCATCGACACGCGGGTCGGCGCCCGCGCTCAGGACACCCGTATTCACATCAAGGATGATCCCGGCGTTCGAACCGAGCGACCACGGGGGATCTACGCGCAGCTTATGGCCCTTGGCAATTAACGCTTCGCGGGTGGCTTCTGGGATGCGCGATTCGACCGCAATGTCTGCGGGATACATCGTGTGCGGAAAGGGCGAGGCCGGAAAGGCGCGCGAGGACCAACGCGCGGCTTCGATGGCCTGCTGGATGTTCATCCCGAAATCGACCATATTGATCAAGGTTTGCATGGTGCGCATTACTTGATCGTCTCCACCGGGACTGCCTAGGATCGCGTAGGGCTGGCCGTCTTTCATGATCAGCGTGCTTTGCAGCGTACTGCGCGGGCGTTTGCCGGGCGCGAGGGCGTTGGCTTCCCCGCGGACCAGAGAGTAATAATCGCCCCGGCAGTTAAAGATGATGCCCGTGTCGCCCATGACCACGCCGGTGCCGAACAGGCTGTGCAGGCTTGGCTCGAAGCTCACCATGTTGTGATCTTTATCCACGAGGGCTATGTAACTGGTGTCGCCATCATGCGAGGCGTCACCGTCGAAGACTTCGTGGACAGGACGATCGAGCGCGGCCGAACTGCTGAATTTTTCTGGCGTCCCGGGGCGAAGTTCGAGAGAAGCTTTCTCTGGATCGATCAGCTTTCGGCGCTCGTTGGCATAGTCCTTCGAGAGCAGGCCGGAATAGGGGATTTTGATGAAATCCATGTCGCCAAGGTACTTTTCGCGGTCGGCCATGGCGAGTTTGATGGCTTCCACGCTGGTGTGGAGGAAGTCTGGGCTATTGTGGCCCATGGCCTTCAAGTCATAACCCTCGAGAATGCTGAGCGCGAAGAGTTCCGTAGGACCTTGGGTGGCGGAGGGATTCTTGTAGATCTGATATCCGCGATAGCTGGTTGAAACCGGGCTTTCAACCTCGGCAGAGTATTCGGCGAAATCCTCGTAACGGAAGAGGCCACCATTGGCTTCGGAGAAGGCGGCGAAATCGCGGGCAATGTCACCTTTGTAGAATCGGTCGCGCGCCGCTTTGAGCGCTTCATGGCGGCCTTTGGACTGATTGGCTTTTTCGGCTTCGACGAGTTTCCTCAGGGTGCGGGCGAGATCGGGATTCTTGAGAATCTGTCCGGCTTTGGGCGGATGACCGTTAGGAAGATAGATTTTTACCGTGGTCGGGTACTTCAGAATTTTTTTCGAGCCTGCGATGTATGAGGAGCCCAATTCACTAAGCGGAAATCCATTCTCGGCCAGATCGATGGCGGGCTGCAGGACTTGCTCGAAGCTCATCGTGCCCCAGCGGTCGAGTAAGGTGTACCACGCATCGACAACGCATGGCAGACCTCCGGAAAGCAGGCCATCGCTCTCGGGGATCTTGCCTCCGTTGTTTTTCTCATACCACTCGATGGTCGCGAGTTTAGGCGCGCGCGGTTCGGCGTTGATGGAGTAGACCTTCTTTTCGCGAGCGTTGTAGACGAGCAAAACGGCGTCGCTGCCGAGACCATTGAGGGAAAAATCGGTGACGGCTAATGCTGCCTGTCCGCCGACGGCTGCGTCGAAGGCATTGCCCCCGGCATCAAGAATGCGGCGCGCCGCCTCGGTCGCTTCGGCTTTCATGGAAGCCACAGCGGCATGGCGTCCGCGAATGACGGGCCGCATGGTTTGCCCGGCATCACTCTGGGAGTCGGAGGAAGAGGCAACAAACATTAAAACGATCAGCAGTAAGAACGCAATTCCACGCGACACAATCATGCTTCTCCTCGGCAGTTGCTTCGCAGCCGCCACGCTAATCCCCATACAAGTGTCACGTCAATACTGCCACGTGACCCCGGGATACAGGCTGGGCACACGATACGCTCGATACGCGGTCATGGGTAGCGGGATATCCATTTTCCAGATGATAACCGGGTTGGCGGTTTGCGTTACCTCTTGAATTTCGGAAGCCACGTTGGGAACCGGCGGAACCAGCAACGCGTTGGAATCAAACTCGATGTTGCCGTTGGGCAACTGATTTACGCTGCCGCCCCACACGCTAAAGAATCCGGGAGAATCCTCCCAAACAAGATTGGCGACCATCGCGCCCTCATCCACCTGAAAGAGAGTGGCACGGGAATAGCAGACCGGCGGACCCGGAATCAGGCAAGTGGTGCCCGAAGTATCGAGAGGCCGAAAGTCTCCGTTATCCCAAATCGCCAGAGTAATCAGCGGGCCGTTCTGACTTACCAGAGAAGGAAAATGCTGGAAAGAAAACCACAGGCTGGGATCATCTCCCTGTGCGAGCGCGAAGTCGCCCTGATAGCCCAAACGCCAGAGCACGTTTCCGGAACCCGTTCCATTGGCATAGTCAATCTTTAGGATCCAGGATTGATGGCGCATGGAGAGTAGCAGATTGCCATCTTTGGGCAGATAGACGACCGCATTGGCGTGAGTCCAGTCAGGCAAGCCGAACAGATGGCGGTTCACATCCAGATGATCGAACGAATTCCAGGACCAAACGGGATTCCAGTTCGGGTCCAAGTCGATCAAGTTGTCACCTTGCACCTGCAGTGCGCCGGGATATCCGGGGAGGTCGGTGAAAGTGGTCAGCGAATCGGTAAGGATGATGAGATGTCCATTGGGCAACGGGTAGAAATCGTGGTGAAAACCGAGCGGGAAGAAATCATATCCAGCGGCTTGCACTTTCTGTTGCAGGATGCCGATGTCCATTTCGCGGATGGTGTTTCCTGCCAGATCAACTTCGCGCAGCATGGAATCGCCATTGGCCGGAGTGACAATATTGAACAGGATGTCGCCACTAGACAGCGGTTTGAAGGCGAAAGGAGAATTGCCGGGCCCGACGTCGTAGTACCAGATGGGATTGCCGTCGCGATCGGTGAAGTACGCCTGCATGAGGTTGGCGGTGGAGTCGATGGTATCGATCAGTTCGATTCCGCCATTTTCAGAAGTGGAAGCCGAGGCCGAGGTATTGACCGCGCGGGACACTTGAAGAACCGGGAACGGTGGGGTGGACGGCAAAGGTCCTGTGGTAAAGGTCTTGTCGGGGGCGGTATCGTTTGCCCCTGAACACTGGCGCTGCACGCGCATGTGGTAGGTTGTCGCGGCCCGCATACCCGCCACCATGATCGAACTCATTTGATGCGCGGAGACTGGATACCATGAGGTGCTTCTGCCGTAAGTAGTGTCGGGCCCGAATTCCACCATGGCTTGTCCACTGCATCCGCTCAGGATCTTCAATTCCGCAACGAGCGGGTTTTGCGTTTTCGCAATGCCGACATCGATTGCTGCTGGCGAAAGCGAGGGACCTCCGCAGGAAGCAAGGAGGGTGCTTGCGGCGAGCATCACCGCAATGAGCATGCCGTCAAAGGCCGATCGGTTGTTTGTAGATGTATTTTCCTGTGATTGCAGTGGCGAACAAGTTCCTGACAACTGCTCCATTAAGTCTTCTCCCATGGACTACATAGCCTTCGACACAAAGCCATCCAAGGGGACTGCTCAACAGCACTTACTGGGACGGACAGGATCGGATTGCCGCTCGCGCCAGAAGGCGGCGTAGGCATCCGGCGAGGATTGCCGTTGGGAACGGGTCAGAAAGCGCTGATACGCGGTTTCATCGAAGATCTCACGCAGCGTAGCGAGCAGAATGCATCCTACTTTGACGATATGGATCATCCCTGCTCCTCTGCCAACCGCGTCATTACGAACGGCGATTCCTTCACTTGCGTCGCTTGCCTCCCGGTCATGATCCCAATCCATTGCCGCAGCGATTCGAAGAGCACAACGGTGACCATCACGACGAGCATAGCCGTCACAGCGGCATCGAGACGGTTGTTGAAGATGAGGCGCGCCGTGGCAGAGGTGGAAGAAGCGGCGGCGAGAGCCTGAGCTTGGGCGAGGAATCCGATTTTCGGATTGGGGTCCAGAATTTTGTGCCATGAGGCGGTGAAGGTGACCGCGACCAGCCACGCCAGTGGCAGGAGTGTGAGCGCGGCGTACTTGGCGCGATGCATCTTGATGATGATCGTAGTGGCCACACATAGGGCAACTGTGGCGAGCAATTGATTGGCGATGCCGAACAGCGGCCAGAGCGAATTGATTCCTCCCAGCGGGTCTTTGACGCCTTGCCATAGGAAGAATCCCCAGGAGGCGACGATCAGGGCGCTAGTTGCCACAATCGAGGGATACCAACTGGTGCGGCCCAGAGGTTCGTAGAGGTGGCCGAGCGCGTCCTGAATCATGAAGCGAGCCACACGAGTGCCGGCGTCCAGGATGGTGAGAATGAATAGGGCTTCAAACATTACGGCAAAGTGATACCAGAGCGCCATCACGTTGCTACCGCCCAGACTGTGGGAAAAGATGTGAGCCATGCCGACAGCGAATGCAGGCGCGCCTCCGGTACGGTTGAAAAGAGTTTGTTCGCCGACAGATGTCGCGAGTGTTTGCATTTCGGAAGCGCTTACGGCAAAGCCCCAATGAGAAATGGTTGCAGTTGCGAGGGCGGGGGTTGCTCCCACGATTCCCGCAGGACTGTTAATGGCGAAGTAAACTCCCGGCTGCAGAACGCATGCAGCGATGATGGCCATGACGGCGACTGCGGATTCGCACATCATGGCGCCGTAGCCGACCATGCGCGTTTCAGTTTCGCGAGCGATAAGTTTGGGAGTGGTTCCGCTCGAGATTAGGGCATGGAAGCCGCTGATGGCGCCACAGGCAATGGTGATGAAGGCGAAGGGAAAAACTTTGCCCGCGAACACGGGACCGGAGCCGTCAACGAAGCGAGTCAGAGCGGGCATGTGCAGCGTGGGATGCATGACCACGATTCCAATGGCGAGGACTCCTACAGTGCCAAGTTTCACAAACGTGCTGAGATAATCGCGTGGTGCGAGCAGCAGCCATACCGGCATGGCAGAGGCGGCGAACGCGTACAGGATGATGAGAACTGCCAGCGTTTGTCCGCGCAACGTGAACGCGGGCGCAAGGACTGGATTTTGTGATACCCACTGCCCGCCCCAGATGGCCAGTAGCACTAGGACGAAGCCGAGCGCCGAGACTTCGAGAACCTTGCCGGGACGGATCCGGCGAAGATAAAGCCCCATCAGCAGTGCGATAGGAATGGTCATGCCAATGGTGAACGTGCCCCAGGGACTGTCTTTCAGAGCGTTGACCACAACCAGTGCGATTACGGCCAGAAGAATGATCAGGATCGCGATGACGGCGGCGTACGCGATGAATCCTCCGATGACCCCGGTTTCTTCTTTAGCCATTTCCGTGAGAGATTTACCGTCGCGGCGAACGGAGAACAACAGGATGACGAAGTCCTGGACGCATCCGGCAAAAACCGCGCCGACAAGCACCCATAGAGTTCCGGGAAGATATCCGAATTGCGCCGCGAGAACGGGGCCGACCAGCGGGCCAGGGCCTGCGATCGCCGCGAAGTGGTGGCCAAAAACGATCCACTTGTTTGTAACCAGGAAGTCCCTGCCGTTTTCTAAGCGTTCGGCGGGAGTGGCGCGGAGGGGATCAAGGGCAAGAATTTTGGCTGCGATGAACTTGCTGTAGAAGCGGTACCCGACCGCATAGCAGCAGGTCGCGGCGGCCACCAGCCAGAGCGCGTTGATCGGCTCGCCGCGATGGAAGGCGACCACTGCGAGTGCCGTGGCAGCGAGCAGGGATACCGAGGCCCAGACGAGAATTGACAGAAGTTTCAGCATGCCGTCGAGCATTGTGTCGAATCTGAGGCTTTTGCGCAATGCCACAGGGCTCGGCTCGAAACCGGCTGCTGTTGTCCCTCGTATTTTGAATGTCCTCTATAAGAATTTTGAATTTCAGACTGCGCGCGCTCCCACCTTAAGATTCCGCTAACGCACATTACACACGCGACAGCAGGCTGCCATGAGAACTTTGATTTTATTTATGTTTGCAATCGTGGTCGGAATACCTTCATGGCGCTTGCCCGGAAGGCGCGGGTTCGTTGTTACGTCGACTCGGCGAAGAACAAGCTTGAGATTCTCTCGGTCAACAAAACCATGAACGAGTCAAATTACAGTTCGGTTCAAGGCGGCGATTCCGCGTTCCGGCGCTGATTCGCGCGCTTTGTGTCGGGGCAGCTTTCTGACACTCTAGTTACTTCAGCTGCCCCAGTTTTGGTGTTAACCTAGATCTTCCGAACGATTGTCACCCCTTCGTTTTAGGCCATTCGTCGAGCCCTGCACTCGGGGGTGCATTCGCAGGATTCATCTGAATTCATAAGGAGCAAGCGATGAAGATTGGGATACTCACCGGCGGGGGCGATTGTCCTGGACTGAATGCCGTGATTCGTGCGGTAGTGCGAAAAGGAATCTTCCATTATCAAGACGAGTTCGTAGGCTTTCTGGAGGGCTGGCGCGGGTTGATTGAAGACAAAAAGATGACGCTCGATCTGGATTCGGTGAGCGGAATTCTGCCGCGTGGCGGAACGATTTTGCGGACCTCGCGCACCAATCCATCGAAACGTCCAGACGGATTCGAGCGTTGCTTCAAGACTATCGAGGCAAACAAAGTCGATGCGCTGGTTGCGATCGGAGGGGACGACACGCTTTCGGTGGCGCAGAGGCTCCACGAAAAAGGAGTAAAAATAGTGGGCGTGCCCAAGACGATCGATAACGATCTGGGCGGCACGGATTACACTTTCGGCTTCGACACGGCCTGCAACGTGGTCACCGAGGCCATTGACCGGGTTCATACCACGGCGGAGGCTCACAATCGGGTGATGGTGGTCGAGGTTATGGGACGGGACGCGGGCTGGATCGCCCTGTACAGCGGAATCGCGGGGGGCGCGGATGTCATTCTGATTCCGGAACGGGCATTCGACATAAATAAAGTGGCGGAATCGATTCGGCAGCGGCACGAACGCGGACGCTACTTCTCCATCGTCGTGGTGGCCGAGGGCGCGAAGTTTGCCTCGGGTGCCGGCGCTCCGGTGGTACAGGATATGGGCAAGGACGAGTTTGGACACGCTAAGCTGGGTGGAATTGCGAACGTCCTCGCGCGCGAGATTGAACAGCGCACCGGATTTGAGACACGCGCGGTCGTGTTAGGACATATCCAGCGCGGTGGCTCTCCCAGCGCGTTCGACCGAGTGCTGGCGACGCGTTACGGCCTGGGGGCGATCGACATGGTTCACCGCGGAGAATTCGGCTGCATGGCGGCGCTGCGCGCGAATCGGATCGTTTCGATCCCGTTGAAAGAGGCGATCTCGAAGAACCGCGTGGTTGACGACGAGATGATTCAGATTGCCAGCGGGCTCTTCCAGGAGATCAGCGCGAAGGAAGCGGCGGTAAAGTAGAGATTCCAATGAGGAGCGGCCCGGGCCAACCTGCCCGGGTTTTTTTATTGGACGGTGTATGCTCCAATTTTAAATGCTCCGATTTCGAGTCAGTTCCGGACTGTGGCTTGCGCTGAGCTTGGGCGCCGTGGCGGTTGCGTGGCTGTACATGACTCGCGTCCTGGTGCCGTGGGAGCAGTACTTCAACGTAGAGGCCGGAACAATGAAAGCGGCACTAGGGGACCTATACTCACCCTGGTATGGCACGCGAGCGCTGCTGGTTCAGGGGAAAAGCCCCTATAGCGCCGAAGTGACCCGCGAAATTCAGGTGGCGTTTTATGGACACGATGTCTTGCCAGGGAACGGGCGCATCGTGGACGAACAGCGCTTTGCCTACCCGGTATACGTTGTTTTCCTGCTCGCACCGGTAGCGCGCGTCGGATTTGAGACGCTGCACGCCGTTGCACCTCTCGTTCTCGCTGTCGTGGTGTTGATCGCGGTCCGGCTTTGGATGGCAGTATTGGGATGGCGGTCGTCCCGTCTTTTGGCTTGGGCCGTTGCTCTTTTCATTCTCGCCTCGCCCCAGATCGCTCAAGGGCTACGCCTGCGACAGTTGGGCCTTATTGTGGGCTGCCTGCTGGCGCTCTCCGTGTGGTTGATGGTTCGAAATTATCTTTTACTTTCGGGAGCAGCACTTGCGGTTTGCACGATCAAGCCTCAGATGATCGTGTTGCCGCTTGCGTGGTTCCTGCTGTGGGCGATAGGAGACCTGCGCCGGCGATGGCGTCTGCTGGCTGGATTTGCAGGAGGCTTAGCCCTGCTGATCGGAGCGGGGGAACTGGTTCTTCCGGGGTGGCACCGCGATTTCTTCGCGGGCCTCGTCGCATATCGACGGTATGGCCCGGTTACAACTTTGCTGCAACTCGCGTTGGGAAGGAGAGCAGGCGTAATCGTAGCGACGGTTTTGATCACAGTCCTACTGGCATGGGGATGGATCCATTCCAAGTGTGCCGCAAACTCGGAAGAGTTCGCGGTTGTCCTAAGCGCATTCATGCTGGGAGCGGCCATAGCAATGCCGTTGATGCCTCCTTTCAATCAGGTTTTGCTGATTTTGCCCTTGCTCATCAACTTGAGGGATTGGTCACGGCTGCCTTTCTGGGGACGCATCGCGTTCGCAATATGCGCTGGTTGGCCATGGATTGTGTCGATTATTCTGTTAGCTTCACGCGTACCCCTGAAATCGCTACGGCCGATTCCGCTGCTTCCCTCGGGGTTGGCGCTCTTCCTCCCTGTTTTATTGATCTTGTTGCTCATGGGCAGACGACCTTTGATCACGGCCCAGAATAGTTAACGCCAACGCGAGGGACTCCGATACCATAAACATCTTTCATGACACGGGAAGCCGATGGTCGAACGTGGCTCACTGCCCGGCGCCTGCGGGCGCACGGGATGTTGTTGGGACTGGTGTTATGGTCGGTTTACCTGTGGACGCTGGCGACTCCCGGCTGGCGCGACCGCAATGGAAATCTCAAGGGAACGGATTTTCTGCATTTCTACACGTTGGGGTGTTTGGCCGCCGAGCATCGCGGCGCTGATTTGTATGACATGAATGCGCCGTCCGCGCTGGCGGCGCAGCGAGTGCCAGACGCGGCAGGGATTCGATATTTACCGTTGTATCCGCCCCAAGTGTCTATCTTGTTTGCCCCACTCGCGCATTTCTCGTACGGCTCGGCGCTGGCCATCTGGTGGGGGTTTGGCACCGTCATTTATGGAGTCTCCTGCTTTGCGGTTTGGCGCGTATGCCCGGAACTGCGCAACTGTAGCTGGACAGTTGCCTTGCTGGCAGTGGCTTTTCCTGCATTCTTTTACCTGATCGCGTGGGGACAGACTGCGGCGCTCGCACTGGCATTCTTCACGTTGGCATTTTTGCTGCTGCGGCAGCGACGAGCATTTCTGGCTGGACTGGCATTCGGCTGCCTTGCTTTCAAGCCGCAACTCGGGCTGGCTGTGGCCGTGGTATTTGTTGCGGTTGGAGCGTGGAGGATTGTGGCGGGCGCTGTTCTATCCGCCGCGGCGCAGCTTTCGGCAGGGGTGTTTTACTACGGAATGGAGCCGCTGCGAACCTGGCTGCGCATGCTGTCTGGGGTGCGACGCGTGCTTCCCTGGTTTGAGCCGCGGCCTTATCAGACGCACTGCCTGCGAACATTCTGGTCGATGATTTTGCCATGGCAGAGTGTGTCGTTCGCGCTTTACGTGATCAGTGCCCTGCTCGTTCTCGGGGTCACGGTTACCATCTGGTTACGGCCTGTTCCGCTGTCTCTGCGGTACTCGGCGCTGCTGTTGGCGACGATATTGGTCGCGCCTCATTTGACGGTATACGATCTGGTGATTCTTGCTCCGGCTGTGCTGCTGGTGGCGGATTGGCTCTTAACAGTGAACTCGGCGGCGGCCACTCGGCGCATGGGGAGCCTGGTATACCTGATTTACGTCCTACCGCTGCTTGGCCCACTGGCTCGGTGGACCCATGTTCAGCTTTCAGTGATCGCTATGGTCGCGCTGCTCTACTTCATAGTTTTGGCCAGTTATGGGCGCCAAGGAAAAGCTTTAACCACGAACGACACCAAAGTTCACGAAGGACTTCCCTGCTGAACTGATGTATTGCCGAAAAGAAATGACAGCGCTTCGGGGAAACGATGGGCCCAGGCTGATTCGTGGTGTGTAGCACCTTCGTCGACAAAGAGTTTCAGCTGTCGGTCGTCGAGGCCGGCGCGGCGAAAGATAGCGGCCAGTTCGCGCACATCGTGGACCATGCTCTGATCACGATCGGGTCGGCCCGCTTCGGCCGTGCCGGTGGCGAGAAAAATTCGTTCCGGCCAGCGCTGGACGTCGCGGCTCTCACGAATCATTTGGCGGTTCGAGGCCCACAGCGACGGGCTTTCCAGAAGCAGCCGTCCAAATACGCCCGGGCGAACAGCGGCAACGTACAGTGCAATCAGAGCGCCGAGGGACGATCCGCCAAGACCAGTGTTCTCGGGGCCTAGGGCAACACGATAGTTGCGAGCGACAAACGGCATTACTTCCTTGATCAGAAAGTCAGGATACCGATTGCCTTGCACCCGCATGATCATGGGCTGAAAGGAACGATAGGGCATGTATTCGCGTATGCGATCTTTCGCAGCATTGTCTATGCCAACGATGATCAGCGGGCGCACACTGCCGTCGCGGATCAGTCGGTCCGCCGTCTCGTCCACCTGCCACTCCACGCCATTGAAAGAACTCAGAGACTCAAATAAGTTCTGACCATCGTTCAAATACAGGAGGGGGTAACGCCGGTCTGTGTTTTCCGGATTTTCGTATCCAGGAGGCAGCCATACGCGCAGGAAGCGCGTGTTATGAAAGATCCGGCTGTGGAACTCGTGCAGGCGCAGGTCGCCGGTCGCAGACTCGGCACGGATTACGCCGGAGAGGATTCCGGAGGCTTGATTCTCAGTTTTCTGGATTTCTTCCATCAGGAGCAGCGCACTCCAGAATACAACGAGGATTGGCGTTATGCGTCGGAGCGCCGCAATTTCAGCGCGAGCGATAGCACCGTAATTAAAAAGATCAGCGCCAACGAGATCAAACATAAGATGCACCAGGTCATCAATTCGTAAGCCTCGATGTAAGTCAGATAGAGAGCAAAGCCCAGGCCGGTGATGCTCGCGGACACGAGGCGGGTAGGCGTCTCCGGGTGCGACCTCCAGAAGGTGGTTAGAAAGAAAAGAACACCGTATCCGACGACCCCGATAGCAGCCACGGGAATTCCCACGATGCTGGAGTACTCGCTGCGGTTCACAATGTCGCAGTTGAATTGCTGGCCAATGTCACAATAGCTTGTGGCCGATTTGGCATAGTGCCGTTGGAGAGAAATCGCCGAATCGGCGACTCCGGCGAAGGAGAGAACGGCGATGATCGCGAACACGATGCGTTTTCGGGTATCGATCACGGCAGACTGCACCCGGTTTTTTGGCTCAGGGCTTCCAGCGAGAGGACTCCTTCTTTGGGCGGCTCGTTTTCAAACTGCCAACTGGGAAATAGGCGTACTCCGGCGATCTTGCAGGCGGGCGCGAGTTCCCGGGAGCCTTTGATCGCACACTCTACGTAGGGCACGTATTGGAATGCCGAACCAAACATTGCCTTCTGATCGGCGCAGTGCGGACACCAATAGAGTCCGTACATCTTGGCCTGTTTGCCGGCAAGGCATTTCGCGAAGGAATCGTATTTGTGATTCTTGTAGTAGCGCCCTGCCAGGTACGCTGCCACGAACAGGATCAGAATGCCGATGTAAATGACCGCCTTCCTCGTTTTTCCTTCTGGGCTTTGCCGTTGATCTTGTTTCTTGCGCCGTTCGTCGGACATGACTCGTTTTATATCACGGAGGTCATGCGACCACGTTGAGCGCACCGGGCAGGACGTCCAGTTCTTCGCAATGCAGAGTCAGCACCTCGCCATCGATCATGACATTTACAGGACTATCCAGCCTGAACTCCACCCGCTGCGCAGCCTTTCGCTCGGCCAACGGGTGCTCGATGTGAGTGCCATCGTAAAGACCCGGAAGATTGCGGATCAGGCCGAGTCTGCCGATCGGTCCCCAGCGAACGTATTCGATCAGGCCGTCGCCAGTGTCCGCTTTCGGCGCGATCATCATGGTTCCTCCCGTGTATTTGCTGTTGTTGAACGTGACGAATAGGCAGCGGCGATTATCGATAGCGGGCTCTCCCGCAACTCTTAGTGGAAATGCACGGCGACTGAAGCGGGCCAAGGTAAGAAAGATTGAAGTGACGTATCCGAGTTCCCCCCAGTGAGCGAAGCGGCGGGCGCGCAGCGTGGCCACATCAGCCGCGAACCCCATGCTCAGCAGGTTCATGTAGTGAAGCACGCCCGCGCGGTGGCGCAAACGGAGAACATCGCAGGGACGGCTGCGGCGAGCGAGCAGCGACTCGATCGCGTACTCCACGCCGCGATCACTAAAATCGCGGAGAAAAGAATTTCCGGTGCCGAGAGGAAGAAATCCCAAGGTTGGGCGTTCGCCTTGCAGGGCCTGCGGGTAAAGACCATTGACGATTTCGTAGGAGGTACCATCGCCACCCACCGCGATGAAATGCCGCACTCCCTGATGATAGGCATCGCGGGCGATGTGTGTGGCATCGCTAGCGGCGCGGGTTTCGGCGACCTGGATGTCAAGGCCGCCGGATCGTAAACGATCGAGGGCAGGGCTGAGGAGCTTTCGGCTCTTGCCGCCGCCGGCAGCCGGATTGACAATCGCCAGAAATTGGGCCAAAAGTCGTTCCTCGGTGAGTTTCTCAACAACCTGCTCGGGGCCGAAACGCCCCGGGACGCAGGCGCTACCTGCGGGATTGCGCTACATGCTTACCACTGCTTTTCGTTCCAGCGTTTTTGCGATTTCTTCGGCTAGGACCTGCCGCTTGATCTTCATCGAGGCCGTGCGCGGAAAATCTGTGTCCCACAGTAAATATCCCGCTACGCGCTTGAAATCGGGAAGGCGGCGGTTGCGCGCGGTCATGTCTTCGAGCAGCTTGCTCTCGAATTTCTGATTCTGCTCCAGCCGGAGGACCAGGACCAGCGATTCACCGCCCAGTTCCTTTTTCGGCCAGATGTAATTTGCCGCGAAAACGGCAAACTCTTTGACCAGCAGACCATCGAAAATCGTTTCAATGTCTTCGGGATAAATGTTTTTCCCGCCCTCGGTGACGATCATATTTTTCTTTCGCCCGAGCAGTTGCAGATGGCCGTGGCTCTCGAAGCGGCCGAGGTCGCCTGTAAGCAGCCAGCCGTCGACGATGGTTTCCAGCGTCAGTTCAGGATCGTCGAGGTAGTGTGACATCACCGTCTTGCTGCGCACTGCCACTTCGCCCACACCTTCAGGATCTGGATTGAGAATGCGCAGTTCGACTCCGGGCAGCGGTTTGCCCACAGTGTCGGCGCGAAAGGGCTTAAGGTCGTTAAGCGTCAGCGCTGTACCCGCTTCAGTCAGGCCGTAACCATTGACCACAGGGATGCCAAGATCGTAGAAGAACTGCATGGTCGAAGGCTCCATGAATGCGCCGCCGGTGATCAGAGCAAGCAGTTCGCCACCGAATCCGCGGTGAATGTTAGGCAGCAACATGCGGCTGAGCTTCACATTCGGACGGCGCCGCGTGAGCAGCCGGTTGGTCGCGATCATCGTATTGAGAATTGCGCGCTTCCATGACGGAAGTTCGTCGAATTTCGCGCGCAGGCCGCGCTCAAGATTCTTCACGATCATGGGAACCAGCGATACGTAAGTGATGCGGTAACGTACAAACGCATCGCGCACAAATTCCGGGCGTAGCGTGCGCAAATGCACGATGCAGGCGCCGCACACGAAGGGGCCGATAAAGCCGACCATGAAATCGATGGCGTGGTTGGTCGGCAGGATGCTTAGGTAGCGGACGCCCGGCCAGAACGGATACCACGTGGTAAGCGCGCGGCACTGTTCAAGATAATTTTCATGCGTAAGCACGCACCCTTTGGGACGACCGCCAGTTCCGGATGAATAGACAATGCAGGCTACGTCTTCTCGCTGGCGCATGACAAAATCAGGAGCGCCTTTGCGTTTGAAATCTTCCCAGCGAAAAGCACCAGCGAGATCGGCGCCCAGCGGGGCTTCCGTGACCAGGACAATTTTGGTGGCGATAGCCTGAAAATCAGGAGACTGCATGATGGCGCGCCACAGGTGATACTCAACGACGAGTACCTTGGCCTTGGAGTGCGCGAGCAGTTGCAGGTGCTCGTCCGCGGTCAGCTTGTAATCGAGCGGGACCAACACTCCGCCGCAATAAAAAATTGCATAGGCGGAGATCAGCCACTTGGACTGGTTGGTCATGATGATGGCGGCACGATCGCCGGGGTCGAAATCCGCGTCTTCGAGAGCGCGTGCCAGAGGAAGAGCGATCTCTTTAAAGTCCGAATAGGTAAGGCGAAGTTTCTCGCGATCCCGCTCGGCTTCGATCAGGCAAACCTCGGAAGAATACCGGTCGAGCGCGTCGCGCAGGGCCGCGCCCAGGCACGTGTATTGACGGAGATCGAGCATTAATGACTTATTTCACCATAGAGGAACCGAGGCACGGAGATTTGCTTAGTTATCAAATCATCACCCGCATCAGCACTCGGAGAACAACAACGCACCGGATCGGCGTTCATAGTCGCGTTTGGATTTTGCCGGCCAGCGTGCGGAAGTCGGTCACGCCTTGCAATTCATAGTCGGGTAGTTCGACGTGGAAGTGGTTCTCCAGCTTGGTGAGGAGATCGAGGGTTTGCAGGCTGTCGATGCCCAGCGCCTTGAAGAAATCGTCGTCAGGCGAAAGCTTCTCGCGCGGTACTTTGAAGTGGGCGGCGGCGAGCGTGAGAATCTCGTCGAGGGTCTTTTCAGCAGTTGGCATAAGCAGTCATTCTAAAGCAGGCGCGGCTAAGGCAAATAGGGCTGGGCGGACGTGCTCTCCACGAATTTTTTCAATCCCGCCTGGACGGCAGGGCGAGTGAACAGGTCACAGAAAAGATCAATCTCGCGCCGAAGTTCGTCATAGGGAACCGGCTTGATGAACTGCTTGGCCGCAGCGGCGGTGTGGCGATCAAATTTTCCGAGCTGGTTTGCGGTGGCGCGCGCAGCTGTCAAAGCTTCGCTTTCCGAAACAACCTGGCTGACTAGGCCGACTTGCTGCGCCTTGGTGGCGTTGAAACTGCGACCGGTCAGGAGCAGATCGCGAATGACGGCGTTGCCTACATCGCGCTTCAGGCGCGGGATTCCGCCAAAACCGGGAATCAGGCCCAGGCGGAGTTCGGGAAAAGCGAAACGCGCGGTCTTGTCGGCAATGATGAGATCGCAAGCCAGTGCAAGTTCAAGGCCACCGCCGAAGGTGACACCGTGGACGGCAGCAATCGTGGTCAGAGGCGAGGCGTCCATGCGATTCAGTACAGCATGAATGCGCTGAAGGAAATCTCGGACCTGACGGACGGCTTCGGACTTCTCCATGGATTGCGAACGATGGTAGAGTTCGCGCAGATCGGCTCCTGCGCAGAAACCGGACTTCAGCTCGCTGTGGACGATGAGCCCTTGTGCGCTCTTTTCTAGTTGGTCGAGCGCGGAAGCAAACTGCTCCAGTTCTCCGAGGGACAACGATCCCAGCTCATTGCAGGGAGTGCGGTAGAGGGCCAGCTCGACGATTCCGCCGTTGACGCTCCATGCAAGCGTCTGACCTTTGAATTGCTCCAATGTGGAGACGACCCCTTTCGTAGCCAAAACTAGACCGCCTGCTTAACCCGGTACATGTCTTCAATCTCACTCTTCATACGAGCGGAAATCAGATCGCGTTTCAACTTACCATTCGCGGTAAGCATGCCATTGTCGATCGAAAAAGGTTCGGGGTGCAGGCAAAATGCGCGCACTTGCTTATAGTGCGGCAGTTCCTGGTTGGCGCGATCGAGCGCCGATTGTACCTGTTGGCCCGTGACCTTGCCGGTGATGATCGCGGAAAGATATCCGCGGCCATTGCCTACGATCACGACCTGCTGGGCAGCGGGGAGATGGCGCGCGATCTCGTCTTCGATGGTCTCGGGCGCGATCTTGTGGCCGGAGCCGAGCACGACCAGATTCTTAATCCGGCCCACGATGCGCCAGTTGCCGGATTCGTCCACTTCTCCTTGGTCGCCGGTATGGAACCATCCCCCGTGGAGAACTTCTGCGGTTTGTTGGGGGCGCTTCCAATAGCCGGGAAAAACGTTGGGCCCGCGCACGATGATCTCATCGCTTTCCCCGACCTTCATTTCGATTCCCGCGATCGTTGGGCCTACGCGGCCGGGAACAGGATGGGCGGGATCGTCCATGGTGCAGATACCAGTCGTTTCGGTCAAACCATACACCTGCAATACGGGGATACCCAGCATCCGGAAATAGTCCTGCGTCTCGGGATTCAGTGGGGCGGAGCCGCAGATCAGTGCTCTCACGTTATCGCCGAGCATTTTCTTGCGGATCGTGGGAAATACCAGCTTATTCGCGAGCCCGAGCCAGAAGCGATCGCTTGGCCGCACTTTCTGCGCCCATGCAGCCTTCGCATGCGAATAGATGATCTGGGCAACTCCGCCTTTCTTCGCGATCTGCTCATCAACGCCGCGGCGCATGCGCTCGAGTAATTGAGGCACGTTGAGAAAATAATGAGGAGCGGCGAACGGGAGGTCGTCCGGAATTTTCGTCAGATCCGTATTGAGCATCACCCGGCTCCCCCGCAGCATAAACGACAGGACCGCGATCCATGACGCGCAGAAACTGAACGGCAAATAGTGGAAGATGCGGTCCTGCCCAGTACGGCCGCCCATGAGTTGATCAAGCCGCTCCGACGTGCAGCCCAGCATGAACCCAACGTTGGCGGCGGTGAGCACCACCCCTTTGGATTCGCCTGAAGTGCCTGAGGTGTAAATGATCGTTACGGGATCTTCAGCGCGCACCTGCGGACGATCGAGCGCGACGCCCTCGACTCCGGCAAAGATCTCATCGAACAAGTAACTTGGTGGAGCGTCAGCGCCTTGCTGCTGAATGGCGTCGCGCATCTTTGCATCGCCGCAACAGATGAGCGTGGGCGTGCTGTCTCTGATCAAAGCGATCAGTTCGCTCGGGGCCTGGCGCGAGTAGAGTGGAACGACGATCAGGCCTTCCGCCAGGGCGGCCAAATCCATCGCGATCCAGCGAATGTTATTGGCCGCGAGCAACCCACAGCGGTCGCCCTTGCTAAGCTTTTTCGAGGCAAGGAATGTTCGCGCCTTGGCAATCCATTCAAGGAGTTCAGGGCCGGTCACGCCCGCGAATTGGCCGTCACGAATTTCCTGCAAAACCGTGACGCCACCACTGGCCTTGAGTTGCGCGAAGATGTCTCCAACGAAAGGCATGATCGTTGACTGGAACCGGATGGCTAACTGTAAGCTGTGACCAGTTGCCGCAGGGAGGCGCTCATCGGCGGCAGATAATCTTCCCAGCTCCATTCGCCCCTACGGGTCGGAAACTGAGGATATCGCCGCTGTACTTCTTCTTCGAAGAAGACTCCCATACGCGCCATCGCTTTTAAATTCCTAACCACGGTGCGGGCAATGCCGTCGGCAATTCGCTCCCCCTCGCTGGCCAGGATGTTGAGCGCCGCCAGCAATTTTTGTTCGAGATCGGGATCGTCCACGGTCATGAGCAACTCCTGATGACCGCGCTCGCGCATGAGATTACGAATCCGTTCGTCCATTGTGATTCCGGCGGATGGAACCAGGCCAGGCATGGAGGTCACTATGCCGTGGTAGCGCGAAGAAGCCATCATGTGGCAGGAGCGCAGAATGCTGACCAGTTCATACATGTTGTATTGATCGGAGGTAAGCACCGGGATCCCGCCGAGTTTTTCGGAAATGCGATTGGCCGGACGCGCGTCCAATCGCTCGGTCGCCACGAGGATAATAAACACATTGCGCTGCTTGCGAAATGCATCTACGGCATTGGCGATGGCGTTCAAGTAGAACTCGTAAGCGCGATCGGCGGCCGGACCCGAATTGTGGAAGTAGGGCCCGCGATAATGAGTCTTCTTGTAGGCCCCGGTCAAGCTGTGCAGCGCCGCCTTTGCAACCGACGCTCGGACGGGCCACTCGAAGGGATTAATAGGACAGACGACGAGGACAGGAGCGCGCCCATCCCAACCGATCTGCCGCAAAATGCTGTGGCCGTATTCAGCGGCGCGCGGCTCGAAGGTCCAAGCCGTGTCTGTTCCCAATTCCGTGGGGACTCCCAGTTCACGCAACAGAGTACGGGATTCCTCATTGCGCGTGATGATCAGAGAATTCCTGCAATAGCGTCCACACATCTTGGCCAGCAAAGGATCCATGTGGCCGGCTTCTCCCCCGTAGCCGACGGATAGTTTGTTCTGGGCTGCGGCGATGCCGAGCGAGCCGATCATCATCGTCGTGAGCGCATTGGCGAACTTGCTTTTGAACATGGAGCCTTCGCAGGCCACCACCCCGTGATGCCGGGGCACTTCATTAGCAAGAAATGGCGGGAAAATGTCGGGCAAGCGGACTTGAGCGGTGTCGGCAAAATATCCCCGCGAGCGCTCAAAATCGAATGTCATGGCTGTGAAATCCACGCGCTCGGCACCAAGAATGTGCCGAATCTGGCGCAGCATTTCTTCCACGCGCACGTCGGAGCCCATATTGCGCGTGCCGTTGTATCCCGCGAACAAGAGCTTGAGTTTTTCACCGGGCTGCCAGGGCTTCCCTGCTCCCAGCATCCAGCCCGCCTTGGCGCGCTCGATATTGGTGCTCACCCATGCTTCCAGAAGGAAGTCCATCATGCGGCGGTACCTCCGCGAGCCGCGGGCCAAGGCTGGTAGGGATATTCGAAATTGTTCTCGCGGCTGAATTTCAGCAAGGGATAACTGTACTGAGAAAACGGAACGGGCTTGCGGCCGAGTTCGGTGGTCACGCGGGTATTGTCGAAGACCGTATTCCACACCAGATAGGGCAGGAAGACCTTCATGAGCGCAGCGCCGTGGCCGAGAGGTCCCTTCCGATTGGAGAGAAATTTGACCGATCCAGAAAATGGCTTCTCAGTGAACGGAAGGAAGACCGGCTTACGCTTCTGCTGAACTACCGCCAGAGCAGTGGTCAGCTCGCGGAAGGTTTGAGACGCGGTCCCTGACGACAAATGATAGATATCGTATTTCGGCTGATCTTTCTGGTGCAGCGTGGCAATCGCGTCCGCGACGAAATCCACGTTCACAATGTCAATGCGATCCGTCGGACGGAAAGGTAACACCGGCAGACCCGCTAGAAAGACGAAGGATTTCACCATGTCGAACTGGGTGGTTGCGGCATGCCGGCTATCGCCGAGCACGATGCTGGGACGGAATATGGTTTTCGGAGTCTCGGGAAGCAGCACACGCGTCATGTGCTCGCAGAACTTCTTGGTACGGGCGTAGGGGTCATAGTCGGAGCGGTCCCATTCGATGGACCGATCCTCAGTCACGACTTCGTTGCTGCGTTTTCCGGCCACGGCGACGGTGCTGACTTCGCTGAAGCGCCGCAGGCCGTGATAGTGCTCGGCGTGCCGCGCCAAGGTGAGAACCTCGAGCGTGCCCCGCAGGTTTACGTTGAGGCAGCTCTTTTCCGATTTGCGGTTGAGCGACGCGGCGCAATGGATCACAGAATCGGTGGTGTGCACCAGGCGGTCATATTCATCGCGCTCCAACCCGAAACCGGGGGCCGTCAAATCCCCGCAGAAGATGCGCACCCTGGTTTGCAGGTGCTCGTAGAAGCGTGGGAACTCCAAATGCATCTGCAGGGCTCGCCAAAGGCGGAGTTGCGCCTCCTGCGGGTCGCGGGCCCGCACCAGCAGGTTCAGGGAAGCGCCATGGCCTTCGAGAAGATTGGCGGCGACGTGCGCTCCGATGTATCCGGTGGATCCGGTCAGGAATATCGCCACGTTGCTCCGTTGGTCCCGGTCTTTACGGCGTCGCCGTTCGCGGGCGCAAGTTGAACGCTGCGTGGAGGCCGTGCTTCCAGAGGCCGGCCTTCAATCAGCGGGTACGTCCAGCGACGCAAAGCCGGGATGTGAATGTTGATCCAATATTCCCACCAATCGAGTGAGCGGGTATCGTAACCAAATTGGTCCCGATCGTCCGGGACTAGCGCGTAAGAGAGCCGTTCAATGTTTTCCGCGATGAAATCGTGCTCGTTCAAAAGAATGAAAGGTTCGAACAGTTCGATCAGTTTCTCAAGGCGCTCAAGAGTGCGCTCGGCCTTTACCAGGGGCGCTTTCTTCAAGGGAAGCGGCGACATGATGCGCTGGATAGATTTCACAATGGCCTTCTGGGCGGGAGCCGACATGCGGTTGTAGCGCTGCTTGGATACCGGGATTGCGTCGAAGCGCAACCGGAGCCAGGCCTCCAATCCTTCCTGCGCGCGATAGTGTTTGCGGTGAGCCAACGAGGTGAGTTCGATCGAGCGGCCCATGTCGCATGGATTGGTCACCGAGGTCGCGAGTTGATAGAGCGGATCATGACGCCGCTCCATCACGGCGGCGGCGATCAAGGTCATCCCACCGCAAACCGAATCGACGGGAATAATGTCGAGGCGCTTGCTTTCGTTCGACGGCAACTGGCGGAAGTATGTGCCCAATAAATACGAAAGCGAAGCCGAGGTATTGATGCCTTCATTCCATCCGGTAAAAGGCTTGGCAACCGAAGTCTCGACAATGGCCGGACGGACCACTGCGACCGGCAGGTCTCGACCGTGCTTCGCAATCAGCGACTCCGCAAGACTCTTGGTGAGGGTATAGGTGTTCGGCCAGCCCAATTCCCTGGCGCGGCGGCTGCCGGCATCGGTGAGATAAGTTTTCAACCAGCGAACGCGATTCTTCCGAATCTGGTTTTCCAGCGCCGTGCCTTGCAGATCTTTAGCCGCGTGTTCCTTGGCCAAGGCCTGCGTCCGCAATTCGGAGGTGACAACTTCGCTTTCCGCCTTGGCCTCGGCTTGGCGAACGAGTTCGTGCAAAGACCGCCATTCCTGCTCCGCGTCGAAGTCAGGCAGCCCGCGCGGATTGTAGTTGGGGATGATCTTTTCGGCCACCCGGCCATTCTGCTCGCCAGCGACGTAGCAAGTGGAGAGATGCACAATTCCAGCATGATCGGTGGATCGCACGAAGTCGAGAATGTTGACCGCAGCGTCAGTATTCGCGGCAAGAGCATCGCGGAGATCGGGATTGAAATCGGTCAGGCCCGAACTGTTCAGGATTAGATCGAGATGCTTCTGCAGGTGAGGAGCGATGTCGGGACTGAAGCCGAGGCCGGGCCGGGTAACGTCTCCTTCTACAACTTCGACCTTGTCGCGCAGGAAATCGGCAAGACGGGTGCCGTAGCGGTCAAACAGCGGATCAAATACGGGCGATTCTTCCACCATCTTCTGGAACCGGGACTCGGCGGGATTCGATTTTTGCCGGCGGATCAGCAAATAAATGTGCTTCACTTCGGGCAGATCGAGAAGGGTATTCACGAGCCAGACTTTGCCGATGAATCCGGTCACGCCAATCAGCATGACTTGTTTTCCGGCGAAGGCTCGACGCACCGAAAAACCTGGGGCCTGCCGGTGCCCGTCAAAATGGACGATGGGGCGAACGGGTACCACAATCCTTCGCTCGGCGGGTACGACTGCGGATCGGAGCGTGTCGACCGGAATATCGAGATGTCGAGCCAGAGTCTTGGGCGCACGACGCCCGTCTGGCATGTTTTCGCGCAAAGGGGCGAACGCGCCACGCGGACGGATCACAGGATCCAGCAGTCGCCCGGTAGCAATGCCGTCACGAAATTCGAGGCGATTGGCCACGATGTGCTTGACGCCAAGATGCTGCGCCAGAGGACGCATGATCTGTTCGAGAGCCTGGCTGACCAGCACGACATCGGCCCCGCTCTGTGCCAGTTCCCTCACCTGCCGCACGCCTGTCTCCTTTAGACGAGGCTTGAGTTTATAGGTGAAGAATTCTTCGCCAAGCAGGTCGAGTCGATCGCGAGAAACGCCCCGCAGCACGGTATGCACTGCCCGGGTTGCAAACTTGCGATTGGCAGAATAGAGAAACGGGCGAAGCACAGCCATGAGAAAGATGAGGCCGCGGCGCCGGAAACGTTCGGTAAAGGTCTGGGCGTTCCAGGTAAAGAACGCAACCGGGCGGACAACCGTCAAGTCCAGAAGGCTACCCTCCACCCGCCAATAGACGGTTGGGCCGGCGCCGGAATTGTGGTTTGGCTGTTCCAACTACGATGAGTCCTATCTATAGCTTACAGGGCACTTGTAAGGCGAAACCTATATTGTAAACAAAGCCTGCGGTGGAACGAAGTTTCAGAGCGGATTTTCCGCTTCGCTGAACAATATTTCAACTGCGGTAGAAGGCGTTTTAAACCGGCCTCGCCATCCTTCCAGCCAGAGTTTTTCGTCCCACGACCAGGGCCGTCAGGCCGGAAAGACATACGGTTGCGGCGATCGCGAGCAAGCCGCCGCGAAAGCCCCCATTCGCGGTCCGAAACAGCCCAATGATATCGGGACCATAATAGCCGCCCAGATTGGCGAGCGAGTTGATCACGGCGATACCAGCGGCAGCCGAAAGGCCATCCATGCGCGAGGTCGCCATCGCCCAGAACGGCCCTACCATAGACTCGGCGCCCGCAAGCCCGAGCGCGATGCCGCTGACCACCACGATTGTCGAGGCGCCGTATCCAGCGATGATCAACGAAGCCGCCGCGACAAAAGCGGGAATTGCAGTATGCCAACGGCGTTCTCCCGCGCGATCGGAGCGCATGCCGACCCATACCATCGCGATCACGGTTAGCAGGAACGGAAGGGTTGCGACCACTCCCGTCCATAAATAACTGAGGCCTGACAATGCGCGGATGACTGTGGGCAGCCAGAGCGTGACTCCGTACATGGTCGTGGAGACGCCGAAGTAAACCAGGGACAACAACCAAATCGTGGGACTGACGAGAACTCTCCAAAAGCTGCCTTGAGCTACGGGCGCTTCCGCTCGCTTCTCGGACTCTAATTTTTCCAATAGCCAGGCGCGCTCATCACCCTTAAGCCAGGTTGCCTCGCGCGGGGTGTCGGGCAAAATTGAAAAAACGATGGCTCCCAACACCATGGCGGGCAAGCCTTCCATCAGAAACATCCATTGCCATCCGGCGAAACCTGCTCCGTGAAGGTTGAGAAGCGCTCCGGAGATGGGGCTGCCAATGATGCCGGCGATGGGATTCGCGGTCATAAACCAAGCCACCGCCCGCCCGCGGGAGCGAGCGGGGAACCAACGTTTCATATAGAGAATCATGCCGGGAAAAAAGCCGGCTTCGGCAGCGCCCAACAAGAAACGCAGAGTATAGAAACTGACTGGGCCGCGGATGAAAACCATGAGGCAGGAAATCAGCCCCCACAGGATCATCAGTCCGGAAATCCAGCGGCGGACACCAACTTTTTCCAGGATAAGATTGCTGGGCAGCTGGAAAAAAAAGTAGCCGACGAAGAATATTCCACCGGCTCGGCCGATGACGCGATCGCTCAGGTCGAACTGAGTTCGCATTTGCAGGACTCCGAAGCTGACGTTGATGCGATCGAGGTAGGCGACGATGTACAGCAGGAAGAGAAAAGGCATCAGCCGCCAGATCAGTCGGGAAACGACGGCGGGTTCGAGGCGTTCGGGGGCGGTTTCCAAGTGAGAAGTCCGTAAACGTGAAACAGCCGTGCGCAGTGCGAGGATTCTACCTTAAGCCGAGCCCATTCCGGATAATGTCCACAATTTGCGCGGGGGTTGGCGCCAGATCTACCGTCAGAGCTGATTTTGGTTCTTCAAGATCAGCCAACTGGCTTTGCAGAATTTTTTCGTCGGCGAAGTGTCCGTGCCGGGCGCGGAGGCGTTCCGCGATGAGTGTGGCCGTCCCTTTCAGGTGGACGAAGCGAACCTCGGGGCCGGCCTGGAGCTTCTCGCGGTACCTCCTCTTCAGCGCGGAACACGCCAGGACCACATTGCAGCCTCGGGCGATCCAGGCGGTGATTGCCTGCTGAAGCTCGTCCAGCCAGGGTTCACGGTCGCTGTCGGTCAGGGGAATGCCGGCTCGAATCTTCTCGACATTGGAACTGGGATGGAAGTCATCCGCGTCGGCGAAGTGCCATCCCAGCTGCCGGGCGAGCAGGCTTCCGACCGTCGTCTTGCCGCTGCCGACGACTCCCATGATGATCACAACCATTGAAGCGCAGGGAAATTCATTCACCCTGAGAGCATTAAGGTACACGAAGGAAAGCTGGGGCAGATCACTTTTTTGAATAGGTCTTTTGCGCGCCGGTTCGCGCATTGGTCACCGTAAACGTGCCATCGCTTTCTGCCGTGACCTTGATGTATTTGCCCTCGCAGTTTTCTTTCACATTGGCGATGTGGTCGGGATCGACGTTGTGGTCTTTATCGGACTCTGCGGCGTAGTGGAGCTGGTACAAATCTTCGAGGCCGGGAGAATCGTGCACGATCTGCCATGCCACAGGGCTCGATCCCTTGCGCGAGCCGTTGTCGATCACGGCGACGCGCGGGTGCAGAGCCCAGTCCAAAGCCTTCGGATTCGACAGGTCGGCTCCGTGATGAGTCACGAGAAAGACGTCGACGGTGCCGAGCAGGTTATCGGGGCACGCCAGTTCCAATTCTTTTTTCTTGGTGAGATCACCGAGGTCCAGAAAACGAAAGTGCCCGTAGGTGATCAGCACCCCAACAGAGCGGGCGTTTTCGGTGGCGTCCAGGGGAGCGGCGGGTTCCCCCTTGCAATATGGATTGGCCTCTCCGGCGCCGGGAAGAGGGGTCGTAATATGATCTCCCGCTGCCGCAAGAACGCGAACTTCAATGCCTTTGATGGGCAGACCCCATCCCGGTTTGACGGTTACGCGGGGGTGACCCGCGCTGGATTTTTCGTAGGCTGCATAATCGGTGCGGGTTACCTCGGAATCTTCCTGATTGGGGCCGTGATCCACGAACGTCCCGACCTTGATGCCGTCGACCAACTGCGGCACTCCACCGACGTGGTCGCGATGATAGTGGGTGATAAGGAGGTAATCGATTTGCGTTAGTCCTGCCTGATGGGCGGCGGCTAGAATGCGATCGGCATCGCGCCCCTCGTATCCCGGCCACCCGGCGTCAATCAGCAGAGACTGTCCTGAGGGACTGACGACGAGCGTTGCCTGGCCGCCTTCCACATCGATGAAATAGATCTGTAATGGTTTTATGCTGGGAGCAGCCGAGGCCCACGGGAGCACGGTCATAACGATAAAAATCACAACACCAGCGATCAGGAATGAGCGCATGTTCGATACCTGGACCTGAGACGTTCGCGGAAGATTATGCCACGTGATCGGAGCAGTGGACAGGAATGTTACAGTTTGAACAATATGGCAACCGGCGATGCAACCACTCTGCCCGGAATTCTATCCAAGGTAGCAGTGCTCCGGTACGAAGGTCACGTGTGACCACTTGCTTCCGTCCCGTCAAACCGATATGGTTAAAGGAAGTCGAATTGAATAAGCAAGAAATGTTGAATCCCACGAATCGAAATACTGGGCGCTGCGCGCGCTGGTGTGCGGCAGTGGTGCTGCTTGCGGTGTGCGCCCTCACGCTAAGCGTGGCCACCCGCTACGGTTCGGTGAATTCGGGCATTTCAGCGATCCATACCTTTAACAACCATGCCCAGTCCACAAGCACTTGTCAGCGGCTGGATGTGAATACGGCGGGATGGATGCCTCCGGTGATTGACTCCACCGTTTTGCAGACACGCGATCCCCATGCGCGTGTAGCATCCGTCCGACCTATCTTCCTCAAGCTGTTTCCGGAGAGCAGTCGGTACAAACGTCCTCCTCCGGCTTCGCTATCAATCGCGTAATTCCTTTTCATAATTCATTGGTTGCTTGTTGTTCCGACTTTGAGTGTTTTTCGGCGTCGCCTGTCGCTCGGATGTCACTTGTGATTCCTCGCAAAAGCGAGGAATCTTGGCTTGTGCCGACAGCCGGGAGAAGTAGATCCCTTGCATTGTTCGGAATGGCAGCGGCTTCGCGGCAGATTTGCTCTTCTGAAGGAAACATTCATGAACGTTGCTTGGCCTTTAACGGAACAGGAACTGGACGCGCTGCGTCAGATTGACAGTTGCATGGTGGCGAACGCGGTGGAAACCTTTCATGTGCGGCTCAGAAATACCGGCTTCACAGACGCTAGCGTCCGCTGCATCTTCGATGATGCCAAGCCCATGGTGGGCTACGCGATGACCGCCCGGCTGCGTAGCGGCGAGCCACCTATAAAGGGCGGCACCTATCACGATCGCAGCGATTTTTGGAACAGCCTGCTGAAGATTCCTCCGCCCCGAATTTTGGTCCTGCAGGATATGGACAACCCGCCAGGGCGAGGTGCTTTTATCGGGGACGTACACGCCGCTATCTTGAAGGCGCTGGGCTGCGTGGGGTATGTGACGAACGGAGCCGTGCGGGAACTGCCCGCCGTACAGAAGACTGGGATTCAGTTGTTCGCCGGCAATGTGGTCGTGTCGCATGCCTATGCGCACATTTTCGACGTGGGAGCGAGCGTCACTCTGGGAGGAATGGAAGTTAAGCCTGGGGCGCTGTTGCACGGCGATCGTCATGGAGTGCTGAACATTCCACAGGAGACTGCGGCGGCGATTCCGAAGGTGGCCCAAGCCTTGCGGCTCTCCGAGAAGAGAGTCATCGAGTTCTGCCAATCGGATTCATTTTCCATTTCGAAGTTGAGCGAGATCATCCAGCAGTGCGGCCAAACGGGGGATTCTGCGCATTAGTTTGCTGGCGAGCGACGGCCAGAGAAAGTGTCACGCATACGAATGAGACCAAGTCATAAGCAGTTGACCTTAACGCGAGTTGGTGACTCCTGGCGCACAATCAGGATTCCTCTGACGGCCCTGACCTTAGCCATCTTCATGAGTGTGTTGGCCTGCTCGAACGACAGCGATAAGCGAGTGCAAGCCAGCGGGCCCAAGGTCACCGTAGGCGTCACGAAAGTGGTGAAGAAGTCGCTGGGGACAAGCATCACGCTTTCTTCCGAGTTAGTGCCCTTCCAGGAGATTGACGTATATGCGAAAGAATCCGGCTACGTGAAGAAGCTGATGGTCGATTACGGAACGCACGTGAAAGCTGGGCAGCTCATCGCCATCCTTGAGATACCGGAGTTAGAGGCTCAATTACAGGAAGACGAGGCGGAAATCAAGAACGCGGCGAATCAGATGACGCGCGCGCAGCACGAACTGGAGCGCTCTCAGGCGCAATACAAAGCCTTGCACCTCGAGTACACGCGGCTTAATGGAGTATTCCAGAGCCAGCCGGGTATCGTGGCGCAACAAGAAGTAGACGATGCTCAGGGCAAAGACTTGGCAGCCTCATCGCAGGTGGATGCCAGCCAAGCTGCCTTGGACGCGGCGCAAAGCCAGGTTGGCGCAGCCAAGGCGAAACTGGTTCATGACCAGACGCTGTTCGACTATTCCCGGATCACGGCGCCGTTTACGGGAGTAGTGACGCAACGCTATGCGAATCTCGGAACCCTGGTGCAAGCCGGCACGACGTCGACACAGGCGATGCCTATCGTCAAGCTGTCGGAAGACGATCTGTATCGGCTGGTGATTCCGGTGCCAGAATCTTACGTTCACTTTGTTCGTGTGGGCGATCCGGTGGACGTGCATGTGCCGTCTCTCAACAAAACTTTTCCCGGAACTGTAGCCCGCTTTTCTGCCGGGGTGCGGGAAGACACGCGCACGATGCACACCGAAGTTGACGTAAAGAACAAGGGCGGTTCCCTTGTCCCTGGGATCTACGCGCAGGCCGACCTGACGCTCGAGCACCGTGACGATGTGCCTACGATTCCGTTGCAGGCTCTTAATCATGAAGGCGAAAAGACCACTGTTTTCGTCGTCTCCAACGATCAAATCGAGGACCGGGCTGTTGAACTCGGAATCCAAACCGCGACCGACGCGGAAGTAGTTTCCGGATTGAAAGAGGGCGAAGAAATCGTGGTCAGCGACCGCGGTGGATTGAAACCGGGCGATCGAGTCCACCCGCAAATCGTTCAAGTCATGCAATATCACGAAAATAATCAGGAATAGTCAGGGCTGAAGCTCCCAAATAGTAAGGGCCAACAATGTCAAAATTCTCCATTCGTAATCCGTATTTCATCATCGTAATCTGCCTGGTGTTGACCGTCATTGGCGTCACCAGCGTGTTACGGATGCCGATAGATTTGTTCCCTCCGATTAATTTGCCGGAGGTCGTGGTGGCGACCTTCTATTCCGGCATGCCTCCGGAGGATATCGAAGTCGACATTACCGATCCCCTGGAGCGGTTCTTCACCCTGGCCAGCGGCATTGATCACTCTGAGTCCCGCTCGCTGCTGGGCGTCAGCATCATCAAGCTGTATTTTCAGCCCGGGACCAATGCCGATGCGGACGTTACCGAAATCTCGAACCTTGCCCTCGCCGACCTTAAGCGTTTGCCCCCCGGAACGCTGCCTCCGGTCGTGATGAAGTTCGATGCTTCCAGCTTGCCGGTCTGCCTGGTGACGCTCAAAGGCGAAGGCCTGAATCAAACTCAGCTTCACGATGTCGGCCAGTTCTCGATACGAAATCAGATCGCCGTCGTAAAAGGCGCTGAGATTCCGCCTCCTTTTGGAGGCAAGTACCGGCAGGTGATGGTCTACGTCGACCCGTTTAAGCTCGCCTCGCGGCAGTTAAGTCCCATGGACATCGTTAACGCGGTGAACAGTTCGAACCTGATCCTTCCTGCTGGCGATGTGAAGATGGGCCCGCTGGACTATTACGTGTATTCCAACAGCCTTGTGGATAACATGGATCAACTCTCCAAAGTGCCCGTGAAGACGGTGGGAAATTCGTGGGTAACGGTGAATGATGTCGGGAAGGCGGAGGACGCGAATCAGATTCAGTACAACCTGGTTCGCGTGGACGGCCAGCGCTCGGTGTATCTGCCGATCATGAAGCAAGGCGGAGATACGAACACGATCGAGGTCGTCAACGGCATCAGAAAAGCGATTCAGAGTCTCTACGACATTCCCAAAGAACTAAAAGCTACGGTCGTATTTGACCAGTCGGCCTTCGTGAAGGAAGCGATCAAAACCCTGCTGCACGAAGGCGCGCTGGGTTTGGCCCTGACCAGCCTGATGATTCTGATTTTTCTCGGGAGTTTTCGAGCGACCTCGGCGGTGTTCCTGTCCATTCCGCTTTCTGCCCTGGCGACATTTGTGATCCTGGACTTCTCGGGAAGCACCATCAACACCATGATTTTGGGTGGGCTGGCGCTGGCCTTCTCCCGCATCATCGACAACTCCGTCATCTCGCTGGAAAACATTTATCGCCATCTGGAATCGGGCGCTAGTCCCATGGCGGCGGCGGAAGTCGGAGGCACGGAAGTCAGTCTCGCCGTCCTGGCCGCTACCTTGACTACGGTTGTCGTTTTCTTCCCCGTAACTTTCCTTTACGGCGTGAGCAAGTTTCTTTTCAGTGCGCTGGCGTTGGCGGTCGTAATCTCTCTCTTCGCTTCCTATTTGGTCGCGATGACGGTCATCCCCTTATTTTGTTCGCGATTCCTGAAAGCCGTCCCGCATGGAGGAGAACACCACGCCAGCGAATATGAGATCGAGCCTACAGCTGCAGCCGGCGGTTCTAAGTGGGAGCGCTTCACGGCAAGTTTCAATCGCCATTTCAATAAGCTTCTCGACTATTACGAGAACTGGGTCAAGCGCGCGGTTGCGCGTCCAGGACTTACGGTGGCAATTCTGAGCGCCGCTTTTGTTGCCAGCCTGGCCATTTATCCTCTGCTCGGCCTGGCATTCTTCCCGCGCACCGATGCCGGCCAATTCACGATCAACCTGAAGGTTCCAACCGGCACGCGCTTGGAAGTGACCGAACAGTACGTCGCCAAGGTAGAGGATCTCATTCGTCACGAGGTCGGGGCCAAGGATGTGAAGATGGTGGTGTCTAATCTTGGGGTCGTTCCCGATTTCTCCTCGTTGTATACGACAAACGCTGGCCCTTATATGGCGACAGTGCAGGTGGAGTTGCAGGATTCGCATCCGCTGTCCAGCTTTGAATACATGGATCGTGTCCAGAAGGCAATTGCGGAACAGTTTCCTGAGATTCGAACTTTCGTTTCCAGCGGATCGATGGTTGACGCTATTCTGAATTCAGGAATGCAGGCGCCGATTGATATCCAGGTCGGCAGCCGCAGCCTGCACCAATCTTACGAAATAGCGCAAGAATTGGCGGGGCGCATCCGCAACCTCTCGGGCGTGGGCGAAGTGTATATCCCGCAGGATCTGAATTATCCCGGCATCCGCCTGAATGTGAACCGAGTTCACGCCAGCGAGTTGGGCCTGACACAAAAAGAAGTGGTGGACAACGTAATTACGGCACTCAATTCCAACACCATGATCGCACCGAATTACTGGGTCGACCATAAGACTGGAAACGATTATTTTCTGACTGTCCAATATGCTGAGAAAGGCCGTGGTGCCATTCACGACTCCACGGACCTGACCAACATCCCCATTCGCGCTCCCAACCTCAAGGAACCAACGACGCTGGATGCTGTGGTCAGCCTAGAGAATGTGCAAACCCCGACGGAAGTGGATCACTACCAGATTCAGCGCGTCACCGATCTCTACGTCACTCCTGCGTCGGAAGATTTAGGAAAGGTGTCCAACGAAGTACAGCAGGTTCTGGACAAAACGAAGCTGCCGGAAAATGTGCGGGTTAACCTGCGCGGAATGGTGGTGGGAATGAATAGTTCATTCCGCAGTTTCGCGATTGGCCTCACGCTTTCGGGAGTGCTCCTGTATTTGATTCTTGTGGCCCAGTTCCGATCGTTCAAGGATCCGTTGCTCATCATGCTCGCGGTTCCAATGGGATTCATCGGGGTTTTGGTCATTCTTCCGTTGACTGGAACCACGCTTAACGTGATGTCGCTGATGGGCGTCCTTATGCTGGTTGGGATCTCGGCATCGAACAGCATTCTGATCGTCGAATTTGCTCATCGCCTGGAAGATCAAGGCAGCTCGGTCCAGGAAGCAATAATCACTTCCTGCCGCGTGCGGCTGCGTCCGATTCTGATGACTTCTCTGGCCACCATCATCGGGATGGTGCCCATGGCTCTGAAATTGGGTACGGGCAGCGAGCAGTATGCGCCTCTCGCACGTGCAATCATCGGGGGCTTAACTTCATCGGTTGTACTGACCATCTTTATTGTCCCTGCGGCGTATTTGCTGGTGTATGGCAAGAAGAATCAGCAGACCGCGACCACTCCTTTGGCCCCCGGCCAATGAAATGGAAGAGGCAAGTCGCATGATAAGAGATAACGTTCTAATACTCTGCCTGGCCTGTTGCTCGGGAATGATCCTGCCCCAGCGCGGGCTGGCACAGGGTATCCAACTGGCTGTGTTACCGTCTGCTCCGCAGCCGCAATCGGCGGGCGGCGCGAGCGTTTTCCAGAAGGCCGATGCGCAACTTGCGCTGGAGGCGGCTTCGCCCCAGACTGCCGTGCCGGCGATTCCGAACGACGCAACTCAGGCCGCCGCGCCGGGTACGCCGATCAGTCTTACGCGCGCGCAAGCGGAACAGTTGGCGCTGAAGAACAATCCGCGAATCAGCATCGGAAAGCTGCTCGCCCTGGCAGAGCACCAGGTCTATCGTGAGACACGATCCTCGGAGCTTCCCACTTTCAGCGGAGCCATCACGGCAGTGGATGCCAACGAAGGCAGCCGCATCGGAGCGGGAGGCCTGAACGCTCCGCGGGTGCTGGAACATGCCGGCGCTGGAGTGACTCTGAGCCAGTTGATCACGGATTTCGGGCGCACCATCAATCTGGTGTCCTCGGCCAAGCTGCGCGAGAAAGCTGAGAATGCCAACGCGCTCGCAAATACCGAAGACATTGTTCTGGCTACCGATCAGGCTTATTACAACGCATTGCAGGCGCAGGCTCTGCTCAAAGTCGCGCAGCAAACCGTGAATACCCGCCAATCGGTGGAGCATCAGATTGACGAACTCGCCAAGAACAAACTGAAATCCACCCTGGACCTGTCGTTCGCCGAAGTGAACTTGTCGCAGGCCAAGCTGCTGCAGTTGGACGCGCAAAACAATGTTGACTCCTCCATCGCAGCGCTTACTGCGATTTTGGGATTCGACAAGCAACTTACCTACGAACTCAGGGATGAAGGCTCGATCTTGCCTGCTCCTCCGCCTGACGTGGATGTGCTCATCACGACGGCATTGCAGCAGCGTCCCGATCTTCAGGCATTCAACTACACTCAGCAGGCAGCAGAGAAATTCCGGCGGGCCCAGCGCGACCTGCTGTTCCCCACCGTGAGTGCGCTGGGCATCGCAGGCGGAACACCGGTGCGGCCCGATTGCTTCGGGGGCTGCTTTCCTAATTATTTTATTTCCAGCTGGTATGGCGCAATCGGCGTCAACATGAATATCCCGATCTTCAATGGTTTTCTTTTCACGTCGGAGGCGTCGGAGGCAAAGTATCGAGCCAAAGCCGCGGCGGAAAATACTCGAGACCTGCGGAATAGGGTAGTGCGCGATGTGCGCACTGCCTGGCTGTCGGCGAATACCGCATTTCAGCGCGTAGGAGTTGCCGCCGAACTCGCCAAGGAAGCGGATCTGGGATTACGTCTGGCCCAGGGACGCTACAACCTCGGACTAGGCTCGATTGTCGAACTCAGCCAGGCGCAGTTACAGCAAACCGATGCTGCGATCGGGTATGTCAACTCGCAATATCAGTACCGCCTGGCGCTCTCCACCTTGAACTTCGAGACTGGCACGCAGCCGTAGCCCACCTGCGCGGTTGCCGCGAAAAAAAAAGGGTGGCATGCGGCCGAGCCGCGAATGCCACCTTGGGTAAATCGTGCTATTCGGTTAAGCTCCCGCACCCGCCGCTCTCACCATCAGCGGCCTGGCAGTTTCTGCCAAATTGCCGAAGTACAACCGGTAGGAGCGGTGGATTCCGTACATCACCGGGAAAACAGCTAGCGCCAATCCCCAACCCAGGTGCGAGCTCATGGCCTGAACCATGGTGGTGATTCCAACGCTGACGACGTAGTAGGGGAACGAGAGGTGCGCCAAGCTCCACCAGACGATCCCTGCAGTCTTGCCCTCGCTCACGGCGACGATGCCGGCCACGGGAGCCGTCTGTCCCAGGAACAAGGTTGCTGTTGCCAGTACCAATCCTACCGTGCTTGAACTCCACTGCATGTGGCTCAGCCACTGAGCATGGAACATCAGGCTCGCCATCGAGCTGGCGAAGGCCATCATGCTAAGGTTGAATGCCACCTGCTGTGGGTTGAATTTCGCATTCTTGCGCGGCCAGCATTGCACCGCAGTTGAGATGCACGCAACCACGACTGCTTCAGCAGCGCTCAGGTTCACGACCGCTGTGAGCAGGAATGGTAGATTCATTGACATGTTGCCGTTGATTCCCGGCAGCTTTACTTTCATTCGCGAGGTTGCACCCGCCAGCGCCAGAACCGCCAGCGCGAAGAACGGATGCAGCGTGTGGCTCGCAAATCCGGCATATCCTGCGGCAGTGACTCCGGCCAGCATCATTGCGCCGATGAATGTCTTGATTTGCCGTGTGTTGTTCATAAATTGGTCTCCTTTCTTCCCAGAGGTCACACGGTTAATTACTGTTCATCGTCTCCAGCATCAGAGAAGGCCGAAGTAGCGTTGCCTACAGACGACCCCCACACGACGCTGGTGGCTGACGCGGTGCCGGTACTCGAGCCCCAGACCACGCTGAAGGCACTTAATAGATTGTTATTCCAGGGCAGCGAACTGCCCCAAACCACCGACGTGCCGTTCACAAGTGAACTGCCCCAAACTACTGACGTTCCCCAGACCACAGATGAACCCCAAACGACTGACGTGCTGGACACGGTCGAGTTTCCGTAAACCAGGGAAACCGTGCCGGTCAGCGGGTTATAGGACGCGGAAGGAGAGAGCGCCGCTCCCACGTTGGCCGGTGCTAGATCGCCATTGCTGGCAGCGCCTTGCACGTTTAGCAGCCCCGATCCCACGGAGAACAGATCGTAGAAATCGAGGAAGCTGAGCAACAGGTGCGGTACGTAGGCCGAGGTCGAAACCAGGCCCATCTTATTTGCTGTCTTCATCAGCCGGGCCTTTACCTGGTCCGGGGTAAGCGTGTTTTGTTCCTGCAACAGCAGAGCGACCGCGCCGGCCACAGCCGGGGTTGCCATGCTGGTTCCGCTCAACGTGAAGTAGTCCGCTTTACCGTCGGTGCCGGTCACTATGTCGCCCGGATAGGCTGCTTCCAAGGTTGCCCCCGGAGCGGCCAGCGAAACGATGGCATTGCCAGGCGCCATGATGTCGGGCTTCACGACGTGATCGTAAGTCGTGGGGCCCTTGGAACTGTAGCTAGCCTTGGTTTCCGCCGAAAATGCGGATGACCCGTTACTCTTGGTCGCGCCGACTGTCAGTACGAAAGGATCGTTGCCCGGAGCCGTGATCGTGCCGAAGCCATTGCTTCCATTCACGCTCAAACGGCCATAGTTACCGGCGGCCACAACTACCACGATCCCGCTCTTCCAGGCCGACTCGACTGCCTGGCAGAGAGGATCTTGCGTGTAGCTCACCGGGATTCCGCGCCCCAAGGAAAGATTGATGACGCGAATGTTGTAGGTGTCCTTGAGCGCAATCGCCTGCTGAATCGCGGCGATCACGGTACTGTCCGTGCCGGCGCCGTTTGCGTCGAGAGCCCGTAGGTCGATCAGGCTCACCCCAGGAGCTACGCCTTCGTACTGTCCACCAGAAAGATAGCCGTTGCCGCCGATGATTCCGGCGACATGCGTACCGTGACCGTACAGGTCATAGTTGGCGCCGTTGGCGTTGGTGGTCGCCGTCCCGGTGAAGTCCTGGTGATAGACAACGCGTGAGGTCGTCTCGCTGGAATCCCACAGGTCGGGATGGCTGTCGTTGATGCCGCTATCGATGACGGCGACGCCGATGCCAGCACCCGTCCATCCGGAGTTCCACGCTGAGGCCACGCCCGTCGCGGTATTGGTCAGATCGTCCATCACATTCATCGGATGGTCGATCGTGACCGATGCGATCTCGGGATCAGCTTCTAACAGAGGCAGAGCGCTCACCGGAATGGTGAAGGCGGCACCCTTAATCATGTGCAGCTTGCTGTGCAGAAGCCCTCCCCGGTTCTTCATCGTGGAGTAGTGCGCCGAGGTGGGCACCTGCTTATATTGCACAATCACTCGGACAGTTTCTCCCTTGCTAGCGCCCTGCTTCGCTTTAGCGAGCAACCCCGAAAGCTCGGAGGCGATGCGCGAGGACGGACGTCCCTGACCAGCGGACGGCTGGCCGAATGCCATGCTGGTGGCCAGCACCATGATCAAGCTCAGGCGCTTGCCCCAGGCGGCGCTATGTCGTTCATTGCGCCCGGCTGGCTTCCGTAATTTTTGTTTTCGCTCCATAAAATCTCACCCTGCTTTCTCAGTGGGCAAAGATCAAGAATTCGTACCCACTCACTGTGGTGCACGGGAGCGGCCAATCGAATCTTGGCAAGCTATTGATTTTATTGAGTATTAGCAGCTCATAGATGGATGCGCGTGGGTCACTCTGTCCCGCGCGGGTGGGCGTGAGACAGACTGTCCCACTGCCCTACTGGTGAACGCGGCATGAGATCAGGAATAAGCGGCAAAAAAGCTGGAGGAAACGGGCACAAATCCGGAAGCAGGCAATGCCGAGTTGTTTGGGTGGAACTGGAGCTAAACCGCCGCAGCTTTGGCGGATTTACTTTGCTGCGGCATTTTTGGCATCGCTGCCATGAGCCGTTGGGTGTATTCGTGGCGAGGATGAAGTAGAACCTGCTCGGTGGGTCCGCATTCCACGATTTGTCCTTGGTCAAGGATGGCAATGCGATCGCAAATGCCGGCCACGGAAGGTAAGTCGTGCGAGATGTAAAGGATTGCCATGCCGAAAGCCCGATTCAATTCGCGGAATAGAGCCAGGATTTCAGATTGCGTGATTACGTCGAGCGCACTAGTCGCTTCATCCGCAATCAACAAGGCCGGACGATGCAAGATGGCCATGGCAATTAACACGCGTTGCGCCTGCCCGACGCTCATTTGGGCGGGTCGCTTGCGCAGGAACTCCTCGGAGGCGGGCAGGCTTACGTTCTGCAGGGCCTCTCGGATCGCACGATCGCAATCGCCCACCACCGCTGAGGCGTGAGCCCGCCACGTTTCTTTGAGCTGAGTCCGGATTTTCAGGGCGGGATTGAGCGAGGAAAGCGGACTTTGGAGAACGAGCGCGATTTTCCTCCCTCGAATGTCGCGCAGTTCCCGCTCGTTCAGCTGCAAGAGATTCCGGTCTTCAAAGTCGATGGAACCTTCAGCATGCACTCGCTTGCGGTCCAGCAAACCCAGGATCGACATGGCCAGCGTGCTTTTTCCCGATCCGCTTTGCCCGACTAACCCAAGAACCTCGCCCCGGTGGAGCTTCAATTCCACGTCGCGCAACACGGCGGGCCTGTCGCCGTAGCCAACCGACAGACGCGCGGATAAGAGAACCTCGGATTGCGGTTGCACGGCCAGTTGGCTTGTCCTCCTGTTCCTCTGTTGCTCTCTGGCGCAGGTCTTGCCTTTACTTGACCGAGAGCCTTTCCACGTTCCAGTAAGTCTGCGGCACCAGAATGACCGGGTTAGCCCCTTGCACGCGGGTCGAGACGGCGGACAGAGCGTTGCGGTTCACCAGGTAGATGAATGGCGCCTGCTCAAGGGCGATCTCCTGTACGCGATCAAAACTCGCTTTGCGCTTCTTCGGATCCGCCGAAGAAGCCTGCGCTAGCATGAGGCGGTCAATCTCAGCTTCCCACGGCGTTTCCGGCGTCTTCTCCTGCGGATTCCACTGGTGATTCTCCGACGAACTCAGCCACACGTTCATCTGCTCGTTCGGATCGAGGCCGACGTTCGTCAATCCGAGCAGGATGGCTTCATAGTCAAAGCTCTGTGTTACGCGCTCGATCAAAGAAGGAAAATCCAGCGTAACGACGTTGACGTGGATTCCGATTTTCTGCAGGTCGTCCTGAATCATGGTGGCCATGCGCTCACGATATTTATTTCCGGAGTTGGTGATGATCGAAAACACCACCGCATTACCATCACGATCTTTCAGTTCACCATTCTCAAGGCGGAAACCTTCACCCTGTAGCATTTTTAGAGCGGTATCTGGGGAATACGGTGTGGGCTCGAGCCGGGCATTGAACCAGAATTTGTTGGCCGGAGATACGGGGCCGATGGCGGGCTGCGCATGTCCACGGAAAACGACGCGCGCCAGATCTTCGCGATGAATCGCCTCTGAAACTGCCCGCCGGAAAGCCGTGGAGTGGAACCAGGTTTTCTTGTATGCGGGGATTGGTGCCTTGGAAACTTCGTTGAACCACATCTGTTCACTGTCGAGCGATGCGCCTGCATCGTGCACCAGCTCTGGAGACGTCGCAGCCAGCTTGTCGAAGTATTCGCTGTCCAGGGTATTGATCAAATCGATTTCACCGCGTTTAAAGCGGAGCATCTCGACATCGCGGTTCGGCTGAATGTCCAGCTTAATGGAATCCAGATAGGGAAGCTTCCGGCCCTGCGCGTCGCTCTTCCAGTAATTCGGATTTCGCTTCAGCAGAACGGTTGCGCCTGGCTTGTAATCTGCCACCATGAATGGGCCCAGCACTGCCATTTCTTTTTTGCCGGAGTGCGCCGAAAGGATCGCGACCTGGTCGAATTGCCGGTCGAGTCCTGCGACCGGAGCCGGGAAGGTAATCGAAATCTCGTTGGGGGAAATAATCTTTGTGTCGACATTCCCGGGGCCCGATCGAAACGTATCGCCGGTGGGCGAATGCAGCGCAGGATCCATCAACTGTTGGACCGTGTAGGCAACGTCTTGCGCGGAGAACGGGGTGCCATCGGAAAAGGAAATTCCGCTGCGCAGCTTGAACGTGATCTGCTTGCCGTCTTTGGAAACCTTCCACGACTGCGCTAACTCGGGTTCCAGAGCCTGGGTCTGGCGATTCATGCGGACCAGGACGCCTCCCGTCAAATAACGGATCGCGACGGAGGCATCGTCTTCGACCTTCAGAGGATCGAAAGTCTTTGGCTCCGAGCGCAAGCAGAACCGGAGTTCGCCCTGCGCGGCGGCTGAACTTACCAGAATTCCCAGACAAACCAGCGCACTCAGCAGCGCCTTCGTGCTTGCGCTTTTCGCTCCTGCCACCTTCTGCTGGAGATCTTTCATGCGGGTACCTCTTCTCCCTGCTTCGAAAGTACGATCTGGAACGACGTCACCACGACTGCCAGTAAAATCAGCGGTACAAATTTCCACGGCTCCTCGCCGACTGAAACCAGGCCTTCAAGTTCTTTGAGCAAACTGCCCCACGACGGCATGGGCTCGGCAACCCCCAGTCCGAGAATTCCCAGGTTCGCCTCGCTCAAAATGAACGCGGGAATCGAAATCCAGAATTGGGCGTAGAGCACCGGCTTTAAATTGGGCATCACGTGGATCCAGAACAGTCGCGCCCCGCGTACGCCCCCGGCGCGCGCCTGCCGTACAAAGTCGGAATTCCGCAGGGACGCGGCGGTCGCGCACAACACCCGCGCTGCGCCGGTCCAGCCGAGCAATCCCAACATCAGAAACGTCACCCAAACGGAAAAGAGCGGCGAAACATTCAGCGGCATCAACGCGCGAACCGTAATCAGCAAAAACAACCAGGGCAAGGACAGAAACAGGTCTGTAATGGCCATCGCAGCGCGCGCCCACGCGCCGCCGAGATATCCTGCAAGGCCGCCGACCAGCGCGGCCATCAAGGTAGATACCAGAGCCGCGGCAGGCGCGAGCAACAGGGAAATTCGCGTGCCATACAGCACTCGCGCAAAGCGATCCCGGCCAATTTCGTCTGTTCCCAACCAATGCGCGCGGGAAGGCGGAGAATCAGCGGCATCGCGATATTGCCGGGCGTATCCAGCCGGAGCCAACAAATTGGCGCTCAGCGAGACGCCAACGACGAAAAGCAGAACCAGACACGCCATCCAGCGCCAGACGCTCATGCTTGCTCGCCTCGCAGTGCATGTCCGATTACATCGGCACCGGAATTTGCCAGCAAGGTTACCAGCGTAACCAAGAGCGTGATATTCACCAGCAATGGGAGGTCACGGGCCAGCGCGGCCTGCCAGGCGAGCTGTCCGACCCCGGCCAGCCCACAGAGAGCTTCGACGGGAATCGCCGCGCCGATCGCCATGCTGACTGACACTCCTGCCACCGCAAGCATCTGCGGCGCGGCCACCGGAATCACATGCCAGAACAGAATGTGTAACTCACCCAAACCTTTGGCGCGGGCCATCACAATGTGAGGCTGGGAATAGGCTTTCGCCAGCAAATTCCGTATGTAGCGGTAATCTCGCGGGAAAATGATGCATGCGATGGCCAGAGCACCGGGGACATTCCACAGTACCGACAGGAGAGCAAGCACCGCTGCCGGAATGCAAAGCAGGGTTCCGCTGATCAAGGTCGAGAGCGCATCGTAGGCCGAAATGCGGAGCCAGGCCGCGCTCAGCGCCAAGGCCAACGTAGCAGCCCAACTTAGGAACAAGCTCAGGGTAACGAGACGAAGTGTCAGGGGCGCTCGTTCCCGCAGCAGCGCACGAACCGGCTGCCCCAGAGAGATTGAAGTGCCGAGGTCTCCTTTGGCGGCGCGCGCCAGGGAATGAAAATAGAACCGGAGAATGTTGTTTTGGTCAAGCCTCGTTTGTCGTAGCGCCTGGATGCTGGCAGAATTCAAGTGCGGATCGAACTGCGACTCATCGGTATCGAATCCGGGTGCGAGCCGGACCAGCGTTGCGGTGAGCAGTCCGCCGAGTAAAGCGGTGGCAAGGAGGGTGAGCCCATGGCGCGCGATTCTCCTCCACAGCATGCTGGTCGAGTCTCCTATTGGGCGCCGGCTCCGCGCGTCTTGCTGTCCTGCTCGCGCGCGGCGGCTTCGGCATGGTGAATCTGCTTCATCGAGTACATGCGCCGATCCGCCTCAGCCAGCAGGCGTTCCACGTCGGTACCGTCTTCCGGGCAAAAAGCCATACCCACGCTCAAGGTGATCAACTCGCGGCCGCAGACATGCCGTCCCGCGTCAATGGCCGCGCGATTGAGCCGCTCTGCCTTGTCGACTGCCGCCTCTGGGGTAAGGCCGGGCGCCGTGATCACGAATTCGTCGCCGCCCATGCGTGCGACGTAGTCATAACCGCGGCACACATCTTTCAGTCGAGTCGTGAACTCGCGCAGTAATTTGTCGCCCTCGAGGTGACCGAAGGAGTCGTTGATCTGCTTGAAGCCATCGATGTCGCAGACCAGCACCGCCAGTGAGGTCTTCATGCGGCGGCAACGAGCAACTTCCTGCGCCAGGTGCACGAATAACGAGCGCGCATTGGGCAAGCCCGTCAGATAATCGGTGGTGGCGGAACTCTCCGCCTGCTGATACTTCAGAGCGTTCTCGACCGAGAGCGCGACTTTGGAAGCAACTGCCAGCAGGATTCGCAAGTGGTCTGGAGTGAACGCGTCGCGATTGGCCTGGTACATCGCCAGCACTCCAACCACTCCGTTGAGCCCTTCCAGCGGCACCACCAGAGCCGCTTGCAGGAGAGTGCTCTTCCCCGGTTCGACCACGAACCCCGCTTCTACTTGAGGATTTCCGTTGACGATGGGCTTGCAGTTTTCCGCGACCCATCCGCAAAGTCCTTCGCCCACCCTGATCTTCAGAGCCGAAAGAGAACGGAAGTTTTCGCCGCTCACCAACTCTGGCAGCAACCAGCCGTTGCGGTTCACGAAAACGGCAATCGAGTCGTAGGGAATCATCCGGCGCAGCCGCATGGATAGCACCGATAGCGTTTCGCTAAGACTCAGCGAGACCCCCAAATCCTGGCTGAGTTCGAACATCGTCTGGGCCTCTTGCCGCGCCGATGCAATGGAACTCAGGAAATCGGCACTATCGACGCCGGGCCCGTGTGTCGGATCGCTGCGCTCGAATCCGGTGGCTGGAGCCAGGCCGCGCTCCACTCGCACCGACTTGGAAAGGCCGTGATGAGGAATACTCGTATCTTCGGTGATCTGGGCCTTGCGCTCCAGTTCGATGTAGCGGCGCTCGAGAACGTCGACCACTCTCGGATCGAACCATGACCCTGATTTCTCTTTCACCTTCTGCATGGCCTCGTGCAGAGGGAGGGCCTGCCGGTACTGCCGGTCAGAAGCCAGGGCGTCGAGGCAGTCCACCGCGGCCAGAATGCGGGCGCCGACGGGAATATTCTCTCCCGCCAGACCCTCGGGGTACCCCGATCCGTCCCAGCGTTCGTGGTGCGAACGCACGATGGGGGCCACTGGATAGGGGAATGCAACACGCTCCAAAATTTCCGCGCCTACCAGGGGATGCACTTTCATCTTTTCGAATTCTTCGCGCGTCAGCTTTCCCGGCTTGTTGATGATCTGTTCCGGAACGGCAAGCTTGCCAATGTCGTGCAGCAGAGCGGCCGCTCGCAAGGCTTCCATTTGTCCTTCGTCTAGCTTCAACTCGCGAGCCACTTCGACGGCGTAGGTACGTACACGTTGCAAGTGGGTATGAGTGGTGTGGTCTTTAGCTTCGATGGCGAGGGCGAGGGCCTCAATGGTGCGCATGTTCAGTGAGGCAATCTGCTCCACGTGACGCTTTTCAACTTCCACTCGTTCCTTTTCGGCTTCCAGACGACCCAGATAGAGCCGGTACGAGCGATATACCCAGTAAATCAGCGGCAGAACCAGCAGCGACGTTTCCCAGCCGGCGGCGCGGTTTATGATTCCAACCAGGCCCACTGCTGCCGCGCCCACCAGGTAATAAGGAAATGACCAGAAATAGCATTCCGCCCAAACTTTGCGGCTCGACTTCCCTTCGGTCAGCGCGATGACGATGGAGATCGGCAGCGTATTCGCGAAGAAGAAGACCAGCGCCGCCACCATCAGCAGCATCGGCTTGCTCGATCCGAAACGTCCCCACAACGATTGATAAGTCAGGTAGGTCAGTGAGCTGGCATTGGCCATCATGCCCGCCACATTGAAAATGATTTTTACCGGATCGAGTCTTTTCCGCGCCTGCCAGATACTTTGCACTAGAGAGGCGGTGCAGCCGATGACAAGCGTCTCCGGAAGGCTCAATTCCATGACGCCCAGCAGGATGAACAGGAAGTTCACCGACATGGTGCCATCGATGCCGGGCAGCTGGACCTTCAGACCCGATGCCAACACGGCTACCAGGAGATAGCAGGCAAAACGCATGGGATCGTGCGACTGCCAGTGCGCAAGGGAGAATGTCAGCACGACCACGCCGATGGACGCGGTGATGCCGACGAACGCCTTCGTCTGCAGCGATAATCGATCCGCTTCTGGACTCATCGTTTACTGCAGACGCTCGCTCCATGCACCGAGCCGGCTGCAGCCTCGTCGTCGTCCCACAAAAACACGGTTGCGCGGACCTCTCGTACTTACGTGGCCCGTGCTTGCCTGATGACCCTTCAGTTGGGTCTCGCCGGAATCCTATTGCAAAGATAGGAGGTTCAGAAGCTTACTTTGGTAACTCTGCCGGGCGCAGGTACCCGTTACTTGATTCGCCGAAGAGAGTGCAAAATGCGGCTAAGGATCGCCGCAAGAATGACCCGGTTACCTTCGTTACCCCTTACGCCACACGCTTCTCGGCGATCCCTTTCGTTTGTGTCACCATCGTCCCCAAACGACCTGGTATGTCTATCGTGCATCACAGTTCGGATCAGAATGAACCGGTTGCGGCGGTGCCGGCTCATGCCACAGCCCATCGAACCTCTGCTCAGATGGCTGTCTTCTACGCCGACCTGCAGGGAGAGTTTGGTGCCTGTAATGAGGTGTTCAGCGAACTATTTGGCTATTCTCCCCGGGAGTTGATCGGACGCGAGTTCTGCGCCCTCTTCGCCCCAGCCGAAAAGACCCAGAATGGCAATCGCGACCAGCTGCGAAAAACGATTCTCACTGCGACCTCGACGCAGGGTAATTACTGCTGCCGGCTGATCGCTCAACCAAAGATCGGCAACAGCTTCGCCGTACAATTTTCGACGACATTGCTGCGTGATTCCGAGTCCAAACCAATGGCAATGGTCGCAGTGATTGTGCCCTCGCAAGATCAGGCCCCAGGGCCCGCTGCCCAAACGTCAACGCCTGCTGCGCCGGCCGGCATCGTGTCACGGAAAATTGACGACACGCAATTCATTCTCGCCAGTCCTGTCATGCATGAATTCATGAGCCTGGTGGATCGCGTTGCCAGCCACAGCGAAACCGTGCTGATTACGGGAGAGACAGGCACCGGCAAAGAACTCATCGCGCGCACAATTCATAGCTCTTCCCATCGGCGCAACCGCCCCTGGGTCGACATTAACTGCGCTGCCCTTCCGGAAAATCTGGTGGAGAGCGAACTGTTCGGATACGAGAAGGGCGCCTTCAGCGGCGCCGACGCCTCGAAGCCAGGGTTGTTCGAACTGGCAGATAAAGGCACGCTCTTCCTGGATGAAATTGGCGAGTTGCAATTGCAGACGCAAGTGAAGCTGCTGCGCGTGCTCGACGGCCAGCCCTTCTACCGGTTGGGCGGACATCGCAAGATCAAAGTGGATGTGCGCATCGTCGCGGCCACCAATCAGGATCTGGAGGCAGCTGTCCAGGGAGGAAAATTCCGCCAGGATCTATTCCATCGCCTGGGACAATTCCAGCTCCGCGTTCCCCCCTTGCGGGAGCGTCCGGAAGACATCGTCGCGCTCGCCGAACATTTCTTGCGCATCAAAGCGCCGCGTAAAAATTTTTCCGAGCAGGCGATTTCGGCGCTGCTCTCGCATCGCTGGCCGGGCAATATCCGCGAATTGCGCAACCTTGTGGCCAGGATGGCGATGGAAACATCCACCTCTGAAATTGATTTCTCGCGAGTCACGGCAGCGCTGACCGGGGAACCTGCAGCCCTGCGGCAAACCGCGTCCATGCCGGTCGGCAATCTGGACAGCATGGAAGAGCAGATGATCATCAAAGCCCTTGAACGAACTGGCGGACAACGAACCATCGCCGCCGAACAACTTGGCATCTCACGGCGAACGCTCAGCCGCAAGCTCAAGGAATACAACATCAATTTCGCTCCCGGAGAAAAGACGGCCACTTTAAGCTTCATCAGCAACGACCAGCAGAAATTCTTCCGCGCACGAGTTGAGACGCCAGTCACCATCAGAAATTCCCAAGGGGACGAGATCACCGTCCAAGGGGTGAATCTCAGCACCGGGGGAATGGGCTTGGACGGACTGAAAGAACCGCTACGCTTCGCCGGCCTGCTGGATGTCAGTTTCATGTTGCCTGAAAGCGACATCCGCTTCCAAGCCAAAGCACGGCTCATGTGGGTGGGCGACGAGGGCCGCGTCGGCATCCGCTTTGCCGTCATCGAACCCGCCCTCTTTGAACAGCTGCAGCACTGGACCAACCGCAAGATGAAGGAAGATGGCTGGGATTTTAGCGGTTAATCTTCCGTTTTTTCCTTTCTTCGCAACTATCGGGTATGCAAGAACTTTCATCCTTGACAGGGTGATCCGCCAAATCCAGAATGACTTGCAGACTTCCCAGCGACCTCACCCGTCCTGGGACTCCTCCCCATAAACCGGTACTAAACAGGACTTTAACGTTTCCATACGGTGGTTTGACTGCCCAGGAATTCCCCGTTTCTAACCTGGCTTGGCAAGCCGATGTTTCTCGGAAATGAGTCGTACTTAACGGAGGCTGGATTATGAAGTGCGCGACGCGTCGGAATCTTTCCCTTGCCGCAAGCTGCATCGTGCTACTCGGGTTCGCAACCCTGTCGGCGTTCGCGCAGACGACTGACATTACTTCCACTCCCAGTTCTCTTGTATTTCCGAATACATATGTGGGAATCGCGTCCGGCGCCAAAGTATTGACCATCACGAACGTAAGTGGCGGAGGACTCACCATTACCGCCATCAGCTTCGACTGCGCGTCCGGATTTGGAATTTCCTCCGGCATTGCGCCTTTTTCCTTCGGCGCGACCCAGAGCATCACGCACTATTCCATCTATTTCCAACCCACCGTTGCCCAGACCTACAGCTGCAACTTCGTAATCAGTCTCAATGACGGAACCCATTTAGATGTTCCGCTCACAGGAACAGGTCTGACCAGCACCGCGGTCGCGAGCGTCAGCCCCACAACATTGAATTTCCCCAATCAAACCGTGGGAACTACCAGCGCCGGACAAACCATCAACATTACCAATACCGGCACGAGTGGGCTGCAGCTAACCAACATCACGACGTCACCGCTGAACTTCAGCACTTCAGCGGTAACTCTACCGGTAACGATTTATCCTGGAACGAGCTTGCCGATTACGGTGTACTACAGCCCGAATTCGGCGATTTCACAAAATGGCACGCTCGATCTAACGTACAACAGCGTCGTCGATGACGGAGTCACACTTACTGGCAATGGCGTGCCATCGACTCCGCTGATCATTGCTAGTTCGACGACCCTGCCGCAAGCCACGCAAAATGCCGCTTACCAAGCTTCCTTAGCAACCAGCGGCGGAACTGGTCCGTTTACCTGGAGTGTGAGTTCCGGATCGTTGCCTTCGGGCTTGGCACTGTCGAGTTCCGGCGAGATCACAGGAACGTTGGCTTCATCGGTTGCCACCGGAAATTATTCCTTTGGCATCAAGGTCACGGATTCCAAGGGGGCAAGTGCCAGCAATACAATGACGATTGGTGTTTTTGCCAATCTGGCCGATAACTGCAACGACATTATTTTCGATGTCCCCGGAACGACAACGCCGATGACCGCACTGACCGATCTCGGCACCGGAACTTATCAGGGCTCCGAGGGCGGCTTGTATCCCAGCGGCAGCAACGTACGGCCCGCGTCCCATGATTCGGACGGCGTTAATCTTGCCAAGGGCATCGTGCCGCTCGACGCGAATGGCAACTACAGCCCGACGGGAAAATACGTAATGCTGGCAGTCGGCGAGTCGACCGCGCAAAACGAGTTCAACCGTTTTCTGCCCATCGCCAATGCCGACCCTTCGAAGAATCCTTATCTTGTGATCGTCAACGGCTCGCAAGGCGGAGCGACGCCATTCAATTTCGAAAGCACGACCTCGGCGTATTGGAATACCGTACTGAATAACTACCTGCCGCAGAACGGCGTGACCCCGCAACAGGTTGTCGTGATCTGGATGGAAGATACGGACGGAATCTCGACCGGAACGTTTCCGACCGACATTGCCGAACTCCAGACCGAATACGAAACCATGATGCAGACCATGCACACCCTGTTTCCAAACCTGAAAATGGTCTACTTCTCGTCCCGCGTGTACGGCGGATATTCCAATGGCGTGGGCAATCCGGATAATCCCGAGCCTTACGCCTATGAAGTGGGTTTCGCGGTTAAATGGGCAATTCAGGATCAGCTGAATGGCAATGCCAACCTGAATTACAACCCGAACAACGGCCCGGTCGTGGCTCCGTGGATGTCCTGGGGCCCTTACTACTGGGCGAACGGTATGTTGGGACGCAACGACGGACTGGAGTGGGATTGCGCCGACTTCTCGTCAGATGGAACGCACCCTTCCTCGACGTACGGTCAGTTGAAGGTTGCGACCGCGCTGCTGCAGTTCCTGAAGACCGACGACACGGCGATTCCATGGTTTTTGGCGCCGTCGCTCACTCTCAGCCCCAACGCCGGCAACAATCAGACGGGCAACGTCGGTACCACGCTGCCGACTCCGCTGACTGTCCTGGCGGCGAATGGATCAACTGTGGAACCGGGCGTCACCGTAACGTTCAACGACAACGGCGCGAACGGCAAATTCAATCCCACATCGGCTGTGACCAACAGCAGCGGCTTGGCATCTACCTCGTACACCCTGCCCGCGACTGCGCAGACGGTCTCGATCAGCGTGACCGCGTCGGGGTATGCTCCTGCCACCTTCATCGAGACAGCCACAGCAACCGTCAGCCAAGTGCTCGCTGTGAATGGTGGCAATAATCAGAGCGGCAGCGTGAGCACAACCTTGCCGACGGCCCTGAGCATTCTGGCCACCAACAACGGGACTCCCGTCTCCGGCGTAACCGTAACCTTCAACGATAATGGCGCTGGTGGAACCTTCGGCTCGCCAACGGCGGTCACCAACACCAGCGGCATCGCGTCCTCTACTTACACTCTTCCTTCTACCTCGAAAACCATCACCGTCACTGTAACCGCGAGCGGATACACGTCTGCCACCTTCACCGAGACGGCAACCCAGGCTGTCAGCAAGCTCGGACTCGTTTCCGGCGGGCAGCAAACAGGAACGGTGGGCCAACCCTTGCCGTTGCCGCTGGTGGTGAAGGCGAAGAATTCATCAGGGCAAATTGTCGTAGGGGCATCGATCACCTTCTCTTCCCCACAAGGAGGCAGTTTCTCGCCGAATCCGGCCATCACCGACTCGAGCGGAAATGCGACCACAACTTACACCCTTCCAACAATCCCGGAGTCCATCACGATGACCGCGACGAGTGGAACGGTAAGCATCAATATCGGTTCGAAATCGGTCGCCGGTCCTCCCGCAATCGTGAAGATCATTTCCGGGAACAATCAGACGGCCGGTACCAACACAAAGCTGCCGAAGAGCTTGGGGGTCAAGCTGACGGATCAATACGGCAATGCGCTATCCGGGTTCACCATTTCGTTTACGGACAACGGGGCGGGTGGCACGTTCGGGACGCCAAATCCGGTGACAAGTTCATCTGGTCAGGCGGGCACAACGTATACCACCGGACCCACCGCCGGAACTATAAAAATAAACGCGACAGAATCGTCCACTGTCGGTGTCAGGTTCAGCGAGACGGTGAACTGATGTAGGCAGGAATTGAAATAAGATCCAAAGGCTCCCGTTTCTCTTCGGGAGCCTTTTCTTTTTAAGCTCCCGGCAGTTGCCAGACCGCGTCCAGCACGGTTCCATCGACCCACTTCACCACGGCCACTGGACGATCGCCGCGCCTCGGCCGCTGCGGTTTTTCGCCACAGATCCGTTCCACTTCCTCTTTGATTTCCTTCAGCGGGCGGATCGGCAACTGCGATCCTTTCGTTGCATCGAGCAGATCCTGGCGTCTGGGATTGATCGCGATGCCGCGCTCGGTGGCGACTACATCAATCAATTCACCCGGCCCGCAGAGAGTCGTGACTTGATCCACAATCACGGGAATTCGGTCGCGGAATGAGGGCACGGCAAGAATGGTGCACTTGGAGGCGAGGCAATTCTGCCATCCCCCAATTCCGTGCAGCAGGCGGCCATCGGAGTGAGTGACAACATTCGCGTTGAAACTGGTGTCGACCTCGGTGGCTCCCAGGACAACGGCATCGAGCATCGAAGCGAAGTTGCCCTTGCCATGATAGTTGTAGGAGGTGAACGGCGAGGTCGCGACGTGATGGGGGTTGTTCGCCATGGAACGCACGCCGTCAAGATCGAATGTCTGTCCGTCGAGAATGTAGTCGGTGAGACCTTCCTCCAGCAGTTCGACTAGATATTTCGTAGAACCGCCGCGGACGAAGCGAGCCTTCACCCCGGCCTCCTTCATCATCCGCTTGAGATAGCTCACGAACGCCAATGCAATTCCGCCGGAACCTGCCTGAAAAGAGAAGCCGTCGCGCATGATTCCCGCATCGCGCAGGAAGCGGGCTACAAACTCGGCAATGCGCAGACGGTCGGGCGACCGAGTAATTTGCGTTGTGCCTGACACAATTCTTGCAGGATCGCCGATGGATTCCACTTCTACGACATAGTCGACATTATTCCCTTGGATCTGCCACGGCACACAAGGGAACGGAACCAAATTGTCGGTAACCACGATGACGTGATCTGCATAGATCGAATCCGCCAGCGCGAAGCCCAGGGAGCCGCATGCGGATTTTCCGTGCGAGCCGTCGCTGTTACCGAAAAGGTCTGCGGTCGGGGCCGCGACCACCGCGATATCGATATGGACTTCGCCGTCCTGGATGGCCTGCCAACGTCCCCCGTGGGAACGCAGCACCCCCATGCCACGCATCTTGCCCTGGGTGCAGTAGTCTCCCAGCGGCCCGTTCATGCTGCCTTCGATGTGGTCGATGACACCCGAGGCCATCAAATCGATCGCTCCCTTTTGCGAGGGGAACGAGGCGCTGGGAAACCAGGTCAGGTCTTTCACTCCCATCCGCGATGCAGCCTCGAGTGCCATAAGCGCGACACAATCACCATCGCGGAGATGGTGATGCGTAGAAATCACCATGCCGTCGCGCAGGCCGCATTTTCGCAAGGCGGTTTCGAGATCGCTGACGCGTTTATCACCATCGCTGGGATAGTCCGCGGCGCTTCGGATGGGGGGCGCCGCTTTGTTCCCTGTCGGTCTATATTTTCCGACGCCCATGTACGGCATCTGACGGCGCCCGTTCACAAATTCCGGCACGACGCGTCCTGCAGCATTCGCGATCAATTCCGTTTTTTCGACGACCGGCATAACCATTCCTTCATCCACGCTGCCAAACCAGGCCTATGGCTTGGGCGCGCGCGATCAGTTTCAAGGCGCGTTGCACGACCGGGGGATCGATCATCTTCGATCCAAGGCTCACCACGCCCAGACCTTTTTGCTGCGCTTCGTTGTAAGCCATGACAATACGCTGCGCGCGCTCGATCTCCGCACATGTCGGAGCGAAAGCTTCATGGATCACCGCAATTTGCGTGGGGTGAACGCAACCCATTCCCTCGAACCCCAGCGCACGTGAATTCGCGGCCCATTGACGCAGCGCCTCGAGATCTCCGACATCTGCGAACACTGAGTCAATCGCTTGCACTCCCGCAGCCCGCGCTGCGTTCACGACGCGCTGGCGCGCATAGAGTGACTCGGTCCCCGCTGACGTTTTCACTACTCCCAAGTCCGCCGTGTAGTCTTCGAGTCCGATGGTAAGCGCAACGATCTGCTCGCTAGCTTGCGCGATGGCAAAGGCATTCTCGATTCCCAAGGCCGATTCCAGAATCGGCATTAGCCAGATGGGCCGGGTGATGCCGTAATCCGCCTTGATTTCGGTGATGCGGCTGTGTGCCGTGAGGACCTGCTTCGGATTCTCGACCTTGGGAATCAAGATCAGGTCGGGAGATTCGGGCACGACTTCGTCGAGATCCTCCAGACCGAGTGGAAACTGGTTGATCCGCACCATGCGTTCACAGTGCGAAAAATCAACTGCCCGCAGCGCATTGCGCACCAGCAGCCGCGCCGCATCCTTCTGGTTGACGTGAACTGAGTCTTCAAGATCCAGAATGATTCCGTCCGCGCCATGCAGCGCCGCATTGATGAAATACTTGGGCTCGCTACCCGGCACATACAGCCGGGACCGCCGCAGGCGATCGCGCGAGGAAGGATTGGGAAGCGGGCTGCGGTCCGGAAGAACGCGAGTGCCCTGCCCCAGTCCAGTTCGACGAACCGCCGCTTCGATTCGAGCCGAAATCACGAACGGCAGCGCGCCTTCATCCTGAATTTGCACATGCGCATGGCGCACCCCCAGGGCTTCGAGCACCTCTTCCGCCTGCCGGCGAATAGAGGAGCCGTAATAAGGCGCGACGCGCGAATCGAGGTCGATCTCCACCCCCCCGCGCTCACGCCGCTCGACTCGCACCTGAAGGTCCGAGCGGATCTCGGGACCGGAGTGGCCCGCTTCGCCGACCGCAATTTCCCTGCTCTCGATCACATGGCTCATATCTGCCACTCCCGCATCCTCACGCGAACTGTCGCTCCATTCCGTCGTAGACGGCCTCTCGGGTCGCCTCGACCTTGGCGAGAACCTCATCGCTCATTTGAATGGTGCTGGCAGCGCCTTGGGCGATCGCCTGCGCGCCACCAGCGATTCGCATCATGTCGTAGGTGCGGACTCTTCCTTCCTTCACCACCGCCGCAATGGCCTCGCGGATTCGCCGCGCTTTCGCAATCTCGCCAATATGCTCGAGCATCATGACGGCGGAGAGAAACATCGCAATCGGGTTCACGATTGGAGGATTGAGTTCCGCGTATTTGGGCGCCGACCCATGCGTAGGCTCGAATACAGCCACTTCGTCGCCAATGTTGCCGGAAGCCGCAAACCCAAGGCCGCCAATCAGTCCGGCAAACGCGTCGGAGATCACGTCGCCAAACAAATTGGACGCAACGACAATTCCGTACTCCTCCGGATTCTTCGTCAGCCACATCGTTTGCGCGTCGATGTTTGTTGACCACAGAGCAATGCCTGGATATTCCCTCGACACCGCTTTGGCCTCTTCTTCCATCATTCCCGACGTTTCACGAAGCACGTTGGGCTTCTCGCAGATCGTCACGGATTTATAGCCATACTTTCTTGCCCACTCGAAGGCCGCCTTGCAGATTTTGCGGGCCGCATTGCGAGTAATGATGCGCACCGAAATAGCCAGGTCCGATCCCGCTACCGAAGTGAATGCCTTGAATTTGGAATGCGTCGCCAGTGCAGCCCGAACCTGCTCGGGAGGATTCGTCCACTCCACTCCGGCGTACAGTCCCTCAGTGTTCTGGCGGAAGACAACCACATTCACGAAAGGCTCTTCAAAGCCGCCATCTGGGCGCTTGCGAATAAAATTCAGCGGATTCCCGGGAAACGAAATGCAAGGGCGAATGCAGGTGTCCAGGTTGAACTTCTGACGCATGGTGACAATCGGGCTGAAGTATGAATAGCCTTTGCCCCGCAGCTCAGGACAAAGCTCAGTTTCGGCCTGTTGCTTCGGCTTCGAAGTAATCGCGCCGAACAGGCCCAGCTTATGTGTGGCCAGAAGGTCCACCGTGCGCTGCGGCAGTGCATTGCCCTCGCGGCACCAGCACTCCCAGCCAATGTCGGCATGGATGTACTCCGCATCAAATCCGACGGCATCGAGCACGCGCAGTGCTTGCGGAAGAACCTGGTTTCCAATCCCATCTCCGGGCATAGTGACAACGGTATGTTTTGCCATGTTTGCTTAGTCTCCTGAAACTGCAGCGGGCTCGGGGTGGTCCTGCCTGGTGTTGAGTCCCAGCTTTTTTGAGACGAGGTTTTCAATGCCGCCGGAAACCACCAGCGACTGCGGCACGCTTCCAAGCGGCGGAAACCCGAAGCGCTCACCACGCCAGGTCAGCATGCTGGCGGTGAAATCGATGTCGAGCTTCTCTCCCGGAATGATGGTCGATTCCTTCGCCGAGATCTCGCTCGCGAACTGTTCGCGCAGCCGCTTCACCAGCGCTGGCACCTCAATGCACAAGAATCCGTTGTTGTAGGCGTTGCGCAGATATGTTTGCGAGAAGCTGCCCGCAATGACTAATGGGATGCCTTTGGCCTTGAGGCAAGTCACGGCCTGTTCGCGACTCGATCCCGTACCGAAGTTGAATCCGCCGACAATTACGTCTCCGGCGCGCGTGCGCAACGCAAATTGCGGATCGTAATTTTCCATGACAACCCGGCCCATCATTTCAGGTGTCATGTCATCGCGATAGGTGTAGTCCTTGCCGTAGATGGCATCGGTGTTGACGTTGTCCGGCGGCATGAACACCAGGCGGCCCTGAACCCGCTCGGGAAACCCTGGCAGAATTTCCACATGCTCCGCCGAACTCCCGTTGTTCGCAAACTCGCGGTAATTGCGTTCGATTTTGCGATCCGCTAACACAACCGGTCCGGTAATGTAGCCGGCAACCGCCGATGCCGCGACCACCGCAGGACTTGCCAGATAGCACCGCGCCTCACGCGATCCCATGCGGCCTTTGAAATTGCGGTTGGTCGAGGAGATGCCGACTTCGCCTTTTTCCAACAATCCCGTGCCCAGGCCAATGCAGGGACCGCAGCTTGGAGGAAGCGCAATCGCACCCGCACTGAGCAGCGTTTGCCATGCCGAGCTCCGTTCCGCCTCGCGCTGCACCCACGAACTAGCCGCCCCAACAAAGAACTTCACCCCGGCTGCGACCTTCTTGCCTCGCAGTACCGACGCCGCCGCCTCCAGATCTTCCACCCGCGAATTCACGCAGGAAATCAAATATGCCTTCTGGATGGCAATCTTCTTTTTGCCGATCTCCGCCAGCGATTGCATCGTCTGCACGGTATCGGGACCCGACACGTGAGGAGTCACCAGGCTCAGGTCGAGCACAATGCGCGCGGCATAGGGCGCGTTCGCATCGGGGCGCAGAGGATTCTTCGCCAACTGGTCAATCTCCTCCCGCCTGAAGCGCTCAATTCCTTCTTCTTTAAGCCGCTGGTGCACGTTCCGCAAATATCGGATCGTGACCTCATCCAGCGGGAACCAGGCCACAATCGGTCCCCCTTCGGTGCTCATGTTGGAGATCGAAAAACGCGCGTCCATCGACAAACTCGATACACCAGGCCCGGAAAACTCGATGGCGGCGTTCAGCGCTTCGTCGTGGTTATAGAGGCCGCAAAGCGCGATGATGACGTCTTTGCCGCTGACCCTCTCGGCCAACTTCCCTTCCAGCACAACCTGAATGGTGCGCGGGATCTGCCACCAGAATTCGCCTGTGGCCCACACCGAGGCGGCATCGGTGCGCACAATCGGTGTTCCAATGGCACCCAGCGCCCCGTACATATTGGAATGCGAGTCCGACGCCACCACAAATGACCCGGGCAAGACGTATCCTCGCTCGACCATAATCTGGTGCCCGATCCCCGACCCCGCTGGATAAAAATCGATTCCATGCTCGCGCGCGAAGGCCTCGATCGAGCGGTACTTCTTCAGGTTCGTTTCATCCTGATTCTGAATGTCATGATCGAGCGCGAACACCGGCTGCTTCGGATCGAAGATCTTCTTCGCCCCAATCGCCTTGAACTTACTCATCACCGCCGAAGTATTGTCGTGGGTCATGACGTGAGACGGCCGGATGGAAACGAAATCTCCCGCCCGCAACGGACGCGCAGGGCCGTCGACCATATACGTCTGTGCGATTTTTTCGACAATCGTTTGCGACATGCGAACTCCTTCGACTTCGGTCGCGAATACCCGCCTTTTAAGCCAGTACCGGTTTGCGGCTCTTGTGGTTCTTACCGCGCAAGCGCCCCTTTCCGTTAGCCCTTGCGGCCTTCACCTGCCGCACATCCGCCTCCATCAGCGCCATCAGTTCGCTGACCGACCCGACGCGTTCCAGGTTCCAGATCGCCTCTTTCACCCGCTTCTGAGCGACGTCTGTAAGCATGCCCTCGGCGAGTGCCGAGAACTTTTCTTCAATTTCCCGATCGGTTAATGGATTACGGGGATCTCCCTTGGGGAAATCCAGTTGTTTGCTGAAGCATCGTCCATTTCTGGTATTGATATGCACGATTACCCTCTGTAATGCGGGAAATACTTTTTCGATCTCAGGATCGGCGACCACCTCAACCTTTTTCAGCTGCTCCCGAATCTTGGGATCGAGAATTTTCTCCATGGTGAACTGTGCCGGCGTAACCTGCCGGTTCACCAGCGCGGCCGCAATCACGTAAGGAAGCGAGTGATCCGCTGTCTCCTTGGTACGCGGGTCATACTTGCTGGGGTCCGAAAGAATGTCGGCCGCTCGAGCCAGTGATCGAATCTGAATTTTTTCCACCTCGTCAGGATGCAGATCATTGCTCTTGACCAGGTCGAGCACCGCCGAGATCGGCGTATGAGTCAGGGCTTCGGTTGGAAATGCTTTCATCCCACACTGCGTGATGCGCCACGAGTCGCCCAAGCCCTCGGTCAGCAGATTAAGTTTCCATTCGGGACCAAGAACGGGGCTCAAGCCTTCTTTGCCGTCGATAACATGCTCCGGTCCTGTATACCCTTTCTCGGCCAGCAACGCGGCCAAGACGCCGCTTTGGGTTGCCATAGGATCGACGGTGTTCTTCATCATTGTCAGTTTGCCGGCCGTGACGGCACCCAGCGTGCAATGCCGGCTCGCTGAAATCCCGATTGCATGCTGAATCTGTTCCCAGCCAAGGTGCAGGGCGCGGCCGGCTACGATCGGTGAAACAAAAGCAGTCAGGGTGGCATGGTGCCATCCGCGTTCGCGAATGCCCGGAAATGCCGCCTCGCACAACCGCATTTCGAACTCGTGGCCTAAAACGATGCCCACAATGAGGTCCCGACCTCCGCTGCGGGCGCGCTCGCAACAGGCAATTGCCGCTGGAAAGATGTCTGAGGGATGCGAAGGGTCCTGCTTCCAATAAATGTCGTTGTAATCCATGCAGCGGATCATCAGCCCGTTGGCAAGCGATGCCGATACAGGATCCACACGCTTGCCGCTGCCGAGCACGGTCGCGCGGCCGTGCGCCGCAATTTCGTCGAGCACCTCCAGCGCAATCTGGACATCATGCTGCTTGTAGCCGCCAAGCGCGCAACCGATCGAATCGAGCAGGAAACGCTTGGCCTGGTAAATAGCTTCTTCAGAGAGCTGCCGATATTGCAGACCGGCTGCCCAGCGCGACATCTGCGCTGTCACTGTTTCTTTCGCAGGCAAGGCCGCATTCGGGATCGACATGAGTACCTCCTTACTTCTCTGCTGCTCGGATGTTTTTGGGATTTTTGAATGGCAGAAACGCCATGAAATCAGCGTGGTGCACGATGAACGCTTCAGTCGTCCGCTTTACCAGATCGCCTTCGGCAGCATGGGCGGCAATGATGTGGCACACGGCGTCGGGCACGCCGCAATCAAGGGCCAGCGCGACGCCCGTGAAGGGATGCCGTAGCGCCTCACCTCGCTCGCTCTGTCGGCTCTTGCCGTCGGGGCCAAGTTCATACTCCAGCAATTTGCCAACATCCGCCAAAATTGCGCCGGCGATCACCGTGTCTTCATCAATCGGCAAAGCCCGCCCCATGAATGCCTGCATAGCCCGGGCGCTTTCGCGCGCGATGTGCACCACACATCGCTTGTGTTCCATGAATGTAATGGGGCAGTTCGGAACCAGTAGAGTGAACGGGATTTTGTTGAGATCTTCGGGCTTGAGAGGACTGCGCTCGAGCGCTTTAATCCAGGTCTCAGTGACCTGCTGACGTAATCGAGGATCCTGGATCCAATCGATTTCCGGCCATAACCGCTTGATCGTCTCTCGCATACCGGCGTGCCGACCCCAAACCCTTGAGGCTAACTGGCGCGCTCCGAAGAAGCCGCGATTGGAATCACAGGGGCCTGTGATTGGAAGACGAGGAGGAATGCAGAAGTTAGAAGGCAGAGGTAAGTCTTACTTCTGCATTCTAAATTCTTCCTTCTGACTTCCCAGCTGTCTATCGAGTGTTCAACAAGCGCTGAATCTCCTTCTCAAACACGGCAGCATCGGTGGCTCCGATGTGTTTGGCTGCGATGCGTCCCTCCCGATCGAGCAAAAACGTGATGGGCAATCCCAGCAGCCCGCCATACGATTCGCCGATTTTCGCGTTCCCCATCACCACCGGATAGTTCATGTGATATTGCTGATAAAAGGCCGGTACCGGCTCAGGACTGTCGTCCATGGACACCCCAATGACCTGCACGCCGCGATCTCCATATTTTTGCTGAAATTCCACGAAGTGAGGAATCTCCTCGCGGCAGGGATAGCACCATGTCGCCCAAAAATCGAGCAGCACAACTTTTCCCCGATACGACGATAACGTGAGCCTCTGTCCGCCAGGTTGGGGGAGCGTAAAGTCGGGAGCGAGAGCTCGCGCCCTAGCAGCCGGTACGCCGCCCCGCCCACGCGTCGTCCAATAAACTCCCGCGCCGAGCACGATCGCGGCCATCGCGGCCAATACGATCCATTTGTTTGCGGGACGCAGAACTTACTCTCCCCTCGCCGTGGGATAGCCCTTGTCCACCCAATTCGTGCCGAAATTGTCGGCGATGTAGAGCACCTTGACGTTGCGGAATCCCATGGCCTGCAAGGCATCGTCCGCCGGCTTCACATTCGGACAATGGCCCCAGGGACAGCACCCGCAATACAGCACGATAAATTTCGTTCGTGGCAACGACTCCACGCGCTTGCGCAATTGCTGTAACCCCGCCTCGCTCGATCCCGCCCCAATATATTCAGATCCCGGAATGTGCGCCTGCCCATACAGCACATGCGAGCCGACGTGGAGCAGCAACGGCTTCTCCTTGCCCGAACTCTGCAGCAGTTTCACCAACGCTTCAGGATTGATCTGCCGCGTGGCGGGAATCGCAGTTGCCTGAGCGCTCAATTGCGCAATCGCGCAGATTACAAGGATCCAGAACATGCCAATTTTAGTAGTCAAGCTTAGAAGTTTCATGCAGCATGCCTCCATAACCTGTATGACATTACGACATTGACGTTAACAAAAGAATCATGCGATCGCCCCAGGACGCAAGAATCAATTCTGTCTCGACCTCATCCTCCAATATATGCTGCTTTGGCCGGAACGGAGGCAGCCAGAACGACGGCTGCTGAGATCATGATCGGCAGCTTTCCGCGAAAAGCACAAGTCCCATTTGATTCGATTGAGCCTCATGCACAGTCAGAGATCGTTTGACTGATCTCAACGTGCAGGTTTTCTCTATCCTCGCGCCGCCTCCCGCAATCTTTCCGCCGCAGTCTCCGGCGTGATGTCCCGCTGCGGCGTTCCAAGCATTTCAAACCCCACCATAAATTTTCGGATCGTAGCCGAGCGCAGCAATGGTGGATAGAAATGCGCATGAAAGTGCCATTCCGGATGATCGCCCCCATCGGTCGGCGCCTGGTGAAATCCCATGGAGTAAGGAAACGCCGCGTCAAAAACCTTGTCGTAAGTTGCTGTCACTTGATGCAGCATGTGGCTCAGCGCCCGCGCGTCATCGTTGCTGAAATCGTTCATGCTCGCGATATGCCTCCGGCTGCACACCAGCAACTCGAACGGCCACACCGCCCAGAACGGCACCAGCGCGACAAAACCGTCGTTCTCGCAGACAATGCGGACCTGTTGCCGCTGCTCCAAGGCGACGTAATCGCATAGCAAGCACTGCTGGTGCTTCTTCAGATACGCACTCTGCGATGCCAGTTCCTTCGCCGGCGCGTCCGGAATCGAAGCCGTCGCCCAAATTTGGCAGTGCGGGTGCGGATTGCTCGCTCCCATCATTGCCCCGCGGTTTTCGAAAATTTGCACGTGCCGGATGGCGTCAAGCCCACCCAGTTCACGATACTGTCCCACCCACGTGTGAACCACCGGTTCGATCTCTTCGGGAGTCATGGTCGCCAGTGTCAAATCATGCCGCGGAGAAAAACAGATCACCCGGCAAATTCCCGGCTCACCCTCGGCCACTAGCAATCCCATATTGTCGGTGTCCACACGCTCCTGCGAAGTTCCCCGCTTCAGCGCCGCAAAATCGTTGTCAAACACAAACGTTGAAGCATATGGGGGATTGCGAACGCCTCCCGCCCGCTCATTTCCCGGACACAGGTAACATTTCGGATCATAAGCCGGGCTGGGGAGACTGGCCGGCTTGGCCACCTCCCCCTGCCAGGGCCGGCTGGATCGATGAGGCGAAACCAGCACCCACTCCCCGGTAAGTGCATTCCACCTGCGGTGCGGATCTTCAGCGAGTTTCACAGTTCAGCCTCGCTGCATTGTACGACGAGGGAATCGCAAGCTAAGACTCAGCGTGAGGAGACGGCGGAGCGAGTGAGGTCAATGCTTACCGCGCAGAGTGACCGCGTTGCCTATATCCGTCAAGTGGCCCCTGCCGTAAAGCCCGGAGGCAGCGTGATTGTCAGTACTTTCGGACCGGACGGGCCGACCAAGTGCAGTGGCTTGGAGGTTGTTCGGTACGATGCGGAGTCGTTGCACGAGGAGCTTGGCGCGCGCTTTCGGCTACTCGGCACCGCGATCCCTTTGCTCGCGGCCCACTATGAAAGGCGGCGGCGGAACAGCCTTCCGGCCACCATCATACTGACTACGCCAATGGTGACTAGGGGCCAGTACTGCGGCCAGAAGAGTGAGGCCCCAGCACCTTCCAAGAAGCTACCGCGGAGAATGATCAGAAAATAGCGCAGTGGATCGAGCAACGTAACGTACTGCACCAGCGGCGGCATGTTGGCAATCGGTGTAGCAAAGCCGGAAAGAACAATAGCAGGCACCATAAAGAGAAAAACACCTAACAGTCCCTGCTGCTGCGTTACTGCCAAAGACGAAATCATCAGCCCGATGCCAACCGTCGAGAGCAAGAAGCAGAACAAACCGAAGTAGAGGCCCAGGATGCTGCCTGTGAACGGCACATGGAACCAAAATACTGCCACTAGGATAATGAGCGATCCTTCGGCAGTGCCAACCAGGAACCCTGGCAATGCTTTTCCGAGAAGAATCTCTGTTGGACTCATCGGAGTAACAAGAAGTTGGTCGAACGTCCCCATCTCGCGCTCGCGTGCGACCGAGAGGCCTGTGGTCAGCATACTCACCAGAAGAGTCAGTATCCCGCAAATGCCAGGGACGATGAACCACCGGGAATCGAGATTTGGATTGAACCATGCGCGATCCAGCAGTACGGTCGAGGGCGATACCCCTCCATGCTCTGCGATCTGATGTTGATTGAACGTGGTCACGATGGATTGGGTATAGCCTATGGCCAGGCCAGCCGTGTTGGAATCTCTCCCGTCCAGGATGATCTGGACGTGCGTCGTCCTGCCGCGCTCTAGGTCGGATGTAAAGTTGGGGCCTATATTGATTGCCATGAGCGCGGACTCCTCATCGATGGCCTGCTCCAGTGCATTCTGGTTGTGAACGGTTCTTAGCTGTTCAAAGCTGGGAGAGCCGGTAAAGCCGGCAATAAAGTCCCGCGACAGTTGTCCTTGGTCCTGGTTATAGACAACGAAGGGGACTTTCTTGAGATCGAAGGTAGCGGCATAGCCGAATACCAACAGTTGAATAATGGGAGGACCAATCAGGACGGCCCGGCTTGCGACATCGCGCAAAAGGGCCAAGAGTTCCTTAATGGAGAGTGCAAATACGCGTTGGAGGATCAACCGCATCAATCCAACCTCTTACGAAAACGCAGGAGCGCGATGCCGAGGAAGAGCATGCAGAGCATGGCCATGCCAAGACCATTGCGCAGGATCACCGGCCAAACATCGCCAGCCAAGAACGTGCTTTGCAGCGCGGCCACAAAGTACCGTGCAGCGACGATGTGGGTAAGCACCTGAATCACTTGCGGCATGGAACGAATATCAAAAAGGAATCCGGACAAGATGAAAGCCGGCAGGAATGTTGTGACAATCGCGACCATGGCGGCGACGAACTGACTGCGTGCGAGTACTGAGATCACTAATCCCATGCCCAGTGCTGTCAGCAGGAAGAGCGCCCCGGTCCCCAGGAGCACCAGTAGCGACCCACGCAGCGGAACCTCGAATAAAAGGACCGCCATGGCGGTGGACATCATCATTCCACCCATACCCATTACAAAGTAGGGGACCAGCTTCCCCAACAGGATTTCTGCCTTTCCGACCGGTGTGACCATGATGCCCTCCATGGTTCCGCGCTCCCATTCCCGCGATACCACCAGCGCGGTCAATAGCGCTCCGATCAGCGTCATGATGATGGCGATCAGGCCGGGAATAAGATAGTCGCGGCTGCGCAGCGCAGGATTAAACCAGACCCGTGCGTCAGCCACCACCGGCGCAGCCAGATGCGTAGCTTGCCGGGTGGCTTCCTGTTGTAACCACAGCATCCATGTGCCGTTCACATAATTTTCAATAATGCGTGCCTGATTGGCATCGACGCCATTGACGGTGAGATGGATAAGGGCTCCTCCCGAGCTGTACGACAGACGCGTGAAATCGCTCCGTAGCCAAAGGATGGCATCGGCGCGTCCCTGCATCAGCGCCTGCTCAGCGGAAGCTCGATCCGGATATATCGTTGGACGAAACCACGGAGAGCGTTCTAGTTCTGCCAGGAAAGAAGCTGTGAGCTGGGTGGGATGATCAACAACTTCTGCAATGGCGATGTGGCGGGCATCGAGCGAAACACCGTAGCCAAATATCAGCAGAAGAGCCAGTGGCAGTACGAATGCGATGGCGATGCTCGAAGGATCGCGGAATATCTCATACACTTCCTTCCGCATCAGGCCGCTCAGACGCATCCACTTCATGACGCTCTCCGGGTGGTCTGCTCATGTTCTTCAATCAGCGAGATAAAGGCGTCTTCCATGCTCGGTTTCGGCCGATCTGGACGACGGACTTTGTTCTTGATCTCTATCGGCGAACCCTGCGCCAGGACTTCACCCAAGGACATCAGGACCAGACGATCGCAGTATTCGGCCTCCTCCATAAAGTGGGTAGTCACAAGGCAAGTTGTTCCCGCCTCGGCGAGTGCGTTCACGCGCGCCCAGAATTCCCGACGAGCCAAAGGGTCGACGCCGGAAGTTGGTTCATCGAGAAAGAGAATGCTTGGTTCGTGCATCAACGCACAGGCCAGCGCGAGTCGTTGCTTATAGCCCAACGGCAAGGTGCCTGCATTTGTGGTGGCGTAGTCCTTCAGTTCCAGGTCCTCCAGTGCCCATGCCATGCGGTCTTTTTTGTGCTGATTGCCCAGACCATAGGCGGCAGCGAAGAAGGACAGGTTTTGCTGCACACTCAACGATCCATACAACGAGAACTTTTGGGACACATAACCAATTCGCGCACGGGCCGCAGCGGTCGCTGTGCGCAGATCAACACCCGCTACCCGCAGAGTTCCAGAGGATGAAGGTAGCAGTCCGCAAAGCATCCGGAAGGTTGTCGACTTGCCGGCGCCATTGGCTCCAAGCAGTCCGAAGATCTCTCCCTTGTGCACGGAGAAGCTGACATTTTTAACCGCAGCGAAAGCTCCAAAGTAGCGATAGAGTTCCTTCACTTCGACGACCGACGCGTCATCCTGGGTTGTAGCGTGCCGGGATGGCAGCGGAATCGGGTGACGTGGTGTGCGGTTGAAAAGAAGGCTGACGAACGCATCTTCGAGTCGTGTTGGAACGGCCTTGGGTCGTCCATACGCCCCAAGATCATCTTGCAATACCGGTGGATCGCGTTCTTGCATGACGATTCTCAGTCCGTCCCCCTGTATGACGCTATCCACCACGCCGGGCAGTCTTGCAATCTGGGACTGCAGATTGCGCGGCGCCGTGGGGATGCTTTCCAGAACAAATGCATGCCCCTGTATGGGTGCAGCCAGTTGCGCCGGATTCCCCTGCGCGAGAATCTCTCCTTCATGCAAAAGAATGACATGGTCGCAGCGTTCGGCCTCATCCATGTAAGCAGTGCTGAGCAGGACCGTCACCTTCTGGCGGGCAACCTGTTGATGGATGATGCTCCACAGCTCCCGTCGTGAAATGGGATCGACGCCGACACTGGCTTCATCCAAGAGCAGCAGTTGCGGAGGATGGATCAGGGTGCAAGCCAGCCCAAGTTTCTGCTTCATGCCGCCGGACAATTTCCCCGCCAGGCGTTGGCGGAACGGGCCGAGTGCCGTCATGGTCAGTAACTCTGCAAAGCGAGCCTCCCGCATCTCGGGGGTTATGCCCTGCAGGCTGGCAAAAAGATCGAGATTTTCCTGGACCGTGAGATCTTCATAGAGACCAAAACGTTGCGGCATATAGCCAATCTGGCTCTGTAATGCCAACGCCTCCTTTGGCAAGGGATGCTCAAGGACGCGAATCTCTCCGGCGTCTGGCGTCAGGATGCCTGCCAGCAGACGAAGAAGCGTGGTTTTGCCCGCGCCATCCGGACCGATAAGAGACGTCATGCTTCCTGCGGGAATCTGTAGGGAAACATTCTTGAGCGCGTCTCGGCGGGCTGCCCCTTTTCCGAAGGACTTACTAAGATTCCTAACCACGATGGCATCCATGTCAGTTTTTCCCGCAGGGGTTGGGGTCGATCGCATGCGGAGGATTATTGCTGATTGGAACTACCACCGTGGCGGGCATTCCCAGCCGCAGGCGGTGGTCCGGGTTGCAGGCATAAACGCGCACACGATACACAAGCTGCGAACGCAGCTGGGTGGTCTCCACGTTCTTCGGCGTAAACTCCGACACCGGAGAGATATAGCCGATCCAACCTGGAAAGCGTTGGCCTGGGAAGCTGTCTGACTCAATCCATGCACGCATACCGAGAGCGACTTTGCCCATCTCCGGTTCCGGCAGATAGGCGCGCACCCAGAGCGGATTGTCCAGAGCGAGAGTAAACACGGGTGTCTGCGGATTAGCCATGTCTCCGGGCTCCAGTATCCGGTTCTGGATGACTCCGTCTGCGGGCGCATAAAGTTGTGTGTCGGCCAGCTCCTTTTGTGCCAGAGCCAAAGCGGCTGTCTCCGCCTTGAGCGTTGCCTGCGCCGCGGCAATATCCTCCTTGCGCGGCCCGATGACGGCGAGTCGTAGAACCTGTTCTTTTGCCGCTAACACCTGCCGTTTGGCCTCCAGGTCTGCCTGCTCGGCCAAATAGGAGCGTTGCGCATCGTCGCGAATCTGTAACGAAACATATTGTTGCTTTGACAGGGTCTGCTGACGGCGATATAGCTGCTCCGCATTGGTTACATTGGCTTGAGATCGAGCAACATCCGCCTGTGCCGCAGCAACCTCCGCTCGCGCTTCTGCCACCTCCTCCGGACGGCTCCCCGCCAGCAGCCGCGCCACCACCTGCTGTTGTGCTGCCACGGTCGCCTCGTCCTGTGCCACTGCATCCAGAAAGCGCCGCTGCACCAACTGAGCAACAAGCTGACCTGCACGGATGGCGCTGCCTTCATCTACCAGCAGCTTGTCGATACGTTCACTGTCGTTGAAGGCCAGCTGCACCTGGCGAATGTCTACATTGCCATAGAGCGTGATGGCATCGCCCCGCGTATGTTTTGGGAACAACCAGCGCCGCGCGATGAAACCTGCAAGAACCAGGGAAACCAAAACTGCCAGAATGAGAATGCGCTTTTTGACCGAAACCATTTATGTGCTCCCAGCGGAACAACGAAAATGCTTATTTAGTTGGACTGCTATTCAGCAAGGCATTTACGGCGTCTATGTCCAGTGGCGTGAGTACCCCTGCCGCCGCCTTCAGTTGTGTCCGGGCCACCAATTGCGTGTAGAGTGCCAGATAATAATTGCGCTGCGCAGTCGCGAAGTTTGTCGTCGCCGTCAACAAGTCAATGACGGAGCGGCTCCCAATCTCATAACCCTTCCGGGTCCCCTCCAGAGATACCTTGGCGGAAGTCACCGATTGCTGCCTGGCCTGAAAGTGCGCTACGCTGTCCTGCAACTCCAGGAATGCAGTCTGTGTGTCCAGCTTGATCTGGTCCTGAAGATTTGTAAGGCTCGCGCTAGTAGCTTTTGAGAGTGCCACGGCTTTATGAATCCCGGCGCGCGTGGCCCCGCCTTCAAAAATAGGGATAGATAGGTTCAGCGAGGCGCCAACCTGGTTGATGGTCAGAGGCGGAATGAACGTGCCCGCGGCGTGCTGGCCAATGCCGCTCAGGGTCAGGGTCGGCCAACGGGCTCGTTTGGCAAATTGTACCTGCCGCTCGGACACTTTCAATGTTGCTTTGGCCTGTTGGAGAAGCGGCTGGTTCTGGAGCGCAGCTGCAAGCCAGGGCGCCAACGTGTCTGGCTGCGGACCTATCGCCTGCAACGTCGTCACATCCTGTAACGCTCCCACGGGATGATGCGTCAAGCGCTCCAGTTGATTCTTGGCGACGGCCACTGCATTCTTCGCGGCAATCAGATCGGCCTTCGCGCCGTCCAACTGCGCTTGCACTTCCTGGACCGAGATAATGTCTCCGGTTCCAACTTGAAGACTTGCCCTTGTCTGCTCGTCGATACGCTGCAGCAGTTCCATTTGCTGCTGCGCCACCATCTCGTTGGCCTGCGCCTGTAAAACGCCAAAGTATGCCTGAACGACCTCCAATGCAACGACCTGTTCGGCATACGCCAGAGCTGCTTCGCTTGCGCGAATGCGGCTGTCAGACTGCTTCATCGCGGTCAATGCCTGACCGTTGAAGATGGACTGCGTCAGGCTGGCGCTGAAGAGATCGGAGTGATACCCCGTGGAGATGGGCTGAGCGCCAAAGCCCGTATCGTAGGCCGTATTCATGCCCCCACTGGCTCCCGCGCTGATGTGGGGAAGCAGTGCAGACTGCGCCAGCGATTTGCCGGCCAATTCTGCATCCAACTGGGCACGGGCCTGGGCAATAACAGGTGATGTAGCCGCTGCTTGTTGATAGGCCGTCTGCAGATCATCCGCGAGAGTTGGGATGGCATGGAGGGCCAGAAATCCCAACATCGCGAGCCAGAATAGGAAGCGTGCCGGAGGGCGAGGCTTCTGCGGAATGAAAACTTGCTGTGTCATCAAACAATCAGGGTCTCTCTTCTCTAGACTCATTGTCGTTTCACTCCACATGTACACGTTTTCTCCTGGGCGCGCATCGGACGACCTTCGCGGCAAAAGGGTGTCATCATGACACTGCATCGTTTGGCACGGTCTGTAGGATCGAGTGAACCTCAGAAACGCAAAATTGTTTCCATGACTGCTCAACTGCCGGCTTGCGGCTGCGCTTCTTTCCGCGCTCCAGCCAATGCCGAATAAGGTCGCCATTCGTTTCGGGTACATGAACCCGCCTGGATCGATACTCTCAACTTATTCGTGTCTTGCTGCAGAAGCTGCTCCCCCTTGAATACCTGCTGGAGACAGTCAAACAGGCACTGGGTTGTGCCGGATCTGGCTTCTGCGAGCCGGTAAAAGATGCGAGGGCCGTCACGCCGGTCCAACACCAGCCCACAATTCTTGAGATAAGTTAGGTGTCGCGATACATTCGGCTGGGACATCTCCAGAACGTAACGGATATCGCATCCGCATAGCTCCCCATGCAACAGCAGATTGAGCACCCGCAAGCGAGTTACGTCGGCTAGCCCTTTGAAGTATTGTTCGAGCTTCATGCCTTCTTTTCACCTCGCGAGACTCGGGGCGCAACTAGCCCGCACTTGCGGCCCGCTCAGCGGTCTGCCGTCGCTGAAGACAAGGCGAACCATCCTCTGATCTCGTCCTCTTTCGGAATACGGCCTGAGACTTTGAGAACTCCATTGACCGTCACTGCCGGAGTGAGCAACACACCCGCTTTTGCCATGCCCTGCGGGTCGTTTACTTTTTGCACCTCTACCGGGATACCCATCTGCTCTACGACGCGGCGCACCATCCGTTCCGTTTCCACGCACCTCGAACAACCAGGACCAAAAACAACGATATTCAGCATCGATTCCTCACTTCAGCGATCCAAAGACGAAACCTGCTCTTCCGCGACCCTCTCGCTAATGACAATTTCGGGCTCCACAATGATTTCCGACTTCACCGAATTTGCGACCAGGCTGTACTTTTGCGCAGCTTGCACCGCCCGGCGAATCCTTTTTTCCACTACCTCCCGCGACTCTTCTCCGCAGGCGACACGGATTACCGGACGAAAGTACAACCGCGTGAAGATTTCGGTCCGGTCCAACCCGATCACCTTGGTACCTTCTGTGCGGCACTCATACGAGAGCAGGTTGAGGTGGAACCGCTCGGCAGCCCAGATGAACATCAGCATCACGCAGGTGTTCGCCGACGCGACAAAAGCATCTTCGGGGGTGAGCACGCCTGCGTGCCCCTGCGCATCCGGAGGCGCCGAGAACTTCATCTCGGGACCGTTCCCCAACGTCAGGTGCCCCCAGTGCTCGCCTGTCCAGCGAACCGTGGTGTGATAGGTGGCCGTTCGGCTCATCGTGATTCCTCGCGGCCACAGAACGCCGCGTACTCGCGAAGGATCACCTCGCGGTAACTCGCCTCCGCTTTCGGCGGAACGTAGTTGTAGATCTTTACGTTTTGGACCAGATACTCCCCGGCATCTTCCAGCGCGCATCCGTTTTCCCGGCAGTGCCGAAAGATCAGTGGCAGCGCCTGGAGTTCAACGGTTTCTCCTGCAATCAACAGCTTGTCACCGAAACGCCAGACCCGCATGAGCACGTAGCGACCTTGGCCTCATTCGTTAGCGGTGCGGACTCCGTAGCATGCCCGCTCGTCTCTCCCTTTCCGACCAATTGATCGACTAGTTCCGCCAATCTCTGGGCAGTCACGTCCACAACTTGTTTGCCGGCCTCATTCAGGCAACGCCGTCCCTCGATTTTGCCTACCCCGCGCTCAGCTGCGAGTTCGTTGACCACGATGCTTGCGGCGGGCTTGCCGGAATACATCTCGGTACCACGCGCAGCGCAGCGAAGCTCACATCCATCGACGGTGATCGTCGGGTGAAAACGGGCGAAGGCCCGATCTCCTTCGCCGCCCGCAAGAAATAGGGGCAAGCATATGGTGCCCGTGTTCGCAGGCCGCAACTCATGCAGCACCTTCAGAGCCGCCAGTCGAGTCACAGTGCCCTCAGCCAACTCCTCGCCTGAGCAGGCAACGATCCCAGCTTTTCTTGGGTGCAGATCATGCATGGGGACCTCCTTCAGCGATCTCGTCGATATCGGCGGCAATCTCCTCGGCCAGCGTGCGGGCAAGCTGCTTGCCGGCCGCATTCAATTCGGCGATGCCTTCGGGCTTCAGCTCTTTGTAGCGGCGGAACACCTCGAACACGGCGACTTCCCGCGCGATCTTGCCTCCACTGTGCTTCACCAGCTTGGCGGCGCACATCTGCTTGCAGCCGTCGATGGTCACCGCAGAACCACTGCGCACTCGCTCCCGCGCTTGTTCTTCGCCAAGCACCAGCTTCGAGAGGGCGACCAATTGCGTGCGATCTGGACGTAAGGTGTCACAAAGTTCGTAGGCGGCTTCGCGGGTCACGGACCCAAGCGATTTGCCGATGCCGCTGCAGGGAATGACCGGCACTTTTCGGGAACTCATGATTTCAGCTCCTCCTCGGCCTGCGCTTGCATCGCCGCCAGATACGCCTTCGCATCGAGCAGCTTGGCACGATCCGTCTCCCAGTTCGTGGTCTCAATTTCGGCCAGCCACCCTATGCCATATGGGTCTTCGTTGATGGATTCGGGCTTGAGAATGAAGGCCTCATTGACCCGAACGATTGTGCCCGCCACTGGTGAGGCAACGCCGATCGTTACCTTCATGGTCTCGATGTCGGCGAATTCGTCGCCGACCTTAATTGCAGTTCCCGCAGGTCTAAGAGACACGAAGGCCACATCGCCGTTGTGCTGTTGCATGAAGTCGCTGACGCCAAGCCGAACCCGGTTCACACCCTTTGGTTGGATCCAAAGAGCCCATACTCCTTCAGCCGTGTACAGGCGGTCGGTGGCTACTAGAAATGTGAACTTGTCGATGGTGGTGCGAAGAAACTCAGGCATGGTTTGCATCTTTCCGACCACGCTCAAGGAGCGAGATATGCGTATACATGTATACGCATAAGCTATGACCTGCGCTGTGATCCGGGTCATGGTCCTGTGTGATCAGGCACGGAGGAAGCGGAACAGCAATAAGGTTTGGGTGCTCTGGTTGTATACCGGAAACTCAACCCAAGGCTGTGACGTCCGACCTCGGCATTATGGAAGGATCGCAGCGGTTCCGGCTGCAGCGCCGACGGCCAATACAAGCGCTGGATGCACGTTCCACCGAATCAAGACCAGCTCGTGAATTCCCACCCACAATACTCGTCGGAAGCCGTGTCGGGCGGACAATGCAGGCAGGTCGTACGAATTCGTGGATCAATTGTCGCGGCGAACGTTTCGAACTCAACGATGCCGACGCTTTTACAGGGGAAATCCGCCATGCCTTTGCGGCTTCTGGTCTCCTGCACTCGACACACGTCCATAAAGAAGCGCGGATGCTTGCGGTCACTCGACCATTCGATTCGTTGCGTGTTAATAACCGCGTACAGGCGCAAACTCAGGGCTCTTTCAAGTCCTTCCAGCCCAGCATCGGGGTTAATGTTGAATGTGGCCATGATGCGTCGGGCTTCCGCGGCAGCGAATCGTTTCCAAGAGCTAGCACCCAGATCGATGGCGGTTTGCATTCCGAAGCGTTCCTCTGCTGCAAGAAACCAGCAGCCATCATGGGCGAGCCAGTTCTAGGCAAACATTTCCAAGGCCCGCAATCGATCTTCACGTCCCATTCCTTCGAACGCATTTGCTGGTGGAGACGACATAGATTTTTCGCCTCAGTTCACATCCTGAATTACAGCACATCCAACAGGGGTTCCTGGGCTCTCCAATACCCTATAGACCTCGGCTGATCTCTTGGGGACCACGATAATGCCAGTCGTAAGCACCGTGAATGGTTTGGAATCGGGATCCGCGCAGTTCAGACATCAGCGGCCGCACTTTCGCTAGCTCCCCGGCGCCGATGAGAGCTGATGGGTAGACAAGCCGGTTCCGGGACGGATCGCGTCGGTGGCATTTGCTACCACAATATCGCCGGGCTGTAGCTCGCCGAACACTTCTGTCTTTCCGCTGACAGCAACGCCGGTTTTGACATCTACCCACTCCGCCTTGCCCTCACGCACTCGAATCACGAAGGTCCTCTGAAGGTCGGTGGTAACGGCAGTGGATGGAACCAACATTGTTGGATAGGACCGCTGAATCGGCCATTCGACGGTAGCGAAGCTTCCTGGGGTGATCTGCGCGTCTGGGTTCCGCACGTCCAGTTCGACCGCCATGGTCCGGGTATTTTGCGTGACGTCGTGGGCAATGCGGGCGATGGGAGCGTGAAATGTCCGCCCTGGATATGCCGGCACGCTGAAGGTAGCCTGCTGGCCCTCGCGGATGCCGGCGACGTAGGCTTCCGGCACCGGGACCACAAGCCGCAACCGGTCGAGGTCTTCGACTTGGACAATCGGCTGCGCGCCTGGTGTTCCGGAAGCAGGTCCAACCAGTGCACCCGGATGAAGGTTTCGCAATGTAACCACTCCGTCAAAAGGAGCGCGAATTTCGAGGTACGCCTCAAGCTGCTGGACGCTGCGCAGTGCATCTTGAGCAGCCCGAACATTGTTTGTAGCTGCGTCAACCTGCGCACGATCGGCTGCTGCGCTTTGTTCGGCAACTTGCAGGTCGTTACCTGCGACCACTCCTGGAGTCTTTGCTGCCGCATCCAGATGCTTGTAAGTTCCCTCGTCAGAGGCAAGCTTTGCTTGCGCTGCTGACAACTGCGAGTGGGCAGCTTGAAGGCTCGCTTCCGCCTGGGCGCGCTGCGCTAACAGTTCCGGTGCGGACAGGCGAACGATCACTTCCCCAGCCCGGACATGCGACCCGCGATCGACGCGAATCGTCTCGATGAATCCCGTAACTTTCGGATAGATGTCCACCGTTTCATACGGAATGATTTGTGCCGGCAGAGAAAGTACAGTGTTCAGCTTCTGCGATTCGACTGCAACCACATTCACCGATTGCGGAGAACCGGACGAAGCCTGTGTCGGAGAGCCAGCTTGTGATGGCGACGGTTCGGAGCAGCCCGCGCACAACAGAGTTGATACGAATACAAGGCATGAAAGAAGCTTCATCGCGAGCCCTCCAGCGAACCAGCAAAACCAGGATCCTCAGGATCAAGTGTTGGGGAAGCTAGAGGCGCGCTTCGCTGCACAATCGCGAACACCGTGGGCAACACCAACAGCGTCGCTGCGGTGGCAACCAGTAGCCCGCCAATGACCGCGCGGCCCAATGGCGCAGTCCCCTCACTGCCGCGCTCTACGGCTAGCGCCATCGGGATCATGCCCGTGATCATGGCGAGACTGGTCATAAGCACCGGGCGCAGGCGTTCGCCCGCGGCATTTCGAGCCGCGGTTTTGGCATCCGCACCAGCTTTCCGGTTCTGCTCGGCAAAGGTCACCAGCAAAATCGCATTCGCGACGGCCACCCCAATCGCCATGATCGTGCCCATAAAGCTTTCCAGGTTCAGGCTGGTTCCCGTAATGAGGAGCATGAGAATTGAGCCCGTCAAAACTGCGGGCGTAGTAGAGAGGACAATCAACGAAAGACGAACAGACTCGAAGTTTGCGGCCAGCAGCAGCAAGATCACAACAATGGCAATCAGCAGACCGACAGTGAGATTCCCGAATATCTGATTCATAGCGATTATCTGGCCACGAACCTGGACGGTCACTCCGCGCGGTGGTGTCCCGGCTCGCGCAATGGCCCGATTGATCTCACGGCTGGCAATACCCAGATCATTCCTGCCAAGATTGGCGGAGAGCCCAATCAGCCAAAGGCCGTTTTGGCGGTCGAGTTCTCCGGGAACCGTCCCCAACCGCACGGCGGCCACCTGGTTCAACAACGGATGAGCGCCGGTCGTGCTTGCGACCGGAATGGTCTCGATGTCCTTGGTCGAGGTCATCCGCGCCTGCGGCACTTGTACTTGTACTTGATAGCTGACCCCGGATCGTGGATCTCTCCAGTAATCGGGAGAAACGAAGCGGCTCGACCCGGTGGCGGAAACTACCGCTTGGCCGATCTGATCGGCAGTAGTGCCAAGTTGGCCGGCCATGACCCGGTTAACACTCACGTTCATGGTTGGATAATTAAGCGGCTCTTCGTACCCAAGGTCGCGTAGCTCGGAAATCTTTGCGAGTTCCTGTTGCATTTTTCCGGCATAGCTCAACACATCGTTGTATTGAGGACCAGTCGTTGCGATCTCAATCACAGAAGGGGTCCCGAAGTTGAGGATCTGGCTTACGAGGTCTCCGGGGTCAAAGGAGAAGTGCGATCCTGGAACTTCTTGCGGCAGCGCCTTCCGCAGTTTCTCCTCCAGGTCATGAACAGAAATAGACGCGCCCGGCTTAAGGGCGACATTCAGGATTGCTTCGTGCGGTCCGCTCGTCCATAGAAACACCGTATTGATCGGATAGGATGAGCCTTGAACCCCGACGTAGCCCAATGTGAGATCCACGTTGCCGGGACCGGCCTCACGGTTGATGATATCGAGTACCCGGCGCGCTTTTTCTTCGGTCACCGGCACGCGTGTTCCATCGGCCGCGTCGAAACGCAGTCGGAACTGGTTGGAAGCCGCCGAAGGAAAAATCTCCCTGGTCAGCCGTGGCGCGATCAGCAAGAGCACCAGAGCGGCAATAACGGCGTAGCTTCCAAACAGGACCGCAGGGCGTTTGGTCACCCGGTCCAAGACAGCCAAAAACCGCTTGCGGAACTGGTCGAACCCTGTCTGCGTCGAATTCTCTCCATGGCCGCTCTCGGATTTGAGGAGCCAATTGGAAAGAACCGGCACCAATGAACTAGAGAGCAAATAAGAAGCTCCCATCGAAAAGCCGACTGCCAGCGCTAGAGGCAGAAACAGCGATTTCGCTGGGCCGGTCATAAACAACGATGGCAAAAACACAGCCAGCACGCACAGCATCGCCAGCAAGCGCGGAATTGCAACTTCGCGGCTCGCATTGAGGATGGCGTGCGCGGTCGGTTCTCCTTTTGCCAGGTGGACATGGATATTTTCCAGCAGCACGGTTCCTTCATCCACAAGCACGCCCACTGCCAGCGCAAGCCCGCCCAACGTCATGATGTTGATTGTCTGCCCCGTAGCCCAGAGTCCAACCACCGCACACAGTAACGCGAAGGGGATCGTAATGACCACGACCAACGAACTGCGCCAGTCGCGCAAGAAGAACAGAATTGTGAGTCCTGTAAGTAGCGCCCCAAGCAGGCCTTCGTGCAGCACCGAAGACAGCGCCTCGCGCACGTAGAGCGACTGGTCTAACTCATAACTGATTTTGATGTCTTCAGGAATGAGCGACTGGAAACGCGACAAACTGTTGCGCACTTCATTCACGACGGTGATGGTCGAGGCATCGGGCCGCTTGGTGACCGGAATATAGATCGTCCGCTTCCCATTCAACACCGCATAGCCGGCGAGAATGTCCGAGGAATCCGAAACGCTGCCAACATCGCGCACATAGACACCAGGACCCAATCCGGCGCGGAGCGGAATGTCGAGCAACCCGGTGATTTGCTGCACCGTAGAATCCGTGGTCACCAGCATCTGGTAGTCGCCGACGTTCGCGTTGCCCGCCGGCTCAATGCTGTTCCCGGAGATCAGCGCTTGCACTACGTTTTCCGGTGAAAGCCCATACGCATGGAGCTTCGCCGGATCGACGTTAATCACGATCGTGCGCTGGTTGCCTCCGAACGGCGGCGGCGACGAGACGCCCGGCAAGGTCGCGAATACCGGACGCACACGGTTCAATGCGAAATCCTGGATTTCTCCCAAAGTCCGCGACGCGCTATTGAAGACCAGATATCCGACCGGCAGCGTGCCTGCGTCGTAGCGGATCACAAAAGGCGAGACTGTGCCGGGCGGCATAAAGGCGCGTGCGCGGTTTACATACGAGATGGTCTGGGCCAACGCCTGGCTCATATCAGTGCCGGGATGGAAGGTCAAGCGGAGGAGTGCCGTACCCTGAATCGTCTTGGCTTCGACGTTCTCAATGCCGTTGATGTAAAGGAAGTGGTACTCGTAGTAGTAGGCAAGAAACCCTTCCATCTGCTGCGGGCTCATGCCGCCATACGGCTGCGCCACATAGATGACTGGCAGATCGAGCTCGGGAAAGATATCAATGCGGGTGCGCAACAGGGCCAGAATCGAAGTCAGAGCGAGCGCAACGACAATGACGATCACTGAAATCGGTCGTCTTAGCGCTGCACGAATGAGCCACATGAGCCTAGTTCTCCTGCTTCCGAATTCATGGCTTACGGTTGCGTAAGCTGCGCGAGAAATGGGGCGAGATCACCACGAGCAGCAGCGACACCCGCCAGTGCACGCCAGATGTTCAAACGCGCCACCGCGTCGTCGGCTTCAGCCTGTGTCAGAAGACTCTCCGACAATGCGACCTCCACGACTGTTGCCAACCCGGCTTGAAAACGGGCACGCTGTTGTTGCTCACTCGCTCGCGCCGCAGCCAATTCCACGGGTGTGTTTAGAGCAATTTGTTTTGCTCCGTCCAGTTCGGCTTGTGCTTGCTGAACTTGCGCGGACAGGTCGTCTAAAGTTTGCTGATAACGGGCCTGCTCCGCCCGAACGTTAGCTTCCTGAACTCTTTTCTGGGCTCTTAGGGAAAGGAAGTCGAATGCAGGGAATGTCACCTGTACGCCCGCGGCCCAGTTCAACGTACTTGGAGCAAGCCCATTCGTGCCCCCTGGAAATGGTCCACTCAGTGCGGTACCGGTGCCCCGGCCGGAGAGCGAGGCTTGCGTATTGAATTGGGGAACATAGGAGTGTGTGATTACCGAGAGTTGGGCTTGACGCTGGTTGACCAACGCCGCTTCCTGTTCCGCTAGGGGATGGGTGGCGAGCGAGGCCGCGGCGGATTGTTCGCCCGGCTCTCCGGCTAGCAGATGTGAGTCTTCGACTTCGAGGCTTGCAGTGGGAATCCCGACGAAATCCGCCAGGGCGGCGCGACGCATCGCAACGTTTGTGTTCGCCTGAATCAACTGCGTCTTGCCTACCGCGAGATCAGCATTAGCCTGCGCCGCATCGACCCCCGGGCGTAACTGATTATCTACGAGCACGTGCACGGCTTTGGCGAAAACCTGCAAACGATCCAGATTCGCCCGGGCAATAGCCAGCAACTGCTCGGCGGTGATCAGATCGAGGTACGCGCCGGCCGTAGTTACTTCTACGTCGAGACGTGTCAGATTAAGGCCGGCAGTCGCGGCCGCTGCTCCCTGTTGTGCACTGTTGACTTGCGCCCGACGTAGCCCAAAGTCGAACGGTTGCCACGAAAATAGGGCGCCGCCTGCGCTACTCCATGCGCTTCTACCATTATCAGCCGCGAGCACCGGACCGGAGATTGAGGGGACGAGTCCCTGGGGGAGAAGCAATCCATACATTGTTCGCCGTGGCGCGGTTTGTCTGCCAGAGAATGTCTGTCCGTGGAAGATATGCGGTGCGTGCAACAGAAACGCCGCCTTGCGCGGCGACCTGCTGTTCGAGACTGGCACGGATGCGCGGATAATTCTTCTCCGCCAGGTCAATCGCTTGTGCCAGACTCAGCTTCGACCGGGGCGGTCCCGCCGGCTGAGTCTGGGCAAGTGCGGCAATTCCCGCTGCCAGCCAGACAACTATTAGCGCAAGTAAGATGGAGTTTGTGGTCGACCTCTCCGAATGGGATTCGCTAGATACGTCGGACACGTAACTGCCCGTAATCTTTCGCAGAACCCATCCAGAACGAGCTTTTCGGTTTCTCAACTGCGTCTTCTCCGTTTCGCTGACGTCTCACCCGCCGTGTTCATCACATCTTCGAACAGCTCGCTAAAAAGCTCTCGAACCTTGTCTTTGGCCACGGCCAGCGCGGTCCGCCCCGTTGCGGTGGCACGATAAACAAGCCGCGAATTGGAACTCCGTCCAGTACGGGACGAGCGCAACAACCCTTTCTTCTCCAATCCATGCAGCAGTGGATACATCGTGCCCGGACTGAGCCTGTAGCCATGCCGCCCAAGTTCTTCGATCATCTCCAAACCGAAAATTGGTTCTTTGCTGGCGTGATACAGGACGTGGAGCCGAATAAGACCGGAATACAACTCCCGGTGTCCAGGTTTATTGGAATGCTTGTTCACTCGTGAGTCGCTAACGGAATGATAGTCGAACTTCGATAATACCCATGAGAATTCGTGACGTCAACGTAGCCGACTTAGCTCCACATCGTTATTGTCGAGTCCCGATAATGAAGTTTGAAGATCGAATGAATTCACTGAATCGCAGGTCAGTGAAATAGCGCCGACGTCCGCCCGTGCCATAATGCAACCAAATGGTTTCGGTAATTCCACTCCCGACGCCTGCTACGCTTCGGCGGATTCATCAGATTCAGACCATCACGATTGCCTGGATGATTGCAGAGGCTTGTGTCTTACTTTGGGCAGCATGGATAGCGCGCAGCCCTGCACTGCTAGCCTTCGGCACAGACAGCGCCATCGAACTCCTTTCGGCTGGGGTCGTGGTCTGGCGCTTTCGTGAGCAATCCGAATCAGAGCGCCTAGAGCGGCAGACCGCCCGAATCGGGGGAGCGCTCCTTTTCGCGGTCGCGGTATGCGTTGCGGCCTTTTCGGTCGCCTCGCTGCTGGGGTATCACGAGCTTCAACCCTCGTATCTGGGAATGGCAGTTTTAGCGCTTGCAGCTGTGATCATGCCGTGGCTTGCACAGCAGAAGCGCCGATTGTCGGCGATGACCCAGAGCGCCGCTCTGAGAGCCGATGCCGCCGAATCCGCTCTCTGTGCCTATCTTTCGTGGATTGCCCTGGTGGGCATTGGATTGAACACGATCTGGCATATCGGATGGGCTGACTCCGCGACAGCGTTGATCATAGTTCCTCTCATCGTGCGCGAGGGATTCCTGTCGATGCGCGGCCTTCCGTGTGACTGTTGCCGAGGGGCGGGCGGGTTCCGTGTTGGCGAGGAACTTGGGATCGAGATCGATAAACACCTGTCGGCTGACTGGTGCCGGGAGGGGGAATCGAACCCCCACAGTCCTTTCGGACCTGCGGATTTTAAGTCCGCTGCGTCTGCCAATTTCGCCATCCCGGCTCGCGCTTATTCTAGCTCAGCAGGGCGGCGCGGCGAGGCATCGCAAACGACAGACACGACATCATCGAGGAAATGTGCTTTGGGGCGAGCTTCGAACGAGCAGCGCCTTGGCTACGGCCGTGCGCTGGCGGCCGCACCGTTGGCGAGGGGAATCACGGCGCGCTGCTTGCGCAAGGCTTCGTGGAATTCTTCTGTAGATAAAGGTTCTCCATAAAGCAATTGGAGCAGCGGATCGTCCAAGGCGGAAGGTTGAGTTGGCAAGGCTCCGGTCTCCAACCCTTCCGGCTGGACAAGCAACTCGGGCAACAGCGTACGGTTTTCGTTCAGCACTCCCAGGAATCTTTCGACTGCGACTCGGTGTTCGGTTGTGCCTTGCGTGAATTCCACGCCCATTCCCTTGTCCGGATGCATCACTCTGACCAGTCCCTGCACGCGGACTTCTATTCCGCCAGCGCGCATCGACAAGGTCACACGGGTTGCAATCGGGAAGGGCGACGAAATCTCGAGATAGCACCCGCCCACACTCAAATCAGTGAGCTGGCAACGGATCGGTGGATCGTCCTGGTCGGCTTCGGGAGAATTCCTCTTCAGCCACTCGCGCAATTGCTGCACGGCGTCGGGAGGCGTTCCCACAAACCTCAGTCCAGCCTGCTGGCTCGATGCTTCCCAGGCAAACTCGGCGGGAACTTCCAACGGCTTGTCAGTTCCGGGCAACGTGAAGCTGATCTGCAGCGGGTTCATGGGGCGTCTCCCCCCGGTTGGCATGCTGACAGCCATCCCACCTTCGCTCAGATCGATCGTATTGACCTTCATATTGCCGCCGATTCCGGCGGTTCGAACGACTACGGGAATCTGTACTGTGATGCGGGCGTTGCGCCGCCGTTCACTCTTCATCAGGGCGCGAGCCGCACGAAAGCTGGCTTTAGCGCGCTCGATCGAAACCGGTTTGTACAATACGAAGTGAGCGCCCGTCGCAAACACTGCTTTGAGCCCTATGACGGGTTCCACAATCGCCACAGCGACGGCGTGGCGGTTACAGGGGGCGCTCCGAGCGCTGCGCAAGACGTCGGTGGCCCCATCGTCGATCACGTCCACTATGATTGCTTCAAACCGCTGTCGGGTGAGCCGGCGTAGCGCCCCATCCGCCCCGGCGCACAATTCTATCTCGATGTCCAGATCGCCAAGCACGCGCCGCAGCACGCGCACGATCTTCTCATCCGAGCACAAGACCAACGATTTCAGGCTCATGGACCAGTACCGTAACTCAGGGCTCCTCATTCCCCGAAAAATGCAGGAGTCCCTCTCTAGACTTTATGTCGGTTCGCCAATGCTGAGCAACGACTCTCGGTCTCCTACCATTACCCCCGTAATCGGTTGTTTTCTGCGCTTTTCCAGGAAGGCAAGAAATCCCGCAACCCTATGCGGATTTCGGGTTCTCTAAATGCCAGAAGGTTGCAGGAAGTAAAAGAAGTTAACGCCAAGTGCCTGTAGCTTAATGATTTATATCAAAGTACCCGAAGTATGATCCTGGAATTCTTGTTGACTTTCGAGTTAAATTGACTGTAGGATATTGAGTCTCCGAATAGCTCTAAAGTGCGCCTGAGGACGTCCTGCAGTCCTAAGATTTGTCCACAAAACAGAGCGCATCGATAGTTGAATCCTGTAGACGAGGCGGAGAATCTTATAGTTAGCGGATGTGGCAGTTTTATTTCCTGAGAGGAAAGGCAATTTTTCATGGCCAAGCGACGCGGAAATCCAAACTGGGGCAAGCCTGAGCCGATCGGGCCAATCACCCCGACGATCACCGAATTTGAGCAGGTCGTGCGCGAGTATAAGCTCTCCCCCGATCAGTACCTGCGCTCGACTCGCCTGCGCGAGTGGGCGCGGCGCAACAAGAACTCCAAGTACATCCCAGAGCCTTTGCTGGAAGCGTGGGGCTTTGAGATCGAATCGACGCTGTAAACACACAGCGTGACAAGCATTTTGAGGGTCGCTCTTCGAGCGGCCCTTTGTGTTTTTGCAGGCTATGCGATGCTCGCTGCATAACGTTCTTCTGATCTTGCGATTGATGTTGCCGTGAATGTTGCGATTCGCAACACCCAACATGTTCGACGTGCTGCACATCCCGCCCAGTGAATTGTTCGCGCTACTCGCCGCTATTGGCTTCGCAGCGGGATTGAACTTATACGCGACCGTTGCGGTCTTGGGGCTCCTGGCACACTTCGGACACCTGCCGCTTCCTCCCGGACTACAACTGCTCGAGAGCTGGCCCATCATCGTCGCCAGCACGGTGCTGTTCGGAATCGAATTCTTTGCCGACAAGATCCCTGCTTTCGACCTGATCTGGAATGCCCTGCACACCTTCATCCGCGTGCCGATCGCCGGATTGCTCGCCTACCGTGCGACGAGCCAGCTCTCCCCCGAGCACCAGTTGCTGGCCACGCTGCTGGGAGCGGCGGTGGCGTTGATAGCGCACGGCGGCAAAACTGCAGCGCGGACGGTTGTCACGCCCTCACCGGAGCCGTTCTCAAACATCACGCTCAGCGTGGGCGAGGATGTTCTCGCCATCGGCCTGACCTGGCTGGCCACGCGGCATCCGTACGCCGCGGGTACGATTGCGCTAATTTTGGTGGCAATCATTGTTCTGCTGACACGCTGGGTGATCCGCGCCATGCGAGCCCTCTTTGGAGGAGCGGAGCACGAACTGACCGGACAGATTTGAGTAATCGGGTAATTGGGCTTGGAAGGTGGCCCTGCCGCGTGAGATGGACCATTCGGGGACCGAGACGTCCAACCCACCGTGCCTGTTTCACAGAGGCGCACAGATTTTAAATTACCCGATTCCCCGATTTTTCAATTACAAAATCTACTGCCTCGCTCTGCTAGAATCGCGTGATTATGACCTCCCAGCCTCCATTTACCGACGTTCCTGACGCGATTGAGGAAATTCGCGCGGGGCGCATGATCGTCGTCGTCGACGACGAGGACCGCGAGAACGAAGGCGACCTCACGCTGGCCGCCGAGAAAGTCACTCCTGAAGCCATCAACTTTATGGCCAGGTACGGGCGCGGGCTGGTCTGCTTGGCGATGACCGAGGAGCGTCTCGAGCACCTGAACATTGGTCCCATGACGGCGGAGAACACCTCGCAGTACGGCACCGCGTTCTGCGAGGCCATCGACGCGCGCCAGGGAGTAACCACGGGCATCTCGGCGTACGACCGGGCGCGCACCATTCAGGTGGCCATCGATCCGGCGACCAAGCCGTCGGACCTGGCGCGCCCGGGACACGTTTTCCCGCTACGCGCGCGCAAGGGCGGCGTGCTGGTGCGCGCGGGCCAGACTGAAGCGTCGGTGGACCTGGCGCGGCTGGCGGGCATGGTTCCGGCGGGCATCATTTGCGAAATCATGAAGGACGACGGCAGCATGGCGCGGGTGCCCGACCTGACCGAGTTCTGCCGCGAGCACAAGATGAAGATGCTCACCGTGGCAGAACTGATCCGCTACCGCATGGCGCACGAGCGCTATGTGAATCGCGTGGGCGAAGCGCTGATCGAGACTCGATTTGGAGAATTCCGCTTGATTGCCTATTCCAGCGAGGTAGATGGCGGCGAGTCGCACGTGGCGCTGGTCCGCGGCGACATTGAACATGCTAAGGGCGCGGTTCTGGTCCGCATGCATGCGCACTGCCTGATGGGCGACGTTTTCGGAGCGACTGGATGCGAATGCCATGCCACGCTGGAAGGCTCGCTCCGGCGCATCGCCAAGGAAGGCATGGGAGCGCTGATCTACCTGCACCAGACCTCGCAGGGATTCGCGGTCGAAAAGGCAGGCGAGCGGACGGCGCTCAGCTTTCACGGCGGACGAACGCTCACCTCTTTGTATGACAACAGCGAAAAACACGTACAGCGCGAGATTGGCATTGGGGCGCAGATTTTGTCGGACCTCAACCTGCGGCGCATTCGGTTGCTGACGAACCGTCCCAAGAAAGTGGCGGCGCTCGAGGGATTTGGAATTGAGATCGTTGAGCAGGTGCCGGTGCAATTGGACGAAGCGAAGGCCGGGAAGCGCTAAACGTTCTAACGAACACTCGGGGAAACTCATGGGAACTCATCCTGCATCGGTCGAGAAGAACCAGCGGAACATTCCTGCGGGAATGATCGCCGATGCGCGCAAACACGTCTACGAGGCGGCGATCCGCACGCCGCTGGTGCGGCTGAATTACGACACGCCCGCCGAAATCTATTTGAAGCTGGAGTGCCTGCAGCCCATCGGATCGTTCAAGATTCGAGGAGCGTACAACGCCGTGCGCCTGTTACCCGAAGAGCAGCGGCGGCGCGGTGTGTGGACGGTAAGCGCAGGCAATGCGGCGCAGGGGGTCGCCCTTGCCGCAAAGAAAGCCGGAGTGCCATGCAAGGTGCTGGTAATGGATACGGCTCCGATGGCCAAGCTCGATGCGGTGCGGCGGTTGGGCGGGGAGATTGTGCAGGCCACGTACGACCAGTGCTGGAAGGCCTTGTCGGACCGGGCGCATCCGGCGATGACGGGGACGTTCGTGCATCCCTTTGAAGACGACGCATTCATTGCCGGCAACGCGTCGGCCGGGCTGGAGATTTTAGAAGACCTGCCGGATGTCGATGCTGTCGTGGCGGGATTCGGGGGCGGAGGATTGTCCTGTGGGATCGCGGCTGCGCTGAAGGAAAAAGGCAGCAAAGCAAAGGTGTTCGCGGCGGAGCCGGAGACGGCCGCTCCGCTCGCTTATTCGCTGGAGGCGGGATCGGCACAGTACTTTCCCAATTGGAAGGCGAGCTTCGTGGACGGCTGCGGAGGCAAGTCGGTGTTCCCGCGGATGTGGGATATCGCGCACCATCTGCTGGCGGGCTCAATTGTGGTCACGCTGGAAGAGATCCGGCAGGCGATGCGCATCGTGGCCGTGCGCAATCACGTCATTGCCGAGGGAGCAGGCTCCTGCGCGGTCGCAGCGGGGCTTAGCGGAAAGTGCGGGTCCGGGAAAGTTGTGTGCGTAGTCAGCGGCGGGAACATCGACCTGGCGGTGTTTTCAAAGCTGGTCAGCGACTAGAAATCATTGTTGATTGTTGATTGATGATTGTTGAATAAAATCTCCTGGCGCCGACGGTGGTTTTTCATTCAACAATCAGAATTCAACAATCAACTTCAGAACGGTTTCCGCACTACGACTTCGGCGTCGCGAATGAAGAACTGCGCGGAACAGCATTCGGACCCACAGATGACGGGCAGGAATCCATTGATCTGTTTGCGGGTGATCAGGCCCAGCATGCCGCAGGATGGGCATGACAGCACGGCCCAGTAGGGATCTTCCTTCTCGCCAATCTCGCCGGCGTTTTCGAGCACAAAGACGGTACCAGGCTGCATCTGTTCCGGAATCCACTCATTCAGAACATCCAGTTCACCGACCATGTGTTCCTCCCTTGAGTCCATTCTGTACTGCGGGCCCAAATTGCCTACGAAGCTTTTCTAGCACGCGGGGAGTAATCCCGCGAAGTTACCGAAGTATTCGCCTTCCCGCAGACGCCCCCCGGCCGAACCTGCCGTACCGCGTCGCTCAGGCATATCCCCAGAATCGGCTGAGCGGAATTCTTGAGAATGTCAACGATCTGCTGCGGCGAGGTCTCCAGGTAAAGATTCATGCCGTCGGTTAGGAGGTGAAGTTCGGAGGCACTGTCGAGGATTTGCGACAGACCCTTGCCGAATTCCCGTTCCAGAAAACGCATGACCTTGCGAACGCCCTGCAGCGAGAAGCCTTTGCGCCGCAGTTCACAGATAACGGCTACTTCCGTTAGATGCTGAATTGAATAAAGACGGCGATGCCCCTCGTGTTCGGGTTTGACCACGCCCCGCTCGTCCCACCACTGCAACTGGCGGGCGGTAATGCCTGTCAGCCCGATGACTTCTCGAGATGTAAAGCGGTCTGGCATGAATCCCCGAATGAGTTTGAAACAAATAACCTGCAAAATGTTTCAGACATTTTAGGCATAGGGGCTGTGGATCAAATAGCGAAAACGCAAGGGGTTAGTGACTAAAGGAGTTCCTGCCGGTGGGCGCCAGTTCGGCCTCCGCCTACGAAGTGCACGACTTCCAGGCGGTCGCCATCGTTGAGCTTGGTCTCGGACCAGTGGTCGCGGGGGACAATATCGCGGTTCAACTCCACTGCTACACGATCGGACTTCATCCCAAGGAGGTCCACCAGTGCGGCGAGGGTGAAGGGAGCAGGCGCGTCAAACGATCGTTCTTCTCCGTTGATGTGAAGTTTCATTGGTTATGAGACCCGTTGGTACGGAGGTTCCTCGCTACGCCTGACACTAATCCGCTCGGGCAGGCGACATTTGAAATCACTATTAGACCGCCGCTAGTTCTATTCCGCTTTGCGGAGCTGGAATTTACGGGTCGCGGTGCGGCCTTCGAAATTCGCTTGCACCAGGAGCGACGAATCGGGGAGGGAGGCTTCTTCTACTTCGATCTTGATTTCGGCCGTGCCTCCCGAATCGGCTGTGGCCTGAGTATAAAACGGGTCTGCGCCAGGTCGGGCGAAGCGGAATGTTAGGCGCGCACCGGATGCGGCGGCGCCGCCTTCGGTCACGCGCAGCTGCATTGTCAGATTGCGGTCGGCATGGATCGAGTCGGCGTTCAGCCACTGCACGTCGAGTTCTTTGACAGACGCCAGTTCAGCTTCGGGGCGATCCAGAACGCTATCTAACTTCCCTTCCCGGATCGCATCCAGAACCAGGCGATGCTGCTCGCGAAGCTGCTGTTCTTTTTGCGCGTCGCCGAATTGTGCCTCGGCGGCCTTGGCGGCGTACGAAGTGGCTCTCTTGCCGATGCAACGACCACGCACGAAAACCTGCGTCTGCAACAGGAGTTCGCCTTCGCGCGCCTCGCTCTGCACGTGATAAATCGTGTCAACGTGCTTCACATCGGTATTGAAGCCGAAAATCATAGGAATTGAGTAATTGGGTAATTTTGTAATTGGGTAATTGAAAAGCCAACACTCGACATGAAATTCTGCTCCCGATACCTTTTCAATTTCTCAATTTCGAAATTACACAATTGCACAATTTGTTTCTCGTTCGCTTGACACTCTTGAGTGCAAGCCCATAACCTAGAATGTTTCAGGTATCGCTTGGCGCGAATTATATATACCTCGTCCTATGCCAGACAATTACTTCGCACGCTACCTGCCCTTTCTCATCCATATTGTGATGGCGGGCGGGATTGCGACTTCGATTGTCCTGCTTTCCTACTTCATCGGCGAGCGTAAACCCACTCGAGCCAAGCTTTCCCCCTACGAATGCGGCATGACCCCGGTGGGCGATTCCCGGCAGCGCTTCTCAGTCAAGTTCTACCTGGTCGCGATGCTGTTCATTTTGTTCGATGTGGAAGCCGTTTTCATCTATCCGTGGGCCATCATCCTTCGTGACCTGAAGCATTTCGGGCTCTGGGAGATGTTGGTGTACATCGGAATCTTCCTGGTTGGCTTCTTTTATGTGTGGAAAAAGGGCGTGCTGGATTGGGGTGAAACATGGACGGGAGGCGAACGGCGCTAATGCCTCTCTCCCGCGCCATTACCGACCTTGAAGAGCTGAAGAACCATCCGGCGGTCGCTCGTCTGCTGGCGTGGAAAAACAACTCGATCCAGAGCGTGAAGTTTGATCGCGATGAGATGACCATCAATGTAGATCGAGCCGACATCCGCGAAGCTTGTGCCCTTCTGAAAGAAGATTCGGCCTGCCCCTTCAACTTTCTTTCCGACCTCACCTGCGTGGACTGGTACCCGGCTGAGCCTCGGTTCGAAGTTGTTTATCATCTTCTTTCGATTCAGAATAAAGAAAGGCTGCGCTTAAAGGTTCACTTGAACAACTCCAGCCCCGCGGTCGATTCGGTCACCCCGGTCTGGCCGGGAGCAAATTACTTCGAGCGCGAGATTTTCGACCTCTTCGGCGTCCGTTTCAGCGGGCATCCTTATTTACGCCGCATCCTGATGCCGGAAGACTGGGAAGGCCATCCTCTCCGCAAAGATTACCCCGTGGAGGGATACCGCTAGATGGCGCATCTGACCCCTACGCCTGTGCTGGAACCCGCGCAGGATCGCACGATGATCCTGAACATGGGGCCCCAACATCCCTCGACTCACGGGGTGCTGCGCCTGATCCTCGAAATCGACGGCGAGAATGTGGTGCGTCTGATGCCCGATATCGGGTATCTGCATACCGGGATCGAAAAGACCTGCGAGGCCAAGTTCTACCAGCAAGTCGTCCCCCTAACAGACCGCATCGATTACCTCTGTCCGCTGACCAACAATCTCTGCTATTGCCTGGCAGTTGAGAAGTTGCTGGGACTGGAAATTCCGCCGAAAGCGCAGTGGATGCGCGTGTTGCTGAATGAACTGACGCGCATCAATTCGCACCTGGTGTGGCTGGGCACGCATGCCATGGACATCGGGGCGATGACGGTCTTCTTGTATTGCTTTCGCGAGCGGGAAGAAATTCTGAAGATGTTCGAGATGGTCAGCGGACAGCGCATGATGACCTCATACTTCCGCATTGGCGGGCTCGCGCTGGAACCGCCTCTGGGATTTTTCGATCGCGTCCGTGATTTTGCCGGATACTTCCCGGAAAAGGTGGATGAATACGAAGACCTTCTGACCGGTAATCCGATCTGGACGATGCGCACGAAGGGGGTTGCCCGGATTTCGGCAGAGGATGCGCTGGCGCTGGGGGCAACCGGTCCTACCCTGCGCGGCAGCGGAGTGGATTTCGACCTGCGCCGCGATATGCCCTACTCGAGCTACGAAAAGTTTCAATTTAAGGTGCCCGTGTCGCAAGAGGGCGACGTTTTTGCCCGGTATATGTGCCGCGTGCAGGAGCTGCGCGAATCGATCGGCATGGTTCGTCAGGCACTCGACGGCATGCCCGAAGGACCCGTGAAGGCCGATGCTCCCGGGATCGTTTTGCCGGAACGCGAAAAGATGAAGACTCAGATGGAGTCGCTCATCTACCACTTCAAGATCATTACCGAAGGTTTTGCGGTCCCAGCAGGAGAGGTGTACCAGGCGGTGGAGTCGCCCCGTGGCGAGATGGGCTATTACGTGGTGAGTGACGGAACCGCCAAGCCCTATCGCGTGCACATGCGTGGCGCCTGCTTTGCCAACCTGCAAACGTTGGCCAAGATGTGCGAAGGAAGGCTGATCGCCGATGTGGTTGCGGCCATCGGGTCCATCGACATCGTGCTGGGGGAGATAGACCGGTAGAGAGGATTGAGAAATTGGGAAATTAAGTAATTGAGTAATTGAAGCCCGGGGAACTCCAGATTTTCAATTACTCAATTACCAGATTACACAATTACTCAATGAAGTTTTCTGACGAATTCGAGGCGCGGTTTGCGGAGATGGTGCCGCATTATCCGACCAAGCGGTCGGCGCTGGTCCCTACGCTGCTTTACGCGCAGGACGAGGTGGGGTATCTCTCCGATGAGGTGATTGGAGAGATCGCTTCGCGGCTCGATTTGACTGAGTTGGAAGTCCGGAACGTGATCAGCTACTACTCGATGCTGACCACCAGGCCTCGCGGCAAATTTAATGTGCAGGTTTGTACCAACATCAGCTGTATGGTGCGGGGGGGCGAGGAGATCTTGCATCATTGCGCGAAAAAGCTTGGCATCGGGCACAAGCAAACCACGCCTGACGGGCTGTTCACGCTGGAAGAAGTGGAGTGCATCGGCGCGTGCAGCTGGGCTCCCGCGGCACAGGTGAATTATGACTTTCACGAGAACCTGACCACGGAAAAGATGGATCTGATTCTGGACGAGTACAAGAAGAAAGGAACGCAGTGAGGAAAATTGAGTAATTGGGAAATTGAGTAATTGTGTAATTGAAAGTCTTGTCTGGCTACATTGGTTTTCAATTTCCCAATTACTCAATTACACAATTACCCAATCGTTCAATTTCATGGCTGATCTGGTCTCCCATCCCGACGAGGTAAAGGTCGTCTCCTGGCGCTTTGGTCAGGGTGCGACTGACATCGACCGCTACCTCGCGCTTGACGGCTACAAGGCCGTGCAGAAGGCGCTTGCGATGGAGCCGGACGCCATTATTAATGAGGTCAAGAATTCCGGATTGCGCGGGCGCGGCGGGGCGGGATTCTCGACTGGGATGAAGTGGTCGTTCGTCCCTAAACAGTCGGCCAAACCCAAATACGTTTTGTGCAACGGCGATGAGAGCGAACCGGGAACCTGCAAGGACCGCCTGATTTTTGAGCACGATCCGCACTCAGTGATCGAAGGCGTGATGATCGCCGGGCTGGCCGTCGGATCCAACAGTGGCTACATCTATATCCGCGGCGAGTACCGGTATCTATCGAACATCATGCAGAAGGCGATCAAGGACGCCTATGCGAAAGGCTTCCTGGGCAAGAACATCTTTGGCAGCGGACGTGACTTTGATGTTTACTGGCACGGCGGCGCCGGCGCCTATGAAGTGGGAGAAGAATCCGCGCTGATGGAGTCCCTGGAAGGCAAGCGCGGCATTCCCCGCATCCGGCCTCCCTTCCCTGCTGTAGTCGGACTCTGGGGCGGGCCCACAGTCATTAATAATGCGGAAACTCTGGCCAACGTGCCACACATTATTCTTGGCGGCGCGGAGTGGTATGCCAAGCTGGGCACCCCGAAAAACGGCGGCACGCGGCTATTCTGCTTGAGCGGCAACATCGCTAAGCCCGGAGTGTACGAACTTCCGATGGGCTACAACCTGCGGAAGATGATCTACGACGTGGGCGGCGGAATACCGAATGGACGCGAGTTGAAAGCTGTCGTTCCGGGCGGCAGTTCATGTCCCTGTCTCACTGCTGACGAGATCGACGTCGCGATGGACTTCGACTCTGTGCAGAAAGCCGGATCCATGCTTGGATCTGGTGGCGTCGTCATCGTTGACGATGCGCAATGCATCGTGAAATTCGCTCTGCGGACCATGAAGTTCTATCAGCACGAAAGCTGCGGATGGTGCATCCCGTGTCGCGAGGGCACGGACTGGCTGAAGAAAACTTTGATTCGTTTTCACGCCGGCGGCGGGTTGAAGAAAGATATCGACAACATGCAATACCTGGCGGAAAACATGCTGGGGCGGACATTTTGCCCGCTCGGCGACGCGGCAGCGATGCCGACGATTGCTTTCGTGAAAAAGTTCCGCCGAGAATTCGAAGACCATCTGGAAGGACGTCCATGCCCGTATGAGAAAGAGGGCAGCGTGGAGCAACTTCCCGTGATGGCGCATTGAAAGAGATTGAGTAATTGGGAAATTTAGTAATTGGGTAATTGAAAATCATGGGCTCGCGACCGGAACAGCTTCGCCATCGGACTAAGGCGTTTGCGCTCCGGGTGATTTGGATGTTTCGTTCGTTGCCCTATAAGACGGACACGCAGGTTCTCGGCAAGCAGCTACTACGGTGTGGTACGTCGGTGGCAGCGAACTACCGAGCGGTTTGCCGAGCACGGTCAAAAGCGGAGTTCGTCGCGCGAATGGGAATTGCAGCCAAGGAAGCCGATGAAGCGGTCCTCTGGCTGGAGTTGTTAACTGAACCTGGAATCGTGAAGGAAGAAATGACGAAAGGCTTACTGAAGGAAGCGAGAGAATTGGCGGCGATACTAACCGCCTCGCAGCAAACCGCAAAAAAGGACAGCATGGCAAGGTTTTAATCACTCAATTACTGAATTTCCCAATTACTCAATTTTCCAATGGCTGATGTAAATCTCACTGTCGACGGCAAGAAGTTCTCGGCTCCCGCGGGGACGCTGCTCATTGAGGCGTGCAAATCCGTGGGCATCGAGGTGCCCTCGTTTTGCTATTACCCCAACCTGTCTTTGCAGGGCGCTTGCCGGATGTGCCTGGTAAAGATCGAGAAGATGCCGAAGTTGCAGACGGCCTGCACGACCGTGGTCAGCGAAGGCATGATCGTGACCACCGACAGCCCCGAGGTCAAGCAGGCCCGCAAATCCATGGTGGAAATGCTATTGGCCAACCATCCGCTGGATTGCCCGGTATGCGATGCGGGCGGCGAGTGCGAACTGCAGGACATGACATTCTCCTATGGCGCCGCCGAATCGAAGTTCATGGACGCCAAGAACCACAAGGATGAGCAACAGTGGTCTCCGATCGTGTATTTCGACAGGCCGCGGTGCATCCTCTGTTACCGCTGCGTACGCGTGTGCGGTGAAGGCATGGACGTTTGGGCGCTCGGAGTGCAGAACCGCGGCGTCGGTTCGCTGATCGCACCTAATAAAGAGGATCATCTGGAGTGCGAAGAGTGCGGCATGTGCATCGACATCTGCCCGGTCGGTGCGCTCACCTCGGGCGCTTACCGCTACAAGACGCGTCCCTGGGAGATGAAGCATGTCGGCACAATCTGCACCCATTGCGGCGACGGCTGCAAGACTACCCTGGGCGTGCGCCGGTCCGACACGGGCATGGAAATTGTTCGCGGCGACAATCGCGACAAGAGCGGGACCAATGGCGACTTCCTGTGCATCAAGGGCCGGTACGGTTTTGACTTTGCCAACCATGAAGAGCGCTTGAAGCAGCCTCTGATCCGCAAGAATGGCAAGTTGACGCCGTCAACGTGGGAAGAGGCGTTCGAACTGGTTGGTAAAAAGTTCAAGGAAGTTCGCGACCAAGATGGCGGCGCAGCTATTGGAGTGATCGGTTCGAACCGGATCACCAACGAAGAGGCTTACCTTCTCTCCAAATTCGCACGCACGGTTTTGAACACGAACAACGTCGATCATCATCGGACTGCCGACTTCACCTCCTTGGCTGCTGCGCTGCGTGGTAAGCCTGACGCTACGGCTAGCATGGCCGACGTGTTCACGGCTCCGGCGATTCTGCTGATCGGGAACGATCCCACCGAGCAACATCCACTGCTCGCGTGGCAGATTCGGAATAATGTCCGCTTGCATCGGGCCAAGCTGTACGTCATCAACTCCGCCCCGATCAAATTGCGCAGGCAGGCGACCAGCTTCACTCAGATTCCGGCTGCTTCAGAGGGCAAAGTCGCGGCGTTTCTCGCCGGCGACGATGCAGCGGCCGGTGATCTTGCCAGCGCGGGGGGCAGCAATAAAGAGGGCTGGACCGCGCTGCGCGACAAACTTCGAGCCGAACAGGGATTGGTGATCATTTTCGGCTCGGAGATTCACGGCAACGACATCGCGAGCCTGGTCGCGTTCGGTCTGGACATTAGCGGCGCAAAGTTCATTTGTCTGGCCGACTATGCCAACTCCCGCGGCGCTGCCGATATGGGGCTGTATCCCGATCTTCTTCCGGGATATCACTCGATTGCAGGTAGCAGCCAGTTTCATACGGAGTGGGGCGATATTCCCCAGGCTGCGGGACTCAATATCCCGGGCATGGTTGAGGCCGGCAAGGGCGGCAAGTTGAAGGCGCTCTACGTCGTTGGTTCGAATCCCGTCGGCCGCCTGAATATCGATCCATTCGCATTCTCAAATAGTTTCGTCGTGGTGCAGGACATGTTCCTCACTGAAACTGCAGTTATGGCTGACGTGGTTTTACCTGCAGCGAATGCCTATGAGAAGGCGGGCACGTTTACCAACACCTGCGGCGATGTGCAACTGGTGAAGAAGGCGGGTGAAGTTTCTGGAACCAAGCCCGACTTCGAAATGATGGTGCGCATTGCCGACGCAATGAGTCTCGATGTCCACAAACTTGTGCCCTTCGGAGGCGGCATCCGCGCCGACATGGGCCAGGCGCGGGGAGCACAGTCGGGCGAAGTGGACCGCCATGCCGTCTGGCTTGAGATGCAGGGTCTGAAACCAAAGCTGAGCCCGTTCGATCCCATGGCCATTCTCGACGAGATCCAGCGCCTGGTTCCCGGGTATGATATTTCCCGCGCGAACCTGCTGGCAGGCAATAGCGAGCACACCTCGCTCGCCAAAAGCGGCTCTGGCAGGCCGCAGAAGCCAGAGTTGATTTCTCCGGCGAATGACACTCTGTTTACCTCAGGTACCTTGGGACGTTACTCGCGCGCGTTGCAATCGGTGGTGGAGAGTCACGAAGTGAAGCCCGCGGAAGTCGCGGCTGACTGAAACAAGCTATGAACAATGAGCAGTGAGCTGTGAGCAACAGGGTTCGAGCAGTGAGCCAAGAGCAAACACAGGTTTTCGGTCACCGCTCATTGCTCATACCTCAGTGCTCATTGAGAAAGGAAGCGGGGCGTTGCCAATCTGGCTCTACATCCTGGCATCGGTGATCAAGTCTGCCATCGTTTTATTGGTGCTGCTCACCGCCGTGGCCTACACAGTGTGGCTGGAGCGGAAGGTCGTGGGCCACATGCAGAATCGCTGGGGTCCCACTCGGGTAGGCCCATTCGGGCTGCTGCAGCCCGCCGCGGACGGCATCAAGTTCCTGTTTAAAGAAGACCTCACGCCGCCGCACGTCTATAAACCGCTCTACATTGCGGCGCCGATGATCGCGGTTGTCTTTGCCCTTACCTCGATCGCAGTGATTCCCTTTGGGAACCCGGTCATGATCGGCGGGTATGAGATCCCTCTTCAGATCACCACCGATGTGAACATCGGCCTGCTGCTGATTTTGGGCGTTACCTCCATTGGCGTGTACGGCGTGGCTCTGGCCGGATGGTCCTCGAACAACAAGTATTCGCTGTTGGGCGGCCTTCGGGCCAGCGCACAAATGGTCAGCTACGAGATTTCGCTCGGCCTGTCGCTGGTCGGCGTGTTGATCATGGCCGGCAGCTTCAGTCTGAACGATATCGTCGCGGCGCAGGGCGGACATTTCTGGGGATTCATTCCTCGCTGGAACATCATCCCGCAGTTCTTCGGTTTTTTTTGCTATCTGATGGCGGCTTATGCGGAGACGAACCGCATCCCGTTCGACTTGCCTGAAGCGGAAACTGAACTGGTCGCCGGATACCACACCGAGTACAGCGCCATGAAGTTTGCCATGTTCTTCATGGCCGAGTACGCCAACATGATCACCGTGGCGTGCGTCGCGACGCTGCTATTCCTCGGCGGCTGGCACGGACCGATCTTCGGCCCTCCGATTCTGCGGGCAATCCTGCCCGTGTTCTGGTTTGCTGCGAAGGTTTTCGCATTTCTCTTTCTGTATATCTGGGTGCGCGGCACGCTGCCGCGCTTCCGTTATGACCAGTTGATGGCGTTTGGCTGGAAGTTTTTGCTGCCGCTGGCGCTTGTGAATCTGATTGGAACGGCGATCGCAGTGGCATGGTGAGAAAAGCAGTACTCAGTACTCAGTACTCAGTTGACAAGCTCGCAACTGAGTTCCGAGTACAGGCGAGGACGACGGCGCTAGGTTCTGAGTACTGGGTACTGAGTACCGCGTACTTGCTTTCATGATTAGCATTCATCTCATTCTGTTTCTGGCGTTCGGAATCGTTGCCGTCGGGGGCGCGGTCAACCTGCTCGTGCAGCGGCATCCGATCAATGGCGCACTCTCGCTGATCGCGGTGATGGCGGCGCTCGCCGGGGAGTATCTGCTGCTTGGGGCGGAGTTCGTCGCGGCCGTGCAGGTCATTGTTTATGCCGGCGCCATCATGGTGCTGTTCGTTTTCACCATCATGCTTCTGAACGCTGGAGTGGAAGAGCAAACCAAGGGCAGCCGGGTGGCATTCATTTTTGGAATTCCGGGAATGCTGGTTGGAAGTCTGCTGATCGCGTGGGTGGTTCTGCGGCATTCGGGTACGGAGGCGGTCGCAGCCGGAGCGCTGCCGGGTGCGCCCAGCGTCATCGGTCAACTGCTGTTTCACGAATTCTTATTACCATTTGAAATTACGTCCATCTTGATTCTGATCGCCATCATGGGAGCGGTGGTATTAGCCAGCAAGCCGACGGCTCCAGGCGGCGGTCCCGCCCAGAAGGTAAAAGACTAATGGTCCCGCTTTCGTACTATCTCGTGCTCAGCGGAATCCTGTTTGCCTGCGGCGTAACCGGATTTCTGATCAAGCGCAACATCATCACGATCTTTATGTCCATTGAGTTGATGCTCAACGGCGTGAATCTTTCGTTTGTCGCCTTCGCCGCGCACTGGCACGCGCTGGCCGGACAGGTGTTCGTCTTCTTCGTGATGGTCGTGGCGGCGGCGGAAGCGGCAGTCGGGCTGGCAATCATTATTTCCGTTTACCGCACCCGCGAAACGCTGAATGTGGATCAGGTGAACCTGCTCAAACTATGACGCAGAATCTCAATCTCTGGCTGATTCCGGTGCTGCCGTTGGCGGGAGCCGCCATAAACGGCTTTCTCGGAAAGAAGTCTTCGCGGACCGCAGTGACCACCGTTGGGCTCTTCTTTCCGGGCGCCGCGTTTGCGTGGGCGCTGACTGTGGCTCTTCGCTTTTCGTCGATCTCACTTCCCTACCAGGAATATTTGGCCCACTGGATTCGTTCCGGCAGCTTTACCGCGGATTTCGCTCTTTACCTCGATCAGCTCTCGCTCATCATGTTGCTGGTTGTCACCGGAGTTGGATTCCTGATCCACATCTACTCCGTCGGCTACATGTGGGACGACCCCGGCTACTATCGCTTCTTCAGCTACCTGAACCTGTTCATGTTTTTCATGCTGACTCTGGTGCTGGCCAACAATTACCTGCTGATGTTCATTGGCTGGGAAGGCGTGGGGCTGGCCTCATATCTGCTGATCGGCTTCTGGTTCACGAAAGACTCCGCGGCATCGGCCGGGAAAAAAGCCTTCATCGTCAATCGCATTGGCGACTTCGGATTTCTCATCGGATTGTTCCTTTTGATCCAGCACTTCGGCTCGCTCACGTTCACGGAGGTGTTTGAGAAAGTTCGACCGTTCGCTCCAGAAACGGCCGGAGCTGGACTGCTCACTGCGATCGGAATTCTGCTGATGGTGGGCGCCTGCGGGAAATCAGCCCAGATTCCGCTATACGTATGGTTGCCCGACGCAATGGAGGGCCCGACTCCGGTTTCGGCATTGATTCATGCGGCAACGATGGTTACGGCGGGCGTCTACATGGTCTCGCGCTCGCATCTGATCTTCGAACGCGCCCCTATCGCCCTCACGGTTGTGGCAATCATCGGCACGCTGACTGCGCTTTTCGCCGCGACCATTGGCATCACGCAGACCGACATCAAAAAAGTTCTCGCTTACTCTACTGTCTCGCAACTGGGTTACATGTTCATGGCGTGCGGCGTGGGAGCGTTCTCCGCCGGAATTTTCCACCTTATGACCCATGCCTTCTTCAAAGGCCTGCTATTCCTGGCCGCGGGCTCGGTGATTCACGCGGTCGGCGGCGAGCAGGACATGCGCAAGATGGGCGGACTGCGGTCCTACATTCCCTGGACATTTCTGACCATGGGCATCGCCACGCTGGCCATAGCGGGAATTCCGCCTCTGGCCGGTTTCTGGAGCAAGGACGAGATCCTCTGGAAGGCTTGGCAAGCGAATTGGGCCTACTGGCTGATCGGCGCCATTACCGCGTTGCTCACATCGTTTTACATGTTTCGGCTATTGTTCATGACGTTCTTCGGAGACTATCGCGGAGCCCACGTTGACGATCATGGCAAAGTCCACGCCGCTCATGGCCATGAGGGGCATGGCCATGGCGAGCCGCATGAGAGCCCGAGGGTGATGCTTGTGCCGTTGATGATTCTGGCTTTGTTGTCGCTGGTCGGTGGCCTTGTCGGAATCCATAACGGGTTCGAACATTTTCTGGAGCCCGTGTTTGGACATGAATTTCCGCAGAGTGTAACGGAAGGTTCGGGGGGCACCGAAGCTCTGCTCATGGGAATTTCAGTATTGTTTTCCCTCGCAGGCGCGGTAATTGCCTACATCCTTTACGTAAGCAAGCCCTATCTGCCGCAGAAGATCGCCGACTCGCTCGGCAATTTTTATCAGGCCGTGCTGAACAAGTATTACGTGGACGAACTCTACGCCAGAATTTTCGTAAAGCCGCTGGTGGATGGATCGACCGAAATTCTCTGGCAAGGCGTCGACCGGAAAGTAATTGACGATACGGTAAACAATGCCGCCGATGGCGCGCGGCACGTGTCCGACGAGGTTCGCCACATGCAATCCGGCAATTTGCGCTCTTACGCCGGCTGGATCGCGGCGGGAGCGGCCGCGGTGGTCGCGTACATGCTCTGGGTGGGGGTAGGACGATGACCACGGACCATCTCAGCCCCTACATTCTCAGCCTGGTGACCTTCGTTCCGCTCGTGGGCGCCTTGCTGCTCGTCCTGCTGCCTCGCCGCGACCGCGACATCCGCATTTTCTCGCTGGTTATATCGCTGCTGACATTCGTCCTTTCCCTGCATCTGCCGGTTCACTTCCACCGCGGCCAGCCGGGCTTCCAATTCGAGGTCGACAATGCCTGGATCACGAGCCCCAATATCCACTATCACATGGGCATCGACGGCATCTCGCTGTGGCTGGTGGTGCTGACGACATTCCTTACGCCCCTGTGCGTCCTGATCTCGTGGAAATCGGTACATGACCGCGTGAAGGAATTTTTCATCCTTCTGCTGATTCTCGAAACGGCGCTGATCGGCGTTTTCACGTCGCTTGATTTGTTCCTCTTCTATTTCTTCTGGGAGGCCACGCTGATCCCGATGGCGCTGCTGATCGGCGTTTTCGGCCACGAGCGCAAGGTCTATGCCGCGGTGAAGTTTTTCATGTACACCATGATCGCTTCCGTATTCATGCTGGCGGCGATCTTGTGGCTGTATGCCCAGACCCACAGCTTCGATTTCGTGATCATTCGGGAGCAGATCGCACACGGCGCTATACCCAACTTCCCTGCCGCCGCACAATGGCTGTTTCTCGGATTCTTTCTGGCCTTTGCGGTAAAGGTCCCGTTATTCCCGTTCCACACCTGGCTGCCTGACGCTCACGTGGAAGCTCCCACTGCCGGATCCGTGCTGCTCGCAGGCGTTTTACTGAAGATGGGAACCTACGGCATGCTGCGCTTTAATCTCGGGCTGTTCCCCGAGCAATCGCGCCATAACGCATGGTGGATCATGATCCTCGCGCTCGTTGGCATCATCTATGGCGCGCTGGTCGCGATGGTGCAGCCCAACATGAAGAAGCTGATCGCCTACTCTTCGGTCAGCCACCTGGGATTTGTCGTGCTCGGCATCTTCAGCTTCACGCAAGCGGGGCTGAATGGAGCGATGTTCGTCATGCTGGCTCACGGCATCTCCACCGGCGCCTTGTTCATGCTGGCCGGAATTCTGCACGAGCGCCGCCACACTTACGAGATCTCCGAGTTCGGCGGCCTTGCTTCTCCCATGCCCGTCTACGCGGCTTCGTACCTCTTCATTGTGCTGGCCTCGGTCGGATTGCCCTTGCTCAACGGATTCGTGGGAGAGTTCCTCGTGCTCAGCGGCGCATTTCAGGCGAAGCCGATCTATGGAATTCTAGGCGCTACCGGCGTAATCTGGAGCGCCTGCTACCTGCTCTGGATGTTCCAACGTGTCTTCTACGGAAAAGTGACGCACCCGGTTAATAACTCCCTGGCCGATCTTCTCGGTTTTGAAAAGGCCGCGATTTGGCCCTGCGCCGTGGCGGCGCTGGTGATGGGGGTCGCGCCGATTCTGTGGCTGGGCGCAATCGATCCTGCAGTGCAAGCCGCGCTGACTTCAGTTCCGCAAGTCGTGGGCAAGTTGGTGAGTCAATGAGCACCCTTCCCGCTCTGATGCAGACGATTCCGCAAGGCGTGGACTATGTCCGTATCCTCCCGGAACTTGTGCTCTCGATTTTCGGCATCGCTATCATGCTGCTCGACCCGGTGGTGGATGAACAAAAGAGTCAGAAGACTCTGGGACTGATTGCGTTCATCGGATGTGTTGCCGGCCTGATTTCGACGTGGGCGATGGCCAAGTCTCCGGGCCTGGCTTTCTCGAATACGATTCGCATCGACAGCTTCAGCATCTTTTTCACCTTCCTCGTGATCGCGATCGCCGCGGTCACCATTCTTAGTTCCTTCGAATACATGGCGGTGCAGCGCATTCGAGCCGGCGAATATTATGCGCTGATCTTGTTTGGCGTCGTCGGAATGGCGCTGATGTCGACGGCCATCGAACTGGTGCTGATCTTCATCGGGCTGGAAATCTCCTCGATTTCGACCTACATCCTGGCCGGATTCCGCCGCAATGAAGCTGCCAGCAGCGAATCGTCTCTGAAATATTTTCTGCTTGGCTCGTTTGCCACGGCATTCTTCTTGTACGGTGTGGCGTTGATGTTCGGAGCCACCGGTTCGACCAACATCGATATCATCGCGCAGAAATTGCAATCGGGGCACGTTGACATGCTGGTATTCGCTGCGATGGCGTTGATGTTCGTGGGTCTGGGATTCAAAGTAGCGGCAGCGCCATTTCATGTCTGGACTCCCGACGTTTACGAAGGCGCGCCCGCTCCGATCGTCGGTTTCATGTCAACGGCGCCCAAAGCGGCAGCTTTCGCTGTGCTGCTGCGCGTGGTGTTCGCCATCAATGCCCCGGGGCGCTTCTGGTTCCTCTGGGTCGCGGCCGCGCTCTCGATGACATTGGGCAACATAGGGGCTCTGGTCCAAGACAACGTGAAGCGCCTGCTCGCCTATTCCTCTATCGCGCACGCCGGATATCTGCTGGTGGCCTTCGCCATGACCACGCCGGAGAACTCCGCGAATGGCATTTCTGCTGCGATGTTTTACACGGCCGCTTACGCCGCTATGAATGTGGGCGCTTTCGCCGTGGTAAGCCATTTTGCCAACGCTGGAGAGCGCTATGTCACGCTCGAAGACTATGAAGGTCTAGGACGCAGTTCGCCGCTGCTGGCCGCCACCCTAACAATCTTCCTGCTGTCTCTGATTGGGATCCCAATCACCGGCGGATTCTTCGCCAAGTTTTACGTTTTCAGCGCCGCCTTGCGCGCCAACCTTGTCTGGCTGACTCTGATCGGCGTGATCAACAGCGCTGTGGGGGCATACTACTATCTGCGCATTATCGTGGTGATGTACATGCGGGAAGCGCGCACGGAAGTTCCCGTGACTCGTGTGCCGTTCGCCCTTGCCGTGGGTCTCGCCATTAGCGTGCTGGCTACCATTTATCTCGGAATTCTTCCGAACCGCGTTTTGCAAATTGCGCAGCATTCCGCGCAGGATCTGCTTCCCCACGGGGCCGCAGTTTCTGACGACACGGCCCAGAACCCGCGTCCAGAAGCTATTCCGGGGCGGTGAACCTTTTGTGCAAAAATGCAAAAGGTTCGTTTGACAATTCCCTACATCCCCGTGCATCATGTCTAGCACCGAGTTCCCAAATCAGTCCTTCCCTCTCAAAGGAACTGACGCGGTCCCTGGAGGAGAGCCATGACACAACTGATTCGCACGCTTTGGTCCGATGATGCCGGGCAGGATATTGCCGAATACGCCGTAATGTTGGCAGTGATTCTGGTTCTGGTAGTCGGGACGGTTCGATTGATCGGTTCGAATGCGAACAACGCATTCTCCAGCGTGGCCAGTTCGCTCCAGTAAACGAGGTGACCAGCTTCACCCCGTTGGACGTGCGATCGAATGGACCTATGACACGATTTACTCCAAGCTTCGCGTTTGCCGTCCGCTACCGGTTTTATCGGGTAGCGGCTGCGGAGCAGCTTGGGGCAGGATGAGCCGTTAAAAGCCACCTGAAACGAACAAGCTTCCAGCAGCCGCGATCGAGGATCGCGGCTTTATTTTTTCAGACTAACAAGGAGAACCAGTCCCATGATCGTCAATATGTCGGAGAAGGCCACAGAGCAGGAAATCAATCATGTGATCGAACGTATTCGGGAAGCCGGATACCAGCCTCACGTAACTCGCGGCACTGAGCGCACCATCGTCGCGGCAGTAGGCAGTGGACGCCGCCACGAGATCGAGGCCCTTCAGGTGGCGCCCGGCGTGGACAACGTTGTCGCCATAGCGCAACCGTTCAAGCTGGTCAGCCGTCAGGTCAAACCCGACCGATCGATCGTGAAAATCAATGGCGTCTCCATTGGAGGTCCGGAAGTCGTTGTGATTGCCGGCCCCTGCTCGGTCGAGTCCCGGGAACAGTTGCTCGATACGGCCCATGCAGTGAAGCGCGCTGGGGCCAGCATGCTTCGCGGTGGCGCCTATAAGCCACGCACTTCCCCCTACGACTTTCAAGGCCTTGGCATCGAAGCCTTGAAAATACTGCGTGAGGCCAAAGAAGAGACAGGGCTTCCCGTGGTCACGGAAGTGATGAGCACGGAAGATGTCGATGTCATCTGCGAACACGTGGATATGCTGCAGGTGGGCGCGCGGAATATGCAAAATTTTGCACTGCTCCGGCGCCTGGCCACGGTCGACAAACCGATCCTGCTCAAGCGCGGGCCCTCGGCAACGGTGAAAGAGTGGTTGCTCGCCGCCGAGTACCTGCTCTCAGGCGGCAACCGTCAGGTTGTGCTCTGCGAGCGTGGAATCAAGACGTTCGAGACGGAAATGCGCAATACGATCGATCTGGCCGCGATCGCCTTGGCACGCGATCTTTCCCATCTGCCAGTTATGGCGGATCCTTCTCACGGAACCGGCAAGCAGAGCCTGATCGCGGCCGTTTCGCGTGCTGCTGTCGCCGTGGGCGCCGATGGGCTCATCATCGAAGTGCATCCGTGCCCAGAGCGCGCGCTGTCGGATGGCCCGCAATCGCTCGATTTCGCCGGGTTTGCCAAGGTAATGCAGGGACTGGCGGAACCTTTGCGGCAAACTGCAAGTTCGCCCGCGGCCGTGACCGTGGCTTCTTGAGTAGTGCAGCGGTTACCCTTAACAATTGCCCATAACAGAAACAGATGAGGATTCAATAAAGCTGCTTGCCAGACCAAGTACATCCGCCCATCGCATGACGGTCAAAAAAGCCCGAGAAAGCGTGACGAACGTGGGGCAAGCCTAGTATGCTTACCCCCGAACATTAGTCCGGTTTCCGGTGTAACATGAAGGACCTATCCCGCGATCCGCGCCGTCATGGATGGAAACGATCGCTTCCCGCTAGTCTCCTCTGTCTGGCGTTGGGATCTACTCTTCTTTTCCCTGGAATCTTGAACTCGCAGGCTCAACCCCAGGCTGCTTCTCCTTCCGCCGGGTCCCCACAAGAATCATCCGGAGAAATGGCGATCAAGGACGAATCCGCCACTCCCAAAATGGAGGAAGCTGCCAGATTCAGAGTGAATGTCAAATTAGTTCTGGCGCGGGTGGTCGTGCGGGATGCAAACGGGCACGCGGTGGGTAATTTGCATAAAGAAGATTTTCAGATCTTCGACAATGGCAAGCCGCAGGTCATTTCCGATTTCGACGTGGAACATCTTGCCCCACAGCCTTCAGCGGCCGCAAATGCAACAAATTCAATCCCGCCTAGCGCCGTGCAACCGGCGGCTCCGAGTACATTTCCCGCACGTTTCGTAGCCTACCTTTTTGACGATCTGCACCTCAATTTTGGGGACTTAGCGCAGGTGCGTGAAGCCGCCTTACGCCGCTTCAATGCCTTAGCCCCAACCGAACGCGCAGCAATCTTCTCGACCTCAGGCCAGACCACGCTGGATTTCACTGACGACCCTGTTCAGTTGAAACAAGCTCTGAACAAGCTGATGCCGCGGCCCATCGTCGAAACCCAAGGCCCCACCGAATGTCCGCTGATCTCCTTCTATCAGGCGGATCTTATCGTCAACAAACATGACCAGGGAGCCTTGCAGGCCGGCCTCAACGATTACATACACTGTGCCAACCTACCACAAAACATGCTGAATTCTCCCAGCACCGATGCGTTTGTGGAGGGAAAGGCTTCCGAAGTGTTGAACGTCGGCGAACACGAAAGCCGGCTCGCTACCACCGTGTTACGGGATCTCGTGCGGCGTATGGCCGCGATGCCCGGTCAAAGGAATTTGGTGCTGGTTTCTCCAGGATTCCTGACGCCTGATATGGAGTACGAGGATAACGATCTCGTCGATCGAGCCTTGCGCTCGCAAGTCGTGATCAGCAGCCTCGATGCGCGTGGGCTTTATGCCGACATCCCATTCGGAGACGCCAGCAATCCGGGACGCGTGGAACTTGAGATTCCGGGTCAGACCTACACACCGACGCCTCGCACGGTCATGGACACGCTATCGGCTACCGCCCAGGACGATATCTTGTCAGTACTCGCTTACGGCACTGGTGGCAACTTCTACCACAATAGCAACAACATGGAAGAAGGATTTCGGCGCGTCGCCGACAATCCCGAGTTCTATTACATGCTAGGCTTCACCCCGCAGAACTTGAAAATGGATGGTCGCTATCACACTCTGAAGGTCACCCTCAAAAATCGCGAGAAATACGATCTTCAGGCACGGCGCGGCTACTATGCACCACGGCACGATGTAAGCGCGGAAGAAGAAGCAAAACGCGAGATTGAGGATGAAGTCCTGTCCAGCGAAGAACTGCACCAACTCCCGGTCGCGCTGCATACCCAGTTCTTCAAATCTTCAGACACTTCAGCCAAGTTGACCGTGGTGGCGCGGGTGGATGTGAAACGCCTTCACTATAAGCAGGCGGACAATCGCAATCAAAACGATCTAACTGTAGTGACCGCAGTTTTTGATCACAATGGAAACGTTCTTCAAGCTAACCAAAAATTGATCCAGATGCGATGGAAAGACGAGACTCTGCAGAACAAGCTGGCATCCGGCATCACTTTGCGAACCAGTTTCGATGTGAAGCCCGGCCGTTACCTGGTGCGCGTGGTGGCCCGAGATACGGAACAACAATTGATGTCCGCGGAAAACGGGGCGGTCGAGATTCCGTGAGAGGAGCAGTGCTATGAACAATCGTCGGAGGTTTCTATTCCTGGCTGTCGTGACTGTCTTCACGTTAGGGCTGGCACTCGCGCAGGCGCAACAAGCTTCCGCGCCCGCCAATGACAGTGTCGGAACCATCAAGGTCGAGACTCGCGTCGTGCTGGTGGATACGGTCGTTACCGACAAACACGGAAACTACGTCCGCGATCTCGAAGCCAAAGATTTTAAAGTGTGGGAAGACGGCAAAGAGCAGCCGGTGACCAGCTTCACGCGCGAAGAAGACAGCGCCGACCCGGCTCACACTGGCAAGCACTATCTGGTTCTTTTCTTCGACAACTCGACGATGGAATTTGGCGATCAGGCCAAAGCTCGCGATGCCGCGGCTAAGTTCATCGATGCGAATGCCGGGCCCAACCGGCTGATCGCCATTGTAGAGTTTGGCGGCATGCTGCGCATTACTCAGAATTTCACGGCGGATGCGGAGCGCCTCAAGAAAGTTGTGGCAGGAACGAAGTTTTCGAACGTCTCGCCCAATTCTCCTTCACCCGACCTTGCTTCCACGGCGATACCGTCCTCACAGCCACAGACATTAGGCTTTCCGAGTATGGGCGGCCTGGAGGAGGATTTTGGCGCCCGCAGCGTATTCCTGGCATTGCGGAATCTGGCGAAAGGGCTGTCCGGTGTTTCCGGCCGTAAGAGCGTCATCATGCTAAGCTCCGGCTTTCCAATGACGATGGAATTGCAGTCCGAGCTTACCGCCGTTATCGACGCCTGCAACAAGGCGAATGTAGCGGTATACCCCATCGACGTGCGCGGCTTGGTTGCGCCTGTTCCCACCATGGGGAACGCCTCGCGGCGGCCATCGCTTCATGCAACCGGCGTGGCAACCCTTCAGCGTGCAGCGCTGAATTATCGTGGCGAACTCAATGCTCCCTTTCTTGAACTGGCTCCCTTTGCAGCCGAACCAGCCAGTCCTCCCCAGCACACCGGTGGAGGCGGAGGAGGCGGAACGGGTGGCGGTGGAGGTCACGGCGGAGGCGGAACGGGTGGAACTGGAGGTACGGGCGGCGGTCACGGTGGCGGCGGAACGGGTGGAACCGGCGGCACGGGCGGAGGGCATGGAGGTGGTGGCACAGGCGGTCACGGCGGCGGTGGCGCCCCGGGCACCGGTGGCCGTGGCGGATCAGGAGTTGTGAATACGAACACCTACAATCCCTACAACCAGCCGCGACAGATTATTCCTCAGATTCCTGACGTCTCTGCCAACCAGCAGTTTCTGTATCAGTTGGCCGAAGGAACCGGCGGCTTCGTCATCGTGAATACCAACGACCTGCTCGGTGGGATGCAGAGAATCGCCAAAGATCAATCCGAATATTATCTGCTCGGCTACAAGCCACCCGAGTCCACAGACGGGAGTTGCCACACTCTGAAGGTGAAAGTAGACCGCGGCGGCACCAGCGTCCGCTCCCGTAGCGGATATTGCAAAGTTCGGCCTTTAGACCTGCTGGCAGGAAGTGCGACCGAGAAGGATTTGGAGGCTCGCGGAGCCGGCGAGATGCCGGGCAATGTGACTGCCTCGATGCGCGCCCCCTATTTTTACACTGCTCCTGGAGTGGCGCGCGTCCACCTCGTCATGGATGTTCCTTCGACTTCATTGCAGTTCGAAAAAGTGAAAGGCAAACAGCATGCCGACATGAACGTGCTCGGCATCGCATACAAGCCGGATGGCTCTGTCGCAGCGCGCTTCAGCGACACCGTCAATGTGGATCTCGAAAGCAAGAAGGAAGTCGAGGAATTTCAAAAAGCCCCATACCACTATGAAACGGAGTTCGATATCGGTGCCGGACAATACAAATTGCGCGTCGTCTTCAATTCCGGAAACAAGACCTTCGGCAAGCTGGAGAATCCCCTGGAGGTTCTCCCTTACGATGGCAAGAAGATCGACCTCAGTTCCCTGGCGCTAAGCAATACGCTAACCAAGGTGTCGGACCTTTATACTTCGCTGGACGCACAGCTTCTGGAAGACCGCAAGCCGCTGATTGCCAGCGGATTTCAGATCCTCCCGTCGGCCACCAACCAGTTCAAGAAAACCGACAATGGTGTTGTGTATCTGGAAGTTTACGATCCTCTGCTGGCCGGAGAGAAGCCCCCACAAGTCGTGCTGGAGTATCGCATCGTGGACACGAAGACTGGGCAACAGAAGCTGGACGTGGGAGTCAACGACCTGGCAAAAGTGGCCAAGCCAGGGAATCCTGTAGTCCCAATCGCCCTGCGGTTGCCCTTGGACACGTTAGAGCCTGGGTCGTACCGCGTTGATCTTAGAGCGCAAGACTCACTGAAAAACACGACGGAGTTTCACGGCGCAGAATTTCAGTTGGAATAACCTGGGCGAGGTCCGCAGCGACGACGGAGCAAGATGGCTAGCTTTGTTTCTCTCCGGTCACTGTATCGGCGACGTGGCTGTTTTACTGGCATAACGCGATCGCCGAACAGGAGAAACGTTCTCCGCACATCCTGTCCGGAACTGTTCCTCAAGATTCCGAATTTCGTATCAAACTCCGCATCGAAACCCGCCTGCTTTCGCGGCAACTTGAGATTATGCCCGCGACGCCGTTGCGGAATTGCCGTTTAGCCCTTCATTATCGCCGAGGATGGCTCACAACTATTTACCTTTCTATAGCTTACGTGACCATTCAGGGCTTCAGTCCCTGCCGAAAATGCCATTTCGAACTTCGTAGCACAGTTGGCAACTGGGAAGTATTTCGATTTTCAGTGGACAAACGAAACAAACCGCTATAAAAAGAAATGCGGAGCAGCGACTGGGCCTTCTCCATAAAACCGGACTTTCCCATAAAACTGACGCTGCCTTACCCTCTTGCTCAACGAAGAACGAAGACGCGCCATTCTTGATCTGCTAAATCACCAGGGCCGGGTATTGGTGACGGAACTGTCTAGGCAGTTCGAAACCTCCCAAGTCACCATTCGCAAGGATCTCGAAATTCTCCATGCGCATGGCCTGGTCCATCGCACGCACGGTGGAGCGCTACCCGCGCGCGAGGGCGCGCTCGAAGATCCCACGCTGCGCGAAAAAGAGAAACTGCACCACCAGGAAAAACTGCGCATTGCCGAAAAGGCCACGGAGAAGGTGAAAGAGGGCCTGGTGCTGATTCTCGATTCCGGCACGACGACAACCGCCATTGCGCGTGCGCTGCGAAAATTTCAGAATCTCACCATCATCACCAACGCCGTGAACATCGCTGCCGAACTTGCCGGTACGCCGGTGGAGGTGATTCTCACCGGCGGCACGCTGCGCAACAATTCCTTTTCTCTGGTCGGCCCGATTGCCGAAGAGACCCTGCGGCGCTTAAGCGCTGATATTTTGTTTCTCGGCGTTGATGGCTTTGACGTGCATTACGGCCTCAGCACCCCCAATCTTCTGGAAGCCAAGGTCAACCGAGTAATGGTCGAGATTGCGAAGAAAACCGTGGCCGTGTGCGACTCCAGCAAGTTCGGCCGCCGCAGCCTGTCTTTGATTTCTCCCACCAACGCATTGCATGAGATCATCACCGACCGCGGCGCCCCGAAGTCCGATATTCGCGCGCTCAAGCAAGCCGGAATTGAGGTCACCCTCGTGTGAGTAAGATTGGAGATTTCAGATTGTAGATTGTAGATTTCAGATTGACGATTGTGCTCTGGTAATAACTTCGCGCGCAAAGGTTTTTTAATCTGCAATCTGAAATCTTAAATCTGCAATCGCACTTCTGCATTGTGGAGTAATACATTGCAAATTGGAGACTGTAGGATTGAAGACGGTGGCCTCAGAGGTTTTTCAATCTGCAATCTGAAATCTTCAATCTGCATTCGCACTTCTGCATTCTGACTTCTTAATTCTGTTTTCCCATGCCCCGTTTCGACGTCACCATCGCCGGCGAACTCAACCTCGACCTGATCCTTTATGGCTTGCCCGAACAGCTTCCGCCGGAGCGCGAACTGCTGGCCGACCGCATGATGCTTACCCTCGGTTCATCATCGGCGATTGTCGCGCACAATCTGGCCGCACTGGGCAGCCGCGTTGGATTTCAATCTCGTATCGGGGACGATCCCCTCGGCCAGATCGCCCTCGAACGCCTGCAGCAGGGCGGCGTCGATGTTTCCCAGGTGCGCCGCGTGCCCGGCGCCGTCACCACCGGGCTCACGGTCATTCTTCATCATCCGGTCTGGCGCAACATCCTCACCTATGCGGGAACCATCGCCGAGTTGACGTGGGACGATCTAGACCTCGACTATCTCGCCGACTCCCGCCACTTCCATCTTTCTTCGTACTATTTGCAGCGCGCCCTGCGCCCTCGCATCGGAGAATTGTTTCGATATCTGAAGAGGAAGGGCCTGACGATTTCGCTCGACACCAACGATGATCCGGACGATCGCTGGCAAGATCTGACCGAAGTCTTGAAATACGTGGACGTCTTCCTGCCCAACGAGCGCGAGGCCCGCAAGATCGCAGGCACCGATGACCTGGAAGCCGCCATCCGCAAGCTTTCTACGATGGTTCCCCTGGTCGTCGTAAAGCTCGGCAAGGAAGGTGCGCGGGCGCAACGAGGGAGCGAGCGTTTCACCTGCCCGTCACGAGAAGTTGAAGCGGTCGATACGGTAGGAGCGGGTGATAGCTTCGATGCCGGATTCCTGCACCAGTACGTGCGCGGGGCCGATGTTCAGACGTGCCTGGCCAGCGGCAATGCAGCGGGAGCGCTTTCTACTACCCGCCCCGGCGGCACGGAAGCGTTCCGCAACACCTCTACTTCGCGCTGACCTCCAGCAGTAGATGTTCCTTGAACTCCGTCTTTAACTGCGGAGCCTTCCCTTCCGCCGCCTGCACTGTACCCAGATTTTTCCCATCCACATAGTCAACCACGTCATAGGTTCCGGGCTTCAATCCGCGCAATTCAACTTCTCCGGCGAATGGCTTTCCCGCATCGGCGAAGAATGCATAATACATCTTGCCGTCTTTCGCGATCGCGTAGGCCTCGGGAACGTCGTAGCCGTAAACATAGAGATCGAGAAACTCTCCCTTCGACAGCATCTTCTGGTTGTAGAGGCCGATCCATTTCTTCCAATGCTCTTCTTTTTGCGTAGTCAATGCGACCGGCTTGAATTTCGGTCCCGGATCAGGCCACACGAACTTCGTTCCGGGCACTCCACCGACTCCCAGTGTCGAAGCAAAATCGGCTCCGTGCTCGCTCCAATCGCCGTGGCCGAGCGGCGTCATCTCTGACAATTCAACGTGGTCGCCATAGACCGCCGACTGCGGCCCGAGCAACGCTTTGTACATCTTGATACGACGGCGCACCTGCACTCCGCCCACCGGATCAGCCGTAACCGCCTGATCGATGAACGGCAGCCACGCCAGCGAAGGCGGAGTGCCGCACGGACACGCTTGCGTAACACTCTCCGGCTTCAGTGCGCGCGTGGTCTGGAAGATTACTTTGTACACTTCGCCCATCGCGTTCACCGAATCCTGCGGCGACTTGTGATGATGCGCCGGGTTGTAGCACGCGGGGACGCTGTAAATGTTGTCGAGCTTCGACCCGTCAAATCCCCAATCGCGGATGAACTTCTCCGTGAGTTGCTTGAAGTACGCCTGCACTTCCGGCAGCGACGGATCGAGCGCTGCCAAGTCGCGAACCATGCGCGCGTGTTTGCCGTTCTTGTCGAGAATCAGCCAGTCGGGATGTTCCTCGACGACTTTCGCCACTTTATACTTATGCGACTCGTATTTCCCCTGCCCGTCTTCCACGCCCAAAGGCAGCCACCATATTTGTGCCAGCATGCCCTGTTTGTGGAAGTCATCCACCATCTGCTTCATCGAGTCTCCGGGAAAGGTGTCGGCCCGCGGATTCCAATCGCCATACGTGTCGAACCATCGATCATCCAGCGTCGCCCACTTGATGCCCATTTCCTTGAGTTTGGGGACCGTGCCCAGCATCTGCTTCGGGGTGACGTTAAACTCGTATCCCCATCCGCACCAGGCGACGTTGTAAGCCTCGTTCGACGGCTTGGGAATGTCCCAACCTTCTTTCTGCAACAGGCTCGACCACGTGCGCAGGGGTTCGTAGAAATCTCCCGAATACACGGCGACAAAACTGCGGGGGGTCGAATAACTCTCTCCCGGCTTGAGCGTCGCATTCGCTGGAATGGTCACGCTCGCATTCACTCGCCCATCGGCCGCGACCTTCACCGGAATCGATAGCGTCCAGGGCAGAGTCTCGACGTGCCCAATCGCTTCCCCGACCGACGCGGTCCAGAACGCGACCACCGGAATCCCGCCTCCATAGCCGCCTTTCACCATCTCGCCCATTGCGTTGGGCTGCGATGAAGTTCGCGCCAGCTTCTCCACATCATTTTCGCCCCAGTTATAACTGGAACCTTGAAATGCCCACATGTCGTAGGGCTGGACCTTCGCATCCACCTGTTTGGCGCTGAACTGGTGCTGCTGCATCCACACCTGTTCAATTTTGAAATCGGAGGTGCCTGCGTTCTTATATGTACTGCTCACCAGCACGATGTTGGGAAAATCGTCGTAGGCCTCCACAACGAGCATCCGCTCGATGGGAACTCCCGCCGGCGCCAGCGGATGGGCCGGAATTTCCACCCGCTTCCCGCGGCCGAGCTTTCCCATCGCTTCCGCGACCTTCGCCTGGCTAAAATCCGGCACGAAGTCCAGTTCCTTGCCTTCGTGCACAATCGAGTCACTGCCGCCGGCCGAACCCACGTCCGGTTCATCGAGCGTCAACCACTTCCCATCTTTCAAAAGAGCCGCCCGCAAAAAACCGGAAGGAAGAATCTGGAACTCCGCCATACTGGTTTTCAGCACGACCGGACCCCCATCGCGTACGTCAACGTTGATACTGGAAGGCTGCGAGGGAGCAGGCTTAGGCGACACCGGAGCTTTGGTACAGCTGAGCATCACTCCGGCAACTGCCACGAACAATAGTCCTGCAAGGAAGGAAGACAACAACGGAAAGCTGACGCGGCCACTAGGACGGTTCATGATTCCCTCTCGACACAAACGTAATACCCGAAAGAAAAAATAACCTTTCGTAATATACCGCAGTTCGAGAGACTGTGGGACTTTATCGAATTTCTGCTAGTGAATGCTCCAATGCCCCCCGCTTCGGCGTAGGCATGGCGCCCACTTCGCTCGCCACCCACGCGCCCACAAGATTGGCGACTTCATTCATCAAATTAAGGGGCGCGCCGTGCAGATACTCATGCACCAGTCCTGCAGTGAACGCATCGCCAGATCCCACGGTGTCGGCTACCCGCACCTTGAATCCGGGGTGCTCGCTGAAATCGCCATCGCGGACCAGCAGGCTGCCGCGGCCGCCTCGCGTGACGCAAACCAGTTTGAGGTCGTATTCGCGAATAAGCCGCTGCGCCGACGACAACGCGTCCTTATGGACGACCTTCGTGAGACTTATGATCTTCGGCAATTCATCGTCATTCAGCTTGACGATGTCGGCTAACTTCATGGACTCGGAGAGAATCTCCGCCGAGTAATACGACTGCCGCAAATTCACGTCGAACACTCTGAGTGTTCCGGGCACCACGGCGCCTACAAACCTTCGTATGGCCGCGCGGCTCGTCTCCGAACGCTGCGCCAGCGATCCGAAGCAGACCGCATCGGCCTGCTCGGCGAGATCTTTCCACGCCGGCGTCCATTCCAGAAAGTCCCAGGCCACCGGGTCTGCGATCTGAAACTGTGGCTGGCCGGCGCCATCCACCATTACACTCACGACACCGGTGCGATGTTCTCGGTCGGTCTGCACATAATCAATGTCCAGCCCTAGCTCCTCCAACCGGCGCAGAGCTTCGATCCCTTGTGAATCTTCGCCCACGCGGCTGGCCACGATGCCTTGGTCGCCCATCAAGGTCGTGATGTAGGCAAAGTTCGCCGGCGCCCCGCCCAAGCACGCGCCGCCAGGAAACAGATCCCACAGAACCTCGCCCAGCCCCACCACTTTTTTCTTCATGGCTGATTCCCGCAGCACTCTTGGAAACGTTTACGACGCGTTGCCCCAGGAGGAAGCTAGAACTTTGTAATCAGAAAATTTAGGGGGAGCCGTTGGCTCCCCCTAATCATTTTTGGTTGACTCGTGTTTAGAAGGTGACGCGGAAGCCCAGCTGCATTTCACGCATCGATGAGTCCGGCTCAATGTTGGTGATAAGGCCGTTGCCGGCGCAGTCAATGCATCCGCTGGGCAAATCATAGACCGGGTGGTTGAACACATTGAAGAACTCCGCCTGGAACTGGGCTTTCACCCTCTCCGTAATGCTGAAGTTCTTGAAAAGCGACATGTCAGACCGGAATTCGCCCGGACCCGTGTAGCTGTTTCGCTGGATGTTCCCAAACGTAGCAATCGCCGGACGGCACCAGCCTCCCACGCAATCGCCAGGGCCCAACGTTCCGTCGGCCGTGGCAGGATCAACAACAGGCGTGAAATAGACAACCTGTCTGGTTTGATTATTGAAGCTTCCGGCGCCCATGTGGAATGAGCCATCCCTGCTGGGACGGCAGGGTCCAGTGTCGCGATCCTGGCCACAATTGCTGTAGCTCGGAGTGAAGGGGATGCCGCTGCCGATCGTAAAGGTGGCGTTCCACTGCCAGCCGCCCAAAAGCAGATCGGCTGGACGGGAAATATTGCCCATGAATCTCTTGCCCTTCCCGAACGGCAGCTCATAGATTGCGGTCATGATCAGAACGCTATCGCGGTTGTAGTCCTGACGTCCGTAGCCAACACGAAGATCAGGTTGATAGCTGCCGTCGTTGTCGTAAGCTCTTGAGTAGGTGTAAGAACCCGACAGCGTCAACCCTCCGCCAGTCCTGTGGTTGACCGTCAACTCAAGTGCTCTAAACGAGTTGGTCCCGTCGTCGCCGTTGTAGCCAAATCCTTGCGAGCCGTCACAACAAATAACATTGGTTGTAAACCCATCAGCGTACGTGTAAGGCGTGCTGAACGCGTTGTAGTAGGGTGCTCGCTGATCGTAAGGAATGGTGGGGTAGCCGACCACCGTGGGCTGGTTCGGGTTGTACGATGGGCCAGTCCCCTTAAATACGTGGCTGCCATGGTTCGCCACGTATGCAGCTTCTACGCTCAGCTTGTCGGTGACTTGCCGTTGCACGGTTACGTTCCACGCATCCACCGTGGGCGCCACCAGCTTATCGGGACGAATGTGCGGCGAAACATTTCCGGTGCAAATCGCGCCGGGCGTCTGTGCTACCGCTTCGGTACAGACTCCGTACAAGGGCAGAATGCCGTTGCTGGGAATCACTGGGAACGCGGTTTGTGGGGCTGCGGGGCCCTGGGTGAAGTTATAAGCGGTGGTCCTGTTGTCACCGGTCGGAGAAGTCAGTTGCTGGTTTGCCAATACCGGCAGGTTTTGGGTTACAGTGTGCCCGAACAAAGATCCGAACACGCCGATATCGAAGCTGCGCCCATATCCCATCCGGACCACGGTCTTGGGATTGATTTCATACGCAATTCCCAAACGCGGTGCGAACAGGCCATAGTTGTTCTTGGTGTTTCCATTGTTACTGATTCCGCCGTAGCCAGCCACACGAATCACGCCTTCGGGTAGAACGGCAAACCCTCCATTGCCCTTGCCGTTGACATATTCCGGCGTGTAGAACTCCCAGCGCAAACCGTAGTTGACGGTGAGCTTATGGGTGGCGCGCCATGTGTCCTGGGCATAAAAGAAGTAGCGGTTCTGGGTCTCCATCGCGCTCGTTTCGGTAGGCGATCCCACATAGCGGTTAAAGTTACTCACCGCCGAAAACAGGAAAGTCGCGATGTCCAGTCCCCCGGAACCAAGGCCGTCGCCCGTTGTGTCATGCTGGAAGTGCATTTCCCCGGTTCGGTTCGCGTCCGAGGGAACGCGCAGGTTGGTCGCATGCCGCAAGTCCGCGCCGAACTTGAACTGGTGATTGCCCACGAGCTTTGTCCAGTTGTTGGCGAACTGGTATCCCTGTTCTTTTTCAATCAGCGGGCAGTTGCAGCGGCCGATATTGAGGTCCTCGCCAAACTGCATATTCAACCCATCGAAAAAGAACGCCGGCAACCCGTTCGTCGTAACGTCCGTAGTGTTGAGGCCGGGCAACCCCAGCGACGAGGCCGCGGTCGAATTGCCCTGATCGTATTTCGTGGAGTGCGGGTTGTAACGGAAGTACCCGAAGCGGAAGTCCGTCAGCAGTGAATTCGACAGAGTGTAATTAAAGCCCGCAGCCACACTGTAGTTGTTAATTAAAGATTGGCCGGCCAGGCCCAGATAACCCAAGCCAGGTCCACCGATCGCGTCGCCGAACACCGGCTTGCCAGAGAGCAGGAAATGGGCATGGGTGTAGCGGCCAAAGATCTGCATCCTCTGGCTCATCGTGTAATCGACGCGCCCAACGTACTGGTAGTCGTTGAAGCTGCCGCTTCCGTTGGCGGTGTAATTGTTATTGGTTCCATTATGATCGCCGGTGGCGTTTGGCGCCGGCAGGAGAGCCAGAATGCTCTCGGACGTCGTGAGCCCGGATCCTGTGAAGTTTGCGTCCACCGCCTGCAGGTCAGCCTGCGGAATGCAGTTACCAGTGCAACTGCCTATTGGTGCATTGTATTCAGTCCTCCCGCCTTCCGGGCCGGTCGGATTGTAGACTTGTCCGCCTCCACCGAAGCCTCCCGCGAGATATTCGCTCAGATCGCAGACTGCACTGGATGGGTTGAGACAGGTCGAGCGGAACAGAGCAGTCGGAACTGTAGTCTGAAGGCTGACGCCAGATTTGCGTCGCGTCGCTTCGTAGTTGGCGAAGAAAAAGAGTTTGTTTTTGATGATGGGCCCACCGACCGACCCACCAAATTGCTTCCAGTTGTTGGGCGAGGCCTTACCGGTGAAAGGATTCGTTGCGGGGTCGACTGGGTCCAGATCGTAGAAGTAACCACTCCCGTGAAACTCGTTGGTGCCCGAGCGCGTGTGCGCGGTCATAATACCCGCGACAGCTTTGCCGAACTCAGCATCGTAGTTCTGCGTGGCAATTTTCGTTTCTTCGACAGTGTCGAGACTCGGATTTACGATGATGATCCCGAGAATCGGGTCTTGGTTGTCGGTTCCATCCAGTTCATAACCAGTGCCGCTGAAGTGCTGCCCGTTCACGAAAATCTGCTTGCTGCCCTGAGGATTTTCCGTGGCTGCGTGGCCCCACCCGGTGAGGATTTGGGTTCCTGGGGTGAGCAACTCCAAGCTCTGAAAATTCCGGTTGTAGAGGGGCAGTTCCTGTAACTGCTTCCCAGTGAACTCCACTGAGACATCCGCCCGGTCCGTCTTAAGTTGCGGCGCTTCGCTCGTCACTTCCACGGTCTCAGAAGCACCGCCGACCTGGAACTGGCCGTCGACGCGTGACCCGCTGTCCGCCGAGACTTGGATGCTCTTAAACTCAAGACTCTTAAAACCCGTACCCTCGACGCGCACCGTGTAAACGTCTGGGATCAAGTGCGTAACCGAGTAGTTCCCGCTTTCATTCGTCGTCGTCTCGGTGGATGTGTTCCTGGTTTGGCTCGTGACCGTCACTTTCGCTCCGTTCACCGCCGCCCCGGATGGATCGGTGACCGTCCCCAATACGCTGCCGTAAACGGCTTGGCCAAAGGCGCTAGGTGCCCACAGGCTGCACAGTAGAGTGAATACGGCCACAGCGGTCCACAATGACCTTTTCATGAACTTCCTCCTCAACTTGCCAACTACGAATGTGCCCCGGAAATGCAGAGGGAGACTTGCCCAGATGGTGTGCAGTCCTAATACAAAACAATTAACTGGATAAAGTTTCACTATGTTTGATACTGTTACCTGAACAAAGCCCCAGGGTTTACAGCAACATAGGGCATTCCGTTACTTCCGGGTCTCATGGCTGTCACACATTCATTTGCGATCGGTCGGGAGCAATGCTTCCAGCAAATAGAGAGACTTACAAAAAGCCATAGCCTGCACAGCTCGGAATCGCTGTGCAAGCTGCTTCGCTACCTTGCTGAACATTCCCTCGATCACCCTGGGATCGCGCTGAAGGAATACCAAATCGCGACAGAGGTCTTGGGCCGCCCTGCCGGATTCGATCCGCAAAGCGATTCGACGGTTCGCGTCCAGGCCGGACGCCTTCGCGTAAAGCTCGCCGAATACTACGCCCACGAGGGCGCAGACGATCCCATCCTGGTCGAGATCCCAAAAGGGTCGTACGCCATCACGTTCCATCCGCGGGCTTCCAAGCCAGGGTTACCGAGTGCAAACACTTTCGTCGTAGAACCCAGAAAGAAGGCGGATGTGGTTCCGGCCAACCGCGGTTGGGCGATCGCGGTGGTGGTACTCTCGCTATTGCTAGCCGCGTCCCTTATCAGCAGTGCCGTATTGCTGCAACAGAAGCACACGCAAACGGCGACGGAACAGCCGATTCCTGTCGTCTATCAGCTCTTTTGGAATCGGTTTGCGAACAGCCCGCAGCAGCCTTGGGTCATCTTCAGCAACGGAAGCTTTGTGGGCCGGCCTGAAACCGGCATGCGCTACTTTAACCCTGCCTCCGACGCGCGTTCGTTCATCCTCGACCATTACACCGGTGTGGGTGAAGTGCTGGCGATTCATCAGCTCGATCGCGTCTTCAACCTGCTGAACCGTCCTCTGCGGGTGAAGCGCGGCGCTCTGTTCTCTCTGGATGACGCCAAGAATAATGATCTGATTTTCGTCGGCTCTCCTTCCGAAAACCTGACTCTCGTGGATCTTCCCGGCACTCGCGAATTTATTTTTCAGCGTCTGGACTCCGGTCCGCGCAAAGGAGATCTTGCCGTGGTGAACGTGCATCCTGAGCCCGGCGAACCCAAGACTTTCCTGGCGTCCCCGGCCAACCAACCCACCACCGAGGACTATGCTGTCGTGAGCCTGCTTCCGGGCTTGGACCCTTCCCGGTCCATCCTCATTCTCGCCGGTAACTCGACCTTCGGCACGCAGGCGGCGGTTGAATACGTATGTCGAGAAGACTCGCTGAAGGAACTGCTGCGCCGGTTGAAAGTTGCGAAGGAAGGTGATCTCAAGCCGTTCGAAGCTCTACTTCACGTCAAGATTGTCCACGGCGTGCCGGTCGTCACCGACCTGATTTCGGTTCGGAATCGCGCAAACTAACCGTAGCGCCGCCGTCCCGGCGACTGTACGGCGGGCATCCTCGCCCGCCGCCCTAGCACTACCGGAATCTTTGCGCTTTTTAAGTTGCGAACCGGGGCGCTATTGCTGCGGACCTGTCAGATGGGGATCCAATTCCGTCGCCTTCTGAAACTCTGCCCTCGCCTCGTCTTTCTTCCCGCTCTGCTGCAACGCGAGGCCGAGCTCGTAATGTGCAGCCGCATAATCCGGCTGGGAATGAATCGCGGATCGAAACTGCGAAATCGCTCCATCCAGATCCCCGGCCGCGAGCAGTCGCTTCCCGGAATTGGTGGAAACCCTCGCCGCCTGCAGATTGCTCGCTGAAGCCGCAATCGTCGCCCCCTGTTTTGCTTCTTCGGCGGCTCCCTGCGAGTCACCTAACTGCCGCAACACTGCGGCCAGGGTGGTGTGAGCCCCACCAAAATCCGGCTGCAACCGGATCGCTTCCCGCAACTCGGCTGCTGCCTCAGGCAATTTCCCCTGCTGTTTGTACACAGTCCCCAAAGTGTAGTGCGCCTCCGCGTAATCGGGCTTGGACTGCAATGCTTTTTTCAATTCGTCGGTCGCTTGATCGAACTCACCGCGCTGCCAGAAAAGGATTCCTAGCGTGTAGTGTGCATCGGCCAAATCGGGCTGCAACCGGATCGCAGTTTGGAATTCGGGAACCGCCTTGTCGAGCTGATCCTTAAGCTTGTAGGCGAGTCCGAGATTGTAGTGCAGCGATGCATTATCCGGAGCCAGCTTGATGGCGGCCTGCAGCTCTGTAATCGCTGCATCAAAATCTGCCCGCTGCATATAGGCGATGCCCAAATTTCCGCGCAAGGTCCCATCTTCCGGACGCAGCTTCGTCGCCGTTTGAAACTTTGCAATCGAGCTTTCGGCGTCGCCTTTTTGAATGAGTGCAAGCCCCAGGTCGTTGAACGCCTCCGCATCTTGAGGACGCAGTTTCACTGCCTGCTCGAACGCCGCAACCGCGGCATCGGCATCGCCAGCATGCTGGCTGGCAAGGCCCAGTTCGACCTGCAATTCGAACCAGTCTGGCTTGAGCGCTGCCGCCTTCCTCAACTCCTCCCGGGCATCCGAATCCTTCGATTCCGCAGTCAACACTTTCGCGAAATAGTAATGAGCGACGGCGTCACCCGGCGCCAGATTCAAGGCTTTTTGCAGTTCGTCGGAAGCCGCATCCAGTTGTTTTTGCTCCCAGTACGCTGCGCCCAGATGAAAATGGGCTGCCTCGAGGTTGGGCTGCAAACGAAGCGCGTCCTTGAACGCAACTTCGGCGTCGGCCAATTGATTTTGCTGCGCCAATAAATTGCCGAGATCATCGTGCAAATCGGCACGCTCCGGAGCCAGTTCCACCGCGCGCCGCATCTCCGCTAACGCCTCGGCTCCGGAATGCTGGCTGAGAATCCTTCCCAACGTCCGATGCGCTTCCGCATTCTGTGGCGCGATCTTCACTGCAGTTCGCGCCTCCTGTTCGGCTTCTGCCAGCTTGCCCTGCTGCGTTAGGACACCCGTCAGCGTTAACCGCGCTTCTACGAACGTCGGCTTGATCTTCAGAGCGGCTCGCAGATGCTTCACTGCTTCGTCGGCTTCTCCCTGCTGCGCCAGAACCCATCCCAATGCTGCCTGCGCTTGAGCATCACTGGGCGCAAATCTGACGGCCTTCGAGAACTCTTCCCGGGCCCGTGCGATGTCCCCCTGGGTAAGCGCTTCTTGCCCGCGCTCGAGTGCAGCTTGCGCGGTCGACGGACCGGCAGATTTCGTGGGTGTCTGTGCAGCCCACAAAGCACTGGCCACGGACAGCGTTATAAGGACCGGATAGACAAGCCTGGAAAGTGATCGAAACACGATGAATGCAGGAGATTTCTGGTTCCCCGAATTATATCCAAGCCACGCCTGACCTTGGATGTGATATGACATATTCCGCCCTAAAGTCTTAAACGCCATGCCCATCTCTCGAAGAGACTTTCTCCAGTTCTCAGCTGCCGCCGCCTGTTGTTCACTGCAGCCGCGTCTGCTGCCGTATTCCTCCGATACTGCGAATGCTGCGCTCCTCTCCCAACTCGCAAAGGATCCGCTCCGCCCTCAGTACCACCTGCTCCCGGCGAGGAACTGGATGAACGATCCCAACGGCCCGATCTTTTTACGCGGCCGCTACCATATGTTTTATCAATACAATCCCCAGGGCGCCACGTGGGGAAACATGCACTGGGCCCACGCCACCAGCCCCGACATGATCCACTGGTGCCACGAACCGATTGCTCTCGCTCCTACTCCCGATGGCCCCGATCGCGATGGTGTCTTCAGCGGCAGCGCCGTTCTCGACCACGGCAGGCCGACCGTGATCTATACGGGAGTAGCACCGCCCGCATCCGATTCCGAAGCCACGTTGCGCGACGGTGTGCATACCTGGCGTGAGACACAATGCCTCGCCGTGGCCGAAGACGACGATCTGCGCATCTGGAAAAAACTTCCGCAACCGGTGATCGCGGCTCCGCCGCCAGGACTCACAGTCACGGGCTTCCGCGATCCCTGCTTGTGGCGTGAAGGCGGCAAGTGGATGCTGATTCTCGGCTCCGGCATCCGCGGCAAGGGTGGATTGATTCTTCTCTATACCTCATCCAACCTCCGCGACTGGAGCTTTCTGCATCCGCTCCTTGCAGGCTCGCCGAGTGACCGGGATGCCGCGAACCCCGTCGACACTGGAGACATGTGGGAGTGCCCCGATTTTTTCCCGCTCGGCAACAAACACGTGCTTTTGATCTCCACGATGGGCAAGGTTCGCTGGAAGGTGGGAACCTACCGGGACCAGCGGTTCACGCCCGAAAAAGAGGGCGTGGTGGATTGGGGCTCTTACTACGCTGCGAAAACCATGCTCGACGCGCACGGCAATCGTATTCTCTGGGGATGGATTTCCGAAACTCGTCCCGATCCGGCTCTGGTCGCAGCCGGCTGGGCGGGTGCAATGTCGCTTCCGCGTAGGTTGTCACTGAATCAGCAGAACGAGTTGGAGACTCAGGTCACCATGGCACAAGTCCTTCGCAGAAACGATCAGCGCGCAAGTACCGCCGTTAACGAAGTCGGCGCCGAACCGCCCAGCCAGTCTGCTCGCCGCAGAGAGATCTTTGACGCCGCTCGCATTCACGATCTTTCTGCCGAACTCGATTTAATCATTCAGCCCAAGGACGGCGAGTTCACCCTTCGGCTTCAATCGGAGACTGGCGCCGACTTCGCAACCATTTCATGCGTGACCAAGCCAGGCGCTCGCCAACTCCGCGTAAACAACTTAAGCGCCCCACTTGGTCAAGAAGGGCGGCCCGCAGTCGGGCTGCATCTGTTTCTGGACGGCTCTATCCTCGAAGTGTTCGCGAACGGGGGAACAGCGCTGACCGCACGTGTATATCAAATCCCCTCGGGCCCGCTTCGCCTGAAGCTCGATGGCAATGCCGAGATCATTTCAATTCATGCCTGGCAGATGCAGTCGATCTCGGATAACCGACTCACCGGGTCGCTGTGCAACGACAAGCATTGAGGTCAGATTGGATAGACCGAAGTCGTGGTTCGACAACCCGGCGCAAGGGTGTTCCTACAGGATTCCCTGTATTCGACCTCTCGACTTGAGCCCAGTACGATAAGCTGTTCTTCATCGTGTTGGCGACGTGCCCCAGGGCGCGGGATCGACACAGTCCACTCTTACGCCTTTGAACACTACCATTGTGCGAGGAATACCTTTGCGGGTCCTGGTTGTCGATGACCATGAAGTCGTTCGACGCGGCTTAACTTCTCTCCTGGTCGCACATCCCGAATGTGTGATTTGCGGCGAAGCCACTCAGGGGAAGGAAGCGATTGAGAAAGCCATCGATGTGCGGCCTGACGTCATCATCATGGACGTCAGCATGCCCACTCTCAATGGCCTCGAAGCCACCCGCACCCTCCGCACCCTTCTGCCCTCCTGCGAGATCCTCGTGCTGAGCCAGCATGACTCGCCTGAGATGGTTCGCCAGGCTTTCAGAGCCGGAGCCCGCGGTTATGTCGTCAAGTCATCCGTCGGGAAAAATCTGTGGGACGCTCTGCAGAAAGTCTCGCGTCATGAGCTTTTTATCGATCCAGCAATTTCCGAAATCGGCGCTCCGATCGATGTTCAGGAGATCGTGCGCCGCAGTGCTGCGCTCGAGCAGGCACTGCTGGAGAGCGAAGAACTTTAGCGCACCACATTCGAACTGGCAGCCATGGGCGTCGCCCATGTGAGTCCCGAGGGCAGATGGCTTCGCGCCAACCGCAAACTCTGCGAGATAGTAGGATACAGCGAGGCTGAACTCCTGCAGCTCACCTTCCAGGAAATCACCCATCCCGACGATCTTCCAGAGGACCTTGTCCTCACAGAAAAACTTCTCCGAGGTGAGTTGTCCAGCTTCTCGATGGAAAAGCGCTATATCCGAAAAGATAAATCTGCTGTCTGGGTCAATCTCAGCGTCTCGGGCCCTCGCGATAAGAATGGCAAACTGAAGCATTTCATTTCCGTAGTCGAAGACATCAGCCGCCGCCGCCAAGCGGAAGAGGCTCAGGGCCGTCTGGCTGCGATTGTGGCGTCCTCTGACGATGCCATCATTTCCAAGGACCTCAATGGCATCATTACCAGCTGGAACGCCGGCGCGACTCGACTGTTCGGGTACGATCCCGAACAGACCATTGGCCGCCCCATTACAATTCTCATCCCCCCCGAGCTCGAGCCGGAAGAAGCCACAATTCTCCGGCGTTTGCGACTGGGCGAGCGTATCGAGCATTTCGAAACGGTTCGCGTAACCAAGTCCGGCAAACGGGTCGATGTCTCTCTTACCATCTCACCGGTTCGCGACTCCAGGGGCCGCGTCACTGGTGCCTCCAAGATCGCGCGCGATATTACGGATCGCAAGCGCATTGAGGACGCGCTTCGCGAGAGCCGGGCTCAGCTCACCCTCGCTCTCGAGTCTTCCCGAACCGCCATGTTCGACTGGGATGTTGTCGAAAGACGCGGAGCATGGAACGACCAGCTCGCCACCATCTACGACTTCAATCCCGCTGATACTTACATTACCGTTGAGGAATGGGTCAAGCTGTTTCACCCTCAGGACGTGGAGCGCCTCACACAAGAGTTCGGCCGCGCCATAAAGGAGCAGGACAAATTTCAGTTCGAGTTCCGCACCATCCGCCCCGACGGCGAGATCCGATGGATTCTCTCGCATGGGCGCATCGTCCGCGATGCCCATGGCAACGCGATCCGCATGATCGGCACTCACACCGACATCACAGATCGAAAGCAGATGGAAGAGGTTTCGCGGGTCCGCGAACTCAGCGGCAAGCTGCTGCACGCGCAGGATGCGGAGCGCCGTCGCATTGCGCGTGAACTGCACGATAGCGCTGGTCAATTGGTCGCTGCGCTGCAGATGCAGCTCATGCCCATGCGGGACGACGCGGAGAAATCCCATCCCGAGTTCGCAGCTGGATTGCGCCAGAGCCTCGAATTAATCGCGCAACTCTCTCAGGAATTGCGCACTGTCTCCTACCTGCTGCACCCGCCATTGCTGGATGAACTCGGGCTTCCTTCGGCCCTGCGCTGGTACGTCGAGGGCTTTGCCGAACGCAGCAAAATCGATGTCCAGATCGAAGTGCCTCCCGATCTCGGCCGCCTTGCCCCAGACATGGAGACGACCCTGTTCCGCATCGTCCAGGAGTCGCTCACCAATATCCATCGCCACTCGGGAAGCAGTCGCGCCCGCATACACATCCAACGGTCTGACGACGACATTTCGTTGGAAGTTCGCGACTACGGAAAGGGAATGCAGGGCTCCCACAACAATGGTTCACAGAGATTACGCTCGGGCGTTGGGATTCAGGGAATGCAGGAGCGCGTGCGCCAACTGAACGGCCGCTTCGAAATTCGATCCAATCCCGATGGCACTAGCGTCATCGCCCGTCTGCCTGTGACGAAGCCGACCATGGCGCTGGTTTAGGAATCTCTGATGTACTGCGCTGCTCCCGCCAGTTGGGATACTGGAAGTGCTTGAAACGTCTGGTGAGCGCGGCAGGATTCGAACCTGCGACCCATGCCTTAAAAGGGCATTGCTCTACCAACTGAGCTACGCGCCCACAAACTTTTAATGTAACACACGAGCAACTTGCGTCGCGCTCAGCGCGCCGGCAATTCCACTCCACAAAGTCGTTGGCATTCTGCCAGCAATTTTTCCTGCCGCTCCACCTCGCGCGCCGCAGGATTCGGCTTCCGTGGCCGCATGTGATAGAAGTACTCTCCCGTCTCCTTGGCGGCTGCGTCTTCGCTCGCGGCCAGCCAAACCTGCGTGCGCCGCCCCTCGTCCAGATCATCCGGCGCTCCCGGACCACCCATCTTTGTCGGCACCCATCCCGGCTCCATCGCATTCGAAAACACATCCTTCCACCGCCGCGCCACCGCGAATGCCAGCAGCACATCGTGGAGCTTAGTGTCCGCATACGCCTGCTGGCCACGCCAAGGGCGTTCTCTCCACGCCAGATCTTTCAGGCTCGCGTCTCCGCTCTGATGCAGGCCCGAACTCAAATAGATCAGCTGCTTCGGCCTCCGAATCAGCGCGGTCAAAATGTAGGGTGCGAGCGTGTTCACTGCGAATACCTCCGGCAGCCCGTCTTCCGTCTCGACTCTGTGCGGTTCTCGATATCCGACCGCTGCGTTATGGATCACTGCATCAAACGCCCCCAAAGCGTTTACCTGATCGGCAACGCCGCGCGTCTGCCGAATGCTGCTCAGATCTCCAACCACTACAGCCTCCGCGCCAGGCACTCCCGCCAGCGCCTGCTTTGCCCGTTGCTCGCTGCGCGCGTGCAACACGACCTTGTGTCCCTGCTCGATCAATAACTGCGCCGCCAATTTGCCCAACCCATCCGCGGAGCCTGTGATGAACACTCGGACCATGAGTCCATCCTTTCTCTTTGAGGATAAATCGTAATGGCACGAAGTTGCTTTCAGGAAAGCGCAAGCCGCACGGTCCAATCCAGCTTTCGAATCCAAACACAAAGGCCGCCCTCGCAGGCGGCCTCAGTGGAGACTCCCTTCAACCCTACTTGTGTACGTTTATGACCCCAAAGAGCCCATTGGTATCGTTCGGACCAGCAGTAAAGAACAACTGGTTCGTTTGTCCGTTCAGCGATGACCCGCCGCCGAACTCGATTCCCCAAAGCCCGTTGATTGTGACCTGCTTGCCGGTAGAGGTCTTCAAAGGTGAGATGAACTTCCCGGTCGTCAGATTAAACGCATCGATCGTGCCCATGGACGTGTTGTTCGACACCAGAAGCGCCCCGGCCAGCGGGCCCCAGGCTGTGGGAGCAACCGCCATGCCCCAGGGCTGATTCAATACCTTGCTGGTCACCAACCGCTTCACGAAGTTGCCGCTCTCGTCAAAGATGTCAATCAACCCACCGCTTGCGCCCGTCTGGCTCGCGAAGGTCACATAAACCTGCCCCGCGATATCCTGAATTCCGAACGCCGAGAAGCCCGCCGGAACCGTGCTGTCGGTGAACGACTTCACGAGGTTGAAATTGCCGTCGTAGACATCCACTTTATTGTTGGCATTATCCGCGGCGAACAGGGAGTTTCCGGACGTACGGCTCGTGATCGCCAGGCCTGTATAAGCCGCACCCGCTGACCGCACCGCAATCAGCGTCGTGCTCGGATCGAACGCCGACCAGCCGCTGATAGTTCCATCCAGCGTCGCGAACAGAAACGCCGAGGTCCAATTATCGATCTTGAACTCTGTCGATCCGTTGTAAACAATTCCGGTCGGAGTGCCGGCGCCAGTTCCCGATGATGATGGCACCACCACCTGCAGGCTTTGCGGAGTCCCCGTGCCATCGTAAAGCGTTGACCAACCCGAGGCCTCATCGCTTACCCAAAACGCTCCGCCCGGCGCATAAGCAAGCCCCCACGGATTCATCAGCAACGGATCCGTATGCGCCGTCTTTCCCGTCAAATTCGACACCAGATACGAAGCTGAGAATGTCTGAGCCACTGCCCCGCTCGATGCCACGACCACAAGCACACCGCATAACCCAAGCATCAGAAATCGACCCACAGAACTCTGCATGACAAAATTCTCCTTCAAGTTTGATTTTGGGAGATCCTGGAACTAGACCGAATGGCAACCACGCTCTTGCAAGACGCTCTGCAACTGCAAACTGCGAGCCTACGAATCCTACGCCCGGCGCGCCTTTTCGCTTGTCAACACTTTGTCATTTATTTGTACATTTTGTGGTGATTGATGACGATTCCCTACTTTTGCCTCTGGGCAGTCAGCTGCAGTTCGATCAGTCCCTGTTAGTACCTTGCAATTTCCTGCATGTTGCTACAATCATCCGTCGCCTGCTCTGGAGGGTTGAATGCGCATTTTTATGGCCAGTATTTCCGTCATAGTGTGGATTTTGAGTTTCGCTCCCGCCCAACCGGCAGTTCTAGCCCCAGGCACTCAGTCCATGGAGCGCGACATCTCCAGCCTTGCCGACAACAAAATCATCGCCGGCCTGAAGCAGGCGCTGCGGCTCAGTACGTCCAAAGCTGTCGCCCTCACCGGACGGCCCGACGGCTTCCTGAAAAACGACGCGATCAAGATCCCTCTGCCTCCCAAACTTGAAGCCCTCGGTCGAGGACTTCGGATGCTGGGAATGGGGCAGAAAGTGGACGAACTCGAAGTCGGAATGAACCGTGCCGCCGAGCAGGCCACTCCTCAAGCGAAGCAAATCTTCCTCACCGCTCTAAGTAAAATGAGTTTCGACGATGCGCGCCACATCTTGACTGGAGGCGACACCGCCGCCACCGACTATTTCAAGCGCACCAGTTCTGCCGACCTCACGACTGCGTTTTCTCCGGTCGTGCATCAATCCATGGAGCACGTTGGCGTAGTCCAGCAGTACGATCGCCTGATCAAAGATGCTCCCGGCGGCAGCGCTTTGGCTGGCGAATTCGATCTGGATAAATACGTCGTCGGCAAAACTTTGGACGGCCTCTTCTACATGTTGGGAGAAGAGGAAAAGAAGATCCGGAAAAATCCGGCCGCTCAAACTACAACTCTGTTGAAAGAAGTTTTCGGAAGGAAATAATCCCGTTAAAAACTCGGCCTGCACTTACAACTTTCTGGCCCTAAACCGTATCCTACTTTTATAGCGTCTACGTCTCTGGCGCCCTAAATGCCATTCGCACTTTCCGCTGAAGGCGGCGGTGCGATCGCCCCAAACTATCTTTGTTGAGGTCGTATGGCAGGTACGTTTTCCGCGCGCATCCTGACACTGCTCGCTCCCATTCCCTCCCGGCGCGTACTTCGACGCTACGCAATCGCGCTTCTGTCGGGCGTGCTCGCCATCCTGCTGCGTTGGTTTCTTGACCCGGTTCTGGGCCATGTCGCCTTTTACGTCACCGTTTATATGGCCGTAGCCTTCTGCGCCGTGGTCTGCGGCTCGACCCCTGCGACATTGTGCGGCCTGGTGGGAGTCTTTGGGATCTTCTACTGGTTCGTCGATCCCCGCCACTCGCTCAATCTAATCCAGCGCTCTGAAATTCATAATCTCATCGGCGCCGTGATCGTCTGTTCAGTCCTGATCGCCTTCGGCCATGCCAACCGGAACAAGCAACTGCGGCTCAATGACAGCATCGCCGCTCTCACTGCCGAAGCCGGCGAGCGGCAACGCGCGCAGCAGGAGTTACGGCAGGCCCATGACGAACTGGAGTTACGCGTTCAGGCCCGTACTTTCGAACTATCGCAGGCGCTTTCCCGGCTGGAATCGGAGGTTGAGGTGCGCAAGAACGCGGAAGCTGAATTGCGCCGGCTCTCCCTCGGCCTTATGACGCTTCAGGATCAGGAGCGCCGCCGGATCGCCCGCGAGTTGCACGATACCGCTGGACAGACCTTGGCCGCCATGAAAATGTCGGTCGCACTAATCGCGCAGATACGCGACCAACCGCCCGGCCTCGAAGCTCTACTCGACGATCTCAACGCACTGATCGACGAGGCGCTGCAGGAAGTCCGCACCACATCTTATCTATTGCATCCGCCGCTTCTGGATGAAGCCGGCATTGCCTCCGCGGCCCGCTGGTTTGTGGAGGGATTCGCGCGCCGCAGCGGCATCCAATTGGAATGCGACATCCCCGACAAAATGGACCGGCCTTCGCGGGAATGTGAACTCGTTCTCTTCCGCGTCCTGCAGGAAAGCCTCACCAACGTTCACCGCCACTCGGGCGCTTCCTCCGCCTGCGTGCGCCTTTATTGCGACCGCGACCGGCTCTGTTTGGAAATCTCGGATAATGGCAAGGGAATCTCGCCCGAACATCTTCGACAACTCGACACGGCGTCCGAATCCGGAGTGGGCCTCAGCGGCATGCGCGAGCGCGTTCGCGAACTGAATGGAAGTCTCGAAATCCAGTCTCTTCCCGGGAACACCACTATCTCTGTCGAACTCCCCATGCATCCGGCGCATCAAATCGAGGATTACGGCGAAGCCTTCGCGGTCGCCTCCACGTCTCCTTCCGACTTGGATTCCTCTTCCGAAAGCGCATAGCGATCCTCCGCTCACCGGGTGAGGAATGAGTGGAGTCGGCATCTGTAGCTCCTCGCCCGATTCTGTGCTATCTCTGTTCTCACTCTCAGGAGGCAGCATGAACCGTTGCGTATGGATAGCAGTCTCCACTTTCGCTCTCGTCACCGGAGTCCAGCCTCAGGAACATGAGCATGCCGGCCACGGAGAGCGCCTGGGCACAGTGCATTTCACCACGACCTGCAATGCACCGGCACAGAAGGAATTTAATCACGCCGTAGCGCTGCTGCACTCTTTTCAGTTCAGCCGCGCCATCGACAGTTTTGATCTCACCTTAAAGGCCGACCCTTCCTGCGCTGTGGCCGATTGGGGTATCGCGCTTAGCCAATGGGGTAATCCGTTCGCTTCCGGTTTGAAAGAGCCTTCGCAACTGCGCGCTGGGCGGGACGCCGTGACACAGGCGATTGCATCAAGAGCTAAGAGCGACCGTGAGAACGCTTACATTGCTGCGGTCGGAAATCTGTATGCGGATTTCGAACACACTTCGCAACCAGTTCGTCTGTTGCGCTATCGCGATGCCATGGCTGAGGTTTCGCAACGCTATCCGGAGGACCACGAGGCAGCGATCTTTTACGCGCTCTCGCTAGCTGCTTCCGCGGACCCGAGCGATAAAACTTACAGCAGCCGTGTCAAAGCAGGACAAATCCTCGAACAGCTTTTTGCCCAGGAGCCAGACCATCCGGGCCTGGCGCACTACATCATCCATAGCTATGACGCACCACCACTGGCTGCCAAAGCGATTCCGGCGGCCCGGCGCTACGCAGAGATTGCCCCCGACGCCCCCCACGCGCTGCACATGCCCACGCACACCTTCACGCGCGTCGGGTATTGGGACGACTCCATCACCAGCAATGTCGCCGCTGCAGCCGCCGCGCGCCGCGAAGGCCAGACTGCGGAAGAATTGCACGCCGACGATTACCTTGAGTATGCCTACTTGCAATCCGGCCGCGACCGCGCCGCACAGGCGCTGGTGAACTCTCTTCCCGCGGTGAATGCGCGCTTCGACCCGACCCGCGTCGTTGCGGGTGCGGCCCCGCCGCCCGCCGGATATTTCGCGCTCGCTGCGATCCCCGCCCGCTTTGCACTGGAACTCGAAGATTGGGAAACCGCAAGCAAACTCCCCGTACGCAGCACCTCTGTTCCCTACACCGATGCGATCACCTATTTCGCGCGCGGCTTAGGCTCCGCCGATCTTGGAGATCCAGCCGGCGCGCAAGCATCTGCGGACGCGTTGCGCACAATCGCGCAACGGCTGCGGCAGGCAAACGAGTCCTACTGGGCCGAGCAGGTGGAGATCCAGCATCTCGAAATTCTGGCCTGGGTCGCGATGGCAAGTGGACGGAGCGAAGATGCCTTGCACCAGATGACTGTCGCGGCTGAGCGGGAAGACGCGACGGAGCTGAGCACCATCACGCCCGGTCCGCTGAAGCCTGCTCGCGAGTTGCTCGGCGAAATGTTGTTGCAGTTAAACCGGCCGAAGGAGGCGCTGGTTCAATTTGAAAAGACACTGCAGAACGCGCCCGACCGCTTTCGCGCTCTATACGGCGCTGGCCACGCCGCGCAATTAGCGCATGACTCCGCCGGCAGTCAGAAATATTTTCGCCGCCTGCTTGTGGTTTGCTCCCACGCCGACAAGCCCGCTCGCAAAGAGTTGACCGAAGCCGCGGCTGCAATCGGCCAGCAGACGCTTACCGATGCGAACGGCAAGTCAGACCACTAAGGCAGATCCCGCACCCAGATGTTGCGGAAGCTGATCGGCGGGCTGGGATCGCCGTGCGCCTGCAGCTTGATCGGTGCGCTGTCATATTTCTTGTACGAGGGCTGGCCGATGTAGAGCGTTTCGCCCTTCAGTTCGAAGTGATTTTGCACCAACACTCCATTAAAGAACACGGTGACGTACGCCGGAGTTTTCACCGAGCCGTCCGCATTGAAAGTGGGGGCTGTCCAGACGACGTTGTAGGTCTGCCACTCGCCGGGCTTTCGGTTGGCATTCACCAGCGGAGGGTTCTGCTTGTAGATGCTGGCTGCCATCCCGTTGACGTAAGTCTCGTTCTTATAGGAATCGAGGATCTGCAGCTCGTAGCCGCCATCGCCCTCACCGGTCGAAGCCAGAAACAGTCCACTGTTGCCGCGCAGCTGGCCTGAGCCCGTAACGTTCTCGGGAATTTTCCATTCCAGGTGAAGCTGATAATTCTTGAAGCTGCGCTTGGTTTCGATGTTGCCGGCCTGCTTGTTCACCGTGATCACGCCATCGGAAACGATCCATTTCGCGGGCGACTTGTCTTTAACGGAAACCCACTGGTCGAGATTCTTTCCGTCAAAGAGAACGATCGCGTCGGAGGGAGGGGCGGCGTCGGTGGCGCCCGGCGTGACTACCGGCGGAACGGGCTTCCAGACTTCCGTGTCTTCCGGCTTGGCTTCCGGAGCGGCCTGGGCCGCTGGCTGTTGGGCGAGTACGGAAGCGCTGATGATGAGAATCGCGAATCCGAGCATGAGGAGATAAGTGCGCGAGCTTGTCATGAGGAGAGGTCCGCTTGTGATTTATACCGCGCACAAGAGTATATCCGCGAGGTCGGTTCCCGTCATAACAACTTGCGGCCGTTTTGTGCTTATTGGCCGGTGTGGCTAAGCGCGGCGGCAGTCAGGTGCTGGCGGCGTTTTTGCCATTCCGCGCTTTGGAACAGGTTTGGGCCCACTTCGATGAGCCGTGGGAGCATTTCGAAAACGGAGATCGGAGTCCAGGGATCGCCTTGTCGGGTGCGGAATCCGCGACGGTTGATTTCCTCGGCGATCCGGATGTAGGAGCCTTCCTGAACAATGAGTTCCATCATCAGGAACAGAAGTTCGCGCTCGCTGGGGCTTTCTTCCAGGCGTTGGGCATCGGGAGCGATTTGCAGGCCAAAGGGAATCTCGCCGGGCAGAGGAGCTTCCGCGGTTTCCACCTCCCGCTCCCACTCGAGGGCCACCAGCTTCCATCCTTGTTCGGCTTGCTGTTGAAGGTCGGAAGGCTTCGGCGGAGCGGAGACGGCCTGTCGGATACGTTCGGTTTTTTTCATGGAAGACACCTCACCCAGCTCGTGCTTGCGGAGAGCAGGTGTCGTGCCAGCGCCGCAGGTGGCGAAGTTCTGTAAATGCAATCTCCGGAATTCACGGCTCGAGGCTCAAGCGTCCAGAGACGGACGGCGGTGTCCGGAAATAGACAGCACCGAATGTGATGTTCGGCGCGTCGGTCGAATGCCCACACCACAGCCGGTGAGACGCTGCCACCGCGGCATCACGGAGACCGTTCCGTATAATCAGAAGCTGGGACTCTTATGATTCAGACTTTATTTGGCAGCCTCGAGGAAGAAAAGAAAACTGGCTTTTTAGACCGCATGAAGCAGGCGGTCACGCGCACCCGCGAGAATCTGGCGGAGCGCATTGAGGACGTCGTCTCCTTTGGCAAAGAGATCGATCGCGCCACTCTGGACGATCTCGAGGCGACGCTGATCGGCGCCGATCTTGGGTCCACCACCACCCAGGAAGTCCTTGGCAAGCTGCGGGAGAAAGCCGACCGGAAGCAGATTGGGAACGTCGAGGAACTCAAGCGGCTGCTGAAAGAAGAGTTGCTGGCCATTTTGAGCGCGGCGAATACGCGCCCGGTAAGTAAAGTGGATGGCACGCCCGAGGTCATTCTCATCGTCGGGGTGAATGGCACGGGCAAGACGACGACCATCGGAAAGCTGGCGCAGGTGTTTCGTTCGCAGGGGAAGAATGTGTTGTTGTGCGCGGCCGACACGTTTCGCGCGGCAGCCATCGAGCAACTCGAAATTTGGGGCCAGCGCACCGGGACCGAAGTGATCAAGACCAAGGCGGGAGGCGATCCCGCTGCGGTATTGTTTGACGCCCTGCAGGCCGCAGTGGCGCGCAAGACGGATTACGTGGTGGTCGACACCGCCGGACGGCTGCATACCAAGGCCAGTTTAATGGCCGAACTCGACAAAATGCGGCGCACCGCCCAGCGGATTATTCCCGGCGCGCCGCATGAAACTCTGCTTGTGATGGATGCGACGACAGGTCAGAATGGGCTGCAGCAGGCGCGCTTGTTTACTGAGTCGGCGGGAGTCACCGGTATTGTATTGACCAAGCTCGATGGCACCGCCAAGGGCGGGGTGGTGGTGGCGATTTGCCGCGAGCTTGGGCTGCCCGTCCGGTATGTCGGAGTGGGCGAAAAGGCGGGTGACTTGCTACCCTTCGATCCGCGCGAGTTTGTGGATTCATTGTTTGAGTGAGGAAGATTATGGCCGACGGCGAAAAACAGTCGCGGTTCAGGTTGCTGATCGAATTCTTTAAGCGGCTGCTCGGCAGGAAGGCTGCACCGCCCGGTGATCCGTATGCTTACGCGATGGCGCCAATACGACGCGGGCCGAAAGGTCGAAGCGGCGCGGCCGTCGCGGAGATTGAAGACGACTCGTTTCGGAGCTTCCCCCCGCGCCACGGGCGCTAAGGCCGGGTATTCTGGAAACTCCATGCGCTCCTGAATGCTGATCTTCCGCGGCACTACGCTTCCCTTCTGACATGATAGATTCTCTCCTGCATGTCCCAGCACGCGTCTGACGAACAACATCTTCACCGGGCACTGGAACTGGCACGCCGCGGAATTGGGCTGGCGTCGCCGAATCCGTACGTGGGCGCGGTGATCACCGACAGCCACGGGGACGTAGTCGGCACCGGTTGGCATACCTGGAATGGCGTCAAGCATGCGGAAATTGTCGCGCTGGAAGAGGCCGAAGCTAGGGCACGCGGCGGGACGCTCTACATCAATCTGGAGCCGCACTCCTACCAGTCGCGAACGCCCCCATGCACCGACGCCCTGATGGCGGCGGGCATCCATCGCGTGGTCGCCTCTATGCCCGATCCGAATCCGAAGGTGAGCGGGCGTGGCTTCGAACAACTGCGCGCGGCCGGCGTCCACGTGGAAATCGGGAGACTGGAACAGCAGGCGCGCAAGCTGAATGAAGCCTTCGCGCGCTACATCCGCCATGCAGTGCCGCTGGTCACGCTAAAGGCGGCTATGACGCTGGACGGAAAGATTGCGCCGCCGCCGGCCGAGGCCATCACCAAAGCGGCAGGCATTCCCGCCGGCGGATGGATTACCAGCGATGTGGCGCGGGCGCACGTGCAGGAGTTGCGGCATGAGCACGATGCCTTGCTGGTAGGCGCGGGCACGATTCTTACCGATAATCCTCTGCTGACGGACCGCACCGGCAAACCGCGGAGGCGTCCCTTGCTGCGGGTGATTCTCGACTCACGCCTGCGAACACCCCTGGACTCGCGCCTCGTGCAAAGTGTCGCCGCAGAACGCAAGCAGGATGTGCTCCTGTTCTGCGCCTCGGGAGAGGAACAGAAGCAGCGGGAACTCGAAGCGCGCGGCGTTCGCGTCGAAAAGATATCGGCGTTCGAGGCGGATGGGCGTCCGGATTTACCGGCGATTTTGCGGCGGCTCGGAAAACTGGAAATTACGAGCGTGATGATTGAAGGCGGCGCCACCGTGAACTGGGCCGCACTCGCGGCGAACGTCGTCGACAAGGTGTTCTTGTATTACGCGCCAAAAATTCTCGCGGGCACGGGATCGATTCCCTTCGCCGCGGGCGCGGGTTTCCGTCAATTGAGCCAGGCCGCGCAAGTCCAGCATCTCCACCTCCATCGATTCGGTGAAGATTTCGCGGTGGAAGGCTACCTGCGTGATCCCTACGGGGAGTGAACAAATCAGGGGTCAGAGGTCAGGGCTTAGTGGTCAGTGGTCAGTGATCAGTGGTAAGCCGTGGGCAGCTGGCGGGTGCTTTGCTGGCCACTGATCACCGGCCACTGATCACTTGTAGCGCAGCAACAGGTTTAAAATATCCCGTCCACCCGGAGGCACTTATGTTTACAGGCATCGTGGAGGAAGTCGGCAAGATTACACGCATTGAGCAGCGCGGCGAAAACCGTCGGATCACCATTTCCGCTGAGCATGCGCCGAAAGAGCTTGGGACCGGGCACAGCATCTCCGTCAGCGGAGTTTGCTTGACGGCGCTTGATATTAAGCCGGGATCGTTTTGCGCCGATCTCGCGCCCGAGACCTGGGTACGCACGTCTTTCTCGCGCATCCATGAGGGCGCGCTGGTCAACCTCGAACTGCCCATGAAGGCCGATGGCCGATTCGGCGGCCACATCGTGCAGGGCCATGTGGACGGGGTGGGCAAGCTGATTGGGTTGGAGCGCATAGCCGATTCCGAGAACTGGTGGCTGCACATCGAGCTTCCTGAAGAAATCGAAAAATACACAGTCTATAAGGGATCCATCTCAATTGAGGGGATTAGCCTGACCGTCGCCAAACTGGAAGCCCGCCGCTGCACCATTGCGATCATTCCGCATACGGTCGAGATGACGAATCTGAACTCGCTGAAGCCGGGCGATCCGGTGAACCTGGAGGCGGATCTGATCGCGAAGTATGTCGAGAAGATGATGAAGACCGACGCGGCGGAGGGCTCGCTGCGCCTGGAAGAGCTGGTCGAGCAGGGGTTTTAGACCCAGTCTCAGTTTTCAGAAGTCATCTCATAAATGGTTTGGGAAAGGCACTCTTTATAATGCCTCTCAATTCCCTTCTTGCGATCCTGGCAACCTGTCCGGCTGACTCGCCCCAATGCCAAGGACCAATGCGCGACAACTAAGGCCTGTTGTGCTACAACTTCTGTCCGCAGCCCGTTGGCTTAGAGGCTAATTCCTATAGACGATGTCCAAGAGGAGGCACCGTGGAGTTTGTCATGTTTGAAGACGTAGACGGCATGGAAGTTTTTGTGAACCCCGATCGGGTGATTTGGATCAGAGAATATCCCAATCAAACTACGGTCATCAGCTGCGGGCACGAAGACAAGTTTGCGGTGCGCCTCGCGCCCGCTCATGCCGTCGCGGCACTAGGCAAAGCGATTCGCTGAAGCGTGGGCTTCGGAGTACGAAGCGCTAGGCTTCCAGCTTGAGCTCGTCCAGTTCAAGGAATTCCTGGATGATGGGCTCGCGGGATTTTTCCATCTCGGCATACGTGCCGAAGAAAATGGCCTTGCCTTCGTGCAGGAAGACGACGCGCTCGGCAAGTTTCTTGGCCAGGCGCATGTCGTGGGTAACGACGATGCTCGTCAGGTTGAGCTGGATCTTCAATCGCTTGATGAGATCGCCGAGCAATTGGGCCATGAGCGGATCGACCATCGTGGTCGGCTCATCGTAGAGGACGCATTCCGGTCGCGCGGCCAGGGCGCGCGCAATGGCGACCGACCTCTTCATGCCCGTGGAAAGATCGGAGGGCAGCAGGTCGCGCATCTGCTGGACTCCGACCATTTGCAGCAGCCCGTCGACGATCTGGTAAATCTGCTCCTCGCTCAGTTCCCTGCTCTCCCGCAGTGGGAAGGCGACGTTTTCGCCGACGGTGAGCGAGTCGAAGAGCGCTCCGTTCTGAAAGACCATGGTGACTTTCTTGCGAATCAGTTCGAGCTGCTCCTCGGTGTAGTCGGTGATGTCTTCGCCGGCGACGATGACCCGGCCGGAATCGGGCTTCAGGAATCCCATGAGCAGGTGCAGCGACACGGACTTGCCTACACCGCTGCGTCCCAGGATGCAGACGGTTTCGGCGGGCATCACGTCGAAGCTGACATGATCCAGCACCCGGTTATCGCCGAACGCCTTGGAGACGTCGCGGAATTCAATGTAGGGGGCGGCGGGTTGAGGGGCATCGGACATTGATTCGGCTTCCGCCTCTCGGCTTCCGGCTTTCGGCTTCTAGCTGCGATCCTGACAACCTTATCAAATTTCTGGCGGAGGGTTTTGCGGAAATACAGACTGACGACGGAGCCCCGTAATGAGCGTTATGGCGACGTTTCAACAATCCAGCGATTCCGAAGGTTCGAAAGAGGGCATTCCAATAGCAGGCGCCGTAGTTGACACGCTCGTAATATGGAAGTGAGCACGACGCCTTGATATCGTGAATGGTCATCCGGTCCGAAACCATCGTGCAATCCGAATCGACTGCGGGTCTGCCGCCACGCTTGTGGCCTTCGCTGCTGATTGCCGCCATTTTGGCGACGGTGCTTCCTGTGGTGTGGCTTTCCTTGACCGATCCGTTCGGTCTCAAACTGATTTTCGCTCCCATCTATATCCCGGTAGCCTTCGGGATTTTCTGGCCTGTGATCGTTGCGCTCCAGCGGTGGACTTCTCTGACGCCTGAGCCTTGGCTCCCTCGACACAAAGCAGCAACCATCGTTTTCTTAGCTTCCCTGCCGTTTTGCGGATTGATTCTCAGGATGGAAGTGAAGGAAGAAATGCTTCAGCGTGCGGAAGAGTTGCGCGGCAAACGCGAGGCAGACCAGAGAGCGAAAGAGCACGAGGCGGCGAGGTCAGCGGCCCAAGAAGCCCTCGCTGCGAGAGGTCCGTTGGGTTTTACGGAGCCCCTCAAACCAGCGGAGGCTACGGCCATTGCGGGCTACATCTACGGCCATCGAGACATGTCGGCGGAAGAACTGTTGCGAATGAGTGAACATTATCAAGATCCCACCGTAATGTATGACTTGGCGCGCCACAAGTCCTGCCCGCCAGAGGCCTTGAGGATTCTTTATGATAAGGCAATCGCGCAGGCAAAGGCGGCCCCATTCGCGCAAAACGACGTAGATGTAACATTGACGACGATTGCAGGGCACCCGAACACTCCGCCGGAAATACTGGGTACGTTGCTCACGGTCGACAGTTCAGTTCGAGCAGTTCAAAACGCCCGTAGCGTCGCACTGGAAAATCCTCATGTGCCCAAATCAAAGAAGATTGCCTATGTGAGGACGCTGTGTGGATCTTCCAAGCAGGGATTCCATAGTCAGTACGAGGGTCGGTTTGCGGCTTCCGATGCAGACACACCGCCGGAGGTGTTGGAGTGTCTGGCCGGAGATCAATATTACTCGTATTTCGTTGCGAGTAATCCTCACGCTCCGATCAATGTACTCGAATGGCTGGCTCAATCGGGCCTGGACGCTGCAACCCGCAAGGAGGCCCAAGAGAACCTGGCCAGGCAGGGAGCGGAAAGAAAGTAGACCTCATCTTGATGGGTGTGAGCGAAAGAGCGAGATACAGCAAACAACTATTCGAGTTCCTGTGCAAGACTGAAACCATTCCTGGCCTATAACCACCACTCTGGTGAAATTTGGCCACCTGACCGCCGCGAATGGCTGCGCGTCGAGGTTCCCTGTACCTTGTTAAGCTGCTAAGAAGAATGTAATTAAAGGAATTGCCGCTACTCGCTCTCTAAGTGGCACTCGGCCTGCATTCATTTTAGAAGTGACTGACGAGAATACTCCAGCATCCCACAGCATAAAACACCCACACTGGCAGCGCGAGTTTGAAGCTGCACTGCGCGAAGACGATCCCCAATCGTTGCGGCAGCGCGTGGATGCCGCAGAAGCAGCCCTCTTTCTGCGGTCGCAAGCGTTGGCCGGGATGGCTGAGGGACACGCGGAACGGCAAGCCATTTCTGACGCCATGCGGACTCTGCGGGCCATTCAGAGGGAAAAACTAGGCTACCCCGAAGTTAATAAAGGGTGACAGCCTAGTCCGTCGGTGTATGCATCCAATCTCCACGAAATGGCCCTTCCTACGCCTACGAAGCGCGTTTTATTGGTGGATGACAATGCCGTTGTGCGTTTCTTCGTGCGCCAACTATTCGAATCACAACCTGACTTTGAAATTTCGGGAGAAGCGGAAAACGGAAGTGACGCGGTTAAGAAAGCTGAAGAGCTAAAACCCGATCTAATCATCCTGGATCTCATTATGCCGGTCATGAATGGGCTCGATGCAGCACCGCTGCTTAAGAAACTTCTGCCCGACACAATCATTATCTTGTTCACACAACAAGAGGGGAGCGAAGTTGAACGGCTGGCACAGGCGGCTGGTATAGACGCGGTAGTCTCGAAGAGTCAGTCCGCGTCGGAGCTGGTGCTCAAAGCTCAGACCTTGCGCGTGTCGATAGAGCGAGAACACGATCCCGCGAAGTTTCGCAACGCCAGTTAGGTGTTAGGCCCCCAACATGTGCGGTCCCTTCTCAAAAACATAATCAGGCGGCCATTGCCCCAGCTTCCGCGAATTCCGGATTACTGCTTCTTGGGCGGCGGTTGTGGTTGTCTCTCCTGCATGCGTTGCTGTTGCTGTTCGTGTCTTTGCTGCAATTGCTGGGTTTGCTGCTGGTGCCGCTGCTCGACCTGCTGTTTCCTACCTTGGTCGGGCTGTTGCCGTTCCATCTTCTGGTGTTCCTGATCCTGTCTCTGCTGAAGTTTCTGTCGCTCCTTTTCCTGGTTTGCGTAGAGTTTTTCCTGCTGTTGCTGGTATCTCCTGTCGTAGTTGCCATTGCCGCTTTGAGGCGGAGCGGGGCGCTGCAACGGGGGAAGATCTCTGGGATGCACTGGGGGCATATTGCCACCGCGCGGCTGTGCGGCGGCTCGACGGTTGGCCGGAGGATTATAGGGCGCGCCTGCCTCCCTGGCCGACACGACGGCACGGTCGTGAAAGTCCGCAGGTCTGGGAGTCGCAGCGATGGGCGGCCTGCCCCGGTTGGTCGAGGCATGCAGTTCGGGGTTCGAGCGCGCAGTTTGACGATGTTGCATCTGAGGCCCTATCGGCGGAAGATGCCGCTCGCGCGCCGCGGCTTCGTCCTGCGGACGGGGTCGTGCCTGGACGCCTCCAGGGCCGCCATTGTAGCTGACGCGGTTGACCGTGACGTTGTTGTTGACCACAGTTTCGTTGTAAACGTTGCGCACGTTCACGACATTGACGTTGTTCACGGTACGGTTGTAGAAGAAGCGGTCGCCCTCCCAGCGTCCACCGACGTAGCCTTCACCGAAATAGCCGAAGCCATACACAATACCGCCATAGAAGCCGACCTGCGGGCCCCAATACCCGTCATAGAAAAGAAATGCGCCATTGTCCCAAGCCCAATAAGGCGGCGTCCAAAGGTAGCCGACTTCCGGAGCTAAGACCCAGGTGCCGGGCACCCAGTAATAATCGTCTCCGTCGTCGTCCCAGGCCCAATAACCGGGAGTCCAGATATAACCTTCACCGGGGCAAAGCGGCTGGTCGTAAATGGGAATAGCCGGTGGGCCGAAAGCCACTGAGATTCGCACCTGGGCGAAGGACGGGATTGCCATGGCCAGCAGGGCGAGTGCAAACAGCAAGGTACGGCGGCAAGGAATCATGTACATGGTGCTTCCTCTTGCCCGGTCATTCTTCGTTTTGCCCGGTCTTGCTCGAACTGCTGCAGGCTGCGTGAATGAAGGGCAAACCTGGTACGAAAAGCTCTACACTGCAATTAGGTGGATTGAGATGCCGGCTGAGGCCGGAAGGTTTATTTGGCAATTCGCCCTGAGACTCTTCGGGATTTCTTGTTCTCTTCCCTTCGGCCGGGAGGTCCTACTGCCACCTGCGCAACTGCTCAGACTTGCTGAACACCTGACGTCTACTCTGGCTGAAAACCACCGTATTGGTGGAAATCGGCCACCAGAGCCTCCTTTGGCCGGGCATCCCCGCTGTGGATTTCTGATTCAAGCTTCTCAGAACAAACGTTGTCCGCAGAATACCCGCGCGGCCCGCGGTTGGCCCTCAGGCTGCCTCGCAAGCTGCAAGTCTGAATTTCCCTGGCTTGCGCTTTCGGCGCCGCTCCCGTCAAGGTGCGCAGGCTGGAGAACCACTGAAGGAGTGCTCCATGCCTTTCCGCATTTGCACGCTGCCCTTCCTTAGCCTGCTTGCTTTGTTGTTACTCTCAGGTTGCAACAACACCCTCAACCCACTGTGCGGCAGCGCCCGCCCCGCGCCCGTCATCGGATCGCTGTCACCTAGCACAGTGAGCTTCAGCCAGATACAGAGCGGTACCACAATCACGGTGGATGGAAGCAACTTCGTCTCTTCATCGCAGGTGGTGGTCAATAGCACGCCGCTCGCCGCGACTGTCGTGAGCAGCACGCAATTGAAAGTGAAGCTGACCAGCGATGTCATCTCCGGCCCGGGAACGGCCAAGATCCAGGTGAGCACTCCGGCCGGAAACAGCGGTGACCTGGGATGCACCAGCGGAGGCAAGAGCAGCACGCTGATGCTGACCGTGAATTAGTGATCGCGTGAATGAATAATCGGTTGGATGAATGATCGTGTGAGTGAATGTTCGGAGGTATGTTCGTAACTGGATTCGGCCCGCAGCGTGGATGCGGGCCGAAATTTTCCCGTTACTCTGATCCAGCCGCGGAGAGTTCTTCCGGCGTGTTCAGGTTGCGAAATACTCGGGCTGAGAATCCTGCGGCTTGCAATTCTTCCTCAGTGATCACCTGCGTCCGTTCATCGAAGAGCGCGTCAATTTTGTAATGTCTGGTTCGCAGCGCGTTTTCCGCTTTTTCCGCAAAGTCACGGCGGTAAACTGCACACAAGGGCTGCCAGCCGGTGTTCGACCGCGCAACCGTGACGAACGCCGCTGAGTTTCGCGCGCGGTCGGTCAGATGCTGCAACAGCGCGGGCGAAACGAACGGCAAATCCAGCGCAAGCATTAGATTCAGATCAGCCCCCGAGCAGCGAAGCGCCGCATGAATTCCTCCCAGCGGACCGCAACCGGCAAAAATATCTTCAACGACCGGAGCGAACGGCGCGAACTTCGCCGGCTCTCCGACAATGCGCACATCGCTGGTGACCGAACGGGCAACCTCCAGCGCGCGCGTTAACAGGGTTCGCCCCGCAAGCGTCACAAATGCCTTGTCGGTGCCCATGCGCGTGCTCTTCCCGCCTGCAAGAATGAACGCAGCCAGGTCGGAGTTCGTGCCCATGGCGCGATCATACAGGAGCAGGTTGACTGATCTGCCTACTTGTCTTCGTAGAACTATGTCGCCTCTTGGACAGAACGCACCGGGCTGAGAACTCCCCACTAACCTTCGCTTCCACAGCCTAAGCAGTTGCAATACGTGAAGTTAGTGCAATCCGCGCAGCTAATGATGCACGAAAGTAACCTTCCCAAACTCTGAGGTTCGGGCGATGATGACCGTGCGTCCGAGGCTGGACTGACCCGGAAGTAAAACTCATGCCGCAGAAATTCATGGATGTGCTTATGCTTGGGCGCTGCTCCCACGAATTCTCCTGGCCGCGCCGCGCTGCCGATGGCGACTACTACCAAGTGTGCCTGCTGTGCGCCGCGGAATACAAATATGACTGGACC